>NZ_VFWW01000010.1:0-313953 GCF_006442955.1 Mesorhizobium sp. B1-1-1
TGTCATGGCCCAGGTGAACAGGGTCGCCGCGCCGTGCCAGTTCAAACTCGCCCTGTCGAGAAATAGCCAAAGGGCCGCGTAAGCCAGCAGCACCAGGAATGCTGCCGGCCGAGAGGTCAACGTGCCAATTGAGGTGAGCACGCTCGTGATCGGGCGAGTTGCCATCATCAAGAACTTTCGACTGCAACGCAGGTTCCCGTTGTGCCAAGCTCTACAATGCATGCCGGCGGAGCGCCAAGCAGTGGTGGGAGCGCATGTTCCATTCCAAGCGGCGTTCGATCATCTTTTTAGGAGCAGCCTGCGAGCATTCTCTATCTCACCATTTCGGCAGCAACGATCACCGTGGTTTGTGTTCCTCGATTGCGCGTTCGATAGCCTTTACGCGTCTCACCCAAGCGAAGGTCGGCAGTCTGGAAATCGTCTGATGGCCGCGCCACTGACAGTCTCCGAAGCCGACAGTTCCTCAACACGGGTTCGGGCGTCCAGCCGTGTGAAGATGCAATCGCTTCCAGTTCGGCGGCGGTTTGCGTCGTCGGCGCCCGCCAAACGGTGAGTACCCCGCAGCCGTGAGCGAGGCGGCCCATCAAATGACCGAAGATGTTGTCGCTCGACATCGCTGCATCGTACTTCAGCTGCCGAACCTCACGATTTGAGCTTCTATTGTGCAGCTTGCATCCGGAACCAAAGTCTGAGGAGCAAGTTTGGCCGTGAATGCCGAAGTTTGGCATGGCCATTCAAGGAAGGAAAATCCGATGAAAGTACAATGTGGGACGACGGCAGCTGCCGCTGCTTTGGTCATGTTAAGCTTGCCGGCGCTGGCCCAGACGAGTGGGACACCGGAGCTTAAGCCGCCGCCGCAGCAGTCTGGATCCACACCACTGCCAGGCCCTAACAAACAGACAGAAGACCAGACGCGTGAGATGATGCGGCAGATGATGGACGAGATGTTACAGGACAAGCTGCAGGGAGATCGCGGCCCCGAAGAAAGGCCTCCGCATCGGCAAGATTGGCACCGGGACACAGGGCAAGGGCCGCACGATGGGGACAGGATAGCTCGAAAGCCTGATCGCATGGGGCCTCGCATGATGCACGCGGCCAGGATGAAAATAATGTTTGCGATAATGGACGCCGACGGCGATGGAGCACTTTCGCAGAGCGAGATCCAGGATGTGATCGGGAGGATATTTGACGTCGTCGACGAGAACGGCGATGGCAGGATTGATTTGGAGGAGATTGAATCCTTCTCACATAGTCGCGGAAGTGGAGAGATGCAGTAGCACTTCGAACTTAGGCGCTTTTTTGGACGCTATCCCTAGCATCGGTTGGTAGTATGCCCGGCTGGTCGATCGGACCTCCACACCGATGCGAGCATGCTCGTGCAGTGACCCGAAGCAGGCAAGCGTCTCTTCAATTCGTGGAACGTGCCAGAGGCCGAAGTGCCTCGGCGCTTCCAGCAAGGTTTCATGAATTGGCTCAGTTCCGCACCCTGATGGGCGGCTGGTGCAGGCAAAGCACGTCTATTCAAATGCAGGACTGCACAAAACCCGGCGCAAGCCGAACATCCGCCTCACACACCCGACCTTGCGCGTCTCCGATGCCGCGGCGGCGCGGACTCGCCACGACTGATCAGATAATTCGCGACGATTCTCCTGTGGCAGCGCCACCAAAGCGTTTCCGAGCACATGATGGCGCACCGCTGCTGCCTGCCGACGGACAAACGAACCTTAACGGAGACTTTCATGGGCAAAAATCAGCATGTCGTACCTCGCGACGGTCAGTGGGCGGTGCTCGGCGCCGGCAATAACCGCGCCACTTCGCTTCATCCGACCCAAGCCGGTGCGGTCGCCTCGGCAAGAGACATCGCCATCAACCAGCACAGCGAGGTGGTGATCCATCGCCCCAACGGGCAGATCCGCGACTCGAACTCTTACGGCAACGATCCCTTCCCGCCGCGCGGTTAGCGGCTTCAACACAAGGATATCCTGCGCACGTAAAAATAGGCGCTCTTCTTTCTTATCAGACCAGCGACTTTTGCCAACCAAAACCACCCAAATGTTGGAGCCAATGTTGGAACCATACAGGGCGGAAAGCGCTTGGAAACAGCAGTTTGTAGGATTTACAAGGGGTCTAGAGGACGATGGTGGGCCCGGAGGGACTCGAACCCCCAACCAAGCGGTTATGAGCCGCCGGCTCTAACCATTGAGCTACAGGCCCCACGCGGGCTGGATTAATGTTTTTCGCATCGCGGCACAAGGCTTTCCGGGACCGCTGGTCACAATCGTCCAAATCAGCCCATAATCGCGCCATAAGGAGCCGCGTGCGCCCGCTGGGCGCGGATATGCTTACCCGAGGAGATTTCATGACCAGACCTCTTTTGCCCCTCGCACTCGCCGCCGCCATCGCCTTTCCGGCGCTGGCCGCGGCCGCTGAGTCGCCGACACCGCCCCGTATCGTGGTTTCGGGCGAAGGGGCGGCGACCGTAGCGCCCGACCTGGCGGTCCTGACGCTCAGCGTCATGCGCGAAGCCAAGACGGCGCGCGCCGCACTGGATGCCAACAACGACGCCATGGCGGCCGTGATCGCCGCGATGAAGTCGGCCGGCATCAAGGACCGCGACCTCCAGACCGCGGGCATCCAGATCAATCCGCGCTATAACTACACAAACAAGCCCGACGGCGGCCAGGAGGCCGAATTGATTGCCTACCAGGTAACCAACACGCTGTCGGTGCGCGTGCGCGATGTCGACAAGACCGGCGAGATCCTCGACAAGGCGGTATCGCTGGGCGTCAACCAGGGCGGCGGCATCGTCTTCACCAACGACAATCCGGCTGCCACCGTCACCGAAGCGCGCAAAAAGGCGGTGGCCGATGCCATGGCCAAGGCCAAGACGCTGGCGGAAGCCGCCGGCGTCAGCATAGGCCGGGTGATCGAAATCACTGACCAGAACATCGCGCCGCCACCGATGCCGATCAACGCCAAGGCCTTCGACGCGGCCGTCGGTGCTGCTCCGGTGCAGGCCGGCGAGAACGCCTACAATGTCCAGGTCACCGTTACCTTCGAACTGAAATAAGCGTCTTCGATGGTCCATGGCCGAGCCCGACCCTGAACCGTCCGCCGTGGTGCATGAAAAACCCGCGGGATCGCTCCCGCGGGTTTTTTGAGCCGCATTCTTCCCGAAGGAAAGCGGCTCCACTACTCCAGACCGACCTTCGCAGAAGGTCGTGTCTCCAGACTGATCCTGAAAGGATCATGTCTCCAGACGGATCTTCGCAGAGGGTGGTGTCTGCGACTGACCCCGCAGAAGATCATGCCGCTACCAACCCTCGCAGAAGGTCGCGCCTTAAGAGGCTCAGCGGTTGATGATCGGGCAACCACGCTCATTGGCGAACACGATGACGACGCGGTCGCCATACTGGCGGCCCATCACCTTGACCGTGCGGCGGCTGACGTCGACGACGCGGGCACGGTGCAGCCCCATGCGTTCGGCCTTGTTCAGGGCCCAGTCGGGCGAACAGCCGCGGCGCCAGTCGTCGCGGCGTTCATCGCGGCGGTGGCGATAGCCGTCATCGCCGGCATAGACGCCGAAGCGCGGATCGTTGTTGTTGCCGAAGCCCAGGTAAAGGCTGTCGGCATGGGCGGGAACGGCCGCCAGCGTGCCGAGGCCGACGAGGGCCGAAAGGGCTGCCGTTTTCACCGAGTTGAACATGGTCTTCTCTCCTTGTTGCGGGCTCTCGCCCGTCCTCTTGAAATCGATGATGGGAGAATGCACCCGCCTGTCTGAACTATTTACGAACCTGCCGTTCATCGGCGGTTCATGTGGCGGAAAAAGGAAGCTTCTACGGGTTTTCCAACAATGTGCCCCAAACGTCTCGCATGGTTCCTGGTTCCTGCGCGCCCTTACGGACACGGCCTCAGGGCTCGTCATCCCGATGCGAGCTATGGTTCCTCGTCCCGATGCGAGCTTATGGCTCGTCGTCAAGCATATAGTCGAAATAATCCTCCGCATCGGCCAGATCCGTCTCGTTGGCCTTGACCCGGCCGCGCATCGACATGCCGGCCTCATGCACCGTCTCGGCACTGCCCGACACCAGACGGTGCCACCAGTAGAGATCGTGCCCCTCCGCGACCAGCCGGTAGGCGCAGGTGCTGGGCAGCCAACTGATGGTGCGTACATTTTGCGGCGTCAGCCCGACGCAATCGGGAACGCGCGCCAGCCGGTTGTGATAGTCCGAACAGCGGCATGTCTGCGCGTCGAACAGGCGGCAGCCGACGCTGGTCCAGTAGATGTCGCCAGTATCCTCGTCCTCGAGCTTCGACAGGCAGCATTTGCCGCAGCCGTCGCAGAGCGATTCCCACTCGGCCGGGCTCATTGCTTCCAGCGTCTTTGTTTTCCAGAACGGCGTTTCCATCTCCGGCATGTGGCCCCAGCCGCCGCGAAGGTCAAGCAGGGCAAAGGCTGGAATGGGGCGGCACCCCCGTCGAAAGACATGAAGTTGCCTTCAAAAGGCCGGCCAATCGCCCCGTACGGTCCCTAACCATGAGCCGCCGGAACCAATTTCGTTAAAATCGGTTTCGGCAAGGATGGGACCCCACAAGGAGAATTTCGATGAAACGCCAACCACGGATTCTGGCAGGCACCGCACTCGGCCTGCTGATGGCATCCGCGCCGTTGGGCGCATCCCCGCTTCAGGGAAGTGCCGCGTTCGGCCCCATGCGAGACAGCGCAATGCCGCTGGTCCTGGCCCAGGACACCCAGACTGACGATGCACAGCAGAGCGACCAGGAACTGCTACGCAAGAAGAAGCGCGATCAGCAACAACAGCAGAGCGAACAGGCACCCGCACAGCAGCCCGCGCCAGCCGCCGAGGAACAACAGCCACGCAGGAAGAAGCGCGATCAGCAGCAGGTCGAGCAGGCGCCCGCTGGTGAAGCCGCGCCCGCCGTCGAGGAACAACAACCGCGCAGGAAGAAGCGCGATCAGCAACAGCAGACCGAACAGGCCCCCGCGCAGCAGGCCGCACCAGCTGCCGAGGAACAACAGCCACGCAGGAAGAAGCGCGACCAGCAGCAGGTCGAGCAGGCGCCCGCCGGTGAAGCCGCGCCCGCCGTCGAGGAACAGCAGCCGCGCAGGAAGAAGCGCGACCAGCAGCAGCAGACCGAGCAGGCGCCAGCCGGTGAGGCAGCACCCGCCACCGAGGAACAGCAGCCGCGCAGGAAGAAGCGCGACCAACAACAGCAGACCGAACAGGCACCGGCGGGCCAAACGGAACCTGCCAACGACAACCAGCGCAAGAAGCGCAAACAGGAGCAGCAGGCCGAGCCCAGCGCCGTGCCGACACCGAAGGAAGCACCTGCCGCAGAAGCACCCAAGGCAGAACCGGCACCCTCAGGCGAGAGGCCGGCAGCCCAGGGCGAACAACCCCAGGACAAGAGGAAAAAGAACGCCAGACAACCGGCTAGCGAGCAGCCGGCGAATGGCGAACAGCAGCCGGCCAATGGCGAACAACAGCAAACCGGCAGGCAGCCTGCAACGGGCGAGCAGCCGGCCACGGGTGAACAGCCCAGTGCCGGCAAGGCCGCGCCTGTCCAGGGGCAAAACCCCGAGCAGGCCGAGACGCCCGCCGACAAGAACGCTGCCCCCATTCTCGACAGCCAGAAGGATGCCCGACGCCGCGGCCGCGGCGAGAACGGCCAGGCCAGCAGGAACCCCGCCAACCAGAATGGCGAGCAGCAAAATGGCGAGCAGCAGAATGGTGGGCAAAACGCCCGGCAGGGCGGTGCTCAGGGCCGCCAGCCCGCGGTCGCTCCCGTCGACCAGGGTCCGCCTCCGACCGACGATAGAGCTGCTCAGCAGGAGATCAAACCGGAAAAAATCGTCCCGGTTACCGAGGAGAAGGGCAAACGCCTCGAGCGCGCACCGGACGAGAACATCCGCGACCGCCGCCGCCCCAAGGGTGTCGACGTGCTCAAGGAGATCGGCGATCGCGTCATCATCCAGCTCAACGATCAGACATACGTTCAGAGCAGTGACCGCCCGCGCCTGACCCGCGGCGCCAAGGATGTCTACTATGAGGATCTCTCGCAAGGCCGCACGCGCGAGACAGTCGAGCGCGACAATGGCGTGCAGATCGTCACCATCCGCAACCGCTACGGCGACATCATCCAGCGGTCGCGCATCATGCCCGACGGTCATGAGTATGTGTTGAGCTATGTCGACGAACGAAGCTACGACGACGATAATGATTGGCGCGATCCCGGCGACGACCTGCCACCGATGCGGCTGACCATTCCGCGCCGGGACTACATCCTTGACTCCGAAGAGGTCGAAAGCCCGGACGACTACTATACCTTCCTCGAGCAACCGCCGGTGGAGAAGGTGCAGCGCCTCTATTCGATCAACGAGGTCAAGCGTTCCGCACGGGTGCGCGACATTGCCCGACGCATCGATCTTGACACGCTGAACTTCGAATTCGGCTCTTCCTCGATCTCCGATGCCGAGGTGCAGAAGCTCGAGGGTGTCGCCACGGCCATGGAGAAGCTGTTGAAGAAGAACCCGGCCGAGACCTTCCTTATCGAAGGCCACACGGACGCTGTCGGCACACCGGAGGCGAACCTCGCTCTGTCGGACCGCCGCGCCGAAGCGGTGGCCGAAGCGCTGACCAACGCCTTCGGCATACCGCCTGAAAACCTGACCACGCAGGGCTATGGCGAGGAATATCTGAAGGTCGACACCTCAGGCCCCAATCGCGAGAACCGGCGTGTCGCCATCCGCCGCATCACCTCGCTGGTGGCGCCGGTGGCGAGCAACAACTGACCACGATCCGGGAGCCGGAAACCGGCTTTCGGAAAAGATCATGGTCCACAAATGTCTGCATTTCCAGGCGCTTGAGCAGGCTTCTGGAATCGGATCGGTAAAAAGCCCATCCCGGTTTCGCCGGGATGGGCGAGATCGCGGCAACGGCCCAAGTTCAACAAGAATTGTCCTGGCGTCGGGTCCCGCTCATTGAATCGCGAGATGGCCTACCCCAGATTCAGGATCGGGCGTTCCCTGCCCCGTCCCGACTCCAGCGGGACGCACTGAGCCCCGCCGGCCCTCTCCGGCGGGGCTTTTTGCTCAGAGCAACTCCAGGAATGTCTGAAACCGAGTTCCATCCGGAATTTGCGCCTCGATACATCTTTAGAAAGCCGTCCTGATCTTCGTGTCGGAATTGGCAAACACCTCGTCCGGGACAAAAAAGTCGCCGGCCAGCGGCCCGGCCGCACCCGGCGCATACACCGAAAAATCGCTGATCCCCTCGGCGCGCAGCACTTCCTCGTCGATGTAGAAATTGCCGGTCGCTTCGCGTGATGGCCGCATGAAGATGGCATGCGCGGCATCGGCCATGATTTCGGGCGAACGGCTCATCGCGGCCACCGTCGCGCCGCCCAGAAGATTGCGCACCGCCGCGGTATCGATGGTCGAGATCGGCCACAGCGAATTGACCGCGATGCCGTCCTTGGCGAACTCCGCGCTCATGCCCAGCGTGCACATGGACATGCCGAACTTGGCCATGGTGTAGGCGACATGGTTCTTGAACCACTTGGCCTTCATGTCGAGCGGCGGCGCCAGATTCAAGATATGAGGATTCCCGGCCAACTTCAGGTGCGGAATGCACATTTTGGAAACGAGAAACGTGCCGCGCGTGTTGATCTGGTGCATCAGGTCGTAACGCTTCATGTCGGTTTCCAGGGTCCCGGTGAGCTGGATAGCGCTGGCATTGTTGACACAGATATCGATGCCGCCGAATTTTTCGGCCGTCTTCGACACCGCTTCGGCCACTTGCGCCTCCTCGCGAATGTCGCACAGGACCGGCAGCGCCTTGCCGCCGGCTTGCTCGATCTCTTCAGCGGCGGTGTAGATCGTGCCCGGCAGCTTCGGATGTGGCTCAGCGGTCTTGGCCGCGATCGTCACATTGGCGCCATCGCGCGCGGCGCGCAAAGCGATCGCCAGCCCGATGCCGCGCGACCCGCCGGAGATGAACAGCGTCTTTCCCTTGAGCGACATTTTTCCTCCGCTTGCTTGTCTCGTAGCGCGATCCTTGCCTGTGGCGGTCCCCGGATACAAGAGCTTGCGGCAGCGGCTGACGGTGACGCTGCGGAGGGTCCGTTCCTTGCCGCTGTAAATGATCTGGAGCTATAGGGGCAGCGCTGACTTTGACGATGATCGTCAAATCCTGGCTGAGACGGCACCCTAGACCAGCACCAGCCCCTGCCGCATCGCAATGGCGATGGCATCCGTGCGGTTGGCAGCGCCCAATTTGATCAGAATCGCGGCGACATGGAACTTCGCCGTATGAACGGAAATGTCGAGCCGCCGCGCGATCACCTTGTTGGGCGCGCCTTCGGCCAGCAGCGCCAGCACTTCCGCTTCTCTCGGCGACAGCGTCGGGCGGGCGGCATGCTCGTCGGGATGCTCCTCGTCGAAAAGGCCGTCGCCGCCAATATCGCCGCCTTGGAAATCATCGCGGCGGCCAGGAACGGATCCGCTGTCGCCAAAGACGCGGTAGCCGGCCGCCGCCAGCCTGGCGGCGGCCGCAATCAGCATTGCATCCGCCGCCGTCGGCAGCACGGCGAACACCTGCCCCTGCGGCCGTGCCAGGCCGGCCTGCGAAGACAACAGCACCCGCGCGGTCGCGGCGGGAACGGCGTCGCCCTTCCCTGTTCCCGCACCCGTGGGGCCGGCGGTCTCGTCGACGATGGCGACATCAACCGCTTCGCTGCTGCCCGGCGTCACCGGCAGCAGATCGTCGGTCGCGGCAAGCGACGCGGACAGCCGCTCGGCGCGCGCGGCATCACCGAGCGCCACCAGCACGACCAGCTGCCGCTCGCCGGTGCCGCTTTGCGTCATCTCGCCTGTCGCGATCGCGTCCATTAATCCTCTCAGCTGAGCGGCTTTTCGCCGATCGTCAGCGCCACGTCTCGCTGTTCTCCGCCGCGCACGACACCGAGCGTAACCGAAGCTCCGGCGCTGTCGGGCCCGAGCCTGCGGATCAGCTCGCGCGGGCCGCTCACCGCCTCGCCGTTCCAGGCGACGATGATGTCGCCGAGGGAAAGGCCGGCGGCCTTGGCCGGACCGTTGTCATCAAGGCTCATGACGATGGCGCCGCGGGCCTCGCCGTCGCGGATCGGATGCAAGCCGGCGCCGAGATAGCCGCGGGCGACATGGCCTTTCTCTCGCAGCGTCGCGACCGCCCGCTCGATCGTCTCGTAAGGCATGACCAGCGCGCGGCCGCGCGGCCCGAACAACAGCATGCCGATCAGCGCGCCCTTGGCATCGAGCACCGGGCCGCCCTCGAAACGGCCGCCGGCGCCCACCGCCAGGTTGATGCGCCGGTCGATGGTGCCGCCGCGCATTGAGCGCCAGGCCGGGCCGACTTCGCCGACCGAGCCTGAAACTGCCAACGCCGAACCCCGGCTGTTGCCGATGGCGACGGCAATGTTGCCGGGCCGCACCGCATCCGCCCTGGCCAACGGCTCGGCATTGGTAGCACCGGCCGGCTTGAGCAGGGCGACGCCGGTCGAGGGATCGCGGCCGACAAGATCGGCCTTCACCGTCTCGCCCGAAGCCAGCGTCAGCTCGATCTCCTCGCCGGCCTCGACGGCTTCCTCGGCGGCAACGAAGTAGCCGTCGCGCCAATGGAAAGCGCTCGCTGTGCGATGATTGTGGGTGGTGAAGCTCGCGGTCGCCGGCGCCGCCTTGGCTGCCAGATCGGCAATGGCTTCCGAAAAGGCACTTAGATTGAATTCGCTCATAGCAGTCTCCTGGGTTCATCCATGCCCCAGATATCGCGCGGCAGCGCGCTTGGAGATACTCGCCTGACGGCTAGTCGGCCGGGCGACTGGCCATCTGGTCAGGTCGCGGCGGATGAAGCCGCTCCGCACATATAGTCATCGTTGCGCCTGAAAACATGGAGCCTGCCAATGGCCGTTGCTGCCGCCAAATTCCAATCCGACGACGCGCTGCTCGACGCCTACTCGACGACGGTGGCCGATGCTGTCGACCGCATCGGCCCGGCTGTCTGCCGCATCGAGCGCATCGGTGGCCAGGGCGGGCATGGGTCGGGCTTCGTCATTGCGCATGATGGGCTCGTCGTCACCAACTTCCACGTCGTCGGCGATGCCAGAACGGTGCGCGTGTCGATGCCCGACGGCGCCTCCAGCGAAGGCCGCGTGCTCGGCCGCGACGCCGACACCGACATAGCGCTGGTGCGCGCCGACGGCAGCTTTGCCGATGTCGCTCCGCTGGGCGATTCCAAGCGCCTGCGGCGCGGCCAGATCGCCATAGCCATCGGCAACCCGCTCGGCTTCGAATGGACCGTCACCTCGGGCGTCGTCTCGGCGCTCGGCCGCTCGATGCGCGCTTCCACCGGGCGGCTGATCGACGACGTCATCCAGACCGACGCCGCGCTCAACCCCGGCAATTCCGGCGGACCGTTGGTATCCTCGGCGGGCGAGGTGATCGGCGTCAACACCGCCATGATCCATGGTGCGCAAGGCATTGCCTTTGCCGTCGCCTCCAACACCGCCAATTTCGTCATTTCGGAGATCATCCGTTTCGGCCGCGTCCGTCGCGCCTTCATCGGGGTGTCGGCCGACACCGTCAACCTGCCCCGTCGCGCGGCCCTTCTGTCGCAAGTATCGAGCAAGACCGCGGTTCGGCTGCGCGGCGTCGAGAAGGAGGGCCCTGCGGCCAGGGCCGGCCTCAGGGAAGGCGATATCGTCGCCGCGATAGACGGCCGACCGGTCACCGGCGTCGACGACCTGGTGCGTTTGCTCGACGCCGAGCGGATCGGCCGCGAGACGCGGTGCACGGTGGTGCGCCGCACCGGTGTCAGCCAGGTGACAGTGACGCCAGTGGCAAGGGCTGGTTGAGGGTTTCCACTCAGGCGCTCACTGCACCCTGCGCATACTGTGCCAGGAATTCCTCGCTTGGCGGGATCGGCTTGATGACATCGATCAGGACGCCGTTGGGATCCCTGGTGATGAAATGGCGCTGGCCAAAAGGCTCGTCGCGCAGGGACCGAAGGATGGGCAGGCCGGCGGCTGTGATCCGCTCATAGACCGCATCGGGATCACGGACTTCGAAGTTGATCAGCAGGCCCGAGCTCCGACCCCGTCCCTCTTCCGGGATCGTCTCATGGTCGCCTTGCACGATACCGAGATTGACGCGCTTGCTCTCCACCGATTGCAGATGCACGTACCAGTCGCTCGTAAACAGCGGCCGGAAGGCGAAATGTTCGACATAGAACGCCGCTGTGCCGGCAACGTCCCCGGTCATCAGCACCGGATAATAGCTGGTCGTCTTCAACTTTCCTTCTCCCGTCAAGCAACATACAGTCTGCATGTAAATTGAATTAACATACAGGCTGCATGTATGCAACAGAGATCAGCGCGCCGTTCCAACCGTGACCGCACCGAGGCGACACGCGCCGATCTGATCGCCGCGGCGCGAAAACTGTTCATCGAAAAATCCTACGCCGAGACCGGCACACCAGAGATCGTCGCCGCGGCCGGCGTGACGCGCGGCGCGCTCTACCACCACTTCTCCGACAAGCAGGCGCTGTTCGGCGCCGTCGTCGAGCAGGAGGCAGAGGCCGTGGCGCGGGAGATCGAGGGCGCAGCGCCGCCTTCGCTCAATGCCCGCGACGCGCTCATTGCCGGCTCCGACGCCTATCTTGCCGCCATGCGCGCGCCCGGCCGCACGCGGCTCCTGCTGCTCGACGGCCCGGCCGTGCTCGGCCGCGCCGAAATGGACGCCATCGACAACCGCCATGGCAATCGCTCGCTGCGCGAAGGGCTGGTCGCGGCGATGCGGGCGCGGACCATAAAGAAGCTTCCGGCCGAAGCGACGACCGCCCTGCTCGCCGCCGCCTTCGACCGCGCGGCACTTGCCATTGAGGCGGGCGGTTCGGCCGAAGACTACCGCAACGTTCTCACGGCACTGATCGATGGGTTGTCCCGCGCGTGATCCGAGGCTTCCCGCCGATGAGATCCAGGGCAAAGGTTGGAATCAAATCTGTGCGCTGGAAATTTCCGGCTCTTCGTCGGGCACCTCGCCCGGCTCGAACTCGTTGAAGCAGCCAAGTTGGCGCTTGAACTGGTCGATCAGCCAGGCCGCCGCCGGCTTCGGGCTGCGGTCGGCGCGGTGCATGGCATAGAGCGGCGAACGCACCTCCCTGAAAGGCTCGAGGTCGAGTTCCACGAGACGGCCGGTAGCCAGATCGTCAGCGATCAGCCAACGCGGCAGCCCGCCCCAGCCCAGCCCCTCACGCATCAACATATGTTTGGTGCGCAGGTCCGTCAGTCGCCAGGTTCGGTAGGCGAAGACGCCAAAATCGCGCCCCTTGGTACGCTCGGACTGGTCGGTGACGACGAGTTGTGTGTGTTCGCGCGCGTCCTCGATCGCTACCGGTTTGGGCAGCAGCGCCAGCGGGTGGCTGGGCGCGGCTGCCAGCACTATCGACATGAAGCCTATACCCACCAGGTGGACGTCGACATCGCCCAGCAGGCCGCCAATACCGAGATCGGCCTGGCCACCGACAACGTGGTCGGGGATTAGGCCGAGTGTGCCGATGTGCAGGCGCAGCATCACGGTCGGAAATTGCGCCTCAAACGCCTTGAGCACCCGCACCAGCACTGGCGAAGGCAGCGCCGCATCTACCGACAGCGCGACTTCCGCCTCCAGCCCCCGATGGTGACCATCGACGCGTGAGCGTATGCGGTGCAGCACGCCGATCATCCGCCGCGCGTCTTCCAGCATCGCCCGACCGATCTCCGTCAGCTGCGGCTCTCGCGTGCCCTCGCGCTCGAACAGCTTCAGCCCAAGCTGCGCCTCGAGATTGGCGATGCCGTAGCTGATGACGGATTGCGCCCGGTTAAGCTTGCGGCCGGCAGCGGAAAAACTTCCGGTGTCGGCAACGGCCACGAGGATCTGAAGCTGGTCGAGTGTCGGGTTGGGTTGCATTATTGTATCTAATTAATGGATGGATCGTATAGAAAATATACCAGTTTATCTGATGGATCGAAAGCCCATATGTAGCGGGACAATCCAATTCCACTGGAGAGACCCACCATGTCCATTCTTCTCGTCACGTCGAGCCCGCGCGGCGCGGCCTCGCACTCGACCCGTATCGCCACCGAATTCGCTCAGAAGCTGCTCGCCGCCGACCCGTCGAACACGCTTGTCGTGCGCGACCTCGTCGCCAACCCGCTGCCGCATATCGATACCGACTATGCGACCGGCATATACACCCCTGCCGAAGCCCGCACGCCGCGTCAGGCCGAAGTGGTCGGGGTCTCGGATGCCGTGCTCGACGAACTGTTTGCCGCCGACACGGTGATCCTGGCCACCGGCTTCATCAACTTCAACATCTCCTCGACGCTGAAGTCCTGGGTCGACCATGTCGCCCGATCCGGCAAAACCTTTGCTTACGGCGAAAATGGCCCCAAAGGCCTCGTCACCGGCAAGAAGGTCTATATCGTGCTGGCATCCGGCGGCATCTACTCGGAAGGCGCGGCTGTGCAGTTCGATCACGCCGTTCCTTATTTGCGCTCGGTGCTCGGCTTCATCGGCATGACCGACGTCGACGTCATCCGCATCGAAGGCGTCGCCAAGGGTCCTGACGCAGTCAGCGAAGCGCTCGCCAAGGCAACCGCCAAGGTCGACGCCGTGGTGGCTGCCAGCCGGGATGTCGCGGCAGCCGCGTAAAAGCTCTGATTGCCAACCAGATCGAAGGCAGGCGCCCGCGCCTGCCTTTTTTGGCCTATCCAATGATGTGCCGCAGCAGTCCCGCCGAAGCGACCCCGATCAGCACGGTCGGCAGCATCGAAAATCGCGTGGCGGCAATCAGCGTGACGGCCAGAGCCAGAAGATCGGCCGGGTTTTTCGAGACGAAGGCAGGCGCGATCACCGAGATCAGCACGCAGCCGGGCGCCGCCTCCATCACGGCCGTTGCCCGCGCGCTGAGCACCCGATTGCGCAGCACGACATAGCCGCCGACGCGGCTGAGGTACGTGACACCGGCCATCAGCACGATGGTGAGAAGCGTCTGCGCGTCGATCATGCCTCATCCCTCCACAACAGCCAGGCCGAGACCAGCCCCGCCAGCGCGCCCGCCGCTACATACCAGGCGCCGGGAACGAAAAGGTAGGTCAGCGCCGCGATGATCAGACTGACCAGCCACGGCCGCGCAGCGGCAACATCCTTCCACATGCCGCGCAGCAGTACCAGGAAGACGGCCGCGAACGCCATGTCGAAGCCGTAGGTCTCGGCTTCGCCCAGCACCGGCCCGAGCAAGGCGCCAATTGTGGTGAAGGCCACCCAGGTCAGGTACATCGCCACTGCCGCGCCCATATAGTAGCGCGGGCTGAAGGCTGGCGCGACGCCGTCGGCGGCGCGCCGTTTGGCGTCGGCCAGGCCGAGCGCCCAGCTTTCGTCGCACATGAAGAACAGCGCGGAAAACGCCTTGCGCCGCGGCAGGTCGCGCAGGAACGGCGCCAGTGCCGCCCCCATCAGGAGATGGCGGCTGTTGACCAGGAAGGTAATGGCGACGATGAGCAGGACATGCGGCGGCGACGTCCACAGCTGGATCGCCGCGAATTCCGAGCCGCCGGCGAAGTTCAGTCCCGTCAGCAGCGACAGTTCTGCGGTGCTGAGCCCCCTTTGTGTGGCCTGTGCACCAAGCACCAGCGCATAAGGGATGGTGCCGAACAGCACGGGCGCGCAGGAGGCCACGCCGCGCCGGAACTCGGAGTTCAGTCCGCCGCCCGCCGCCGATCTGGTCTCTGCAATGCTCATGATCTTCCTCCGGCCGCGCCGCGCGGCCGCCTCTGCCGGTTCCGTTGGATGCCGCCGATGTCAGGGCAACCATAGCCGCCAGGTCTCGCAATTTGGTTGCGAAGATTGTTGTCTTTTACCAGATTTTGGCATCTTATGCCATGAATCAACAGATAAACGGAATTTAGAGCCATGAAACTTGACGAGATCGACAGGCGCATCCTGCGGGCGCTGCAGCGCGATGGGCGCATGGCCAACAATGAGCTGGCCGCTGAAGTCGGCCTGTCGCCGTCGCCGTGCCTGCGCCGCGTCAAGCTCCTGGAGGAGGCCGGCGTCATCGACCGCTACGTCGCAGTGCTCAATCCGGCCCGCATCGGCAAGGGCCTGACCTTCTTCACCCGCATCTGGCTGAAAGCGCAGGACGAAGACACGATCGAGCATTTCGCCACCGAAGTGGCCAAGCTGCCGCAGGTGATGGAATGTTATCTGATGCTCGGCGACTGCGACGCCATGGTGCGCGTGGTGGCGGCCGGCATCGACGACTACCGCCGCTTCCAGTCGGAACATCTCAGCCGCATCAGGGGCGTGCAGAACGTCAAGACCGACGTTCCCAGCCAGACCATCAAATACACATCGGAACTGCCGATCTAGGCGCCGGGAAATGGCCCATCCCGGACTGGATAAAAAATGCAACCGGATTGTAGGATTGGTGCCGCCGCCGGCGTCCTTCGGACGCAAGCGGCAGGCCAAGTCAGGCCTTGCCGCACAACAAATGCCTTACGGCATGGGAGAAAACCATGAACCTTTCCTATCGTTGGGTCATTGTCGCGGCCGGCGCGCTGATGTCCTGTGTCGCCATCGGCACCATGTTTTCGCTGGCGATCTTCCTCGAGCCGATGGCGCTCGATACCGGTTGGTCACGCGCCGGCATATCGAGCGCGATGACGCTCAATTTCCTGGTCATGGGCCTTGGCGGCTTCGCCTGGGGCGCGCTGTCGGACCGCTTCGGCGCCCGCATCGTCGTCACGGTCGGCGCGGTGCTCCTCGGCCTGGCCTTGGTGCTGGCCAGCCGTGCGGGCTCGCTTGTCACCTTCCAGATCACCTTTGGCGTGCTCGTCGGGCTCGCGGCCAGCGCCTTCTTCGCACCGATGATCGCGCTTACAACAGGCTGGTTCGACACCAATCGCGGCCTTGCCGTGTCGCTGGTCTCGGCCGGCATGGGCGTCGCGCCGATGACGATCTCGCCCTTCGCCCGCTGGCTGATCTCGGCCTATGAATGGCGCACCGCCATGTTCGACATCGGCATCATGGCTTGGGTGCTGCTCCTGCCGGCGGTGCTTCTGGTGCGCCAGCCACCGAAGCCTGTCGTGACCGACACTGGCTCCTCGCCGGTTGCCGAGGGCGCCGGCCTGAGCGTCGGCCAAGCGCTGCGCTCGCCGCAATTCATCGTGCTGGGGCTCACCTTCTTCGCCTGCTGCGCGGCGCATTCGGGGCCGATTTTCCACATGGTCAGCTATGCCATGCTGTGCGGCGTGGCACCCATGGCCGCCGTCTCGATCTACAGCGTCGAGGGCCTTGCCGGGCTTGGCGGGCGTCTGCTCTACGGCGTGCTCGCCGACAGGCTTGGCGTCAAGCCGGTGCTGATCGCCGGCTTGTTGATCCAGGCCGTGGTGATCGCCGCCTATCTCTCGATCAGTCAGCTCGGCCAGTTCTACATGCTGGCCGTCGTCTTCGGCGCCACCTATGGCGGCGTCATGCCCCTCTACGCAGTGCTGGCGCGCGAATATTTCGGCCAGCGCATCCTGGGCACCGTGTTCGGCGCCGCCACCATGCTGTCCAGCCTCGGCATGGCGCTCGGCCCGCTCGCCGGCGGCATGGTGTTCGACGCCTACGCCAACTACCATTGGCTGTTCATCGGTTCGGCCCTCATCGGGCTGGGTGCGGCGGGCATCGCCATCGCCTTCCCGCCACTGCCGCGCAGAGCGTTGCAGCCGGCATAGCGGAGCAAACGAAAGGGCCGGCCCATATCTGGACCGGCCCTCGGATCTCTGGAATTCTTGAGCCGTTCGTCGGCGGTCTACCCGAACATCCGCTCGCCCTGCTCGTCGACGAGCTGGATGCCCTTCTTGATCGAGATGTCGACGGCGTCGTCCAACCCGGCGAAACGATCGGCGCGGATGAATCTGTGTTCCTTCAGGACGCCGTCGACGTCCTTGGAGACGACGCCGCAGGTCTGGTACTGGCCATCGGCCTTGTAGGGCGTGGCGCTGATCGTGAAACCCTTGTGCTCCACCTGCTTGGCCGGTGCGGCGCTCTTTGGCTCGGCCGCTTCATCACCGCCACCGCCGAAAAGACGCTTCAGAAAAGACATCGGGCTTCCTCCAACACCATTCATCCCGCACCACATAATGTGGCGCAGGATGAATTTCACTATCGCTCCTTGCTCGGACGGGCAAGGGCCGTGCCGGTTGGACCGAAGCCGGGTTATTTGCGCGACAGCGCTTCGAGCGCCGCGGCGGCGTCTTCGAGGATGCTCATCGCCTCGGCCTGCTTGTCCGCCGGCGCATCGACGATGTCGCTCAGCGCGGCGCGCAGCCGGTGGCGCAGCGCACGGAATTCGTCGCGCTTTTCCGAACGGCCGCCTCGGCCGTCGCGCCGATCCTCGCTATCGTCGTTCCAGCCGAACCAGTCGCGCGCCTTGGCCATCTTGCGGCCGAAGCGCTCGAGATGGTCTAGCACGCCGTCGATCATCTCACGGTTGTCGGCAAGATGCGCCTGCCCGGCCTCGGTGATCGAAAACACCTTCTTGTTGCCTTCGCTCGAGGACACGGCATAGCCTGCCTCTTCCAGGAAGGTCAGCGTCGGGTAGACCACGCCCGGGCTCGGGCTGTAGATGCCGCTGGTGCGCTCCTCCAAGGCCTTGATGATGTCATAGCCATGGCGTGGCGCCTCGGCCAGCAGCGACAGCGTGATCAGCTTGAGGTCGCCGTCGGCCAGCATGCGCCCGGCGCGGAACATGTCGCCCGGGCCGCCGCGTCCGCCGCCCCTGCCATGGCCGAACGGGCCAAAGCCGCCGCCCCCGCCTCTGCCGCCAAATTTGCCGGCCATGTGCATGAAGACGCGCTCGGCGCGATCGCCAAAATGATTGTGTCTGTGCATTGATTGTTCCTTGAGTTCTATCTTACGATATATCTCAACTAGGCGCACGCCAGCATGGAGTCAAGATATATCTTACGATGTATCGGGCCGGAAGCGAACAGCATCTGTCGGACGCCGACCCGTCGGTCGCGCGCGAACATGCCTTCATCATGATTGGAGTAGCCGGCGCTACCAGCGGCCGTTGCGCCGGTTCCAGGCATAGAGCAGGTCGGCGAAGCGGTCGTAGCCGAAGCGAGCGAGCGGTAGCGTAAGGGCGTTGCCGAGCAGCTTTGCCAGCCAGCCCTCGCCCGGCGTCAGCGCCCACACGGCGATGGCGACATCGGCGCCGACCAGCAGCCTGCCCTGAGCATCGGTCGCGTGCAGCCGGCGGCGGATGTCTTCCAGCGAAGCGCCAAATCCGGCCAGTGCTTCCGGTTCATGATTGATGTCGCGAAATTCGATCCGCCCGGCCTTGATCGCCTCGATCAGCCGCCGCTTCTGCCTGGCAATGCCGGCATCGCAGACCGGGCAGCGCGTGTTGTACCAGACGGTCAGCAAGGGCCTGGTTCTGCTGTCGATCACTTCAGGCCCATCACCGTCTTCGGCCCGACGCATTTGTTGTCGCGAAACAGCTCCCACTCTTCGCACAGCCGCCGATTGGGCAAGCGGCAAAATCCATATTCATTGCCAGCCTTGTCCTTCTTGATCACCAGGCGCCCGCCGATCTCTCCGCAATGGACCGATGCGGGATTGGACATGCCGACCGGTTTTTGCGGGGCAGTGTGGGCATCGATCGGCATCGACGACCACGCGGCAAGGCTGATAGCCAATATCGAAACTTTCTTCATCGCGATCTCCGCTGGCTGCACTCTATCACGATGGAGCGCACCGTCTTGCCGCAAGGCGCCGTCGAGCCGGCACCTGCTCATCGGCTCCGGAACGTCCCGATTTGCATCATCCAAGCGACGAGATGATCTCGCGGTAAGCAAGCTCCGGGAAAGCCTTCAGGGTCCGTGACTTGACGTTGCCGCCCGCGGCCAGCATCAGCGCGAAACGCGCCAGCACCGCATCGTCGGGCGCTTCGACCACCGCCACCATGTCGAATTCCCCCATGGTCAGGTAGAACGACTTGAACGATCCCCCCATCTCGCCCAGCTGCGTCTTGGCGGCATCGAGGCGCTTGGGGGATTCGCGCACGTTCTTCGCGCCCTGCTCGGTCCAGTTCATCAGCATGATGTAAGTCGTCATGGCACGCCTCCTCCGGGGCCACGGAGCACGGTGCTCAGGCCATGGCGATGTCGACACGGCCTCGACCGGGGCGGGCTTCCCGGGTTGTCGCCCAGAAAAATGCATCCGACACCAAATTATTCTCCCTAAGGGCGCGTGCCGCAATGGCGAGCGCCAAAGAAAAAGGGCGCCACGATGGGCGCCCTTGATCTCTTCGCAATCGGTAGGCCTCAGCTATCCAGGAAGCTCCTCAGCTTGCGCGAGCGGCTCGGGTGCTTGAGCTTGCGCAATGCCTTGGCTTCGATCTGGCGGATACGCTCGCGGGTGACCGAGAACTGCTGGCCGACTTCCTCGAGCGTATGGTCGGTGTTCATGCCGATGCCGAAGCGCATGCGCAGCACACGCTCCTCGCGCGGCGTCAGCGAGGCGAGCACGCGCGTGGTGGTCTCGCGCAGATTGGCCTGGATCGCCGCGTCGATCGGCAGGATCGCCATCTTGTCCTCGATGAAGTCGCCCAGATGCGAATCCTCCTCGTCGCCAACCGGGGTTTCGAGCGAGATCGGCTCCTTGGCGATCTTCAGCACCTTGCGCACTTTTTCGAGCGGCATTGCGAGCTTCTCGGCCAGTTCCTCCGGCGTCGGCTCGCGGCCGATCTCGTGCAGCATCTGGCGCGAGGTGCGCACGATCTTGTTGATCGTCTCGATCATATGCACCGGAATGCGGATGGTGCGCGCCTGGTCGGCGATCGAACGCGTGATCGCCTGCCTGATCCACCATGTCGCGTAGGTCGAGAACTTGTAGCCGCGGCGATACTCGAATTTGTCGACGGCCTTCATCAGGCCGATATTGCCTTCCTGGATCAGGTCGAGGAACTGCAGGCCGCGATTGGTGTATTTCTTGGCGATGGAGATGACGAGGCGCAGATTGGCCTCGACCATTTCCTTCTTGGCGATAGCCGCTTCGCGCTCGCCCTTCTGCACCTGGTTGACGATCTTGCGGAATTCCAGGATCGAGATGGCCGTTTCCGTGGCCAGATTCTGGATCTCGGCGCGCAGGTCCCTGATCGCGTCCTTCTCGTTCTTGGTGAACTCCTTCCAGCCGCGCGAGGTCAGATTGGCAATTGAGCGCGTCCAGTTCGGGTCGAGCTCGGAGCCCTGATATTCCTTCAGGAACTCCTCGCGGCGCACGCCATAGCTTTCGGCGAGACGCAGAAGCTTGCCCTCGTTCTGCACCAGGCGCTTGTTGATGTCGTAGAGCTGCTCGACCAGCGCCTCGATGCGCGCCGTGTTGAGCGACAGCGACTTCACCGCCTTGATGAGCTGATCCTTCAGCTCCTTCAAGCGGCGGTCCTGGCTGGGCGACAGCGTGCCGGCCGCGGCCAGCCGGTTCTCGACCTGCTGATCCTGCAGCTTGCGCAGCTTCTTGTAGGTGTCGGCGATGACGTCGAGCGTTTCCATGACCTGCGGGCGCAGCTCGGCTTCCATTGCCGCCAGCGACAGGCTGGCCTCGTCCTCGTCCTCCTCGTCGTCATCTCCGATGCCGCGCGTGTCGGCGCCGACATTGGTGATGTCGTCTTCATCGTCGCGTCCGCGGCGCGGCTTTTCCTCGACCTTGGGCGCTTCCTCGACGCGCTCCACCACCGGCGCCTGCTTGGCCTCGGGGCCGGCATAGGTGGCTTCGAGGTCGATGATCTCGCGCAGCAGGATCTTGGATTCGTTGAGCTCGTCGCGCCAGATGATGATGGCCTGGAAGGTCAGCGGGCTTTCGCACAGGCCCGCGATCATCGTCTCGCGGCCGGCCTCGATGCGCTTGGCGATGGCGATTTCGCCCTCGCGCGACAACAACTCGACCGAACCCATTTCGCGCAGGTACATGCGCACCGGATCGTCGGTGCGGTCGGTCGGCTCTTTCTTCGTGGTTGTGGCGGCGACGGCGGTGCCGGTCTGCTCGGCCAGCTCGTTGGCGTCTTCCTCGGCATCCGCCGCGGTGTCGCCGGCCTCGGCCTCTTCGCCCTGCTCGTCGTCCTCGACGACGTTGATGCCCATGTCGGACAGCATCGCCATCGTGTCCTCGATCTGCTCGGAGGTCACTTCCTCGGAGGGCAGCACCGAATTCAGCTCGTCCATGGTGACATAGCCGCGCTTCTTGGCGGCCTTGATCATCTTCTTGACAGCATCATCGGAAAGGTCGAGCAGAGGGCCATCGGTGGCGCCTTCGCGTTCGGTCTCGACCTCTTCCTTTTCCTTTGTCGCCATAGTCTTTATCTTCTCCTAGCGGCCCGACATCGAGGCCGCGCAAGCTGTCGGACCGGTCAAATCGGCTGGGCTCGCTTTTGCAACGCGCTTCACCGGGCCAATAACTGCATCATCTCTTTGTTGGTGCCCTGTCGTCGCCCAAAACCGGTTTCCATTTTTGGGCGACATGCATTAAGTCCAGATTAACCCTGATATCTGTGGCAGGCTGGCTGCCTGTCCAGTGACCAAGACCTCACATCGCTGCTTTTCCCGTCGACGCGGGTGCGGGTTAACGTTTCGAATCGTCCTGATTCCGCCATTCTGCCGGAAGGTCAAGCGCCTCTCGCATGATTCGCATGAAAAAAGCGAATCAATTACCCGACTTAGCGCGGTCCGGCTCTAGAAGATCCATGACAACGCCGTCATTCCTGCACTTGCTGGCACGAGCCCGTCCCAACCCTCGGGACGGAATGAGCTCCGCCTTTCTTCTGCTGGAGCATGATCGTTCCCGAAAACCGGGTCCCGCTTTTCGGGACCATGCTTCAGGCCCGACCAGCCCTGCCCGACGAAACACCGAAGCCTTCGATCAGCGCTTCCGTCGCTTGTACATCCCGAAATTGCGCTTGAATTTCGATCAGATGGCGAAAATTCTCGTCCGAAGGATCCGCATCCATCGCCGCTTCCGCCTGTTTCAGCTCCTTATGTAAGGTGCGCGCGCTGCGCTGCAAGTGCAGCGCCTGGTTCAGAGCGTCGCGGGCATCCTCGAGCGCTGCCGTCTCCAGCGCCGGCCACTGCCGCGCCCGCCTGATCAGGCCGACGGCACGCTCCCAGATCTCGGCGCAGCCGGCGCGCTCGATCGTCGCCACCACGGCGTGGCGGTCATTGGCCATGTCATGTGCCATCGCGTCGAGGATGGCGCCGTGCAGCCGCCTCAGCTCGGGGTTGGCGAGATCAAGGAACTCGACATGGGCGAAATTCTCGTCGATCAGCGCCGGGTGGTTGACCAGTGCCACGATGATCGTCGCTTCGCGCACCGACATTCCTTCGTTGCCGCGCTTGACCAGTGCCGACTGGCCGAGACTTTCCGTGATGGCGATGCGACCACCGCCGGCTTTGGCGAATTGTCCGCCGGGAGCGGGCGCCTTGCCCTGCCCCGGCTTCCAGTCCGGACGACCTTGCCGCGTTGCGCGCTGAGAACCGAAGAAGCTCAGCACGCGCTCGCGCATCTCCTGCTGGTAGTGATATCGCAGGCTTTCATCACGGATGCGGCTGGTCAGTTCGCGCAGCCGCTTCTCCAGTTCGGCCCGCCGCTCCGGCGTGTCGAAGACGCCGCCCGCCGTCTCGCGCATCCATAACAGATCGGCAAGAGGACGCGCTTCCGCCAGCACGGCGCGGAAGGCATCCGGCCCCTCCGCCTTGACCAGGTCGTCGGGATCCTTGCCTTCCGGCAGCAGCGCGAAACGCGCCGTGCGCCCGGCTTGGACTACGGGCAGCACCATGTCGGCGGCCCGCCATGCGGCCTTCAGCCCGGCCTTGTCGCCGTCGAAGCACAGCACCGGCTCGGCGGCCATACGCCACAACAGTTCGAGCTGGTTTTCGGTTAGCGCCGTGCCGAGTGGCGCGACGACATTCTCGAAGCCGGCCTGCGCCAATGCGATGACATCCATATAGCCTTCGACGGCGATGACCGTGCCGCCCTTGGCCAGCGCTTTTCGCGCGCGGGCGAAATTGTAGAGTACGTTGCCCTTGTGGAAGAGCTCGGTATCGGGCGAGTTGATATATTTGGCGAGCGCATCCGGCGCCAGCGCTCGCCCGCCGAAAGCGATGATCTTGCCGCGCGAATCCGGAATCGGGAACATGATGCGGTCGCGGAACCAGTCATAGGAAACCGGAATGTCGTCGCCATGGCGCACCAGCCCACAGGCCTCGATATCGGCCTTCGGCACGCCCTTTGCGGCCAGATGCTCCTTCAGCGCATTGCGGCTGTCGGGCGCATAGCCCAGCCGGAACGCATGCTGCGTCGCAGGCGTCAGTCCGCGGTCGCGCAGATACGCACGGGCTTTGGCGCCCTCCGCGCCCTGTAGCCGCTCCTGGAAAAAGGCAGTCGCCATTTCCATGACGTCGGTAAGGCTGGCGCGTTCCTTCTCGCGCCGCTCCTCCTGCACGTCGCGAACCGGCATCGGCACGCCGGCCATGTCTGCGATCTTCTCGACCGCCTCGGGAAAGCTCAGTCCGTCAAGTTCGGTCAGGAACTTGAAGTGATCGCCCGAGACCGAGCAGCCGAAACAATGGTAGCGGCCCTTCTTGTCCTCGCAATGGAAGGATGGGCTCTTCTCGCCATGAAACGGGCAGCAGGCCCAATAATCGCCGCGTGACGCATTGGTCTTCTTGCGATCCCAGGCGACGCGCTGGCCGATGACCTGCGAAATCGGCACGCGGTCGCGTATCTCGTCGAGGAAGGCGGGCGGAAAGCGCATCGGGGAACTCGTTTATCCCCCATATAATCATGCCCGCGAAGTCCGGCGACCCCTAATGCTGACGATGCCCGGTTTCCACAGGGCAAAAGGAAAGGCGGCCGTTGCGGGCCGCCCTTCCTCCAGTCTGGCACTATCGGGACTTTACTGCGCGGCGATGGCGCCAAAGATGATGCCGGAGAGGGCGCCGACCAGCACATAGTCATTGCCGACGCGGATCCATTCCTGGCCACGGCCCGGACGATGCAGGCCGTAGCGCCCATAATCGCGGACCGGCTGATGCTGCCGCCAGCCGGAATATTTCTGGCCATTGCGCCAGTTGTTCCGCTTCACGACGACCTTCTTTTGAATGATGCGCTTCTGGATGACCCGCTTCTGGATGACGCGCTTCCTGACATCCCGGTTGGTGGGCTTCTGCCAGTCGACATTGGTATAGTTCGACTGCGGCGCGACCGGCGCATTGAGCGGCGCGGCCTGGCCCGTCAGGGACGTGGCGGCCAGCATCGAGAAAGCAAGACCGGAAAGAACGATGCGTTTCATGAAGGAATCTCCTTGGTTGTCGATGCCGCAGAAATAGCCGTCGAAGAATGAACCGAAACTGAACATGAGCATTACAATTCCGTAATAAATCCGAAGCTTTAGATCGATTGGTTGAACATCTTCGCAAATTCCGGGCGAAGGGCGGGCGGCAACACCGGCCGATCCGCCGCGTCAAGGCGGCGAGGCTCATGCAACCATTTCGGCATCCGTCCATTCTCCGACACGCCCCGTCGCGCGCCGGCAGCCCTTGAAATCGACAAATTTTTATTATCCGGCTAAAATATTCGAGCTATTATCGGCCAACGTCATGATCATGATTCGCACCCCTCCTCTTTCTCCCGACCGCCGCGCTGCCCGTGTCGCCGGCCTTGCCCGTATCGGTGCGCCGCAATGAGCGGCTCCGTGGTTCTCCTGCATCTGGCCGGCGCCGTGGCGCTGATGCTGTTTGCCACGCGCATGGTGAAGACCGGCGTCGAGCGCGCCTATGGCGACGTGCTGCGCCACAAGCTGCGCGCCACCATGCGCAATCCTGTCATGGCGGTGCTGGCCGGCACCGGCCTCGCTATAGCGCTGCAGAGCTCCACCGCCGTCACGCTGCTGGTCGGCTCCTTCGCGGGCTCCGGCATCGTCTCGGGCGCGGCCGGGCAACTGGCCGTGCGCGGCGCCGAGATCGGTTCGGCTCTGGTGGTCAAGCTGCTCACCTTCGATCTCACGCTGCTGGTGCCGCTTTGCCTGATCACCGGCACGGTCATGTTCATGGCCACCGAGCGGCGCGACTGGCGCCAGACCGGTCGCATCCTGGTCGGCATCGGCCTTTTGATCCTGTCGCTGGAAATGATCGGTCAGGCATCCGAGCCGCTGCGCAACAGCCAGTTGATGCCGGTCATCATCAATTACTTCTCCGGCGATTCCATCACCGCCTATCTGCTGGCGGCGCTGATCACCTGGCTGTTCCAATCGAGCATCGCCGCGGTCCTGTTGATGGCGACGCTGGCGGGCCGCGGCCTGATCACGCCCGAACTCGGCGTCGTCCTCATCCTGGGCGTCAATCTCGGTTCGTCGATCATCGCGCCCATGCTGACCCGCTCCTCCGGCCCCGAAGTGCGCGTCGTGCCGATCGGCAACCTCTTGATGCGCGGGCTTGGCTCGCTGGTCATGCTGATCCTGGTCATGATCTTCAGGCCGCATTTCGCGTTCCTTGGCGCGACGGCAGCGGACCAGATCGTCAATGCCCACATCCTGTTCAATGTGCTGATCCTGCTCGCCGGCCTGCCGCTGGCGGGTCTCGTCTACCGAGCCTCGGAGAAGATCGTGGCGCTCGGCACCAAGACGCCAGCCGCCACGCTCGACGTCGTCGAACTCTCGGCGCTCAACGAAAGCGCGCTCGACGTGCCGAGCCAGGCGCTGGCCAATGCCACCCGCGAGGTGGTGCGGGTCTGCGAGACGGTCGAGATCATGCTCAAGCGCATCATCGAGCTCTACGAGAGCGCCGATGCCGACAAGATCAAGGCGCTGGCCGCCCTTGACGACCGCGTCGACCGCAAGCACGCGGCGATCAAGCTCTACCTCGCCAAGGTCACCAAGAACCCGCTGACCGAGGACGAGGCGTTGCGCTGCCAGGAACTGATCGGCGCCTGCGTCAAGCTGGAGCAGGTCGGCGACATCATCGTGCGCAACATGCTGGTACATGTGAAGAAGAAGTTCGACCGTGGACTGGAATTCACCGACGAGGGTTGGAGCGAGCTGTGCGCCTTCCACGCTTCGGTGCTCGCCAATGCGCGGCTTGCCTTCAACGTGCTGGTGTCGCGCGATGCCGAGACGGCTCGCCAATTGGTGCTGGAGAAGGAACGGCTGCGCGACGCCGAAAAAGAGACCAGCGCCAGTCATTTCCTGCGGCTGCGCGAAGGCACTGCCAAAAGCGTCGAGACCAGTTCGATCCACCTCGACACCATCCGCGATCTCAAACAGATCAACTCGCTGCTGGCATCGATGGCCTATCCCGTGCTGGAAGAACGCGGCCTCCTCGGCGGATCCAGGTTGAAGGCGAGCTGATCAACGACATCTCTCCCTTCTTTGAGACACCTCATCCCCACCTCGCTTTGCGACGCCACCTCCCAACAAACAAGGGCAGAAGGAAGAGCGCCGCACTCTGCCGAAAAAATTGTATTGCGGCAGAATTGCATGGCGTCGGTCCTTCGGCGGCAAAATTGCCATTGCCGCGTTTCCATCGCTCGGGCTAGGCATATCAGCCAAAGCTTTCGGAGGAGATCGATGGACACCCATTCGCGCAGTTTCGCCAAGGCGCTTTCGTGGCGCGTGACCGGCACCATCGATACGATGATCATCTCGCTGGTGGTGACCGGAAGCGTCGAGCTGGCGGCCGCCATCGGCGTGACAGAAGTCTTCACCAAGTCGCTGCTCTATTATTTTCATGAGCGGGCATGGCTGAAGGTTCCTTATGGACGCAAGACCCCGTTCTGAACCCGGGGTCAAGATTTTGAACCCGGAGATCAAGAAAAGCTAAAGCGGCGACAAAAATTTCTGGATTGCCGGCAGCGCGCATCCGTGGTTTGAGGCCTGCATTCGAGGATTTAATTCCCGCCATGTCGCTTCCGCTCATCGCCCTGTTCATCGCTGCCTTCGCTTTCGGCACCACCGAATTCGTCATCGCCGGCGTGCTGCCGCAGGTGGCGCAAGGGCTTGGCGTTTCGGTTCCGACATCGGGCTATCTCGTCTCCGGCTATGCCTGCGGCATTGCCATCGGCGGTCCGCTTCTGGCACTTGCCACCAAGTCCTTGCCGCGCAAAACCTTGCTGCTCGGCCTCGCGGTCGCCTTCACCATCGGTCAGGCGGCCTGCGCGCTGGCGCCCGACTTCACCTCGATGCTGCTTCTGCGCATTGCCGTCGCAGTCGCGCATGGCGCTTATTTCGGCGTCGCCATGGTGGTGGCGGTCGGGCTGGTGCGCGAGGACCAGCGCGGCATGGCGGTGGCCGTCATCCTGTCGGGCCTCACCGTCTCCAACGTGATCGGCGTGCCGGCGGGCACTGCCATCGGCAACATCTGGGGCTGGCGCGCGACCTTCTGGGTTATGTGCGCATTGGGCGTGGCGGCCACGCTTGCCATGGCAGCCCTTTTGCCGCGCACCACAGGTTATCAGGCCAAACCCGCCGGCCTCGCCCGCGAGGTCCGCGTGCTTGCCCGCCAGCAGGTCTGGACCTCGCTGATCCTGATGCTGATGCTGATGATCGGCCAGTTCGGCCTGTTCACCTACGTCACCCCGACATTGATCGAGATCACCGGCCTCGACGAGAACCTGGTGCCCTGGGTGCTCTTGCTCAACGGCGTCGGCGCCACGCTTGGCGTCTTCCTCGGCGGCAGGCTAGCCGACTGGAAGCTGATGCCCTCGCTGATCACCATGCTGGCCCTGCAGGCGGTGACGCTTGCGGTGATCTATGCCGTCAGCCCCTATCCCGTGCCGATGGTCGTGGCGATCGTCATCTGGGGCGGCCTCAACTTTGCCATCGGTACGCCGATCCAGACCCGCATCCTGTCCTGGACTGCGGATGCCTCGAACCTGGCCTCCTCGCTGATCCCATCCGGCTTCAATGTCGGTATAGCGCTCGCGGCATCGCTCGGTGCCGCCATGCTCAATGGCGGTTACGGTTATCGCAGCCTGCCGCTGCTTGGCGCTGTGGCGATGCTCGTCGCAGTCGCGGTGGCGCTCGCCTCGCACATCTGGGAGTGGCGCAGCAACGCCACGCCACCGCTGACGGCAGCGGCTGAGTAGATTATCCGCGTCAGGACATCCACCACCGATCATGCCTGATCCGGGCGTGCACCGGCGCAAGCACGACGCGATGAACAGTCATGTCTCGCCCGGCAGCTGCGCAGCTCCAACGCATTACAGATCGATGCGGAACCGCAGGCTCTCCGCTCCGCCATAGGCGGCATCTTCGAGGAAACGTTCGACCAGTCTGCCGCCGTTGGCCAGGATCACTTTGTGCGAGGCCGGATTGCCAGGTTTTGCGGTGATGTCGACATGAGCCAGGCCGACCGCCCTCGCCTCATCCAGCATAAGCCGCAGCGCTTCCGTCGCGTAGCCGCGTCGCTGTTTCCACGGCACCACGGCGTAGCCGATATGGCCAAGCACGTGCGGCGGCAGCGCCGACGTGCCCTTCTGCCAGCGCAGGCCGATCGAGCCTGACGTCTCGCCGTCCCACATCCAGCGCCTGAAGCCCGGCAGGCGCGGGACCTGTCTGCCGTCAGGCAAGGTGATCGGCGGCCCCTTGGCCTCGGGATCATCGAGGCTGGCCAGGAACGCCGCCGGATCCTCCTCGATTGCGGCAAGCTGCTCGCGAGCTGCCTCCATGAGCCGTACATTGTCGGGCGACCAGCCGCGCTCGAGCGCAGCCTTGTAGGACGCCAGATGCTTGAGCCCGGGCTTGACGATTTCGATCATGATCCATGCTCCCTCGCAGGCCAAGCAGGCATAGCGATGGCCACTGGAACGCTCAAGCGGGCTGGAAGCGGATCGCGCCCTTGTTGAGGAAACACGCTTTGCTGAACAGCGACAGATCCAGCGGGTTCGGTAGCCGAACGTCGCTGATATCGGGAAACGGCTTCGTTGACGGATCGTAGGAGCGGTCGATCTGCGAGATGAAGACCAGGATCACGCCCCTGTCACGCGCAAAAGCCTTCAATGTCCGGACCTGGTCCATCAGCTCCGGATTTTCCCGCTTCTGGTCGAGCAGTTGCAGATAGTCGATGACCGCGAGCGTCCCGCGCGCCACCGATCCCAACACCTCGACGATGTAGTCGGCGCTGATGGCTTCGGAAGTGTCGGACGCGAACAATCGGTCGAACTGGGCGGGGTCCGCCCCGATGGCGCGAAACCGGTCCAGCACATCGCGATGCGTGTATTCCAACGAGAAGAACACGCTGCGATGGCCACGCTCCATGGCTTCGACCGCGAGCTCGAGGCTCATCAGCGTCTTGCCGTGGCCTGGTCGCGCACCGACCAGAACCAGGTCGCCGGGCATCAGCCGCGAGAACAGCCTGCCGGCGGCCGTCGTCTCGGCTGCCTTGGCCGCAAGCAGACTCCAACTCGCAGAACCTTCGCGGGCTGCAACACGGTCAAGCGCCTGATGGAGCGGAATCTTCTCCTTGCGGGACAACAGCCTGGCTTGACGCTTCAGATGGTAAATGGGCGCAATCATCGCAAACCTCCTGGTGCGAGCAGTCTTCGCAACCCCTCCTTATGCTTGGTGCTCGAACAGTCGGTTCGATGATCGGATTGCCCCGCATGAATGATGCTTTCCCGACGGAGGGAGGAGGCGTGGGCGCGCCGGAATCAGACAATACCCCAATGCTGGCGGGTCGAAAACGCGCATACGTGCCGGGAATGCTGAACAAGATGTGTTTCGCCGGCCGGCATAAGCCGATTTATGATCGTGCCGGGGGTGATTCACCGCCAAAACACAAACGCTTCGACAGGAGAACGGGTCTGGTGCGGTTGAGATCTATCCCGCTGGGTGTCGTCGCCAGCCTCTTCCTCGTTGTCGTCGCTTTGACGGCACGGTCCTTTGCCGCGCCCTCGGCCATTCCGGCCTGGCTGCAGGCCCATGTCGGCGAAGGTGATGGCCAGATCTCAGCTGTGGTCCTGGAGCGGGCCCGAGCGCTTTACCTGAAGAAAGTCGGCGCAGGAGCCGTTAACAATCCCTGCTACTTCGCCATGGATGCGACGCGCCCTAGCGATCTGGGCAACAACAAACTGGGTCACCGTTATTACATCATCTGCGAGGCCAGCCAGGCGTTTCGCGCCGTTTCGGCGGGCCACGGCAGCGGCCGGAATCTGAAGGGCGTCGCAGATTTCGCCAATGGCAAGCGCTGCGCGAAGAACTTCGGCAATGCGCTGGATTCGTCACTAACCGCCGGCGGCGCCTATATGATCGGCGAGGCGATAACCTCGTTCAAGGGCTATCATCGCACCGCAGCGAAGCAAGACGTGGCTTTCATGCGTACCTTCGTGCAGTTCGATGGCGAGGGCGAGGCCGCGAACGCCAGGCAGCGCGTGATCGGCGGGCATCCGGCGGAAGTGCTGAAGGGAATGTGTCTTCGCAAAGATCCGGCCAGTTCGCATGCCGACCATGACGGCTACGTGCCGTTCGGCAAGCTGGTGGATTATGCCGGCGGCCGCAGCAATGGCTGCACCAGTTGGTCGGCGGCGGATGCGCAGCAGATCATCCCGATGGTGAAGGACAATCCGACGACGCTCTACATCTACCCTGAATCGCGCGACATCGCCGCCGTTGCGCAAATCGTGGCGGCGGGCCGTTCGCTGTCGGACGCTGGCCCCTATTGGAACGCATCCTGCCTGAAGGAAATCGGCACGCCGAAATTCTGGCCGCGAAAGACGCTCGAGCCGATCATTGCCCAATACAGGAAGGACCACCCGGCACCGCCGCCGCAGCCGGTGCCGATCTGCAAGGAGCCGTGAGGTCCGTCCCGGCTCCGGGGATGCGGGGTCTACGGGATCGCATCCCTCAGCGCAGAAAATCGAACACCGCCTGCATGAAACCGGATGGATATTCGACATTCGACAGGTGAACCGCCGGCAGGACGACCAGTTTCGCGCCGGGCACCGCCGCGGCGATCAGTTCGCTGTGGCTGGCCGCCGTCACCGTGTCGTGCTCGCCGGCGATCACCAGCGTCGGCCGCGAGATCAGCGCCACGGTGCGGCGAAGGTCGGCGTCGCGCACCGCCGCAAAGAGGCCCGCCAGGCCTTGCCGGTCGATGGCGAGCAGCATGGCGCGAAATTCCTCGATGACGGGCTCGTTGGCCGCCACCATTTTTGCCGGGAACCAATTGTTGAGGAACGTTTCGGCGGTTTCGGCCATGTCGGGCGCCTGCCGGACGGCGGCAATGCGCTCGTCGAAATAGCTTGCCGGTCCGAGATGCGACGAGGTGTTGCTCAGGATCAGCCGGTCGATCCGCTCCGGCGCGTGGATGCCGAGCCATTGCCCGACGAAGCCGCCCAGCGACAGGCCGAGGAAATGCACGCGGCCAAGGCCGAGCGCGTCGAGCAGTTCGATCACGTCGCCGCCGAGCCGATCGAGCGAATAGGCGCCGGCCGGCACGCTCGATCCGCCATGGCCGCGAAAATCATAGCGCAGAAGATGGAAATGCCTGGACAACTCGCCGACCTGTCCATCCCACATATGCAGCGTGGTGCCGATGGAGTTCGACAGCATCAGAACCGGCTTTCGCGCATCGCCGTCGAAACGGTAGGCGATGCGCGTGCCGTCGCCAACAGTCACAAAATTCAGCTCACTCATGATGAAAGATCCTTCTGGAAGGGTTGAATGACAGAGCGTAGTCAGATCGTTGGTTTGTTGATATTACAAAGTCAGGACAATCTCTGTAATCAAAGCTGACATGGCTGAATTCACCTTGCACGACCTGCAGTGCTTCGACGCCGTGATCCGCACCGGCGGCTTTCAGCCGGCGGCGGCCCTGTTGCATCGTTCACACCCGGCTGTATTCGCCGCTGTCGCCAAGCTGGAACGGCAGCTCGACCTCGTTCTCCTGGACCGCAGCGGCTATCGCGTGCGCCCGACCGAGGCCGGGCTGTCGTTCCACCGCCGGGCGCAATCGCTGCTGCGCGAACTGGAAGGCCTGCGCGTGCATGCCGCCCAGCTCTCGATGGGCGAAGAAAGCGAAATCCATGTGGTGATCGGCGACCTATGCCCACGACCGCAGGTGCTGGGCCTGCTCGGGCGGTTCTTCGCGCAATGTCCCGGCACGCGTCTGCACCTGCACTTCGAGGCCGTCGGCGGCCCTTGGGAACGCCTTTTCGACGACGAGGCCGATCTGGTCCTGCACTGGATCGACAAGGGCGATGCGCGGGTGGAATGGATCGATTTGTGCAAGGTGCCGTTCATTCCCGTGGTGGCACCGGGCTTTCTGCCGGAGCGCATCGAGCCGCCGATCACACCCGACCAGATGCAGGCGCTCACCCAATGCGTGATGCGCGACACTGCCCGCCATTCACCGCAACAAGACTACTTCATGGTCGAAGGCGCGCCGCAATGCCTGGTCGCCGACCAGGGCATGAAGAAGGAGATCATCCTGCAGGGCCTCGGCTGGGGCCACCTGCCACGCTTCCTGATCGAGGAGGAGCTGCGTGATGGACGCCTGCGGTCCATCGCCGGCCCTCATATGCCGGGCCGCACCGACGAACTGGTGGTTGCGCGTCGCCGCGACCGTCCCCACGGGCCGGTCGCCAACCGTTTGTGGGATCATATCCAGCAGGAGGCGCCAGCATTGCGCCACGCGTTGGAGCCCCAGAAGGTTGTTCCATAGGGCAGGCAAGCACCGACGGTCGCGCCGGCTACTGCAGCAGTCCCTTGACGATGCCGCTTGCCTTGCCGAAATCCATCTGGCCGGCATATTTCTGCTTCAGCGCCGCGATCACCTTGCCCATGTCTTTCTGGCTGGCGGCACCGGTCGCCGCGATCGCCTCGCGCGCCGCGGCGGTGATGGCGGCATCGTCGAGCTGCGTCGGCAGGAAATCGCGGATGATCTCCATCTCGCCGCGCTCCTGCGCGGCCAGTTCCGGACGCTTGCCGTCTTCGAAGGCCTTGGCCGATTCTTCGCGCTGCTTCACCATCTTGGCCAGGATCTGCAGGATCTCCTCGTCGCTGGCCGGTTCCTTGCCGGCACCGCGATTGGCGATATCGCGATCGTGGATGGCGGCCTGGATCAGCCGCAATGTCGGCAGCCGCTGCTTGTCCTGCGCCTTCATCGCGCTCTTCAGGGATTCGGCGATTTTTGCGCGCATCGTGCTCTCTCCTTCGGTCGGCGCGGACAATAGCGCCGGCTGCAGACCAACGCAAACCCTGATATGTCGAGGCAAGCCTATGATATTGCTCAATGAAATAAATCGCAGCAGCATTTCCCATCATCATTGACCGACCTGCCCCCTTCCCCTATGTACTGGGCCTTGCATGAACTGAAGCTTGAGTGCGTGGAGGCCGCGAATTCGCCGCTCCGCGCCGTTTGCCGCGCAAATGGTCCGCCGGGCCAGTTTGAAGCGCGCGGCCTGATAGGAGTGCCGCCATGGCCGAGATGACGCCCGCCTGGGCCACGCAAAAGCCGACCGCCCTGCTGGTGCTGGCCGACGGCACCGTCATTGAGGGTCGCGGTCTCGGCGCAACGGGTTCGGCGGTCGCCGAGGTCTGCTTCAACACCGCGCTTACCGGCTATCAGGAGATCCTCACCGATCCGTCCTATGCCGGCCAGATCGTCACCTTCACCTTCCCGCATGTCGGCAATATCGGCACCAACGGCGAAGACGTCGAGGACCTCAATCCGGCTGCTCGCGCCGGTGCCGTCGGCGCCGTGTTCAAGGCCGATGTCACCAATCCCTCCAACTACCGCGCTGCCGGCCATCTCGATCAATGGCTGAAGAAGCGCGGCATCGTCGCCCTCTCGGGCATCGACACCCGCGCGTTGACCGCGTTGATCCGCGAAAAGGGCATGCCCAACGCCGTTATCGCGCATGCGACCGACGGCGTCTTCGATCTCGACGACCTGAAACGCCGCGCCGCCGCGTGGTCCGGCCTGATCGGCCTCGACCTCGCCAAGGAGGTCACGTCAGGCCAGTCCTCGGTGTGGCGCGAGACGCCTTGGGTGTGGGACGAGGGCTTTGGCGAACAGGACGAGCCCTCCATGCATGTCGTCGCCATCGACTATGGCGTCAAGCGCAACATCCTGCGCCTGCTTGCGGGGCTTGGTGCCAAGGTGACCGTGGTTCCGGCCAAGACCGGCGCCGAGGAAATCCTCGCCATGCAGCCGGACGGCATCTTCCTGTCCAACGGCCCCGGCGACCCTGAAGCCACCGGCGCCTACGCCGTGCCGGTCATCCAGGACCTGCTCAGGACCGAGATTCCGGTGTTCGGCATCTGCCTCGGCCACCAGATGCTGGCGCTGGCGCTGGGCGGCAAGACCGCCAAGATGCATCAGGGCCATCACGGCGCCAACCATCCGGTCAAGGACCACACTACAGGCAAGGTCGAGATCGTCTCGATGAACCACGGCTTTGCCGTCGACGCCGACTCGCTGCCGTCAGGCGTCGAGGAAACCCATGTCTCGCTGTTCGACGGCTCGAATTGCGGCATCGCGCTGACAGGCCGGCCGGTATTCTCGGTCCAGCACCACCCCGAGGCCTCGCCCGGCCCGCAGGATTCGCATTATCTGTTCCGCCGCTTCGTCAACCTGATCCGCGAAAAGCGCGGCGAGGAACTGCTGGCCGAACGGGCTTAGTTCCGACAGATCCTCATATTCGTGCCCCATCTTCCGCGACGCCTTTGGTGACGGTTCCGAGTGCCGCGGGCCTCGCCACTTTCGTAACGAAGACAACGAGCGCCAGCACTAGGAAAACCGCGCCAACCAGGTAAGGCGCACCGCCGAAGGTCACTGGCGCGCTTGGCCCGGTGAACCAGGAAAAGATCGCGGTATAGAGCAGCGGCGTGACGATCGATGTGATCGAGAAGATCGACGTCATCGCGCCTTGTAATTCACCCTGCGCCGAAGGCGGCACCTTGGCGGCGGCGAGGCTCCTGAGCGGCGGGTCGGCCAGCGCTTCCAGGCAGCCGACGACGATCACCGCATAAATCATCCAACCCTGCGTCGCGAAGGCGTAGCCGAAAGCACTGAGCGCCGTGAACGCCAGACCGATCACCGCCGTCCTCCACTCGCCAAGCCTGGGAATGATGCGTGGCAGCACCGTTGCCATGACGATGGCTCCGCACAGGCCGAAAGCGCCGAGCGAAAAACCGATCTGCTGCTCGTTCCAGCCATAGCGATAGTTGGAGACGAACGACCAGACCGCCGGATACATCATGTGGCCGAGCGTCATCAGGAAGAAGACGAGCCCGATCCAGCCAATGCCTTGATATTGGCGCATCTGCAGAAGCGTGCCGACCGGGTTGGCGCGTTTCCACTCGAAGCGCCGGCGGTGCTTTTCATCGAGCGTTTCGGGCAGCAGGAACAGCGCGATCAGGAAGTTCACAAAGGCAAGTCCGGCGGCGAAATAAAACGGCACGCGCGGCCCGAAGGTGCCGAGCAGCCCGCCAAGGACCGGCCCGATGACGAAGCCGACGCCGAAGGCGATGCCGAGCAGGCCGAAATTCTTGGCCCGGTTCTCATCGTTCGAGATGTCGGCGATGAAGGCTGATGTGGTCGAATAGCTGGCGCCTGAAATGCCGGCCAGCACGCGCCCGATGAACAGCATCGGGTAGGACCAGGCTATGGCGCAGATCAGATTGTCGATGGAAAACGTCAGCACGGAGGCGAGAAGGATCGGCCGCCGGCCGAACCGGTCGCTCAACCCGCCCATGACGGGCGCGAAGAAGAACTGCATGGCCGCATAGACGAAGAACAGCCATCCGCCCTCGATCGCCGCCTCCGAGACGCCGACGCCGGTCAATTCTTGCAGGTAGGCCGGCAGCACCGGCATGATGATGCCGAATCCGATGATGTCGAGGAGCAGCGTCGTGAAGACGAGCGCAAGCCCCCGCTTGGCGGTTTTGGGATCGATCATGGTTTCGTCTGCTCCTTCCCGGCGCCTGGCGCGCAGGCGGAGGCACTTATAGGCGAGCAGGCCGTCAGGAACAATGAGGGAACAAGCAGGACGTTCGCATCCTGACACCCCCTGACGACATCCTTGCCGTCAGGTCACCCGTGAAAGAACCGGATGCTCAGATCGGGTTGTTGAACGTATCGCAGTCGGAAAGCTTGCCGCTCTTGTAGCCGCGCGCCAGCCAGGTCTGCCGCTGCGCCGACGTGCCGTGGTTGAAGCTTTCCGGCACTACGTAGCCCTGCATCTTCTTCTGCAGCGTATCGTCGCCGATCTGCCTGGCGGCATTGAGCGCGCTTTCCATATCGCCTTGCTCCAATATGCCCTTCTGCGCCGTGTAATGCGCCCAGACGCCGGCGAAGCAGTCGGCCTGAAGCTCGACGCGCACCGACATTTGATTGGCTTCGGCCTCGCCCATGCTTTGCCGCATCTGGTTGAATTTGGACATGATGCCGGTCAGATTCTGCACGTGATGGCCGACCTCATGCGCGATCACATAGGCCCGCGCGAACTCGCCCGAGGCGCCGAACTGCTGGTCCAGCTGCTGGAAGAATGTCATGTCGAGATAGACCTTGTGGTCGCCGGGGCAATAGAACGGTCCGGCCGCCGACGAGGCGAAGCCGCAGGCCGAGCGGATCTGCCCGCTGAACAGCACCAGCTTGGGGTCCTCATAGGTCAGTCCGTTGGCCTTGAAAATGCCTGTCCATGTGTCCTCGGTCTCGGCCAGCACGGTTGCCACGAACTGCTTCATCTCGTCGGAAGCCGGCGCACCGGTGCCCCCGCCCTGGCTGCCGCTGTTGTCCGTTATCTCGCCGCCGCCAGGCAGCAGGCCTCCACCGCCGCCGCTCAGCACCTGGATCGGATCGATGCCGAAGGCTTTCAGGCCGAAATAGAGCACGACGAGGATGATGATGGTCGAGATCGACATGCCGCCGCCGCTGCTGCCGCCGATCGGAATGCGGAACTGGCCGGGTCCGCCGCCACCAAATCCGCCGCCGCCGCTGCTGCGCTGGTCCTCGACATTGTCACTCTGACGACGGCCTCTCCAGAGCATGGCAACTCCCCGCGCTGCGAATTTACTGGTCGATCCGGCGCGAGGCCGGCTCCACCTCATAAACAATTATCTCAATGGTTGCGCCAAGTCACAGCATTTTTCGCAGCCGTGGCCGTGCTGGCATGTTGGCTCCGCTGCTCTGGCCGCGACTGTGGAATGTCTATGGCATCGCCGGCGAAACGAGCCAACGGCTTGGCAAAGTCCCTAGCCCGCCGTCATCGCCTTGCGGAACGCTTCCAGCGTCTCGGCACTGACATGGTGCTCTATGCCCTCGGCATCGATGCGCGCCGTCTCGGCGCTGACGCCGAGCGAACGCAAAAAAGCCTCCACCGTCTGGTGGCGAATGCGGCTCTCTTCCGCGACCTTGCGACCTGCTTCGGTCAAGAACACGCCGCGATAAGGCTTTCTGGAGACCAGCCCGTCGGCACACAGCCTGGTCAGCATCTTGGCCACTGTCGGTTGGGCGACCCCCAGCCTGGCCGCGATGTCGACCTGGCGAGCCTCGTTGCCGTCCTCGATCAGGTCGGCGATCAACTCGACATAGTCCTCGACCAGCGCGCTGCGGCGCGCTTCGCGCGTCTGCCGGAACCCTTCCGAATGGACATCGGCATCGGGCAGCGGCTCACGCGGGACCGGTCTGTTCTTCAGCGCCAATATGCGCTCCTCCTTGGCTGCCCGAAGATTGAATCGGCCCGCATTCATAGCACGGGCCCCCACAATCCTGGCGTTTATTTGCATTCGGGCCCAGGCGCAACCGCATCGCCGCCGCGTCGGAGCACGATCGATCACATCACAAAAGCATGATCAATGAAATATAGCATATTGCATAATGTTGAGCCGCGACATAGATAGGAGACATCATCCATTGCATCAAGCGGAATTCGCCATGTCCGAGACCGACGCCACCGCCATAGCCAGACCCGCGTGGCGGTTCGACAGGCCAGGCGACGAGCAGCCGAGTCTGCGCGAGGTCAATTCCTCGATCGCCGTGCCGAATTCGGGCGTCTGGTTCCGTCGCCTGTTTGCCTTCATGGGGCCGGGCTACATGGTCTCGGTCGGCTATATGGACCCGGGCAACTGGGCGACAGACCTCGCCGGCGGCGCCCAGTTCGGCTACACGCTGCTGTTCATCATCATGCTGTCCAACCTGATGGCGATCCTGCTGCAGGCGCTGGCCGCGCGTCTCGGCATCGCCACTGACCGCGACCTCGCCCAGGCCTGCCGCGCCTACTACCCGCGTCCGGTGAACTTCGTGCTGTGGATCGCCTGCGAGCTCGCCATCATCGCCTGCGACCTCGCCGAAGTGATCGGCACCGCGATCGCGCTGCAGCTCCTGTTCGGCATTCCGCTGATCGGCGGCGCCATGCTCACCGCGCTCGACGCCTTCCTGGTGCTTTTGTTGATGAACAAGGGCTTCCGCTATCTCGAAGCCTTCGTCATCGCGCTTCTGATCATCATCTTCAGCTGCTTTGCCATCCAGATCTTCGTCGCCGCGCCGCCGGCCGGCACGATCCTGCATTCGATGTTCGTGCCGTCATCCGAAATCGTCACCAATCCGGCGATGCTCTACATCGCCATCGGCATCATCGGCGCCACCGTCATGCCGCACAATCTCTATCTGCACTCCTCAATCGTGCAGACCCGCGCCTATGAACGCACCGACGAGGGCAAGCGCGACGCCATCAAATGGGCAACGACGGACTCGACCATCGCCCTGATGCTGGCCCTGTTCGTCAACGCCTCGATCCTGATCGTGTCGGCGGTCGCCTTCCACAACACCGGCCACCAGGACGTCGCCGAGATTGGCCAGGCTTTCGAACTGCTGTCGCCGCTGCTCGGCCTGAGCATCGCCTCGATCCTGTTTGCCGTGGCGCTGCTCGCCTCCGGCCTGAACTCGACGGTGACCGCCACGCTTGCCGGCCAGATCGTCATGGAAGGCTTCCTGCGCCTGCGCATTCCGCAATGGGCGCGGCGCCTGCTGACGCGCGGCCTCGCCATCATCCCCGTGGTGGTCGTCACCGCGCTCTACGGCGAAAAGGGCACCGGCCAGTTGCTGGTGTTCAGCCAGGTGATCCTGTCGATGCAACTGCCCTTCGCGGTAATCCCGCTGGTCCAGTTCGTCTCTGACAGGAAGAAGATGGGCAGCCTTGCCATCCCGCGCGGCGTTGCGGCGCTCGCCTGGGTGGTCGCCGCCATCATCCTGGTGCTCAACTTCAAGCTGCTCTACGACACGCTGTTCGGGATCGGCTGAGATCGGCCGCGACAAAGACGCGGCCCGCGCTATTTCTCGGTCGATCATGACCACGATAGCCCAATCCCGAAGCTTCTATGCCAAGCTGATGGCTGCCCAGGCGCGTTCCGCCGATCCGCGTCTTGAAGAGGTGTTCGCGGCCGTGCCGCGCGAGGCGTTTCTCGGTCCCGGCCCATGGACGATCGTCGCCGGCCAAGGCGCGGTCGAGACCCCGAGCGCCGACCCGCGCTTCATCTATCAGAACGTGCTGGTGGTGCTCGATGCCGACAAGGGCATCAACAATGGCGAGCCGTTCCTGCACGCCATGTGGATCGGGAAACTCGCGCCCAGGCCCGGCGAGGCTGTCACTCACATCGGCGCCGGCACCGGCTACTACACGGCTTTGCTGGCCAGGTTGGTTTCACCTGGCGGCACCGTTGCCGCCTTCGAACTGGACGCCGATCTTGCCTCGCGGGCAAAGGCAAACCTTGCGGGCTACGAGAACGTCACTGTCATTCCTGGCGATGCCGTCACATCGGATTTGCCGCCGTCGGACGTCATCTATGTCAATGCCGGCGTCGCGGCACCTCCACCCGGCTGGCTCAAGGCGCTGAAGCCGGACGGCCGCATGATCTTCCCGTGGCGCCCGGCCGAGCGCGTTCCCCTGGCCGTTCTGGTGACCCGCACCGAAAACGGTTTTGCCTGCGACCCTTTCATGCGCTCCTGGTTCATCCCTTGCTCCGGCGCGTCGGTTGCAAGTCTCGCGGCAAAAATCCCGACGCGCGACCAGGCCGCGCGCAGCCGCTCGATCTGGCTGACAGCGGACAAGTTGCCGGACCGCACCGCCACCGCGATCTTTGAGCATGTCTGGTTTTCGTCACGCAGCCTCGATGCGCGGCCTCGGGTCTGACGAACCGAAATTCGGCACGCCCTGTCGGACGGCCAGCCAGTCATCCGTCCTTGGGCTGAAGTCCGGCCCTGACGGCGTGGATCGAAACAGGAGGAGCATCCCATGAGAAAGATCATAGCGGCGACATTCGTCAGCCTCGACGGCGTCATGCAGGCGCCGGGCGGCCCGGAGGAGGATCCCGTCGGCGGCTTCAAGTTCGGCGGCTGGACGTTCCACTATTTTGACGAAGTGGCGGGCGCGGCAATGGATGAACTATTCTCCAAACCCTTCGCCCTGTTGCTCGGCCGCAGAACCTACGACATATTCGCCGCATACTGGCCGTATCAGAAAGATCCGATCGCGGATGCCTTCAACCCTGCGACCAAATACGTAGCGACGCATCGTCCGGATTCGCTCACCTGGCAGAACACGCAATCGCTTGGGCCTGATATCGTCCCGGCGTTGCGCCGCCTCAAACAGGAAGATGGACCTGACCTGCTCATCCAGGGATCGGCCAATCTGATCCAGACCCTGCTCGCCAATGGGCTGATCGACGAGATTCGGCTGATGATCTTCCCGCTGTTGCTGGGCAAGGGCAAGCGGCTGTTCGGCGATGACGCGATGCCGGCCGCCTTCAAGCTGACCCGCTCGCAGGCTTCCAGCACCGGCGTCATCATGGCGACCTACGAGCGCGCCGGCGAAATCAAGACCGGTTCCTTTGTCACGGGGGAGCCATCCGACGCCGAGCTCGAGCGGCGCAGGACCTGGAAGTAAACGCTTCTTTTCCTCTCCTCCACGAACGTGGAGGAGAGGAAACCAGGTTCTGAAAATTCCCTCAAGCCGCCTGCGGCCGGCGCGCCAGCCCGTCGCGTATATGCCGTGCGAACGCTTGCGCCGCCGGGCCGACGCCGTGCCTCGGCAGATGCAGGTTGATCGAGAAATTCGGCAGCGGCGGCAGGCCGGACTCGGACGGCAATATGTCGAGATCGGCCGGCACCGTGGAGGCCAGCCAGGTGGTGACGGCCAGATCGGAACGCACCGTTGCGGTCGTCGCGTCGATATTGCCGTTCTCGAACACGGTGCGCCATTCCAGCCCATGCTCGTGGAGCGCCGAAAGCACAACCGGCCGGAAGGCGCAGCTGTCGGCGACCATCGAGACCGGTAGGGGGCGCTTGGCGCGCGCGACACCGCCCTTGGCGCCGACCCACACCAGCCGATCGATGGCGAGGCACTCGCCATCCGATGCCCCCACCCGCTCCTCGATGACCGCCAGGTCGATAGTGCCGGCCGCGAGCGCCGCGGCCAATTCCGGCGAGGAGGCGCAGACCAGCGATATCTCGACCTGCGGATAGGTTTGCGCATAGGCTTTCAGCACCGGCGCCAGCGTCGTGCCGACAAGGTCGTAAGGCACGCCGAACCGCACCTGGCCGGCCACGACATTGGCAGCCATTTCGGCCCAGATCTCGTCGTTGAGGCTGAGCAGCCGCTTTGCCTTGCCGAACAGCCGCTCGCCGGAAGAGGTCAGCCGCAAGCCGCGCCGGTCGCGCTCGAACAGGCTGCGGCCGAGCGCCTCCTCCAGCCGCCGGACTTGCTGGCTGACGGCGCCTTGCGTCAGGTGCAGCGCATTGGCCGCCGCCGTCATGCTGGCCTTGTCGGCGACGGTGACGAAGGTGCGCATGAGCGTCGTATCGAGGTTGCGGATCATGCCTGCATTATAGATGCTAATGCCCATCATCGCAAATATTGCATTTACTGATATTCGGCTGCATCTACCATGGGGCCTCCGACTGAGGACGCCGCATGCTCCAACCCGTCATCCCCCTGATCCTGTTCGCCCTGATGGCGACCAGCACGCCCGGCATCGCCACCACCTTGTCGACGGCGTCGGGCGCGCAGTTCGGCTTTCGCCGCTCCATCCCGCTGGTGGTCGGCAGCGCGGCCGGCTTGGCCACCGTCACCGGGGCGGCGGCCGCCGGGCTGGCCGGCCTGCTTCTCGCCATGCCGTCCTTGCAGCTTGCCATGAAGATCGCCGGCTCGCTCTACCTCGTCTGGCTGGCGCTCAAGATCGGCCGTGCGGGGGCCCCCAAGCTCGATGTGACGATGATCAAACCGAACAGTTTTCTCGGCGGTGCCGGCATTCAGTGGCTGAACCCCAAGGGCTGGGCGATGGGGCTTGGAGCCGCGGCATCCTTCGCCGCACTCGCCGACGGGCCGGCGCGGCTGGCCCTGCTGCTCGGCTCCACCTTCGGCCTCACCGCCGCCTTCTCGCTGTCGCTATGGTGTGTGGCCGGCATGCTGCTCGCCCGGCTGCTGAAGACCGAGCAGCAATGGCGCGCGCTCAATATCCTGCTCGGCCTGGTGCTGGCGGCATCGATCATTCCGATGTGGCGGCAGGCGTAAGATGGGCCTGCAGAACCTGGGTTCCTCGCCCCCGCAAGGCGAGGCGAGGAACCCGAATCCTGTCAAGCCGCGTAGCGTGCGGCTGGCTTGTCGGCGTGCAGGCTGCCGTAGAAGGTCTGCCGGGCGCCAAGGAAGGCGTCCAGCTTGGCCGTATCGGCAAGCGCGGGCACGGTGACGGCTTCGCCCCTGGCCAGGCCGACAAGGGCAGCATCGACCATATCGTCGGCGGTCATGATGATTTCCTTCGGAAGCTGGTCGATATCGCTTCCCGCGACTTCCCAGAAATCGGTCCGGGTCGCCCCCGGCAGCACCACCTGCGCCTGGACATGGGTGCCGGCAACCTCGCGCTGCAGGGCTTCGGTGAAGTTGACGACATAGGCCTTGGTGCCGCTGTAGATGCCGCCGAACGAGGTGTCAAAGGCCAGCACCGAGGCGATGTTGACGATAGCGCCGCGGTTGCGCGCGAGAAATCCCGGCAGCACAGCACGCGTCAACCGCGTCAGGGCGATCACATTGACCTTGATCATGCGTTCAGCCGCATCGGCGTCCGCCGTCGCAACCACCTGCGCACCACCAAGCCCGGCATTGTTGACCAACAGCGTGACGCTGTCATCCGTCGACACCGTCCGCTCCACCCGCCGCACATCATCGTCGTTGGCCAGATCGGCACTGATCACGCTGACCTTGCGGCTGTAGGCATAGCGCAGCCTTTCAGCCAATTCCTCGAGCCGGTCCGCGCGGCGCGCCACCAGCACCAGGTCATAGCCCTGCCCCGCCAGCCGGTCGGCATAGACAGCGCCGATGCCGGAGGAAGCGCCGGTGATGACGGCGGTGCCCTTGTTCTCATTCTTGCTCATTGTCCTGTTCCTTTCGCGCTCTTCGCTCTGGTTCGGCTTCGACGGATGCGCCGGCTGCCGAGCTTCTCGATCGTCAATTGGTGGCATATGCCACTTTCGGCGAAGTAGGTATATGCCACTATCTTGTCAACGGCGGCCGCGAAAACTATTTCTGCGGCAGGCTGGCACAGGCTTTGCCAGCGAGGAGTTGACATGACCGATCTTCAGCAACCGGGATTCAGCCGATGCAACAATGCCACCTTGCGGCGCACCGCGCGCAGGCTCGGCCGCTTCTACGACGACGCGCTTGCGCCTTCCGGGCTGAAAGGCACGCAATTTGGCCTGCTCTTTCAGATCAGTGCCAGCAGCGAACCGGCGATGGGGACCGTTGCCGAGGCGCTGATCATGGATCTCTCGGCGCTCGGCCATACGCTGAAGCCGCTGGTCCGCGACGGCTATGTCGAAACTTTCCCCGATAAGGACGATCGCCGCGTCAAGCGCGTCCGGCTGACGCCGCACGGCCAGGCCAAGCTCGAAGAGGCGATCAGGCTGTGGAGTGTCGCCCAGCAGCGCTTCGAGGAGATGATCGGCGCGGAGCAAGCCGCGAAGCTGCGTGCGACGCTGGATGATGTGGCCTCTCTGGACCTCGAAACGCCGGCGGCCGCTCCCTCCAGTTGAAGCGGCCGCGTAAGAACCAGTGACGAAAAGCTCGGCGCCCTCTACTCCGCCGGCATGGCGACCGGCCGCGCCAGCATCCGGCCGGCCAGCACGATGCCGAGCCCGACGACGGGGAAGACGGCCGCGATGAGGCCCAGATCGGCCGGACCGCCATAGCGCAGCACGGCGCCGCCAACCACCGCGCCGAGCGCCACGCCGAGGTAGAGCGCCGAGGCATTGAGCGACAGCACGATCGGGGCAGCGTCGGGGGCGAGCTTGATGATGCGGCTCGCCTGCGCCGGCGGAAAGGCCCAGCCGACGATGCCCCATGGCACCATCATGCCCATCAGCGCCGGCCCGGCGAGATGATGCGGCAGAAAGGCCGGGATCAGCGAGAAGGTGACGAGCATGGCAGCGCTCAGCGCCAGCGACCAGCCGACGGTGCGCGTCGCGCCAAACCGGTCCGCGGCCTGGCCGCCGGCGATGTTGCCGATGACGGCGCCGACACCGAAGGCGAGCAGCATGCCGGGCAGCGCTATCGGGGAGAGCCCGCTGGCTTCGATGGCCAGCGGCGCGATGAAGCTGAACACGGTGAAGGCGCCGATGAGGGCAAGCGTGGTCGTCACCAGGATCGGCATCACGCCGGGACGCATTGCCGCCGCCAGCCGGCGCTTCAGCGGCAGCTTGGTGCCGATGATGCCGCGCGGCAGCCGATACCAGAGGATGGCGCCGGCGAGCGCGCCGAGGCCTGCGATGGCATAGAACGTGCCGCGCCAGCCGGCTATCGCCGCGACCAGCGCGCCGAGCGGGGCGCCCACCGCTACCGCCACCGTGGTGCCGCCGACGACGACGGCAATGGCGCGGGCCCGGTGATGGTCATCGACCAGCGCCACCGCCGTGCCTTGCGCGGTCGCCGCGAACAGGCCAGACGACAGCGCCATGATGATGCGCGCGGCGAGCAGCACTTCGAAGGAGGAGCTCAAGGCCGCGGCAACGTTGCCAATGACGAAGAACACCAGCGTCCACAGGATGACGCGGCGCCGGTCCCATTCGCCGGTCAGCGTCGCCAGGATCGGCGTGCCGACCGCATAAGCGAGCGCGAAGGCGGTGATCAGCGTGCCGGCGAGCGGAACGGAGATGCCGGCATCCCTGGCGATGTCGGGCAGAAGGCTGGAGACGACGAAGCCTTCGGTCGAGATCGCAAACGATCCGAGCGCAAGCCAGAAGATCCGCTTGTCCATGGCGATGTGTCCTTAGTTCAAAGGTTATTGAACAATTGGACATAACCCGGCAGGATGTCAATGAAGCCAGGAAAAAATAGCACAACCATCCTGACAGCCCTGTGTCAGCACGATCGTGAAAGGGAGAGCGGTGTGCACGGCAGACGCGGAGCGGGTGCGTTGAAATCGGCCGGAACTGTGCTTAGGTTGCAGCCATGAGCCTGCCACATCCCAATACGGACCAGATCAGCCTGCCGATCGTGCTCGCCGTGCTCGGCGACCCGACGCGGCTGGCGATCGTGCGTTATCTCGCCAGCAAGGAAGGCGTGCCGCTGAACTGCAGCAAATTCCTCGATCTCGCCTCCAAGACCAATTTGAGCTACCACCTGGCAAAGCTGCGCGAGGCCGGCGTGACCCGCGCAGAAGTGGCCGGCACCAACCGCATGATCACGCTGCGCCGCGCCGATCTCGATGCCCGCTTCCCCGGCCTGCTCGACAGCATTATTGCCGCCGCAGGCGACGATCCAGCGCTGCCGGCCGTCGGCGGCCATGATATCGAAGTGACGGCCTGACTCGCGGGATCTGGGTTCTCGCCCCACGGCAGTGGGGAGAGGAAACGCTGCCTCACAACCGGAGTTCCCATGCGCATTGCTGTCCTCGCCGATATCCACGGCAATGTGCTGGCGCTTGACGCCGTGCTCGCCGACCTCGAGCGGCGCGGCGGCGCGGATATCACGGTCAATCTCGGCGACAGCGTTTCGGGTCCGCTCTGGCCGCGCGAGACGTTTGCGCGGCTGGAAGCGCTGGACCTGCCGACCGTGCGCGGCAATCATGACCGCCGCGTCGCCGCCGATCCGGCCGATGAGACCATGTGGGCCTCCGACATCTACGCGCGGGAACGGCTGACCGGGGCGCAGCGCGAGGTGCTGTTCGCCCAGCCTCTGACGCTGGAGATCGCGCCCGGCGTGATCGCTTTCCATGCCAGGCCCGATCATGACGAGAAATACCTGCTCGATGCGATCACCGATGGCCGGCTGGTGCGTGCGCCGCTGGCGGCGATCCGGCGGCGGTTGAAGGCGCTCGATCCGGCCTGCCGCCTGGCCCTGTGCGGCCATAGCCACCGGGCCGAACTGATCCGCTTGCCCGGCGGTCCGGTGATCTTCAACCCGGGCAGCGTCGGCTGTCCCGCCTATGAAGACTCGACGTCGCCGGCGCATTCCTCCGAGCAGGGCGCGCCGCATGCGCGCTATGGCATCGTCACTTCAGGCGAGCCCGGCCGGCCCGACCGTTTCGAGGCCATCGCCGTCGACTACGATCACGAGGCGGCCGCCAGCCAAGCCGAACAGGCGGGACGGCCCGAATGGGCCCATGCGCTGCGAACCGGCTTCATGCCCGGCTGAATGCTCTTCGCATTCATGCCGCCCGGCTGAATGCTTTTTGCGTTCATGCCGCCAGGCTGAATGCTCTTTGCATTCATGCCGCCAGGGCTGAATGCTCTTTGCATTCATGCCGCCAGGCTGCTCGCTCCCCCGCTCCTCCGATCATCGCCCTCACGCAGCTCCGTCCCTGCCGGAAGAAAATCTCGCTTCTGGACATGGCGCAGCGTCGTCGCCTATAAAATCGGCTTCGCGTGTGGCGGCGTTTTCGTATCTGGCGGTGCCTTTGGTAATGCAATCTATCGGCCACGGCGAAGCGATGAAGCGCTGGTCTACGCTCCGAACGACGCTCTTCGCGCTGATCGCCGCTCCTTTGCTTCTGACGGTGGCCCATGCCGAAGAGGGGCCGTTCATCTCCATCGTCACCGGCCTCGCCCCCGACGATCTCCTCAACGTCCGCGCCCAGCCATCGCCGATCGGCAAGACCGAGGCGCGTCTGGCCAATGGCGCCAGCGTGAACAATCTCGGCTGCATCGACGTAGACGGCCGGCAATGGTGCAAGGTCGAGGCCGAGAACCCGAAAATCAGCGGCTGGACCCCTGCCCGCTACCTGAACCCCGTCAATCCGGCTTCGCCGCCCGATCCGGATCAGGCGGATGCGGCCGCTGCCGCGACCAACAATGCAGGCCAGGCGCTCGGCGCCGCCAGCCCCGCGGCCGCTCAGCCGCCCGACCTGACGGCGCGGCTAGGCGGAGCCGACAATGCGGCTGCCCCCGCAACCACGCCGAAATCCGCCGCGGTGATCGCCATGCAGGATGCTTACGGCCTGGCGCTGGTGGCGAATGAACCGCGCACTGGGGAGAATCCGGCACAGGCGGAGGCCACCGCCGGAGGCGCCGCCATTGAAATTCCCTGTGCGCGCAATGTCGGCCAGCCGATGACCCTTTGCGCGGCAAGCGTCGAGCACAAGGGCAGCGACAAGGCCGATGTCACCGTGACCTGGCCGGACGGCGGCAGCCGCGTCATCTCCTTCTATGGCGGACTGCCCGCCGGCTCCGACGGCGACAGCGATTTCCGCTTCACCCGCGAAGGCAGCCTCAGCATGATCCGCGTCGGCGTCTCGGAGCGATTCGAGATTACGGACGCGGTGGCGTTTGGGCATTAGTTTGGAAGGCAATAGGGCAGTAGGGCTGTGTGAAGTGCCTGGAGTGACTGCCCTACTGCCCTACTGCCCTACTGCCCTACTGCCCTACTGCCCTACTGCCCTACTGCCCTACTGCCCTACTGCCCTCATTTTCGGGGTTACATCAGGCAAAACTCTTCCCTATAAGGCCCTCCTAGCCTGATACCAGAATCGCAAGCACAACCGGCCGGGTCTCCCGTCCCGGTTTTTCGTGCAAGCCGCTCGCCGAACGGAATTCATAAAGATGCCAAGACGCACCGACATCAAGTCGATCCTGATCATCGGGGCCGGCCCCATCGTCATCGGCCAGGCCTGCGAATTCGACTATTCCGGCACCCAGGCCTGCAAGGCGCTGAAGGAAGAGGGTTTCCGCGTCATCCTGGTCAATTCCAACCCGGCCACCATCATGACCGATCCGGAACTGGCCGATGCCACCTATATCGAGCCGATCACCCCCGAAGTCGTGGCCAAGATCATCGCCAAGGAGCGGCCCGACGCGCTGCTGCCGACCATGGGCGGCCAGACCGCGCTCAACACCGCGCTGTCGCTGCGCCGCATGGGCGTGCTGGAGCGCTACAATGTCGAGATGATCGGCGCCGACGCCACGGCCATCGACAAGGCCGAGGACCGGGCGCTGTTCCGCGAGGCGATGAAGAAGATCGGCCTGGAAACGCCGAAGTCGATGCTGGCCAACGCCACCGACGTCAAGAACGCCGACCGCAAGACGCATGAGGCCGAGCGCGCGGCACTGAAGGCCGAAAAGCCCGACAACCTCGACGCCGCGCTCGACGCGCTGGAGACAAGCTGGAACCTCGGCGAAGGCGACCGCAAGCAGCGCTACATCAGCCATGCCATGGCGATCGCCGCCCAGGCGCTCGACCATGTCGGCCTGCCCGCCATCATCCGCCCCTCCTTCACCATGGGCGGCACCGGCGGCGGCATCGCCTACAACAGGGCCGAATTCTTCGACATCGTTCAGTCCGGCCTCGACGCCTCGCCGACCACCGAAGTGCTGATCGAGGAGAGCGTGCTCGGCTGGAAGGAATACGAAATGGAGGTCGTCCGCGACAGAGCGGACAATTGCATCATCGTCTGCTCCATCGAGAACATCGATCCGATGGGCGTGCACACGGGCGACAGCATCACCGTCGCGCCGGCGCTGACCTTGACCGACAAGGAATACCAGATGATGCGCAACGCCTCGATCGCGGTGCTGCGCGAGATCGGCGTCGAGACCGGCGGCTCCAACGTGCAGTTCGCCGTCAACCCGGCCGATGGCCGCCTTGTTGTCATCGAGATGAACCCGCGCGTCTCGCGCTCCTCCGCACTGGCCTCCAAGGCGACCGGTTTCCCGATCGCCAAGATCGCCGCCAAGCTTGCCGTCGGCTACACGCTGGACGAGCTCGAGAATGACATTACCGGCGGCGCCACGCCCGCCTCGTTCGAGCCCAGCATCGACTACGTCGTCACGAAAATCCCGCGCTTCGCCTTCGAAAAATTCCCCGGCGCCGAGCCGGTGCTGACCACCGCCATGAAGTCGGTCGGCGAAGTCATGGCCATCGGCCGCACCTTCCAGGAATCCTTGCAGAAGGCTTTGCGCGGTCTGGAGACCGGCCTCACCGGCCTCGACGAGATCGAGATCCCCGGCCTTGGCTCCGCCAACAGCGCCGACGACCGCAACGCGATCCGCGCCGCCTTGGGCACGCCGACGCCCGACCGGCTGCGCATGGTGGCGCAGGCGATCCGCATGGGCACCTCGCTCGAAGACGTGCACGCAATGTGCAAGATCGATCCGTGGTTCCTCGAGCAGATCGCCGGCATCCTGGCCATGGAAGCCCGCATCCGCGAGCACGGTCTGCCTGAGGACGCCGCCAATCTGCGCATGCTGAAGGCCATGGGTTTTTCGGATGCCCGCCTCGCGTCGCTGACGAAGAGCGACGTGGAAGTCGTTCAGAAGATTCGCGAAAAGCTCGACGTTCATCCGGTTTATAAACGCATCGACACCTGTGCGGCCGAGTTCGCGTCGCCCACCGCCTACATGTACTCCACTTATGAAGTGCCCTTCGCCGGCGCGCTCGCCAACGAGGCGCAGGTGTCGTCGCGCAAGAAGGTGGTTATCCTCGGCGGCGGTCCGAACCGCATCGGCCAGGGCATCGAATTCGACTATTGCTGCTGCCACGCGGCGTTTGCGCTGCGCGACGCCGGCTATGAAGCGATCATGATCAACTGCAACCCGGAGACCGTGTCGACCGACTACGACACGTCGGACCGGCTCTATTTCGATCCCCTGACGGCGGAGGACGTGCTGGAGATCCTGCGCGCCGAGCAGGCCTCGGGCGAGCTGGTCGGCGTCATCGTCCAATTCGGCGGCCAGACGCCGCTGAAGCTCGCCGATGCGCTGGAGAAGGCCGGCATCCCGATCCTCGGCACCTCGCCCGACATGATCGATCTGGCGGAGGACCGCGACCGCTTCCAGAAGCTCTTGCACAAGCTCAATCTCAGCCAGCCGAAGAACGGCATCGCCTATTCGGTCGAGCAGGCCCGCCTCGTCGCCGGCGAGCTCGGCTTCCCCCTGGTGGTGCGCCCCTCCTATGTGCTGGGCGGCCGCGCCATGCAGATCATCCATGACGAGGGCATGCTGCAATCCTACCTGCTCGACACCGTGCCCGGCCTGGTGCCGGAGGACATCAAGCAGAAATACCCCAACGACAAGACCGGCCAGATCAACACGCTGCTGGGCAAGAACCCGCTTTTGTTCGACACCTATCTCTCGGGCGCAATCGAGGTCGATGTCGACTGCCTCTGCGACGGCAAGGCGACCTTCGTGTCGGGCATATTGGAGCACATCGAGGAGGCCGGCATCCATTCGGGCGACTCGGCCTGCTCGCTCCCCGTTCACTCGCTGCCTTCGGAGCTGGTCGAAGAGCTGGAGCGGCAGACGGCGGCCCTTGCCCGCGCGCTCAATGTCGGCGGATTGATGAACGTGCAATACGCGATCAAGGACGGCACGGTCTATGTGCTGGAGGTCAACCCGCGCGCCTCGCGCACCGTGCCCTTCGTCGCCAAAACCATCGGCCGCCCCATCGCCAAGATCGCCGCCCGCATCATGGCCGGAGAGAGCCTGGAAGACGCCTTCGCCCATTACGGCGCCATGCCCGACCCCAGGAACCCGGGCCACATCGCGGTCAAGGAAGCCGTCTTCCCCTTCGCCCGTTTCCCCGGTGTCGACATTCTGCTCGGCCCGGAAATGCGCTCGACCGGCGAGGTCATGGGCCTCGACCGCGACTTCGCGCTGGCCTTCGCCAAGAGCCAGTTGGGCGCCGGCGTCGACCTGCCCCGCTCCGGCACGCTGTTCGTCTCGGTGCGCGACGAGGACAAGAAGGGCATATTGCCGGCGGTCAAACGCCTCGCCGGGCTAGGCTTCAAGGTGATGGCCACCTCCGGCACCGCCCGCTTCCTCGCCGAAAACGGCGTCGTCGCCGAGAAGATAAACAAGGTGCTCGAAGGCCGCCCCCACATCGAGGACGCCATCCGCAACCGCCAGGTCCAGATCGTCTTCAACACGACGGATGGGCAGAAGGCGGTGTCGGACTCCAAGTCGCTGCGCCGCGCGACGCTGATGCAGAAGGTGCCGTATTACACGACGCTGTCGGGCGCGGCCGCGGTGGCGGAAGCGATCGCGGCGCTGAAGGCGGGGAGCCTGGAGGTCAGGCCGCTGCAGGAGTATTTTGCTTAAGGCGACAGCCAATCAGTAAAAAATTCCGAGACGATGACTCCCACGGGAAATCAAAGGTCACTTTCTCCTCGGATTCTTAAGCGCTATCAAATAGTCGGCAGACGAATCGACACTGTTCTTTGGAAACGTTAGGCTCTTTTTATTCCGGTTCGTTTTAGAAACACCTTCAATTTGCTTCGACCATTGACCGAACGTATCTAGAATCTGCTGTATCTGCGACAGAGAAAACTTCTCCCCCTTGGCGAGGTAGAGGAGTGGGGTTACTCTTCACTTGGATGCAGGCCATTGGAGCCTGCTCACCCCACCGCCACACACTCAATCTCGATGTCAAACTCCATCGGCCAAGAAGCCACCGGCACAAAGCTCCGCGCCGGCGGGTTGGTCGAGAAATACCTGGCATAGACCCGGTTGATCGCGTTGTAGAAGCCGGAATTGACGGCGTAGATGCGCACCATCACGACATTGTCCAGCGAGGTGCCGGCCGCTTCCAGGCAGTGTTTCAGCGCCTTCAGCGACGCCTCGGTCTGCACCTCGATGTCGCCCCGCACCATCTCGCCGGTCACCATGTCCACCGGCGGTGTCGCCGAGATGAACACGAAGCCGTTGGCCCTCACCGCCGTCGAACAGGGCACGCCGAGCGCCCGCACCTTGTCCGACATGACGGGCACTTCGATGATTTCTTTTTTCATGGTGATGTTCCCTGGGTTTGGGGGAGCTTATAGTGCCGGCCGGGGAACGCCAGCGCCGACCCGCAGTCCAGAGCCGGAACTCGTCCCTCGCCTGCGAAATCTCGTAGGGCGCTCCCCCTCTCCGTCCCGGCTTCGCCGGGCCACCTCTCCCCCATTTCATGGGGGCGAGGAAAAGCCAATCACTGAGGTCGCGACACCGGAACGCTTGGGTTCCTCGCCCCCACAAGGTGGGGGAGAGGTGGCCCGGCGAAGCCGGGACGGAGAGGGGGCTGGCGCCGACGCGTTGTCCAGCCTTCACCCTTGTCCCGGATAGGGCGTGCCATCCTTGTGCAGGAAGCGTCCATCCGAAGTCGGGCTCATCATGTCGATGTCGGAGCAGGTGATGACATCGTCGGGGTTGCGCGAGCCGACCTCGAGATAGAGCGCCGTCGTGGATGAGCGGTTGATCAAATGGTGGCCGTTGCCGCTGTTCTTGGCGAAGGTGGCACAGTCGCCGGGCTTGAGCAGCGTCTCGCCGCCATCCTCGACCAGCGTCAGCTCGCCTTCCAAAACATAGACGAACTCGTCCTCGTGGCTGTGCCAGTGGCGCTGGCTGGACCAGCCGCCGGGCGGCAGCGTCATCAGGTTGACGCCGAAATCGGTGAGCCCGCCGGCATCGCCAAGCCGGCGGCGCGTGCGATCGACGCAAGGGGCATCGAAGGGCGCGGGGTAGCCCGAGCCCTTGCGGATGGGCAGGGATGCGAGGCCGAGTTTGGGCATGGGTGCTCTCGGGGTGGTGCGGCAGTGTAGTGCCACGCATGCCTGGGAAGAACCCTGTTGCGATATGTGAGCCGTCGCGCCCTACGGCGCCCCCCTCTGTCCTGCCGGACATCTCCCCCTCAAGGGGGGAGATTGGCAGCTTCGGCCCCGGCGCTCTTTCTGCCCACGCCGAAAATTTGGCGAAAGCATTCGCAACAGCCAATCTCCCCCCTTGAGGGGGAGATGTCCTGCAGGACAAAGGGGGGCGCCGTAGAATGCTATCGTCTGCCGTTCAGCTCCTGTCGAAACACCCTCACCCCTGATGCGCCGCGCCCAGTTCCTTCACATGCTTCTCGTGCATCTTCAGCGTCGGCAGCGTCTTCTTGGCGAATTCCTTCATCGCCGGATCATCGCCCGATTGGGCGTAGGTGCTGAAGAGCGCGACGGCGTCCTTGTGAGCTGCTGTCTGCATCATGATGTATTTGGTATCGAAGTCCTTGCCGCTGGCGGCCTTGAGCTCGTCGAGCTGGCCCTGTTCTTTCGGCTGAAGCGCCGGGCCGGCCGGTTTGGTCGAGGCGGTGGTCTGGCCCTGCGCGAGCGCCGCCTTGAAGTCCTCGCCGGCCTTGGTGTGGTCCTCGATCATCTGTTTGGCGAAGGCCTTGACGTCGGCCGACGCCGATTTCTGCTCGGCGAGCTTGCTCGACTGAATCTCGAACTCGTTGGCGCCGGGCACCGTCTTGATGAAGGTCTGCGTGTCGACCTTGCTGTCGGCCGCCAACGGCGTCGTTTGGGCGGTGGATTGGGCAAGCGCGGCGGGCGCGGCGGCAAGCAAGGCCGCGGCGGTCATGGTCAGAAGCGTTTTCATCTGCAATCTCCGGTCGGAATGGTTCCCTCGGGATTCCAACGCCGCAGATGAGCGGAAGTTGCGCCGGGCGCCTTGCCGTCAATGGCAGCATGCCTCGCCATATTGCAGCTGCTCGTGCCAGTTCGGCCTTCCTTCCGGGGTGAAATCCATCAGGTTCCACAGGATCTCGCAGGTGCCGATGGCGCGCGGGTCCTGGCCGGGCTCCGGCGGGGCGAAGCCGAGTTCGGACGACCAGAAATGCCTGATGCCGTCAGCGTCGCGATGAAACACCGACAAAAGCGGGATCTGCGCACCGTCGGCATCCTCGGCATTGTAGTCGCGCTTGAAGCTGTTGGAGGCCGACGACACCAGCCGCATCTTTTGCCACCCACGGTCCCGGCCGAGCGTGACGAGGTTTTCGAGCGCCGTTTTCGCCACCACGGCGAAGTTGAACCCGGCCGCCTGGAGATGGCCGACCGCGCCGTCGAACTGGTCGAGCAGCGCCGTGCAGGACGGGCATGGCTGGTCCGGCCGAGCCAGCTTCGCCGTGCCGCCCGTCATTGCCACGTCGCGCGTCTCCTGCGGATGGCGCGGAAACATCATCTGGTAGAGGATCAGCGTGTCCTTGCCGGGTGCGAACAGTTGCGACAGCTTTATCTCGGCCGCCCTGCCCTCGGCATCCAGCCCATCAAACACGTAATCCTGTGGCACCAGCCCGCCCGGCGGCAACGCGCGGCGTGCCACGGCCACATCCTCCATGGCGCGGCGCAGCTCGATTTCCTTCTTCAGCAGCTTTTCGCGGGCGGCGCGGTATTTGGCGGATTCGTTGGGGAAGGTGATCATGATCGGCTCCTTGGTCACAGCGCCGGCGTCCCGGCGCGGTTGCTCTAAGACCTAAGGACGCGCCGCTGCGGCCGGTTCCGACATTTTCTCCTCACCCCTTCACGCCGCCGGCGGTGAGGCCGGAGACGATCTTGCGCTGGAAGATCAGCACCAGCAGCACCAGCGGCACGGTGACGATCACCGATGCGGCCATGATGTTGCCCCACGGGATCTCGAACTGCGAATTGCCCGAAAGCAGCGCGATCGCCACCGGCACGGTCCGCTGGGCGTTGTTGGAGGTGAATGTCAGCGCAAACAGGAACTCGTTCCACGCGCCGATAAAGGCGAGCAGCCCGGTGGTCGCCAGCGCCGGCCACATCAGCGGCAGGAAGATGCGCGTGATGATGATCCACGGCGTCGCGCCGTCAAGGATCGCCGCCTCCTCGACCTCGACCGGCAGGTCGCGCACGAAGGCGGTGAGCACCCAGACGGTGAACGGCAAGGTGAAGATCATGTAGGAGAAGATCAGCGCGAGAAGCGAATTGTAGAGGCCGAACATCCGCACCAGTTCGAACAGTCCGGCCAGCACCGCCACCTGCGGGAACATCGATACCGACAGGATGGCGAATAGTAGCGCTGAGCGGCCGCGAAAACGGATGCGCGCCAGCGCGTAGGCCGCGGTGACGCCGAGGAACAGCGAGAGCGCGACGACCGCGCCGGAGACCACCAGTGAGTTGATCAGGTTGCGTGCGAAGGCGCCTTCGGTCAGCACGTTGCGATAATTGCCGAGGCTGAACGTCTTCGGCCAGAGGTCGGCCTGGAACAGTTCGGTGCCCGATTTCAGGCTGGTGACGATGGCGTAATAGAAGGGGAATACCGCGACCAGCACGATGGCCGCGACCAGCAGGTAGAAAGCCGTCCGCTTCAGGATCCACATCTCAGCGCCCGCCCTCGAGGCTGACCCCGCCGATCCGGATATAGGCCATGGTGAGAAGCGCAAGAATGAGGAACAGCAGCGTCGAAGCGGCCGAGCCGTAGGCGAATTTGTCGAACTCGAACAGGTTCTCGCGCGCGAACACCGACATCGACTTGGTGTGCACGTTGTTGGGCGTCAGCACATAGATCAGGTCGAAGATGCGCAGCGCATCGAGCGCGCGGAAGATCACCGCCACCATCACCGCAGGCCGGATCAGCGGCAAGGTCACCCGCCAGAAGATCTGCCACGGATTGGCGCCGTCGAGCCTGGCGACCTCGATGATCTCGCGCGGCAGCATCTGCAGCGCGGCAAGGATGAGCAGCGCCATGAACGGCGTCGTCTTCCAGATGTCGACGACCAGCACGGCGGCCATCGCCGTGTCCGCGTTGGCCGTCCAGGCGATCTTGGTGTCGATCAGGCCGAGATTGAGCAGAACCACATTGATGATGCCGAACTGGTCGTTGAGCATCCACTGCCACATCTTGGCCGAGACGATGGTCGGGATCGCCCAGGGGATGAGGATCGCCGCCCTGACGATGCCGCGGCCCGGGAATTCGGCATTGAGCACCAGCGCGACGACCATGCCGAGGATCGTCTCGCAGGTGACCGAAATCACCGCGAAACGCACCGTGTTCCAGACGGCGCTCCACCAGACCGAATCGGCCAGCACGCCATCGTAGAGCACCCGGCCGCTCGGCATGCGCAGCACCGAGAAGTAATTGGCGAAGCCTGCCCACTGGCGGGCGTCGAGGTCGGCCAGCGAAGCGTCGGTGAAGCTGAAATAGACCGTGCGGGCGAGCGGCCAGCCGGCAGCGGCGGCGAGCACCAGGAGCATCGGCGCCAGGAACAGCCAGGCCGAACGCACGCGCTGTCGCATCAGCCGCGAGCGCGGGCGGTGGGTCGCCACGGCTTCAGGCATCGGCTCCGCTTCTTTCATCCCTCCTGCTGGGCGGGATATGGAGGCGCGTTGTGGCGTCACCAGCCACGCCCCTTCAGCCTTGTCAGCATGGCTTCGAGGTCGGCCAGATTGTCGCCGGCGGTGCCATCGCCCGACAGCGTCTTGTGGACGGCGTTCCAGAACTGGCTCGACGCCTCGTTGTACTTGATCTTGGCCGCGGCCGAGGGACGCGGCACTGCATTGAGGAATATCTGCTTCCAGCGCGGGACGATCGGCTGTTGCCTGGCGATGTCGGCATCGTCATAGAGCGCCTGGATGGTCGGCAGGCTGGAGTTCCTCAGCGCGCGGTATTTCTGCATCGCGGGCGAGGCGATGAATTTGACGAGCCCGATCGCCGCGTCCGGGTGCCTGGAATATTTGGACACGGCAAGGTTCCAGCCACCCAGCACCGCCGCCGGCCGCGCGCCTTCGCCGGTGCCGGCCGGCAGCGGCGCGACGTCGAACTTGCCCTTGATCGGCGAGCCTTCGGAATTGCCGAGCGCATATGCGTAGGGCCAGTTGCGCATGAAGAGGGCATTGCCGGTCTGCCACACGCCGCGCGATTCCTCTTCCTGATAGGCCAGCACGCCGGGTGGCGCGATGGTTCCGACCCAGCCTTTGGCCATGTCGAGCGCTGCCGCCGCTTTTGCATTGTTGATCGAGATGGTGCCGTCCGGCTCGATGATCTGGCCGCCGCCATTCGACATCACCCATTCAAGCGCATCGCAGGTCAGCCCCTCATAGGCATTGCCCTGGAAGACGAAGCCCCAGATATCCTTGTTGCCGGCAGCCCGTTCCTTGTCCATGACCAGCCTGGCGGTATCGGCCAGCTCCTTCCAGGTGGCAGGCACCTTGGCACCATATTTGTCGAGCAGGTCCTTGCGGTAGTAGAGCGCCGGCGCATCGGTGAAGATCGGCAGCGCCACCAGCCTCCCGTTGACGGTCTGCGACTGGATGATCGAGGGGAAATGGGCGCCGACGACATCCTTGGTCGCCGCGGTCAGGTCGACGAGCTGGCTGGCGAGCTGCGGCGCCCAGATCACATCGGTCTGGTAGACGTCGATATCGCTATTGCCGGCGGCAAGCCACAGCCTGTACTGGCCGAACTGGTCGGTCCCGGATGCCGGCATGACGACGATGCTGACCTTGTTGCCGCTGCCCTTCTCATAGCGGTCGAGGATTTCACGCAGCACCTTGATGCCGATTCCTGTGTCGCCCGATACGATCGACAATTCGACGGCTCGCGCAGGCACAGCCGCAATCATCGCGGCAGCGACCAACGTGGCAAATGCGTGAAAGAGCCTCATGGCGGCGGAGGATCTCCTTTCGGAACGGCGACGCAAGCCTTCGAGGCTCCGGAAGCTCGTCGGACCCCTCCACCACTCTTTGAATGCGGAGCGGCGCTCTGGGTTCCCGAGCGATGCCCGCGAGCGGCGGTGGGCCGGGCCGCGGCTTCAGCCTTCCCAGGCGACAGGGCTCATCCCAAGCCGCTGATAGAGCCTGACAGCGGCGGCGTTTTCCACCGTATTGGTCTTGAGGTCGACATGGTCTGCGCCGCGTTCGCGAAAGACGGCGAAGGCGTGCCACATCAGCGCCTCGCCGATGCCCCTGCCGCGCGCCTGCGGATGCACGGCGAGATCCCTGACGAAGGCGCTCGTCCAGCACAGCGCCGCCGCCACCAGCAGGCCCTTGGCGTCGATGACGAGGAAACAGAGCGCAGAATCGAATTCGGGGTCGCCTGAGATGCGTGGCCACCATTCGTCGAACGGGCCGTCGGCGCCATCGCCGAACACTTCGGTCAGCAGCGCATGCAAGGCCGGCGCATCGCCGGGCTCGAGGGTGCGCATGACAAAGCCATCCGACCAGTGCGCGGGAACCAGCGTCTCGTCGAGGATCTTGCGCAGCCGGATGTCGTTCGGAGCCGGCGGGCGCGGTTCGGGCATTTCGCTCAGGCGTCGGGCAGCAGGCGGCGCCGCTTGCGGTCGACGCCGAGGCCGGTCGCCTCGAGCAGGCCTTTGCGCTTGGCGTCGAAATAGTAGCCGGTCTGATAGAGCCAGTCGGCGCGCTTGGCGTTGCCGTCCGACACCAGCCAGGCGCCACGCAGGTATTTGACGGCGTATTTCAGGTTGGTTTCGGCATCGAACAGGCCCCTGGCCGGTCCGTCATAGCCCATGCCGCGCGCCGTCGCGTGCTTGATCTGCATCAGCCCCCAATGGCCGTTGTTGTAGGCCTTGGGATTGAAGGTGCTTTCGCGGTTGACTACATGGCGCACAAGGTCGACCGGCACCTGATAAAACGCGGCGTATTTTACGATCAGCCGGTCGATATCGCCGCGCACGCCGGTCGCATGCTCTTCCTGCACCGGAGCGGCAGGAAACTGGACGAGGGCAGCCGGATTCTGCGGCACAACATAGGCTGCCTGCTGCACGCCGGGCATGGCTTTCTGATCGTTCCTGGCGATCGCCGGCACGATGAGCCCGGCGGTGGCGTAGGTGGCTGCCGCCTTGATTGGTGCGCCGGCGCCAGCCGGCGGCGGCGCCTGCCAGGCATTGGCGGTCATCACCGCCGGCACGGCCGGTGCGGTTGGGGTCGCTCCGGCAAAGGCCGCGGTTGCCGCGGCCGCCTGTGTGGTCGGGCCGGCGGGCAACTCAGCGGTTTGAACGGGCGTAATCCCCGACGGTTCCGGCAGCACCGAAACCGTCTCCGGCAACGGTATGGTGAAGCCGGCATCGGTGCCGGCGACGGTCGCTGTTTCGGTGAGGGAAGACGCGGATTTCATCTGCGATGTCGACGTGCAACCGCTGACGCAGGCCATGGCCGCGATCACGCCGAGCGCGATAAGGGTTTGTTTTGCTGGCAAGCCGCGTTCGGGTCCGGTTCGTCGGATGTTAAGAAATCCCTTACACCAGCGATTCCTGGCGAGCAATCGGGGCGCTCAGGTGGTTTTCAGGTGGCGAGACTCGGGCCGAAATGCCATATTGTTCCTGATATGTACCGGCATGAATGCCGGTTTCTGGCCATTTTGCGAAAGGAGCACGCCATGCAAACGCCGTCGCAGATCACAGCCGGCCACGCAGTGTTAGAAACAGTGATCGGCTTCATGGGCATTGCCTGGAGCGAAAAAGGCCTGATCCGGCTCTGCCTGCCCGAACGCAGCCGCGAGGCGGTCGAGCGGCGGCTGATGCGCCATGCCGGTGTTTCGGCCGCTACCGTGCAGCCGCCATGGGTGGTCGAGCTGATCGCCTCGATCAAGTCCTATGCGGCAGGCGAGGACGTCGATTTCTCCTCCGTGCCGGTCGATCTCGACGGCATCGACGATTTCCGCCTCGCCATCTATGGCGCGGCGCGAAAGCTAGCCTATGGCGAAACCACCACCTATGGCGAACTGGCCAAGCGCGCCGGCCATGCCGGCCTGCCGCGCGAAACGGGTGCCGCGCTTGGCGCCAATCCGGTGCCTCTGGTCATTCCGTGTCACCGCATCGTCGCCGCCGGCGGCAAGATCGGCGGCTTCTCCGCGCCCGGCGGCTCGACCACCAAGGAAAAGATGCTGGCCATGGAAGGCGTGCGCGTCGGCCCGCCGCCGCCAGCGCAGGTCTCGTTCGGATTTTGACGCGATAGCAGCCGCGCCAGGCTATGGCCTAGTCGTTATGAAAAAACCGCCGGCGGAAACGCCGGTCGTTGTCCGGTCGCTTGCAATTGTAGACCAGGCAGGATTTCGTATCGGCGCTCGGCACATAGGCGCGTGTCCTCACCTCGCCCATGGTGCAGAATTGCTGGCTCTGCACGTAGCGGTCGTAGAGTGGCAGTCCCGGTACCCGCCTCGACTGGTAACGCAGGATGACGGCGCCCTGCCGCGCGATCGTCGCCTGTACGCGGCCACACTCCATCCGCGTCGGATCGTAGCGCGAGATCGCCTGCGCCTTGGCGGCAACCAGCGTCAGGCATGCTGCCAGAACAACGGTCTTCATGGTCCTCTCCCCTGATGCGCGGCCCACGGACAGCGCCATCTGACGCAACGGTTTCACCGGATTGGGGCGGCCGTTGGGCGGTCCCTCGATCACGGCTTTCTCACGCAGTCTTGTATTTCGTGCGAAAGCAGCCTATATCAGCCCCATTGATATTTCGGCCGATCGATCCGGGCCTCGCGATCTTCGCGTTTGCTGACGTCTATCTCCAAAATCTCGATGCACACCGGCTGGACCTCGGTTCGGTCAAACCAAAGCAAATGTGAAGGACTATTTTTATGGCAACTGGAACGGTCAAGTGGTTCAACGCCACCAAGGGCTTCGGCTTCATCCAGCCTGACGCGGGCGGCGCGGACGTTTTCGTCCACATCTCCGCTGTCGAGCGCGCTGGACTGTCGACCCTGGTCGAAGGCCAGAAGATCAACTTCGAGATCGAGCAGGACCGCCGCACTGGCAAGTCGTCCGCTGGATCTCTGAGCAAGGCAGCCTGATTTTGAAAATGGCGCGCGCCGGGCGACAGCCCGGGGCGCGCGGCAAGTCACGGATGTACTGACGGTCGCGCGAGAAGCGCGCCGGAGCGGAAAGACCCGACAAGCCGGATCAGCAGATAGCTGCCAGCCCGGACCGGACGCTCCCGATCAGGCTACCGAAATGGGAAGGCGGGCATTGTCCCGCCTTTTTATTTGCCTGGATTCCAGGCATGTAAAGCCGAACCTGGAGTCCCACCTGTGATACCACTAGAGTGGTATTATCCGGCCATGACCAAGCTTGAGCAAATCGAAAAGTCCATCACCGAACTGAGCCCCGAGGAGCTGAAGGCGTTTGCCGCATGGTTCGAGGCGCTCCAGGCGGACCTGTGGGATCGGCAGATCGAGACCGACGTGAGGGCGGGGCGATTGGACAAGCTTGCCGAACAGGCATTGGCTGACCATCGCGCCGGCCGGACTCGGCCTCTGTGAACAACGTCGCCTCTCCATCATTCTGGAAGGCTTATGAAAAACTGTCGTCGTCGAACAAAGCAAAGGCGGACAGGCGTTTTGTCATACTGCGTTCCGATCCTTTTCATCCCTCCTTACATTTCAAGCAGGTAGGTTGCTATTGGTCGGCGCGGGTCGACGAAACTACCGGGCTGTTGCCATACGCAACAATGAAGATGTGATCTGGTTCTGGATCGGCACCCATGCCTACTACGACCATTTGTTGAAATAGCTCCCGCGCAGCTTCTCGGACGATGGGTGGCCGGGCCTCGCGCCTGTTTGGCGCGCCTCGCCCAAAAGAGCCGCGGGGCGGTGGCGAGGTTGAGGATAAAATTACCCTACCCACTCCATAGAGACGTGCCCCGGATCCGCCACCACGCGGTCAAGCCACGCAGCCACCGCCGGATAGGCGTCGAGCTGGAAGCCGCCCTGCTCCGCCGTATGCGTATAAGCGTAGAGCGCGATGTCGGCGACGCTGTAGGCGTTTCCGGCGAAGAACGCGTTGTTCTCCATGTATTTATTCATGACACCGAGCGCCTTGTTGCCGCGCTCCAGTGTCACCGCCAGCCGCTCCGGCGTCGCGTCCTTGGCCCTTTCGGGAAAGGTCAGCAGCGCCTTGCGCACGGCGATATAGGGCTCGTGGCTGTACTGTTCGAAGAACAGCCATTGATAGGCGAGCCCGCGCTCATACTTGTCCGCGGGCAGGAAGCGCGTGCCCTCCGCGAGGTAGAGCAGGATGGCGTTGGATTCAGCGATCCGCCTTCCGTCGTCGAGCTCCAGCAGCGGCACCATGGCGTTCGGATTCTTGGCGACGAAATCCGCTTTTCGCGTATCGCCCGTGTGCGAACTCACCTCGACAGTGGTGAAAGGGAGGCCGAGCTTGGCCATCAGCAGGCGCGGCTTGTAGCAGTTGCCGCTGTCGATCATGCTGTAAAGTATCATCGCTGGTCCCCCGAGCGCTGCCATGTGCAGACGCGATTATCGTAGCCGCGCCGTCCTCACCAATGATTAGTTTTGGCGCGACGATCAGCGCCGCTGATGTGTAGCACACGGCGCTACCCGAACAGCGGCACCACCTTGCTGTCCCTGCCCAGCAGCGCGTCGATGGCGAGCGGTCGCTCGTCGAAGATCACCCCGGCCAGCGCCGGCCGGGCGAGTAGAAAACCTTGCAGCAGGTCGACGCCGCCATCGAGCGCGACGCGCAGATGGGTGGGCTGTTCGATGCCCTCGACCAGGACCTTGGCGCCGCGGTCGTGCAGGCTGGAGACCAGCGGGCGGAAGAACCGCTCGGCGGCGGCGTGGCGGCAGAATTGCGCGAACCAGCCACCGTCGATCTTGACGATATCGGGCTTGAGCAGGCTGACCCGCTCCTCGGTCGAGTGGCCGGTGCCGAAATCGTCGATGGCGATGCGGATGCCGTCGCGGCGCATCTCGCGCACCAGCCTGGCCAGCAGCGTGTCGTCGGCCGCCTGTTCGGTGATTTCGCAGACCAGCATGCCGGGGGCCAGGCCGAGCTCGCCGAGATGCCTGCTCATCAGCCGGATTTCGGCCAAGGCCCGGCCCCGATGGGCGTTGACCAATGGATTGTAGTTGAAGAACAGATCGAGCCCGTCGACGCCGATGTTGCGGAAGTTCCTGAGATGCAGCACGCGGCACATGGTTTCGACGAACAGCCGGTCCTCGGCCGCGACGCCTTCGAAGAACGCCCGTGCGGCGCCCGGCCGGCCGGCGCGATGCGGCTCTATCAGGCCCTCGACCGCGATTGCGTGCAGGAAGCGGCCGCGCGGCGCGAAGATCGGCTGGTAGGCGCTGCGCAGGCGGAAGTCGCCATAAACGCCATATTCGATACCGACCTCGTCCATGAAGATCGCATCGCCGACATCGCGCCGCCGCTCGGGCCTCATCGTGTGCCCCTGCGCCCAAAGGCTTTCGCCGCCCGCGCGGTATGCGGCGCGGCTGCCGGGACGGAAGATGCACTGTCGGCGGCAGGCGATGGCCCGTCCTCGCCGAAGACGCGGAAGCTGGTCGGCGCCAGTTCCGGCCGTGCCAGCACGAAACCCTGGACCATCGAAGCCCCGGATTTCTCGGCCAGCTCCAGCTGCCAGCCTTCCTCGATGCCCTCGAACACGGTGCGGATGCCTTGTGCCTCGAAGCTTTTCACCATGGACGTCAGCAGCGCGAAGCCGGCGCCGGACTCCATCAACTGCGTGATCCAGTGGGCATCGAACTTGACGATGTCGGGTTTCAACTCCTTGATGCGGTTGATGTCGGAATCGTCGGCGCCATAGTCATCGACGGCAATGCGAAAGCCGTTGCCCTTCAACGCCGCGACGAAACCGTGCAGGGTCTCCTGCGAGGCTGGACGCTGCTCGGTCACCTCGCACACGACACGGCCCGGATCGATGCCGGCCTCGTGCAGCACCAGGCGCATTTCGCGCAAGGCATTGTCGGCAACGGCGCGCTCGGTGAACACCGACGGATCGAAATTGACGAAGATCGACGCTTCCTGCGGCAGGCAGGCGCCGGCATTCAGCAGATGCAGCGTCCTGGTCAGCGCCTCGACATGAAGCCGGTCGGCGGCCGGGCAGGTGCTGAAGAAGCTCATTGGCGATTGCGGCTCGCCGTCGCGGAACGGCCGGATCAAGCCCTCGAAGGCGGCAACCGACAGCTTACCTTCCCTGAAGGCGAAGATCGGCTGGAAGGCGCTTTGCAACGTATAAATGCCCCAGACACCTGACGAGGTGCCGTCATCATGACGGATGATATGGGCAAGCCCGATGCTGCGCGACAAGGTTCCTCGCTCCGCGAACTGGCGCAATTGGGTTACGATCCTGCCACGCAAGCCTCTACCGCCCGTTAATGAACTTTCTGTTGCCGATCACGGCTCATTGACCTCCTTGCGGCACTGGCCCAGCCGACAATGCTTGCACTCACGGGAATGATGCGACATGAGAAGCGCCGCGGCCGCTCCTGGCCGCGCTGATCCTTTCTGGAGAGAAAAAAGGTCATGGCCTTCCTTGCCGACACCCTTTCCCGCGTGAAGCCTTCCGCCACCATCGCGGTGACGCAGAAAGCCCGCGAGCTGAAAAATGCCGGCCGCGACGTCATCGGCCTGGGTGCCGGCGAACCGGATTTCGATACGCCCGATAACATCAAGAATGCGGCGATCGAGGCCATCCGCCGTGGTGAGACCAAATATCCGCCGGTGTCTGGCATCGCGCCGCTGCGCGAAGCGATCGCGAAGAAATTCAAGCGCGAGAACAATCTCGACTACAAGCCCGAACAGACAATCGTCGGTACTGGCGGCAAGCAGATCCTGTTCAACGCCTTCATGGCGACGCTGAATCCCGGCGACGAGGTCATCATCCCACGCCCCTATTGGGTCAGCTATCCCGAGATGGTGGCGATCTGCGGCGGCACCTCGGTGTTCGCCGACACTTCGATCGACAATGGCTTCAAGCTCACTGCCGCTGTGCTGGAAAAGGCCATCACGCCGCGCACAAAGTGGCTGCTGATGAACTCGCCGTCGAACCCGTCGGGCGCCGCCTACACCGAGGCCGAGCTTCGGTCGCTCGCCGACGTGCTGCTCAGGCATCCGCATGTTTGGACGCTGACCGACGACATGTACGAGCATCTGACCTACGGCGACTTCATCTTCAAGACCATCGCCGAGGTCGAGCCGAAGCTCTATGAGCGCACGCTGACCATGAACGGCGTGTCAAAAGCCTATGCCATGACCGGCTGGCGCATTGGCTACGCCGCGGGTCCCATCCAGCTGATCAAGGCGATGGACATGATCCAGGGCCAGCAGACGTCGGGCGCCTGCACCATCGCGCAATGGGCCTCGGTCGAAGCGCTGAACGGCCCGCAGGACTTCATCGCCAAGAACAAGGCGATCTTCCAGGGGCGCCGCGATCTCGTCGTCTCGATGCTCAACCAGGCGCGCGGCATCTCTTGTCCGTCGCCGGAAGGCGCCTTCTACGTCTATCCGTCCTGCGCCCAGCTGATCGGCAAGAAGACCAAGGCCGGCAAGGTGATCGACACTGACGAGGCCTTCTGCTCGGAGCTGCTCGAGGCCGAGGGCGTGGCGGTGGTATTCGGTTCGGCCTTCGGCCTCGGTCCGAACTTCCGCATCTCCTACGCCACGTCGGAGACGCTGCTGGAGGAGGCGTGCACGCGCATCCAGCGCTTTACGGCATCACTGACCTGATCGTGAAAACAAAACCCGGCCAAACGCCGGGTTTTTAGATCGGCTCGACACGGTACTCAGCCGCCATATTGGGCCGGCGTCACCGCTTCCAGCCAGTCGGCATGCACGCCCTCGAGCGCTTCCTGCATGGCTATATGCGTCATGGCCGTTTTCGGCCCGGCGCCATGCCAGTGCTTTTCGCCTGGCGCGAACGAGATGACGTCCCCTGCCCTGATCTCCTGGATGAGACCGCCCCAGGTCTGGGCGAGGCCGGCGCCCGACGTGACGTACAGCGTCTGGCCAAGCGGATGCGTGTGCCAGTGGGTCCGCGCGCCCGGCTCGAAGCTGACCAATGTCGCCCGCAGCCGTGCCGGAGCCTCCTTCTCGATGATCGGCGTCTGCAGCACCCGGCCGGTGAAGTACTTTTCCGGTGCGATGACGGTCGGCGTGCTGCCGCAGGCAATGATCTTCATCGTTCGATCCCTGGAACTGGTGGCGATGCGGGCGGCGGCGACGCCGCTCCTCTTTCGAGACACTAGTTTCGGCCGATATGGCCGGCGACGCAACCGGGTCTGTTCGGCTTGCAAGGCAGCGGTGACCGCCCCGCGTGCTCAGCCCCTGAGGCTACCTATTTTCCTTGCCCTGCCGGCAAACAAGTGGGACGATACCTTTGGGCCGGTTGAAGACAAGCCCGCCCGCGACGGTCGAACAGGCCGGCCGCCGCTCAGGACCGACTGACCTTGGCCTGAACCATGAATGCCAGTCGGTCTCCAGGGAAACGCCTGAGTGGAGGTCAGTCATGGGTAATCGCGCCGGAGGACGACGCACGGGACCGAAATGCATTGCCATAGTCGGTCCCTTCGCAAGCGGTAAGACGACACTTCTCGAAGCCATATTGGCCCGCACGGGCGCCATTCCCCGCCAGAACCCGGTTTCCTCGGGAAACACCGTTTCAGATCATTCGCCCGAGGCGCGCGCGCACGCCATGAGCGTCGAGGCGACCTTCGCCACCACGGAATTCATGGGCGAGCAGTTCACCTTCGTCGACTGTCCCGGATCGATCGAATTCTCCTTCGAGGCCGAACCGGTGCTGGCCGCCTGCGACCTCGCGGTGGTCGTCGCCGAGGCCGACGAGAAGAAGATCCCCGCCCTCCAGCTCATCATGCGCAAGCTCGACGATCTAGGCGTGCCGCGCATCCTGTTTCTCAACAAGGTCGACAAGGCGATTGCCGGCGTGCGCGACACGTTGAAGATGCTGCAGCCTGCAAGTGCGGTGCCGTTGCTTCTGCGCCAGATACCGCTGCGCAAGGACGGCGTCGTCATTGGCTCGATCGACCTGGCGCTGGAACGCGCCTACATCTACCGCGAATATGCCGAGAGCGAGGTGGCCCAGATCCCTGGCGACGAAAAGGCGCGCGAGCTGGAAGCCCGTTTTTCGATGCTGGAACGGCTGGCCGACCATGACGACCAGCTGATGGAACAGTTGCTCGAGGAGATCGAGCCGCCCAAGGACGCGGTCTTCGATGATCTTGCCGCCGACCTGCGCGACGGCGCCGTCACGCCGGTGCTGATCGGCACCGCAGAGAAAGGCAATGGCGTGCTGCGTCTCCTGAAGGCGATCCGCCATGATGCGCCCGACATCGACGCGACCCGCAAACGGCTCGGCGCCCCCGAAGGCAACGCGACCGTGGTTCAGGTGATGAAGACCATCCATACGCCGCACGGAGGCAAATTGTCGGTGTCGCGCATCCTTTCGGGACAGGTCGCCGATGGCTCCGAGCTCTGGCTGCCCGGCGGCGACATGGCAAAGGTGTCCGGCATCTACAGGATGCTTGGCAAGGACCAGTCGAAGCTCACCGCGGCGAAGACCGGCGACACGGTCGCGCTCGGCAAGCTGGACGCGGTCAAGACCGGCCAGACGCTGACCTCGGCCAAGGGCGGCATGAAGCCGCTGCTCCAGTTCGAGCCGCCGCAGCCTGTCTTCGCTTTCGCCTTGCGGCCGAAGGAGCGCAAGGACGAGGTGAAGATGTCGGCCGCCATCCAACGGCTGGCCGAAGAAGATCCCTCGCTCAGCCTGCATCATAACCAGGACTCGGCCGAGACCGTGCTGTCGGGCCATGGAGAAATGCACCTGCGCGTCGTACGCGAACGGCTCGAGGGCAAGAACCAGATTCCGGTCGAAGGCCATCCGCCGGCGGTGCCCTACCGCGAGACTATCCGCAAATCGGCGCAGCAACGCGGCCGCCACAAGAAGCAGTCCGGCGGCCACGGCCAGTTCGGCGATGTGGTGATCGAGATAAAGCCGCTGCCGCGCGGCGCAGGTTTCCAGTTCACCGATACCATCACCGGCGGCGTGGTGCCCAAGACCTACATCCAGTCGGTCGAAAGCGGTATACGCGATTACCTGAAGTCGGGCCCGCTCGGCTTTCCCGTCGTCGACGTCGCCGTCAACCTGTCGGACGGCTCCTACCACGCGGTCGATTCCTCCGACATGGCCTTCCAGATGGCGGCCAAGCTTGCCATGAAGGAAGGCATGGCGGGCTGTTCGCCCGTGCTCCTGGAGCCAGTGATGAAGGTCGAGATCGTGACGCCCTCCGATGCGACCTCGAAGATCATCGCGCTGATCCCGCAGCGGCGCGGCCAGATCCTCGGCTACGACGCGCGGCCCGGCTGGCCAGGATGGGATGTCGTCGAGGCGACCATGCCGCAATCCGAGATCGGCGATCTGATCATCGAGCTGCGCTCGGCCACCTCGGGCGTCGCCAGCTACCGCGCCGTCTTCGACCACATGGCCGAACTCACCGGCCGGCTCGCCGACGAAGCGATGAATGCCAACGGCAAGGCGGCCTGATACTGATGCATGTCGTCTAAAGTGATCTCGGCTTTGGGACATCGACATCCACAAAGATTTGGGTGAGTGCCCTCTCGAACCCTGTTCGAGAGGGCGCAAACAAAAAACGACGCCCGGGGGGGCCGGACGCCGTTTTGTTTGCGGACCGTTTTCTTGGGAGGAGAAACGGCAGGTCCGCCGCATCTTGAAGTCGCCGCTTCGGCGGAAGAAGGTTCGGACGCGGTAGCCGCCTGAGCCCGGATCGTCCGAGTGATGCCCCCATCTCCCGTCCGACCACACCGCGTCCTATGGTCTGCTTAGCAGGAGCCGAACGCCTTTGACATGTTACCAGAGGTTACATGTCACTGTTACGTGGCTATTTCGGTGGATTTTCCCGCCCTTCCGGCAGCCTCCGGGCAACAAAAAAGCCGGATCAATGAAGATCCGGCTGAGTTTGATTGGAAGTGCCTGTTAAGGCTAACCTCCAGAGGGGAACACTCGAGGGCGCTAATGGGAGGAGAACGCGCCCAGGAGATGAACTATATATGTGCTCATCATGCCCAAGAAACAAGCATCTATTTTGCAACACACGCATGCAAAAAGACGCAGGCTGTGGTCTAAGCCATTTCTGGACCCAATAGGACCAGCAGAATCACCGAAGCGGAACCCGCAATGAGACAATTGTCACGGCGGAATCGCGAATCACGCTCGGTTTTCATCCCGAAATGTCAAAAATGCGCAATGGCGTGGAATTAGGCAGCAGGCGTTTATTTCCGAGGCAACTAATGCATGTCGCGCAAAGTGTGCTCGGTTCGGCAGCGACGTGAACAACAAAGACGTGAGCGCGTCGCGGGAATCGGTTTGGGCGTGACATGCTTCAGGCGGGAGACAAGCAATGCGGACCTTTTCGGCGATCGCCGGCAGTGCTGCGTTCTTCATCGCGGCACCCTGTATCGTCGCCGGCCTCGTGCCGTGGCTGCTGACGGATCGCTGGGACCGGCCATGGTCGAGCCTGCCGGGTCTTGCCCCGCTCGGCTGGATCCTCATCGCGGTCGCCGTGGCGGCGCTGCTGCATGCATTCGCCTGCTTTGCGCTTGAAGGCCTCGGCACGCCTGTTCCGGTCGCTCCGACCGAGAGACTGGTGGTCGGCGGGCTCTACCGCCATGTCCGCAATCCGATGTATGTGGCGGTGCTGTCGATCATCATCGGCCAGGCACTGCTGTTTTCAAGCTGGACGCTCGTCGCCTACGCGGCCATGGCAGCCGCGGCCATGGCCACCTTCGTCAAGCTCTACGAGGAGCCGACGCTCACACGCCGCTATGGCGACGAATACGAAGCCTACCGCCGCAACGTGCCCGGCTGGCTGCCCCGCCTGACGCGCTGGCGGGGGTGAGGGTCTGCGCGATCTCCGGGGTCAATACGACCAGCTCCGCGCCTTGGCGATGATGAAGTCGCGAAACACGTGCAGCTTCGCCTGGTTCTTCATCGCGTCCGGGTAGGCGAAATAGGTGTCGAAGGAAGGCACCTCCGTTTCCGGCAGGAGCTGCACCAGGCCGGAATCCTTGGAGATGACATAGTCGGGCAGCATGGCGATGCCGGCGCCGCCCTGCACCGCGCGCTTGATCGACAATATGTCGTTGATCTGCAGCGTCGGCACGCGCTGGCCGCCCTCGAAATCGCCGACCGTTTCCAGCCAGTTCAGCTCCGACAGATGCGCGGGCACCGGCACGCCGAAAGTGACGATGCGATGCGCCTTGAGCTCGGCCACCGAAGCCGGCCTGCCATGCTTGGCGATATAGCCTGGCGAAGCATAGAGGTGGAAATGCACCGTGAACAGGCGGCGCTGGATAAGGTCCGGCTGCTGCGGCTGGCGCAGCCGGATGGCGCAATCGGCCTGGCGCATGGTCAGGTCAAGCTCCTCGTTGGCGAGGATCAGCTGCAGGCTGATTTCAGGATAGAGCTCGATGAACTCCTGCACGCGTTCGGTCAGCCAGCCGGCGCCGAGCCCGACCGTGGTCGTGACCCTGAGCACGCCGGAGGGGCGGTCCTTGGTCTCGGTCAGCCGCGATTTGATGGTCTCGAGCTTCATCAGCACGTCATGCGCCGTGCGGAACAGCATCTCGCCCTGTTCGGTCAGCACCAGGCCGCGGGCGTGGCGGTTGAACAGCGGCACGCCGACATCATGCTCGAGCGCGCTGACCTGGCGCGAAATCGCCGATTGCGACAGGTGCAGCGTCTCGGCCGCATGTGTAAACGACCCTGCTTCCGCCGCAGCGTGAAACACGCGTAGCTTGTCCCAGTCCAACGCCATGATTCCCCTCGTTCCTGTTTGGCGTCTGAATGAAAAATCAGGCTTTTACACGGCGTTTCTAAGCCGTTCTTTCAACAGTTTGCGAACCGCTATTCGGCCGCCTCGCGATGCACCTCGATGCCGGCCAGGTACTTCTCCGCCTCGAGCGCCGCCATGCAGCCCAGCCCCGCCGCAGTCACCGCCTGGCGATAGATATCGTCGGTCACGTCGCCGGCGGCGAACACGCCGGGCACGTCGGTGCGGGTCGAATCCGGCGCCGTCCACAGATAGCCGTTCGGCTTCTGCTTCAGCTTGCCGACGAACAGCTCGACCGCCGGCGCATGGCCGATCGCGACGAACACGCCGTCGACCTCGAGCTGCGTCTCGACACCCGTCACCACGTTGCGCAGCTTCAACCCTTCGACCGACGGAGGCAGTGGCGTCTTGCCCGGACGGCCGGTGATCTCGTCGACAACCGTGTCCCAGATGACGCGGACATTGTCCTTCTTCAAGAGCCGCTCGCGCAGGATGCGTTCGGCGCGGAAGTCCGAGCGCCTGTGGATGACCGTCACGCTCTTGGCGAGGTTCGACAGATAGAGTGCTTCTTCCACTGCCGAATTGCCGCCGCCGACCACCGCGACATCCTTGCCGCGGTAGAAGAAGCCGTCGCATGTGGCGCAAGCCGATACGCCGAAGCCCATGAACGTCTGTTCGGTCGGAATGCCAAGCCATTTGGCCTGCGCGCCGGTGGCGATGATCAGGGCATCGGCTGTGTAGACGGTACCGGAATCGCCCGTTGCGCGGAACGGCCGCACGTTGAGATCGACCTCGGTGATGATGTCGGCGATGATGTCGGTGCCGACATGCTCGGCCTGCCTGAGCATCTCGCTCATCAGCCATGGACCCTGGATAGGTTCGCCGAAACCGGGATAGTTCTCGACGTCGGTGGTGATCATCAACTGGCCCCCCTGCTGCAGGCCGGCGACCAGCATCGGCTTCAGCATAGCGCGGGCGGCATAGATCGCCGCGGTATAACCGGCCGGGCCGGAACCGATGATGAGGACAGGCGCGTGCTTGGTGGTCATGAAAAGCCTCTGCGGAGGGCTGCCGGCGTTTGCGGCATGGAAAACTCGTCGATGTCGCGCGTAATGTAAGTGTTGCCCACGACGCCAGCAAGGCAAGTTGGCGTTCGTCCCCGGAAAGCTTTGTCGCACCGGGCGAACCGCTCCGGTACGACGCGGATTTCTTCGTAGGGGATGGCGTGGACAGCAAAGTCGTTTAATTACAAAATCCCGCAAGATTCTTGCGCCACCCGTAATCATCGAAAGCCCCGAAATGCCGCTCAAGGCCGACCTCGACGCAATCGACTGGAAGATCCTGCGCGAATTGCAGGCAGATGGGCGCATGACCAATGTCGAACTGTCGAACCGCGTCGGCATTTCGGCACCGCCTTGCCTACGCCGCGTCAAGCGACTGGAGGAAGCCGGCATCATTCGCGGCTATCGGGCGCTGCTCAACGCGCCGGCGCTCGGTCTCGACGTGGTCGCCTTCTGCCTGGTCGGCCTGCACCATCAGGCCGATGCCGAGCTTCGCATCTTCGCTGAGCGCACGCGCGGCTGGCCGGTCGTACGCGATGCCTGGATGGTGTCGGGCGAATCCGATTTCCTCCTGCACTGCGTGGCAAGCGACCTCGGCGCCTTCCAGACCTTTGTCATCGAGGAACTGACCTCCACGCCGAACGTCGACACGGTGCGCACAGCCCTCACCATCCGCCGGGTCAAGGATGAAGGGTTGGTCTCGTTCGAGCGGCCGTGACGCCGATCGATTGCGGCGCCCGGCCAAAGCGAATTCCGGAATTTCGCCACATCGCCGCCGCGTTGATAACGGACAGGCGCAGGCAGCCGGATCATCTTGTGCGATTTGGCGCCTGATTGGTTTCCTTGCCCAAGCAGCGTAAGTTCCAAGGACAATCCGCCGTGGAAGGGACCATGACCAGGTTTGCAAGCCCGATTTCGGCGCTCATCATCTGCATGAACGAGGCCGATATGATCGGCCCGTGCCTCGAAAGCATCGATTTTTGCGCCGAGATCGTCATCGTCGATTCAGGCTCCACCGACGCCACGTTGGACATCGTTCGGCAGTTTGTCGCTGAGGGCTATCCGATAAAGCTGCTGCACAATGGCTGGCCGGGTTTTCCGCATCAGCGGCAATTCGCGCTCGACCACGCCACGCAGCCCTGGTGTCTTTCGATCGACCCGGACGAACGCGTCGACGACCGGCTGCGGCAGTCGATCGTGGCGGCGGTCGAGACGGCGAATGCCGGCATCAGCGGATGGTACATCCGCCGCCGCGACTGGCTGAAGGGCTACGGCTATGCCCATCGCTGGGTGCTGCACAACAGGCTGTTGCGGCTTTTCCGCCGGGAAGGTGCGACCATGGACGTGACCGCGCGGGTCCATGAATCCTTCGGCGTTTCCGGCGAGACCAGCACGATCGAAAGCGGCGTGCTGCTGCATCGCCGCGAAATATCGGTCGAGGAGGATCTGGCCCGGGCAAATGCCTATTCCAGCCTCAAGGCGGCCACCCTGGTCGAGAAAGGCAAGAAGCCGGGCCTGGTGCGGCTGGTGCTTTCGCCGCTCGGCAACTTCCTGAAATTCTATCTGGCCAAGCGCTACTTCCTGTGCGGCCGGCACGGCTTCGTCTATTCGATGTCGGTGATGATCTATTCCTTCGCCACCGAGGCCAAACTGTATGAGGCCTCGCAAGGCAGCGAACCGGCGTGAGCGGTCAGGTCCGGATCAAGACCGCTTATCCCGGCCATCGAGCCGCCCTATGGCGGCGAGCAGGCCGTCGAGGTCGCTGCTGTCCCGCAAGGGCCTGATGACGAAGCCGGAGCGAAGCTGCGCCTCGCCGTCGACGAGCCAGCCCTGCGGCAGGCCGGCGCCCAGGCCTGCCTCCATGTCGGCCAGCTTGTCGCCGACGATCACCGACCGCCGGAGATCGAGATCGAGGCGTTTCGCCGCCTCGAAGAGCATGCCGGGATTGGGTTTGCGCATCGGGTGATCCGATATGCCCAGCGGCCCCACGCCGGCCTCGTGGTAGGCGCAGGCCAGCACCATGTCCACGACAACGCCCTGATCGCGCAACAGCTCGAGCACGCGGCGGTTCACATCGGCGAAGGCACTCCAGCCGAAATAGCCGCGCGCGATGCCGGACTGGTTGGTCACCACCACGACCGGGATGCCGGCATTGTTGGCGGCGGCGATCGCCGGCAGCATCTGCGGCCGGAGCTCGATCTCGGCCGGATCGCTGGGATAGTCGGTATCGACATTGATGGTGCCGTCGCGATCGAGGAACAGCGCCGGCTGGCCGGCGGGAAAAACCCTGCCGCCTATCCGCTCCACCCACAGGCCCGGCTCGGCCAACGGGTGCGGCGCCTTGTCAGCCATTGCTGAGGCGCGCTTCCACCACCTCGCACAGGTGATGGTAGAGGCACAGATGCCCCTGCTGGATGATCGGCGTCGAGGTCGAGGGCACGTTGAGCAGGATGTCGGTGAGCGGCGCGAGCTTGCCGCCTGTGTCGCCTGTCAGGCTGATCACCGTCATGCCCATGGTCCGTGCCTGTTCGGCGGCCGCCAGGATGCTCGGCGAATTGCCGCTGGTCGAGATCGCCAGAAGCACGCCGCCGGCCGCGCCATGCGCCTCGACCTGGCGCGAAAAAACGGTGTCGAAGCCGTAATCATTGCCCCAGGCGGTCAGCACCGCGGCATTGGCCGGCAGCGCGATGACATTGTAGCCCTTGCGCTCCTTGAGAAAGCGGCCGACCAGTTCGCCGGCGATGTGAATGGCGTCGCTGGCCGAACCGCCATTGCCGCAGATCAGCAGCGCCTTGCCCGACGAAAGGGCGGCGACGATCGCGCTCGCCGCACGTTCCATCGCGCCTGTGAGATCGCGCTCGACCAGCGCCGTGATCGCGGCCGCCGAGCGGACCAGGTAATCGTTCAGTTCGGACATGAAACCCTCAATTCTTATTACCGGCCGAGCGCAACCTGCCGATGGTGCCGGTCGTGCTCTTGCCGGCGACGAGATCGACCAGGACCACGCGCCCGCCGGCTTTCTGCACCACGTCCGCGCCGACCACGGTGTCGACAGTGTAGTCGGCGCCCTTGACCAGTATGTCGGGCAGAAGCGCCTCGATCAGCGCCAGCGGCGTGTCCTCGTCGAAGACCACCACCGCGTCGACAGACGCGAGTGCCGCCAACACGCAGGCGCGGTCATGCTGGTCGTTGACAGGCCGTTCCGGCCCCTTCAGCCGGCGCACCGAAGCGTCGCTGTTGAGGCCGAGCACCAGCCGGTCGCACTGGCTGCGCGCCGCGTGCAGCAGGCTGACATGGCCGGCATGCAGGATGTCGAAACAGCCATTGGTGAAGCCGACGCTGAGGCCCTCCTCCTTCCACGCCGACACCAGCCGTGCGGCCGATTTGGCGTCGAGGATGGCATCCCTGTGGACGCTCGGACCGTGCGATCGAAACAGCGCGCCGTTGAGTTCCTCGACCGTCAGCCGCGCCGTGCCTCGCTTGCCCACCACAACGCCGCCGGCTGCATTGGCGATCGAGGCGGCCGCGGCCGGATCGGCGCCGGCGGCAAGCGCCAGCGCGAAGGTCGCGATCACCGTATCGCCGGCGCCCGACACATCGAACACTTCGCGCGCCTGCGTGGCGATGTGGCGCGCCTCCGTCGGACCGACGACGCTCATGCCCTTTTCGCTGCGCGTGGCGACGACGAAGTCGAAGCCATGCGCCGCAAGCAGCTCGCGCGCCGCGGCCACGATCTCGTCATCGCTGAACACCGGCCGTTCGACCGCTTCGCCGAGTTCCTTGCGGTTGGGCGTGATGGCGGTCGCGCCGGCATAGCGTGCATAATCCCGGCCCTTCGGATCGACCAGCACCGGCTTTCCCGCCTCGCGGCAGATCGCGATCAATTCGCCGGCGACGCCGTCGAGCAGGATGCCCTTGCCGTAATCCGACAGGATGACGATGTCGGCGTGCGCCAGCGCGGCGCGGAAATGCCGGACCAGCGCCGCGCGCTCCGCCGCGCCGAGCGGCTTGATCTCTTCCTCGTCGAAGCGCAGCACCTGCTGGTTGAGCGCGCTGAAGCGGCTCTTGGACGACGTCATGCGGCCGCGCTCCCGCGCCAGGCCTGTCGTGTCGGCGCCAAGCTCGCCGAGCATGCGCACCAGGCTGTCGCCTGCCGTATCAGAGCCGATCACCGAGACCGGAATGGCGGCGGCGCCGAGCGAGATGATGTTGGCCACGACATTGCCGGCGCCGCCCATCGCCAGGCTCTCGCCGCGCCCATGGAGCACCGGGATCGGCGCTTCAGGCGAAATCCGCTCGATGATGCCGTTGACGAACCGGTCAAGGATGAGATCGCCGACCACCAGCACGGTGGCCTGGCCGAAGTGCGCGATGGCGCGGTGCAAGGGCTCGGGGGAAAGTGGGTCGTGCTTGGTCATGTCACTGGCAACGCGCAAAAACCGGTTTTGAAGATGCATGGAGGACAAATTGGCCGGGATCGGTCGTTCATGGCGATGCCGATATACCGCAATTCGAGCCAGCGCAACGCCGGCTGGCCTCGTCAACTCTTCTGCAAGGCGACATGGACGCCAAGCCCGACCAGCACCGCGCCGCCGGCTCGCTGCATCATGCGCTGGGCGCTGCTGGAGCGGCGCAGCCTGCCGATCACGGCACCAGCCAGGAACACGCAGACGATATCGGCCGAGGAGAACATCAGGTTGACTGTCGTGCCCAGCACGACGAATTGCAGCCAGACCGGGAATGCGGCAGAGGCATCGATGAACTGGGGCAGGAAGGCCATGAAGAAGATCGCGGTCTTCGGATTGAGCACCTCGACGGCGATGCTCTCGAAAAAAGCGCGGTAAGCCGATTTCCGCTCGATCGCCGGCAGTGCCATGTCGCCTTCCGCGCGCTTGCGGAACAGCGCCACACCGAGCCAGATCAGGTAGAGCGCGCCGACGAGCTTGACCGCCATGTAGAGCGGCGGCACGGCGTGGAAAAGCACGGACAGGCCGGCGGCGGCGGCAAAGACGTGAACATAGCCGCCCAGATGAATGCCGAGCGCCGCCGTCAGGCCGGACCAGCGGCCGCGCGCCATCGTCTGCGCGGCGGCATAGAGCATGGCCGGGCCTGGAATATAGGCGAAGATCGCGGTGGTGGCGAAAAACGCGACGAGCAGCTCTGTCGATGGCATTCCTGGCCCTCATGATCGCGTCCGGCGGCGCGAGCCGACTGAAGCGTCAGCTTTGCGGCGCCACTGTGGCGCGCTGTGCCGTGCAGGACAATCGCGGGCGGGTTCACCCCTCCACCCTTCTTGCTTGCGGATCTCGGTGTCGCCCCGCAACGCTGTTTTGTCGACAGCCTCGCAAGCCTCCCTTATAAGGACCGGAATCGCAAGCAACCAGAGGCGTTCATGATCATCGTCACGGGCGGCGCCGGCATGATCGGCTCCAACATCGTCGCCGCGCTCAATGCCGAGGGCCACGACGACATTTTGGTCGTCGATGACCTAAGCGATGGCCACAAGATCGCCAACCTTGCTGACTTGCGGATCGCCGACTATCTCGACAAGGACGATTTCCTGGCCCGTATCGAGGATGGCGGGCTCGGCCGCATCGAGGCCGTCTTCCATCAGGGCGCCTGCTCGACCACCACCGAATGGAACGGCAAGTTCATGATGGAGGTGAACTACGCCTATTCGAAGCGGCTGCTGCATGCCTGCCTGGCGTTGCGCGTGCCCTTCCTCTACGCCTCCTCGGCATCGGTCTATGGCGGCGGCTCCGAGTTCCGCGAGGACGCGGAGCTTGAGCGGCCGCTCAACGTCTACGCCTATTCAAAAAAGCTGTTCGATGACTATGTCAGGCGCAATGTCTTCGATACCGATCATTCGCAGGTCGCGGGCCTGCGCTACTTCAACGTCTATGGGCCGCGCGAGGCGCACAAGGACGCCATGGCCTCGGTCGCCTTTCATCTGTTCAACCAGGTCGGGCGTGGCGAGAATCCAAAGCTGTTCGGCGCCCATGACGGCTTTGGCCCCGGCGAGCAAAGCCGCGACTTCATCCATGTCGGCGATGTCGCCGATGTCAATCTGTGGCTGTGGAAGCGCGGCGCGAGCGGCATCTTCAACTGCGGCACCGGCCGGGCGCAACCCTTCCGCGCCGTTGCCGAAACCGTCATCGACACGCTGGGCAAGGGCGAAATCGAGTACATCCCCTTTCCCGACCACCTCAAGGGCAGCTACCAGAGCTTCACGCAAGCTGATATGTCGCGTCTGCGCGCGGCCGGTTATAACGGGCAATTCCGCAGCGTCGAAACCGGCGTCAGAGACTATGTCGAATGGCTGAAAGCCCAGCGATCCTCGTGATCGGCCCACGCTGGGTGGGCGATATGGTGATGGCGCAGTGCCTGTTCTCGGCGCTGAAGGAGCTTCATCCAAATGCAGCGATCGACGTGCTGGCGCCAGCCTGGGCGGCCCCTTTGGTCAAGCGCATGCCTGAGGTCCGCCAGCAGATCGATTTCCCGCTGAAACCAGGCGCGCTCGAATTCGCACATCGGCGCCGCTTCGGCCGCCTGCTGCGCGGCCGTTATGACAGCGCCTATATCCTGCCAGGCAGTTGGAAGTCGGCGCTGATCCCGTTCTTTGCCCGCATTCCACGCCGTTTCGGCCATCTCAGGGAAATGCGCTACGGCCTGTTGACCGATATTGTTCCGCTGCCGGAGGCCGTAAAACGGCGCACGGCGCAGGCTTATTTCGGCCTTGCACAGGGTGGCGATTTTCGGGCGCCTCATCTGACGATGGACGCCAACAACCAGGCCACCCTGCTCGACCGTTTCGGCCTGGGGTCGCAGAAATTCGTGGCGCTGATGCCAGGTGCCGAGTTCGGCCCGGCCAAGCGTTGGCCGAGCGAACACTATGCCGGCCTTGCCCGGGAGTTCATGGCCAGAAGGTTCAAGGTCGCGCTGTTCGGGTCGAAGAACGACCGCGACGTGACCGCGGAGATCGCAGCCCTCGCTCCTGGCGTGGTCGACCTGGCCGGCCAGACGCGGCTGGAGGACGCCATCGACCTGATCGCGGCCGCCGGGCTGGCGGTCTCCAACGACAGCGGGCTGATGCATGTCGCGGCGGCGGTCGGCACGCCGGTTGTCGCGGTCTATGGTTCGACCTCGCCACAGAACACGCCACCGCTGGCCGAACGGCGCGAACTGGTCTGGCTCGGCCTGCCCTGCTCGCCCTGCCACCGCAAGATCTGTCCGCTCGGCCACCTCAATTGCCTGAAGACGCTCGAGGTCGCACGGGTCATGGCGGCGGCGGACCGGCTGCTGGACATCCCGACCGCCGCATGAAGGTGCTGATCGTCAAGACATCGTCGATGGGCGACGTCATCCACACCTTTCCGGCGCTCCAGGATGCGCGCCGCGCACGGCCCGATATTGCTTTCGACTGGTGCGTCGAGGAGGCTTTCGCCGGCATCGTCGCGCTGCACCCCGCAGTCGGAACCATCCACACGGTCGCCATCCGGCGTTGGCGAAAACATCTCTTCGACAAGGCCACCTGGCGCGAGGCGACCGACTTGCGACGCGCCTTGCGTGCGTGCCGCTATGATCTGGTCATCGATGCGCAAGGCCTGTTGAAGTCGGCGCTGGTGGCCAGGCAGGCGAAAGCGCCGATCGCCGGCTTCGACCGCTCAAGCGCGCGCGAGCCTTCGGCAACGCTGCTTTACGACGTCGGCCACGCCGTCCCCCGCAACCTCCACGCCATCGAACGGACGCGGCGGCTTTTCGGGCTGGCATTGGGCTACCGGCCCGATCTTTCGACGCTGGATTCGGGCATTGTGCCGCCGCCCGGCAATCTGACTGGCATAGCCGGCAACACGGCCTTCCTGCTGCACGGCACCAGCCGTGAGGACAAGAAGTGGCCTGTTGAAGACTGGATCGAAACCGGCCGTCTGCTGGTTGAGCGCGGCATGACGCCGGTCACGACCTGGTCGGACGAGCGCGAACAGGCGGTGGCCGAAGCGATCGCCCGGGCAGTTCCATCGACGAGCATCGTGCCAAAATCACCATTGGCCGACATCGCGGCGATCCTGGGCAGCTCGAGGCTGGTAATCGGCGCCGACACGGGGCTCACGCATCTCGCCAGCGCCTTCGGCCTGCCGACGGTCGCGGTGTTTTTGGCCACGGAGCCGGGTTTGACCGGTCCGCGCGGCCCCTATGCATTGACGCTGCAGGCCGCGCCCGGTGAGCGAGTGTCGCCCGCAAGGGTGGTGGCTGAGGCTGAGAGGCTGCTGGAGCACCAGACGCATGGTCAGGCCGGCGCTGGCAAGAACTGATCTATTCAATCGGAAAGCTGGCGCTGCCCCTCATCGCCCTGCCGGGGAGAAGGACACCTTCATCGATGATTGCGCCAATTTTTAAGCGTTTGCAGAATAGACGCCGACTTCGCGTTCACCCCTCTTCTCCCCGTCACTATACGGGGAGAAGGTGCCGGCAGGCGGATGAGGGGCAGCGCCAACGTTGGCTAAAAACGCGCAGATCAGCGCCCCTCGAACTCCTTAGATAAACTGCACCTGGACGATCTCGTAGCCCCTTGCACCACCCGGCGCGTTGACCTCGATAGCGTCGCCGACTTCCTTGCCGATGAGCGCCCGCGCGATCGGCGAGGAGATCGAGATGCGGCCGGACTTCACGTCCGCCTCCTGATCGCCGACGATTTGGTAGGTCTTCTTCTCCTCGGTGTCCTCGTCGACCAGCACCACGGTGGCGCCGAACTTGACCTTGTCGCCGCTGAGCTTGGTGACATCGATGACTTCGGCCCGGGCGATGAGATCCTCGAGCTCGTTGACACGGCCCTCATTGAGGCTCTGCGCCTCTTTGGCGGCATGGTATTCGGCATTTTCGGATAGGTCGCCGTGCGAGCGCGCTTCGGAGATCGCCTCGATGATGCGCGGCCGCTCCTCCTGCTGGCGCCAGCGCAGTTCTTCCTTCAATGACGCGAACCCCTCGCCTGTCATCGGGACCTTGTTCATGATACCTGACCTTTCCTGCCGCCACCCCCGCATTTCGGGGAAAGCCTTATCGATGGTGCAAAAAGAAAACGGTCCGGCAGCCTCGGGCTAACGGAACCGTTCACCGCAATTTCCCTGAATATAGCAATCTTTGCGGGCTTTTCACGCCCAAAAATCGGTTTCTGAAGAAATCATCACCGTTTTCGCGCGCGCCGTCGCAGGAGCCGGCATGGCAACAAAAAACCGGCCGTGATTGCTCGCGGCCGGTTCGAAAAGGCATTGAGGGGGTCAGCTCCTCATGAAATGGTCGATCTGTTCGGCCAGCATGCCGTATTCGCGTGAACCCTTGCCGGTTCGCTTTTCGATCTCCATCAGCTGTTGCTGGGCGCCGGCCAGGTCGCCGATCTGGAGATGGGCTTCGCCGAGATATTCGCGCACCAGCGTGTAGTTGGGATCGATGCGCAGCGCTTCCTCGTAATAGCCGAGGCCAACGGCGACGCGGCCGGAATGGCGGTGCGAATAGCCGAGATAGTTGAGGATGCGCGGGTCCTGCTTGTTGGCGGCGAGGCTGAGCACGGCGATCGCCTCGTCATAGCGGCCGGCCATCGCCAGGTCATGCCCGGCATCATAGATGCTGTCGTCGTCCAGCATGCCTTCCTGGGGTGCGACGCACTTGTTCTTCTTCTTGTCCCAGACCATGCCTTTCTTGCATTTGGTGGTCGTACTGGTGTCGTCACCGCTGCCTGCGGCAAACACCGGAACGGCAAGGAACTGCAGAGCGAGAAGCGCGCTCGCCGCCTGGATCAGCACTCTTTTATGCATCGGAGCCTCCTGGAGGGGTGAGAATGCAACACTAACGCAGCGTGTCGGCGGTTTCATCCCGGAAAAAAGCAAGGGGCTAACATGAGGTGACGGATGCTCGAAATCCGCTATCATCGGCGGCGATGAAAGCTGAGCCAGCGGAGACCGCCAGTGCAGCGACGGCTTGAAAAGAACTGGGATTTGACGATCGGGCCCGACACCGTGCGGCTGTTCATCCTCAAATGCAAGGCGTTGAGCGCCGCCATCAATGAAGACTATGCCGACGGCGCCGAACACGAAATCGAGTTCGATGGAAACACCCGTGACAATCATCATCATGACGGACTCGCCGAGGAAAGCTCGGAAAACCTGACCGAAGAGGAACTGCGCGAGCTGATCAACGACCTCAATGTCGACGAGGCGGCCGAGCTCGTCGCGCTCGCTTGGGTCGGCCGTGGCGACTACGATGCCTCGGAATGGGCCGACGCCGTCGCCGCCGCGCGCGAGCGCGCCAACAAGCACACGGCCAAATACCTGCTCGGCTTGCCGCTGCTCGCCGATTGGCTGGAGGAAGGGCTGGAAGCGATCGGCGCGTAACGCGCCGGTAATCGATTGTGATCGGGCCTAAGCGCCTTCCAGGCAACTTCGAGCATCCCGGCACCGTTTCGAGGCGATGGCAACACTGAGCTTTTCCCGAAAATACAGGATTGCATTGGTCATGGTCGTGACAGCACTGCTGGTGACGCCGGCCGATGCCAGGCATCGTCACAGGCATCACGAGCCGCTTTCACCACGGGTGGAACAGCCACTGACGCCGCAGGTTGACCGGCCGCTGAAACCGCGCGGCGAAAGGCATCGCAAGCCGAAGCCGGCACGGCAGAGGACGCAAAATCCGAAGCCGGTACGTGCGGATGTCCCAGTGCCTGAACCGCGCCCCGCTGACGCGCCAGAGGCGACAGAACCGAACACGCAAAATCCAGCCGCAACATCCGACCGGTTTCAGGAGGAAGGATCCCCTCGGAAGCAACAAGCCCGGCCCGAGCCGCCAACCGATGCGAAAGGCGAACCGGAGCCGCCAGCCGTGGCGCCGACGCCGACACAAAGGCCTGAGACTGCGGAACCGGAGGTTGAGCCGCCGGCCCTCGCCCCGCCACCGCCGCCAAAGCCGGCGGACGCGGACAAAAAGGAGATGCTTCCCGATCCGCGTTCGGCTGACCTGCCAGACGCGAAAATGCCTGCCGAGGAAGTCGCCTGCCGCGAGCGGCTGAGGGGTCTCGGTGTCGAATTCGAGGAGCACAAGGCTGAAAGCGATCGCGATATCGGCTGTTCGATCCCCTATCCCCTGGTGCTGAAGATCCTTGGCAAGTCGATCGCCATTGCCCCGGGCGCCGAGCTCAATTGCGCAATGGCCGAGGCGGCGGCACGCTTTGCCGGCAACGTCATCCAGCCGGCGGCGAAAGCCGAATTCGGCACCGACCTGAAATCGATCGGCCAGGCATCGGCCTTTGTGTGCCGGCCACGCAACGGCACGCGCAAACTGTCCGAACATGCCTTCGGCAATGCGCTCGATATCGCCAGCTTCACACTTGCGGACGGCAGGACGATCGAGGTCGGCCCGGCGCCACCGGACAAGGACGCCAAATTCCTCGACGCGGTGCGCAAGGCCGCCTGCGGGCCGTTCAAGACCGTGCTGGGCCCGGGCAGCGATGCCGATCATTCGCTGCATTTGCACCTCGACCTCGAGCCGCGCCGCCACGGCGGTACCTTCTGCCAGTAGGGCCGGCTCAGAAGCGATGCCGCAATTCGGCCGCAGGCATGAACGCCGGCGCTGATTTTTCCTTTACCGTTGATCGTTAAAATCCCGCCTATCGGGAAAGGGACTGCCGATGGACGGGATATTTCGTGCCGCGCTGGCGCTTGCGCGGCAATCGAAACGCGCGCGTGCCGCTGCCGGCGGGCTGGCCGCCCTGCTTGCGCTGGCCGCGGTGTCGGCCTGCAACACCGGCAACGTGCTGGCACTGGAGCCAGCCGTCGATGTCGGCGCGCAGACCGCGGCCGTGCCGCAATATTCAGGCATGCAGCGGCTGGTTCCTTCCAATCCCTACATGACGCAGGCCGCCTATCCACGCATGGACGAGCCGATGTCGCCGGTCGAGCAGATGCCGGCCAGCGAGACCGACTGCCGTCAGCAGCTGAGGCGCCTCGGCGTCACCTTCACCGACCTGGCGCCGATCCATGAAGGCCAGTGCGGCATCGACTATCCGGTGAAGGTTTCGGCCATCGGCAGCGTCGAGATGAAGCCCGCCGCGACGCTGACCTGCGACATGGCCGCCAGCTTCGCCGCGTGGACGAAGAACGAGCTCGTTCCTTCCGCCCGCTGGCGCTACTTCTCCGGCGTCAGGACCATCCACCAGGGTTCCAGCTATTCCTGCCGCAACATCGCCGGCGAAGGCGTGCTGTCGGAACACGGCAAGGGCAACGCGCTCGACGTGATGAGCATCGAACTCAACAATGGCGACGACATCGACGTGCGCAAGCCCGGCCTGTTCGCCTTCCGCACCCGCGGCTTCCTCAACAATGTGCGCGCCGACGGCTGCCAGTATTTCACCACCGTGCTCGGCCCCGGCTACAACTACGACCACCGCAACCATTTCCACTTCGACATCAAGAACCGCAAGAGCGGCTATCGCGCCTGCCGCTGATCCCTTTGCCTGGCGGCGGCTTCGCCGCCTACAGTGACGTCGTAGAACTCGAGCGGCATCGATGAGCCAAAGAAGCTTCCGACGACGCGCTGCGACCTGGCTGGTGTTGCTCCTGGCGACCTATCTGGTGCTGGCCTATGTCGCCGCGCCGGAATTCTGGACGTTTCGCGATCGCGGCTTTCGCAGCCAAAGCTTCGAGATGGTGACGCACACCCCGCAAGGCATTCCGGGCGACCCGATCAATGTCGGCCTGATCGGCACGCAAAAGGAGGTTGTCCATGCCTTCGCCGTCGCTGGCTGGGACACGGCCGACGCCGTGACGCTGAGAACCGCGATCGATATTGGCGAAAGCGTCTTGTTTTCGCGCCCCTATCCGGACGCGCCGGTGAGCCGGCTGCTGTTCGAAGGCCGCGCTCAGGATCTTGCCTTCGAGAAGCCGGTCGGCGGCAGCGCCGACCGCCGTCACCATGTGCGCTTCTGGCAGACTGATGCCACCGGCGACGACGGCCGTCCGCTATGGCTGGGCTCGGCCAGTTTCGACCGTGGCGTGGGCCTGAGCCACGACACCGGCGCCATCACCCATCATATCGGCCCCGACATCGATGCCGAACGCGACTTTCTTATCCAGGATTTGACCGCCGCCGGAATGCTGATCTCAACCAGCAACCTGGAAGGCATCGGCGCCACCACGCACGGGCGCAATGGCGGCGGCGACCCCTATTTCACCGACGGCAAGGCCGTGCTCGGCGTGCTGAAGCAACTGCCATGATGCCTGAAGTCAGCTCGTGGCGACCACGACCTTGCCGAACGGTCCCTTCTCCAGATGCTGGAAGGCCTGCTCCACCTCCTCGAAGCCGAAGACCTTGTCGACCACCGGCCGGATACCGAGCACCTCGATCGCCTGGTTCATCCGCTCGAAGGCGCGGCGATGACCGATCGATATCCCTTGCACGACGATGCGATTGCGCAGGAACGGCACGATCGGAAAGCTGAGTTCCATCGAGCCCAGCAGGCCGATGACCGACAGGCGGCCGTCGGCGGCCAGGGCATCGAGCGATCGCCGCGCATTGTCGCCGCCGACCATCTCCAGGATATGGTTGACGCCGGTTCCACCCGTCAGGTCACGCGCGGCTTCGTCCCATGCCGGCTGGGTGCGGTAGTTGATCACTTGCCAGGCGCCGAGTTTCCTGGCCCGTTCGAGCTTGTCGTCGCTGCTCGAGGTGACGATGGCGCGCAGGCCGAAAGCGGCCGCGAATTGCAGTGCAAACAGCGACACGCCGCCGGTACCCTGGATAAGAATGGTCTGGCCGGGCACCGGCTTCGTCGCCTCCGCCAAGGCAAACCACGCCGTCAGCGCCGCGATCGGCAGCGTCGATGCCTCGGCGTCGCTGAGCGAAGGCGGCGCCAGCACGACGGCATCCTCGTGAAGCAGCACGTAATCGGACAAGGTGCCGGGCAGTGACAATCCCAGCGTGTGCTGGTGAAGCACCGGCGGCGCATCGCCGTCAGGCCAGTCGGCGATCACTTGGCCCAGCACGCGTTGCCCGGCCTGGAAGCGGCTGACGCCGCCGCCGACCGCCACGACCTCGCCCACCGCATCCGATGTCGGCACGAAGGGAAAGACGAGGTCCGGGATCAGCACCCCGTCTAGGATCATTCGATCCTTGTAATTCAGCGATATGGCCTTGATCCGCACCAGCAGCTCATGAGGCCTGGGGGCGGGTACCTTTCCCTGCGCCGGTTGCAGCTTGGACAGGCCAAAACCGGTCATTTGCCAGGATCTGTTGATGTCTCTGTTCATCTCGTCTGCTCCGGATTGAGTTGCTGGCGAGATCTTTACGTCATTCCACTATGGAAAAAAGTGCTTCTATGCGGCATAATTGGAAACGAATTGAAGATCATTATTCTACAATAGGGGCACAGCCATGGAATCCGCCGATCTGCAGGGCATTGTCGCCTTCGTTCAAACGATCGAAGCCGGCAGCTTCACCAGTGCGGGAGAACGGCTGCGCGTGACGAAATCGGCGGTCGGCAAATCGATCGCACAGCTGGAGCATCGGCTTGGGGTGCGTCTGCTCAATCGCACCACCCGCAGCCTGAGCCCGACAAGCGAAGGCCTCAGCTATTACGAAGCCTGCGTCAGGGCGCTGTCCGAAATCGAAGCCGCCCAGTCGCTGCTTGCCTCGCACCGGCAGGTGCCCTCGGGCCGGCTTCGGGTCGATTTGCCGTCGGCCTTCGGCCAGCGCTGCGTTGCCCCAGTTTTGTTCGACATTTCCAAGCGCTTCCCCGATCTGGCGATGGAGATCTCCTTCAACGACCGTCGCGTCGATCTCATCGAAGAAGGCATCGACCTGGCAGTTCGCATGGGCGAGCTCGACGACAGCCTGTCGCTCGCGGCGCGGCGGCTCTATGTCCAACGCTCGTGCGTATTGGCCGCCCCCGCCTACCTCGAGGAGCACGGCAGGCCGCGAACGATCGAGGAGCTCGCCGCTCATAAGCTGATCGGCTACACCCGTAACGGCGTCGCCCATCCCTGGACCATAAGGCACGCCGACGGCCAAATCGGAAAGTTCACACCGCGGGCAAGGCTGGTCCTCGACAATGGCGAGCCGATGCTCGACGCCGCCCTTGCCGGCTGCGGCATCACCTTCCTGCCGACATGGTTGGCGGCGGACAGCCTCAGGAGCGGTGCGCTCGAAATGGTGCTGTCGGACCGCCTCGTCGAAAACATTGCCGTCCACGCCGTTTGGCCGGTGACGCGAGCAGTGACGCCGAAGGTCCGCGTCGTCGTCGATGCGCTGGTCGAGCATTTTTCGGCGCCGCCCTGGGATGCCGCCTGACGGGGCCGCATGCGCTGTCATCTTCCTGAAAACGGCTGCTGACTATTTTCCAATCCAGCACGGCAATGCTATTGACCCCTGATGCTATATGTTGAAATCGCCACCGCGGTCGTCCTCATCTGCGTGAACGGCCTTCTGGCAATGTCCGAGCTTGCCATCGTCTCGTCGCGGCCGGCCCGCCTCAAGGCAATGATCGATCGCGAGGTTAAGGGCGCCGGCCGGGCGCTTGCGCTTGGCTCCAACCCCGGCAAGTTCCTGTCCTCGGTACAGATCGGCATCACCCTGGTCGGCGTGCTGTCCGGCGCCTTTTCCGGCGCCACGCTCGGCGAAAGGCTGGCGCAGTTCCTGGCCTCGAACGGCATCCGCGAAAACATCGCCGATCCGCTCGGCGTCGGCATCGTCGTGGCCATCATCACCTATGCCTCGCTGATCATCGGTGAGCTCGTGCCCAAGCAGATCGCGCTGCGCGACCCCGAGCGGGTCGCCGTGCGCGCCGCCCCGGCCATGACCGTCCTCGCCACCGTCTCGGCGCCGCTGGTCTTCCTGCTCGATATCTCGGGCCGCGCCGTGCTTTGGCTGCTCGGCCAGCGCGGCGAGAGCGAGGAGAAGGTTACCGATGAGGAGATCAAGATGCTGGTCGCCGAGGCCGAGCATCACGGCACCATCGAGTCCGACGAGCGCCGCATGATCGCCGGCGTCATGCGGCTTGGCGACCGCGCCGTGCGCGCCGTCATGACGCCGCGCACCGAGGTCGACTGGATCAACCTCCAGTCCGACGATGCGACCACCCGCAAGCTCCTGATGGATACGCAGCATTCGCGCTTGCCCGCCGGCGACGGCGGCGTCGACGCCATGATCGGTGTCGTCCAGACGCGCGACGTGCTCGCGGCATTGCTGGGCGGCCGCGCGCTCGACCCGCGTCGGCACGTGCGCACCGCGCCCATCGTGCACGATCAGGCCGACGCGCTCGACGTGCTGCAGACGCTGAAGGAATCCGACGTGCCGATGGCGCTGGTGCACGACGAATACGGCCATTTCGAAGGCATCGTCACCCCCGCCGACATCCTGGAGGCCATCACCGGTGTCTTCCGTTCCGACCTCGAAGCCGGCGAGGAGGAGAATGCCGTCAAGCGCGACGACGGCTCATGGCTGCTTGCCGGCTATATGCAGGCCGACGAGATGGCCGAGGTGCTGGGCATCGACCTGCCGGAAAACCGCGACTACGAGACCGTCGCCGGCTATGTGCTGTCACACATGCACCATCTGCCGGCGACCGGCGAATGCGTCGACGCGCAAGGCTGGCGTTTCGAGGTGGTCGATCTCGACGGCCGCCGCATCGATAAGCTGATCGCCACGCGCCTGCCCAGCGGCCACCGCGAAGTGGTGCGCTGATTGTTCCAACTTTGCCTCGGGCCAAGCGGTCATTGGCCGTCCGTCCGCGCCTACTGCTCCCTGAAGGCGCGGGCGAACGAATCGAGCATCGGCCGCGCGAGATATTCCAGGAAAGTCCGGTCGCCAGTGCTGATGAACGCCTCGACCGGCGTCCCGGGATAGAGCTGTTCGGGCTTCACGCGGGATGGCAGGTCGTCGATCTTCAGCTTCGCCCGGAAATAGGGTTCACGCGTAGCCTCGTCGATCAGCCGATCCGCGGAAATCTGTGTCACGGTGGCTGGAACCTCGGGCGTGAGCCGCGTGTTCAAGGCGGACAATCGCAGTTTCGCCGGCTGGCCGACGCGCACCTGATCGATGTCCTTCGGCCGCAGCTTCGCGTCGACGACCAATCCCGATGCCGTCGGCAGGATCTCCATGATCTTTTCGCCCGGGGCAACTACGCTGCCCTTGGAATTGTAGGTCGACGACACCACGATGCCCGCTGCCGGCGCCTTGATTGTCGTGCGCCGCAGCACCGCCGCGGCCGCCCTGATCTGTTCCTCGACGTCGGCCAGGTTGGAGCGAACCTCGTCCAGCTTCGTCAGCGCCTCCTCCACCCGTTGCGTGGTCAAGCGCTCGGTCTGCTCCTGCGCCTCGACGATCTGGGTGCTGGCCGATGCAAGACTGGCCTCCAGCGCTCCCGCCTGGCCGACGAGGTCGGCTTCGCTGCGCAGAAGCTGGGAGTATTCGGTGCGGTTGGTCAGGCCTTTGTCCAAAAGGCTGGTCTTGATGCCGAGCTCCTTCTTCACCACCTCGACCTGCTGCTGGATGGCTTGTTTCTGGGCGTCCAATCCCACGACGGACTGCCGATGCATGACGACCCGCTGCTGGAGGATCGATCGTTCCGACCGGAACCGGGCGAGCCTGGCGTCGAACTCCTTCTGCTGTTCCCGAACCAGCATTTCGAAATCGTGCTGAAGCGGCGCCGGCGCCGCTGTTGTGATCGGCGCCAGCCTGTCCAGCCCGTCCCGCTCCGCCTCCAGCCGCGCCGCGCTTGCCCTGAGCGCGATCGACTGCCTCGTCAGCCGGTTGAGCTCGGCCTGCGCGGCGGTTGGATCCAGCACTATCAGATCCTGCGCCTGCTGCACGCGATCGCCTTCGTGGACCAGCAACTCTTGGACGATGCCGCCCTCGGGGTGCTGGATGAGGATGTTCCCGCCCATCGCCGAGATCGTGCCTTGCGTGATCACCGCGCCGGACAAGGGGGCATAGGCCGCCCAATAGCCGAAACAACCTGCAAATATCGCTATCGCCGCATAGCCGCCGAATGCCACGCGCCCTGTGTCGGTGCGTGGATTGCGTTCCCCGGCGAGGCTGTGCACTGCCATCATCTACGATCCAAAGCGGGTTTTTTGCGGGGCGCTGCGGAGGGTCGTGGCGAACGACCCCGTCACCACCGTATTCTGCCGGGAAGAATTGCCGGCGAGCGGCTGCCGCAGCAAATCGCTGCTCGGGCCGAAGGCTTCGATCGCGCCGTCGCGCAGCAGCATCACGCGGTCGCAGGCCGCTGCGATCGAAGGGCGGTGCGTGATCACGATCAAGGTAATCCCCGCCGACCGCGCATCCGAGAGCACCGCTTCGAGCGCCGCTTCGCCGGCGCCGTCGAGATGAGCGTTGGGCTCGTCCAGGACGAGAATTCTGGGGTTGCCGTACAGGGCGCGCGCCAGCCCGATCCTTTGGCGCTCGCCGCCCGACAGCGCCCTGTCAGAGAGACCGATCATCGTCTGGTAGCCGTCGCGCTGCGTCAAAATCAGTTCATGGGCCTGGGCACGCTTTGCCGCCTCGACGATCGAGGCGTCATCCGCGTCGGGGTCGAAGCGGCCGACGTTCTCCGCGATCGATCCCGGGAACAGTTCCACCTCCTGCGCGAGATAGCCGATATGCCTTCCAAGCTGCTTTTCGTCCCAGGTCCTGAGATCGGCACCGTCGATCCTGACCGAGCCGCTGACCGGTTGGAGCGCACCGACAAGCAATCTGGCGAGCGTCGATTTGCCGGCTCCGCTCGGGCCGACGATCGCCACCGCCTCGCCGGCCCCGATGTGGAAATTCAGCCTCTTGACGATGGGCGGACCGCCGGGCGTATTCGGCGCGACGTAGATCAGATCCTGCGCCGAAATCGCGCCTGACGGATCAGGCAAGGCCAGTTTTTGCACCGCGGACGGACGTGCCGAAAGGGTTGCCTCCAGCCGTTTCCACGATCGTCTGGCGTCGACGATCTGCCGCCACGAGCCGATCAGTTGGTCGAGCGGCTGCAGCGCGCGCGACGATACCAGGGAAGACGCGAATATCATCCCGGCCGTCATCTTGCCTTGCAGGACCAGCCACGCACCCACGCCCAGTATCGCCAGCTGCAGCATCATCCGCACCGCCCGCGACGTTCCGCTGAAGATCGCATTAGCCGTCGACGCGCGGTCGTGAACGATCAGCGCTTCGGCGACGTGCTTTCCCCAAGCCCGCGCGGCGTTCTGGACCATGCCCATGGCGCGCAGCGTCTCGGCGTCGCGGGCAAAGGCCTGCTCCGACTGGCTGGCGACCGCCGAACGTCGTGAAAACAAAGCGTCGTTCCTGCCGATGGCAAGCTGGGTTGCCAGGACCAGTGCAAGCAGCATCGCCACGCCAGCCAGGGTGAACCAGAACAGGACGGGATGGATCAGGTAGAGCAGTCCGAGGAAGAACGGAGCAAACGGCAGGTCGAACAGGACCGCCACGCCGCGCGACCTGATGAAGGCGCATACCGAGGCGAGATCACGCAATGGCGACAGGCCTGCGGAGGCGTGGTCGGCGCCAAGCGAAGCGGCGAACGTCTCCGCCCCGAGCTTGCTGTCGATGCTGGCCGCGACGCGCTGCGTGTAAATGGAGCGCACCGCGTCCAGAAAGCCCAGAAAGACCAGCGCGAGAACCGCGATGACCGACAGGTAGACAAGCGTCTCGACATTGGAGGAAGGCAGGACCCGATCATACACCTGCAACAGATAGAGCGGGATCACCAGCAGCAGGACGTTGATCAGCAACGAGAAAACGCCGACATCGGCGATGGCGCGCCACAAGACCGCCCGCAGACCTGACTGTCCCATCGTTCCCGCGCTCCCTTGGCGGCTCATGTCCCGAGACATCGGCGCTCAGACCGAGTGGTCGCCCGCAACGTCCAGGGGGTGGTGCTGCAGGTCATCCAGCGTATAGGCGCGGATATAGTCGATCTTCATCTCCGCCGGCGTGGCGAGATGGTCGGGAGGCGCGCCGGCAAAACCGCCGACGGCTAGATCGGCCAGCATGTACATGGGCGTGTGCATGTCGGACGGCGTCGCGGCTTCGGCGACCTTTACGCCGTCATAGGTCCAGACGAGCGTATCCGGTGTCCACAGCAGGCCATAGGTATGGAAGCCGTCGGTGTCCGAAACATTCACCGAGGAAGAGACCTTGGTGTGCTGTCCCGTCTCGTTCGTGTGCGCCGTCATGATGAGCGTGTTCGGATCCTGCCCGCGCGCTTCCAGGACGTCCAGTTCCGGCGGCCACGAGCCGTCTTCCGGCAGCAGCCAGAAGGCCGGCCAGGCTCCGGCCGTTTCGGGCAGGTCCGCCCGCATTTCGAAATAGCCGTAGGTCTGCGAGAAGCTTTCGTGGGTCGTCAGGATGCCCGAGGTGTATTCGTAATTGTTGATCAGTGGCTTGATGTCTTCGGGCGCTTGCGCCGCAGTGATGGTGAGCACCCCGTTTTCCACGCTGAACGGGTGGACTGAGCTGGTCGGGCCGTAATTGGCGTCGATGTACCATTGCAGCTCCCCATTGCTGCTCAACGTGCTTCCGTTCGGCGCTCCCCACCAGAAGTTGGAATTCCAGGTGCCATCATGGCCGTTCCAAAGGCTGAGCGTGTTGAAGTCGTCGGAAAAGGACAGCGTCATTCCGGACTTGTCGATCGGCAGTTCGAACTGGCTGGGCGCCAGCTTGTCCACCGTCGTGTTGTTGAAGACCAGCACCTCGTCGGATCCGAGGTTCAGCAGAAGGTTCGATCCTGCCTGGGTCATATGTGCCTTGACGTCGTCGAAAGACATGAAGTCGTAGCCATTGAGGCGGACCGTGTCGTCCGCGCCGAGATCGGTGATCAGGTCGCTTCCATTGCCCTTGGTGATGATGAAAGTGTCGGCGCCGCTGCCGCCGATCAGCACGTCGTTGCCCTGACCGCCATCCAGCGTCTGATGGCCCGAGCCACCCTTGATGATGTTGTCCAACGCATTTCCGAACGCATAGCGATTGTTGCCGGTGACGACGAGATTCTCGAAATTGTCGGGGAGCTTGTAGCTCATCCATGTGTCGATCGTGTCGATGCCAGTCCCGGGATCCTCAACCACCTTGTTGTTGGTGGAATAGAGGTGATAGTAGTCGTCGCCCGCGCCGCCATAGATGGTGACGTTGACGCTGGCGTCCCCCCAGAAGGAGTCGTTGCCGGAGGTGCCGTGCAATTCCGGCCCGGATCCGGTCGCCGAGAACCAATGGGTGGACGTGCCCGTGTAGGGGAGAGGGATGCCTTTGGCGTTCACGACGGTGCTCATCAGGAAATCCTTTCCTCGCGCCTGTTCAGGTCATTCGAAACGGCAACCGCTTACGGAGCAACGTTGCCATGCACGATGTCGTTCCAGGAGCTTGCCACACAGTTCAGCATTACATCGACTGTTGGGTGACATTTTTCGAAACGAAAGCACTAGAGGCCAAGAAATGGTCTATAAATCGTAATGAAGTCAGTAAAACTTTTAATAAAATTTTCGCTTATACCGAGAAAACGGCGATATACTTGCTGCCACGCCTGGCGTAGGTCACAAAAAAGCGATTCCGGCTTTCTGGCGGGCCGTAACATTGCCGCTCTGGAGCGATGGGCGAATTCGAGGGCTGGCGCATCGAGCGAGGGAACAGGCCTCGGGCCGGCGGCGCAGTGCCTGCTATTTGTCGCAGGGGAACACCGTCAAACCGCGGCTTCGATCGGTTCGGAAAGCTTCGGGTTCGAGCGCGAGGCGATCAGGCAACTGGCCACGATGAGGCCCGCTCCCGCCAGCGTGGTCCAGGTCACCGCCTCGTCGAAGAAGAACCACCCAAGCGCAATCGCCCAGATGAAGGCGGAGTATTCGGTCGGGATCAGATATTGCGCTTCGGCGCGCGCGTAGGCCCAGCTCATCAGGAATTGGCCGGCGAGCGAAAGCGCCGTCACCCCGGCGAGAGGAAGCCAGAGCTCGCTTGGCAGCGCAATGGCAAGCCAGGGTGCCGCGAGGCCGAGGATGACGGCAACGCAAAGGTTCTGGAACAGCATGATTTCGATCGGCTTGGCCAGCAGCGCCTGTTGCCGCGCGAGGATCAGATTGTAGGCGTAGAACACCGTCGATACCAGCACGGCGGCCGTGCCGAGCAGGGCATCCTCGGCATAGGTCGCATGCCCGAACTGCCCGGCTATTATGATTGCGACGCCGGCAATGCCGGCCAGCGATGCCCAGATCGCCTGTCGCTGTATCCGTTCGCCCAGCAACAGTGCGGCCAGCAGGAGCGCAAACAGCGGCGCCACGAAACTGAGGCCGATCGCCTCCGCCAGCGGCAGCCTGGCAAGCCCCCAGAAGAACGACAGCAAGACAATGCCGACAACAACGGCACGCAGCGCATGCAGCCTCAACACGGAAAGGGCGGGAAATGAACGCGACCCTGCCGACCAGCCGGCGCCCGCGACCACGGTTGCCAGCATACTGCGCCATAGCACCGTGTTGTAGACGCCCACGGCAATGACCAGAACCTTCATCGCCGCATCCATCCCCGACAGAAGGAAGATGCCGAGCGCGCACACCAGCACCGGGATCATGGGGGAAACGACGCCTGCCAGGCTGGATGACATCACGGGGCTTTGCTCATGTGATGGATCGCGGCCGGATATATCAGGGCAGAACGGCCGAGCCAGATGGCAGCTCCGCCCATATGGAGGGCCAACCCGTATCGGTCCGGCATCGCGCGAAAGCAACCTTCACAGCTCCACGCCTCAGCCCGGATACGATGCTGAATCCGCTGTCTTGCTCACTTCCGCTGCCCCGAACGCCGATGAAAACAGATGAACTCCCAAGCTTGGCCGGCGTTCCCCGCGCATGATGCGGAAACTCTTCGTGTTTGGTACCTTGAAGAAAGGCTTTCCCCTTCACGGCGAGGGTTTGTCCGAAGCCGCATTTCTGGGCGCCTACAGGACGCGAGAGCGCTTCCCGATGCTGATCGCTGGACCTCGCTTCGCTCCGATGATGTTCAATGAACCAGGCGTCGGCTTCCAGGTCGGCGGCGAACTCTACGCCGTGGACGATCGCGCCTTGGCAAACCTCGACAGGATCGAATCCGTTGGCAAGCCCGGAAATTTGCGCGTGCTGATCGAAGCAGAGCCTGTCGATGGCGGGCCGCCTGTCTCGGCGTATGTCTACATGAAATCCCGGCATCTCGCCGCGCCGATCCACTCCCGATATCTCAAGGACTACAATGATCGGCGCTTCGCGCTTTCATGGGGTGGCTAGAACAACTCCAGGAAACGTGCATGGCGTTTGCCGCCTGGTTCGGCTTTTCTGCGACGCCAAGTGGTTTCACCTCGCCACTGATGCTCCGGCACGTTTTAGCGCCAAGGGATTTTGAGCTAAGGTGACGCATCACCGATGCGGCATAGAGCATTCTCATGACTGAACGTACCGGCGCCGGAGACAGCAACACGGCAGTCGCAAGCGATCCTGCCGACGACGATCCTCGCCTGGCATTTATCTATCAGGAGGCGGTGCGAGGCCTCAATCATCAGCAGAATCTCGTCGAGAACATGAACACGCGCGCGGGCAGCCTCATCTTCGCCACCGCGTTTGTAAACTCGTTGCTTGGCGCAAGGGCGCTTTCCGACGGGCTCGGGCTCTGGGATTGGATCGCAGTGGCCCTGCTGTTCGGCATCGGCGGACTGATCGTCTTCCTGCTTTGGCCCTATCACAAATACACGTTCCGCTTCGATCCGGAAGAGCTGCTCCATCAATATGTCGATGGCGACAGGCCGCTGAAGATATCGGCCATGCAGCGCGCGCTTGCCCTTCGCATCAAGGCCGACATGGCCAGCAACTGGCGCATCATCCAGCGGCTTCGGGTGGCATTGCAGATCGCGCTGGTTCTTTTGTTGTTCGATATCCTGGCCTGGCTTTTCGCCGTCGCCGGCGTTTGACACGCACGATTTTGGGCCGAAGGCTATTTCCATCCCCAGCGGATTGCGCGGCAGCCCGACGCTAGGGTATCAGCACGACCTTGCCGATCGAGCGGTGCTCTTCGAGCAGGCGATGCGCCTCGCCGGCTTGGTCGAGCGGAAAGCGCCCGCCAGTCGTGACGACAATGTCGCCGCTGGCAGCCAGATCGAAAAGCTCCGAAAGGCTCGCTCTCAGCACCCCAGGGGACAACAGCGGGAGCAGCGCGAAGCCCTTCAACGACTGATTCCTGCCGATCATCGCCTCCAGCCGGGCAACGCCAAGCGCATAGCGGCCAAGTGCTGCAAACACGAGCTCGCCACCGGGCGCCAGGATATCGAGGAAGTCCCCGGTCATCGCTCCGCCGACGGTGTCATAGATCGTATCGAGACCACCCTGCGCGGCGTCTCTGGTTTCGGCCTCCCAGTCTCCGGAATGACGATCGATGGCGATGTCGGCACCGTGCGACATGGCGACGTCGAGCTTGGCCTTGCCGCCGGCGAGCCCAATGACCCGGCGCGCGCCTTGGCGCTTCGCCAACTGGACGAGCAGCGAACCGACCCCGCCCGCGGCGGCGGGAACCAAAACCGTCCTGTTCGCCGGCGGACTTTGCCGCAACAGATGAAAGGCGGTCAGCCCCTGCACCATCAACGCCGTCGCCTCCTCGGACGAAAGCGGAGCCGGTAGGGGAAGGCCCAAGCCTGCGTCGATCGTCACATACTCGGCATAGCCGCCAAAGGGGCGTGTCGAGGCAAACAAGGGCGCCGCGATCCGGGTCCCGATCAGCGCACCGTCCACCCCTTGCCCGACGGCCTCGACGACGCCCGCCGCCTCGACGCCGGGAACCATCGGCAATTGCGGCGTCACCGCATAACCATCCGCGCGCATCAGCACCTCGAAAAAGTTGATGCCGGCGGCATGAACGCGGATCAGCACCTCGCCGGCCTGCGGCTCCGGCGTCGGCAGGTCGACAGTCTCCAGCACCTCGGGGCCGCCGAAACGGCTGAATTGTGCGGCTTTCATGGCAAACTCCGATCGCTATGGCATCGGCCGCGGTTTGCCACTATCTGCGAGACCTCGACTACACACTCATTTGTCCCCTGCTGACCAGGTGGTGACCATGGCGGGAATAACCAAGAGACTGCCGATGCTGCCGGCGGAGCGCGCCCTGAAAGTGATCGCAGGGCGCTGGAAGGCGGTCATCCTCTACCATCTCTTCGACGGCCCAAGGCGGCTGACCGCACTCAAGGCGCTGATGCCGGGCATCACCCAGAAAGTGCTGATCCAGCAGCTCCGCGAAATGGAGGAGCACGGTCTCGTCAGCCGCGAAATCTTCGCCGAAGTTCCGTCGCGCGTCGAATATTCCGCCACGCCGCTCGGCCTCAGCCTCGAGCCCATCCTGCTGGCGCTGTGCCAATGGGGCCAGCACCACGCCGACGAACTGAACGAAAAGCATCGCCTTGCCGACTGCGTCATCCGGCCACGACCAGGGCGGGACGAGCAAGCAGCCTTTCGCAATTGAAAAGGGCGGCGCAAGCGCCGCCCCACATCCTTGGGAGGATGATTTCGAGGCGGTCAGGCCGCCTTGATTTCCTCGTCTATGGCGTCGGCCTGGCGCGCGGTCTTGAGCGCCTTGGCCCACCAGGCGACGTCGTTGACGAGCGCGGTCGCGGCCTGGTTCAGGTGCTCGATCTCCTCGAGCTTCTTCTCGCCCTGGCGCACCGCGAGGAAATCGCCCCAGGCGATATGGACGGCCGACTTGACCGGCGCCATCTGCAATTCGACCGCGTGGAGGCGCAGCTGCTCGACAGCGCGGGCACCGCCGACGCTGCCATAGCCGACGAAGCCGGCCGGCTTCTTGTTCCATTCATTGGCGGCGTAGTCGATGGCGTTCTTCAGCACGGCCGTCGGGCCGTGATTGTACTCGGCGGCGGTGAAGATGAAGCCGTCATATTCGGCGACCTTCTTCTGCCAGCGCTGCGCCACCTCGTTGGTCGATGGCACCCAGGCGGAGGATGCGACCTCGTCGAAGAAGGGCATCGGGAAATCGCGCAGGTCAACGACATCGACCTCGATATCGGCATGCGATTTGGCGATCTTGGCGATCCATTGGGTGGGCACGTCGGCGAAGCGCGCGGCGCGTGTCGAACCGACGATGATGGCGATCTTGGGTTTGGACATAGGGGCTCTCCTGGTAAGCAATTCCTGGGCAGGTAAGGCTGGTATCGTTTGGATACCGGGGCTATATGAGTTCCTGTCAACTTCATGCGCAAGGAGGCACCTTTTTGTTACTGAGGAACCCGCACAACACCGAAGACTGCCGTGCCGTTTCGGAAATCCTGCAGCGCGTCGGCGACAAGTGGACCGTGCTCGTCGTCGGCAAGCTCGGCGACGGACCGCTGCGCTTCAATGAGCTGCGCGCGGCTGTCGGCGGCATCTCGCAGAAGATGCTGACCACCACCTTGCGAGGGCTGGAACGCGACGGTTTCGTCACCCGCACCGTGTTCCCGACCATTCCGCCGCGCGTCGACTACGAGCTGACCGAACTCGGCCATGAACTGCTGGTCCCCGTCAGCGCGCTCGGCGAATGGGCGCGCAGGAACACCACGCGCGTGCGGGCCGCGCGTGCGAAATTCGATGGCCTGCATGGCTGAAATTCTACAGTCGTTCAGCAATCATTGACTGATTGTCTTCGTGTCCGCACCGCCGCCGCAGGGCTGAAAGACAGTTTCACAGCGGTCCCAGGCTTTAGCTTTCGGCCGGAACGGCCTTCGGCTTGCCCTCGCCGTCCAGCGCCACCATGACGAAATCGGCGTGCGTGACCTTTTCCATCAGGTCGGAGAGATAGCGCTGCGCCCAGGCCTCGACCTTGAGCGTCATCGAGGTGCGGCCGACGCGCTCGACATGGGTGTAGATGCACAGCGTATCGCCGATCTTCATCGGCTTGGCGAAGGACATCTCCTTGACCGCCGCCGTCACCACGCGGCCCTTGGCGCGCTCGGCGGCGCGGATGCCGCAGGCCAGGTCCATCTGCGCCATCACCCAGCCGCCGAAAATGTCGCCGGCGGCATTGGCGTCCGAAGGCATGGCCAGCGTGCGCAGCGTCAGATCGCCGATCGGCCGCCCGTCCGCGTAATGCACCATGCGAGTTATCCCCAGAGATTGACTGCCCTGATCCCGTATCGTCAAGGCGCCAACGCGTCAACGCGAGACGATCGCGATCCACGGCTCGGACCTTCATTTCGAGTCCCCCCGCAAGGGCTCGCGGCCTTCTAGAAATAGCGCTCGAGGTTCGCTCGAATGCGATCGAGAACAGTATGCCCGGAAACGTCAGGGACGAACGTCTTGCCGGTGATGGCCTCGTAAGCCTGCGCATAGACTTTGGAGGCCTGTTCGACGATCTCATCCGGGATTTCCGGAATAGGCTCCCTGTAGGGATCGCAGCGCGCCGTCACCCACGAGCGGATGAAATCCTTGTCGAAACTCTCCGGCCGAGTGCCGTTCGCCAGGGCCTGTTCGTAACTCCCGGCGATCCAGTACCGGCTGCTGTCGGGCGTGTGGATTTCGTCGGCCAGGATGATCGTCCTGTTTTGGTCGATGCCGAATTCGTATTTCGTGTCGGCGAGGATCAGGCCGCGTTCGGCGGCACGCGCCTGGCCGCGGGCGAACAGGTTCAAGGCGTAGCCCGAGACGGTGTCCCACTGCGCCTGGGTGAGCAGGCCCTGTTCGATGATCTCGGTCCTGGACAGCGGCTCGTCATGGCCGCCATGCGCGGCCTTGCTGGTCGGCGTGATGATCGGTTCGGCCAGCTTCTCATTGTCGCGCAGGCCGTCCGGCAGCCGCATGCCATACATGTCCCGTTCGCCGCGACGATAGCGGGTCAGGATCGAGGTGCTGGTGGTGCCCGCCAGATAGCCGCGCACGACGATCTCGACCGGCAGGATGTCGAGCCTGGTGCCGACGACGACATTCGGGTCGGGATATTCGAGAACATGGTTCGGGCAGATATCGGCGGTTTCCTCGAACCAGTACCGCGCCGTCTGCGTCAGGACCTCGCCCTTGAACGGGATCGAGGTCAGGATGGTGTCGAAGGCGCTGAGCCGGTCTGTGGCGATGATGATGCGCCTCCCGTCCGGGAGGTCGTAATTCTCGCGGACCTTGCCCTTGTAGTGACCCGGCAGTTCGGGAATGAAAGCATCCGACAGGACACGCATGGGATCTCCTGCCTTGCGCAGATTGGCCGATGTCCTCGCATAAGCTGTCGACCCCATGCGTATCAAGCGGGATTGTTAAGGGTTCCCCGCAACTGGATCCGGCATCGCGGTCGCTTTTTTCACAACGCATGCCGGAAGGCCCAGCGACGCGGCAAGCCCGCCCCGTCTAGGCTGCGGCCAGATTTCCGGAGCCGGCCATACCCATCATGCAGACCTACGACTTCATCATCGTCGGCTCCGGCTCGGCCGGTTCGGTGCTCGCCGATAAATTGTCGGCCTCGGACCGCTTTTCGGTGCTTGTGCTCGAAGCCGGCGGCAGCGACCGCCGCTTCTACGTGCAGATGCCGCTCGGCTACGGCAAGACCTTCTTCGATCCCACGGTCAACTGGAACTACAAGACCGAGCCGGATCCCGGTCTTGGCGGCAATGTCGACCACTGGCCGCGCGGCAAGTTGCTTGGCGGGTCCAGCTCGATCAACGCCATGGTGTGGATCCGCGGCGCGCGCGAGGATTTCGACGACTGGCGCGACGCGGGCAATCCCGGCTGGGGCTATGACGACCTGCTGCCGGCCTTCAAGGCGCTGGAGGACAATGAAGCCGGGGCCGACAGATGGCGTGGCAGAGGTGGCTCGCTGCACATCAGCGATACGTCTGATGCCGTCCACCCGCTGACGAGGCGCTACCTCGCCGCCGGCCAGCAGGCCGGCCTGCCGTTCAATCCCGATTTCAACGGCGCTGCACAGGAAGGCGTCGGCGTCTACCAGATCTCGACCCGCAACGGCCGCCGCATGTCGGCCGCGCGCGCCTTCCTGCGCCCGGCGATGAAGCGCGCAAACGTCCGTGTCGAGACCAACGCGCTGGCAAGCCGCATCCTTTTCGAAGGCAAGCGTGCGGTCGGCATCGAATATCTGCAGAAGGGCCAGACGAAGACGGCCCGCGCCGGCCGCGAAATTATCCTGTCCGCCGGCTCGATCAACTCGCCGCAGCTTTTGCAGCTCTCCGGCATTGGCCCGGCGGCGCTGCTCAACGGGTTTGGCATCCCGGTCATTCACGCCAACGAGAATGTCGGCGCCAATCTGCAGGACCATGTCGGCATCAACTACACCTTCAAGGGCAGGCTGCCGACGCTGAACCAGATCCTGCGTCCCTGGTGGGGCAAGCTCATGGTCGGCATGCAATACATCCTGACGCGTTCTGGCCCGCTGTCGCTGTCGATGAACCACGGCGGTGGCTTCTTCCGCACCGACCCGGCCTTTTCGCGCCCCAACATGCAGCTCTATTTCCAGGCGTTTTCGACCGTCATCCCGAAGAGTGGCGAGCGCCCGATCCTGACGCCGGACCCTTGGCCTGGCTTCTCCATCGGCTTGTCCAACTGCCGCCCGTCGAGCCGCGGCGAGATCATGATCCGCTCCAGCAATCCGTTGGACCATCCCAAGATCGTCGCCAACGCCTATTCAACCAATGCCGATGTCGAGGAGATGCTGGCGGCGGTGAAATTCGTGCGCAAGATCGCCTCGATGCCGGCTATGGCCGAGATCATCGCGGAGGAGGTTTTGCCAGGCCCATCAATCACTTCGGACGCCGACCTGATCACGGATTTCAGGAAACGCTCCGGCACCGTCTATCATCCGGTTTCGACCTGCCGCATGGGACCCGATCCCGCGCGCGCCGTGGTCGATCCGCGGCTCAAGGTACATGGGCTGGAAGGCTTGCGCGTGATCGACGCCTCGATCTTTCCCGACAACATCACCGGCAACACCAACGCCGCCTCGATCCTGACCGGATGGAAAGGCGCCGAACTGGTTCTGGAGGACCAAGAATGAAGATCACCGACGTCAAGACCTGGGTTGTCGGCAATCCGCCGCCCGGCATCGGCGGCAAGTATTTCATCTTCGTCAAGCTCGTCACCGATGGCGGCGTGGTGGGATATGGCGAGGCCTACAACGCCACCTTCTCCGCCCATGTCACGGCCAGGATGGTCGAGGACATGGCCGAGCGCTATCTCGTCGGCCGTGATCCCCACGACATCGAGAATTTCTTTCGCCGCGCCTATTCCTCCGGCTTCACGCAGCGGCCCGACGTGTCCGGCATGGGCTGCTTCTCGGCGCTGGAAATGGCCTGCTGGGACATTATTGGCAAGGAAGCCGGCAAACCCGTCTTCAAGCTGCTCGGCGGCCAGGTGCATGAGACGCTGCGCTCCTACACTTACCTCTATCCGCATACCGGCAGCGTCCATTCCGAGGACGCCCCGGACGGCAGGAATGTCTACAACGACCCCGAAATGGCGGCGGCCTGCGCGCTCGAATATGTCGAGCAGGGTTTCAATGCCGTCAAGCTCGACCCGGCCGGTCCCTACACCGCCTTTGACGGCCACCAGCCGCGCCTGCTCGACATCGACGTCTCGACCCGCATGATCAAGGCGATCCGCGAGGCGGTCGGCACGCGTGCCGACATATTGTTCGGCACGCACGGTCAGTTCACCGCCTCCGGCGCCCTGCGCCTGGCGCGCGCCATCGAGCCCTATGACCCCTTGTGGTTCGAGGAGCCGGTGCCGCCCGACATGCCCGAAGTGATGGCACAAGTTGCCCGCGCGACCTCGATCCCGATCGCCACCGGCGAGCGCCTGACGACCAAGTTCGAATTCGCCCGCGTCATCGAGAACCGCGCCGCGACCATATTGCAGCCGGACCTCGGCCGCTCCGGCGGCATTCTCGAAACCAAGAAGATTGCCGCCATGGCCGAGGCCTACCACATCCAGATCGCGCCGCATTGCTATTGCGGACCGATCGTCGGCGCCGCCAACATCCAGCTGGCGGTGACGCTGCCCAACTTCCTGATCCTGGAATCGCTGAAGCAGTGGGACGGTTTCTACGCCACGTTGCTCAAGAAGAAGATCGAGTGGCAGGACGGCAACGTCATCCCGTCGAAGGAACCTGGCCTCGGCGTCGAACTCAACGAAGACGTCTGCGACGCCCATCCGTACACCGGCAAGGACCTGCATTTGCAGATGATGCAAACGCCGTTGATGCCGTGAGCGAAGGCTACGCCTTCGTCGGCCTTGGTCATCTCGGCGGCAAGCTAGCCGCCAGCCTGGTCCGAAATGGTTTTGCCGTCACCGTGTTCGACCGCGACCCGGCCGCTATCGAGCGCCTCGTGGCGCTCGGCGCTATCGCTGCCGGCAGCCCCGCCGAGGCGGCTGAGCGGGCGGGCAATGCCATCACCTGCCTGCCATCGCCGAGGGTCAGTGAGGCGGTACTCGCCGGTCCTGATGGACTGCTCAACGGCCTCCCCGCCGGCGGCACCTGGATTGAGATGTCGACCAATGGCCGCGACGAGATCGTGCGCCTCGCGGGCCTTGCCTCGGCCAGGGGAATCGAGACCTTGGAATGCCCGGTCACCGGTGGCGTGCATCTGGCGGCGGCCGGGAAAATCACCGCGCTGGTCGGTGGCGATGCCGATCTTTACGGGCGTCATCGCCCTGCCATCGATGCGATGTGCGCGAAGTCGTTCCTGATGGGCCCGATCGGCTCGGCGGCGGTGATCAAGGTCATCACCAACATGCTGGCCTTCATCCATCTCGTCGCCGCCGGTGAGGCGCTGATGCTGGCCAGGCAAGGCGGGCTCGACCTCGCCCAAGCCTATCACGCCATCGTCGCCTCCTCCGGCAACAGCTTCGTCCACGAAACCGAAAGCCAACTCATCCTGAACGGCTCCTACGACATCGGCTTCACCATGGACCTGGCGCTGAAGGACCTCGGCTTCGCGCTCGGCCTGGGTCGGGATTTCGGTGTGCCGGTGGAACTGGCATCGCGCGTCAATGCGATTTTCGAGCAGGGCAAGGCGGCTTACGGCGGCGGCGCCTGGTCGACCCAGATCGTCAAATTGCTCGAGGACGCTGTCGGCGCCGACCTGCGCGCGCCCGGTTTTCCGTCCAAACTGGAAATCTGAATCCGGGAAACTTGAAGCGGTTTCAAAAGGTTGAGCGCTCATCTGGAATCAGGACCGGAGCGACCTGAATCAAAGCCGCAACGTCTTGATTCAATATCTGAGCGTCAGAGCGCCGGGCAGGATCTCGAAGGTCGCTGGTATGCGCCCGGGCGACTCGCCGTCGATGTCGACCAGCGCGCCGTTCTTTTCCACGTCGCCGAGCGGTTCGACAACCACTTTCTTGCCGCGCAGGATGGTGATGGCCGGATGGTTGCGATGCCTGCCGCCATAGAGCAGGCGGATATCCCAGATCAGCTTCAGCTTGCTGGCCGCGCGCAGGATGACGATGTCGAATTGGCCGTCGGTCAGTTCGGCGTCCGGCGCGATCATCATGCCGCCGCCGAAGAATTTGCCATTGGCCACCGCGACCAGCGCCATGCGCGCCTCGACCGGCGCGCCGTCATCGACTGAAATCGTTACATCCTGGAACCGGTAGCGGGCGAATTCGACCACGGTGCGACACAGGAACAACGTCTTGGCCGCAACCTTGCCCTTGCGCTTGTCGGCGTTGACGGCGCGATCGGTAGCGCCCGAGAGCCCCAGGCTCGCAATGTTGACGAAGTGCCGGCTGGCCAGCGCGCCATGGTCGTCGATATAGCAGATGCGCCCTGCATCGACCGCCCTGCTCTTGGCCCCGGCGATCAGCTTCAGCGTCGCGTCCACCTCCTTCGGCAGGCCGAGCCCGCGCGCGAAATCGATACCCGTGCCGCACGGCAGCAGACCGAGTTCGGGCGCGCGGCCGTTTTCCTTGGACGCCTGCAACAGGCCGTCGGCCACCTCGCTGGCCGTGCCGTCGCCACCGGCCGCGATCACCAGGTCGAACCCGTTTGCCGCGAGGTCGAGCGCCAGCCTTTCGGCATCGCCTTCGGCCTGCGTTTCGCGCAGTTCGAAATCGCCGAAGTGATTTTTCAACGAAGCGGCGACCTCGGACCAGTGCCGTTTCAGCCAGCCGCCGCCGGCAATCGGATTGAGCACCACCCCGACCTTCAATGCGCATCCCTCCCCGCAAGGCGCCAGGCACGCACTGCCCGATCCTTTGCCGGCATTGAAGCCCGCGCCCGTCGGCTGAGCAATAGGCGCTCTCGGTTCGCGTGCCGAAAAAGCAGGGCAGGCTGTCCAAGGCCTTGGAGGGCGAAATTCCGAGACTTCTGGCAATGGTCCCCGATAATCCCGCTATCCACAGGCCCGCGGGCATTCCCCAACATCCTTGGCCGGCGTAAGTTTAACCCATCTCAGGCGGCTACCAATCGCCCAGCCGAAAGGCGAAAGTGAAAGGCGGATTTCCTGAGGCCCGTACGGCCCGAAGCGAGAGCAGGCTCGCCTGCTTCGAGGGACGGAAGCCGAGACCTACGGGGCCGCGGAAAGCGTGCCAACGCCGACGGCGGACCGATGCTGCCATGAAGGACGGCAAAAACCTTCGATGGCCGCAGGGCAAAGCCCGCAAGGGTGGAGACCGGCGTGGTCTGGAACGGGCGCGGCCTTCGGGCGGCGACTGGCAGGACCGTCAAAATCAAGGCCGGCTTGGTGCGACGACTTTAGGGGAGTTGCTGCCGTGACCGTGTCCTGGTCTGACAGGGAGGCGCTGGGAGAAATCCCGGCGCCGACTGTCTTTTTGCTTCCCGCTCAAGCGCCTTCCCGGCGAAGTTGCGGGCGCCGCTTCACCGCGCGCCAAAATCGGTTAGTATCGCCCTGTCAGAGTCCGTTTGCGTTTGCTGGCGGGTTCGCTGAAGGGGGATACTTCATGACATTGATCCAGAAGCTTGCCGCCGCCATGGCCTGACCGGCCATGGTCCTGTTTCGCTTCATGAAGCGTATCATCAGGACGATCCTCTGGCTGATCGTCATCATTGTCTTGATCCCGATCGCCGGGCTGGCCTACGGTTTCCTGACGACGCCGTCGCTGGACAAGACACCGTTGCCGGGTATCGCCGAAGGTGCACCGCAGCCGGCGCTCGCCGCCAGGGTGCGCGCCGAAATCCCCGGCTACCAGCGACCTGAGGAATCGACCTTCCTCACCTACCCGGAATGGGCCATCGTCTATGCCGCGCGCGAATATGCCGGCTTCGTCGCCAAGGACCAGCCGAGCGGCTTTCCCTATTTCGCCTATGTCGGCCGCTTCTGGCAGGACTACGCCATGGTGATCCGCGCCAGCTCCGCCTACAAGTTCAACTACGCCAACCACCAGATGCCGGTCGTCATCGGCACCAGCCACACGATCGAGCATGCCGTGCAATGGGCTTATGAAAACACGGTCGGCCGCATCACCGAGGCGATTGCGGGCAGGCGCACGGCGACTGACATCTACCAGGGCAAGGTGGCGGCCGAATACGCCGCCTTCCTCGACCAGGGGCCGTGGTACCAGTTTCCCTATGCCGAGAAGCGCGCCGGGCTTTTCGCGGTCCAGCCGGCGCCGGGCGACAGCGCCGTGCGCTCCAGCGAACGAAAGCTTGCCTTCGGCCTCGCCGACACGATCAAGCAGTTCTATGCCAGCCTGATCAGGCAGGCACTCGCGGCAACGTCCGATCCGGCCTTGCTCGACATCCACGTCTGGGCCAAGGGACCGGTCGGCGAAGCGACGCGCAACGAAGCCGACACCTTGCTCGAACGCGACTACGGCCCCGACGGCACCGTTTTCGTCACCAAGCGCTACCAGATGTTCACCGACATGATTCCGCGCCTGATCGACAAGGGCGTCTCATTCGTCGAGATCGGCGGCAACGACGAGATCATGATCACCGTGCTCTCCACGGATTCGATCGCCGTCCCCGAAGGCATGCGCATCCTGTTCAGCTATCCGCTGCCGGCCGATCCATCGTCACGCCGCACCGGCATGGTCGTAGCCGTACCCAAACTGCATCTGGTATTGCCGGCGCTGATCAAGTCAGGCGCCAGGCTGGAGCACGTCTACGACTACTGAGGCCTTTCGGCCACGGTGCGCGGAGAACGGCTGTGTCGAGCGCCCGCCACGCTCATTTCACAATCGCGGCCAAATCCCGCCTTGTTCACGCGCGATGGACTGTCGCATGTCGCCCAAAGCGTGCCCGCGGGCTGCACCCAGTGGGTCGCGACTGCATCTGAATGGGCTGCCGAGGGGCACATCGAGGGGACGAGACCGTGATCAAGACCGCCCTTGTCGCCATGACCATCGTCGGCTGCGACTGCGACGCCAAGCTTTGCGAATATATCGGCGAGACGCCGGCCAAGTGGTCGACCATCGCCGAGTGCGAAGCGGCGATGAAGAGCCAGATGCTGCACGAGCGCAATTTTAACTATCCGCTCGTCTCTGGCATCTGCCGCGCGAAAGGCTCTGCGTCCTCCTCGCAACTGGCCGCGACCGCTTCGCGCCCGGAGTTGAAGTCCGCCAGCCGCGCCGTTGAGCCGACGCTGCCGCCCGAGCTGAGCCACAGGCCGACGGTCCCGGTCGGCTCGCCGACGACGGCGATGGAAGCGGCCGCCGCGCGGCCGGTCGCCTATGAACAGGTGGTCGATGGCGGCACCGGCGTGCTCTATCGTACGAAAAACGGCTATGCCGTCGTCAAGACCGATCTTGGCCGCGCCGTATCGGCGACCGCCGACATGGCCAAGCGTTCGGCCAACTGGCTGGCTGGCCTGGTGCCGAGCAAGCTGTAGGGACGAAGCTTTCTTCACCGGCGTCACCATGCCGGTCTGTCATCGACGGTCGCCGCCACCTTGGACCTGAAGAGACAAGACTCGCGCAAAGGTTGCAAACCGGATGGGGATGCAGCATTGTGTCGACCGCAACGATGAAGGGGGGCCTTCCATGAAACCAGCGGTCCGAATTGCCGCAGCCTTGATGCTGGCGCTTGCTCCGGGATCGGTCGGCGCGCAAGGCGTGGATCCGGGTGACGACAAGGGGATCATCTTCGCTCCGGGCGATCCCGACATGGCTGCGGCGACCAAGCAGGCGCTCGCTGGCCTGGATGAATTCCTGGCACTGTCCGAAATGCCTCCCTCCGGCACAGGCAGGTTCAAGTTGAAGGTCAAGGTGCGGGATGGGCAAGTCACCGAGCACTTCTGGGTCATACCGTTCCGCCGTGCCGGGACAGGGTTTGTCGGCATATTGGCCAATGAGCCGGAGGCAGTGCGCAACGTCGTGCTCGGCCAGAACATAGAATTCACCAGAGACGACATTTCCGACTGGGGATATACGCGAGACGGCCATCAGGTCGGCAGCTTCACGATCTGCGTGATGTTCAAGCGAATGTCGAAAGAAGAGGCGGACAACATGCGCGAAAAGTACGGCTTCGATTGCTGACGGGAACGCCGGCTGATCAAGCCGCTTCGTCCCTGGCGCCGATCTTGCGCACCAGCGCTGCCGTCGCCAGCATCGCGCCCATATCCGATATCATCGGCGCGACATGGGTCTGGTAGTCCAGTGGCACCGAAATGGCGGGCAATTCGAAGAAATTCTTCGCCTGCGGCAGGAGCAGAAAACCGTCGCTGCCGTTGAGGGCCACGCGCGCGGGTTCCTCCGGCCAGGTTTCGCCCAGCCATTTCAGCGCTTGCGTCAACCGGCCGGTCACCAATGGCTGCGCCGCCTCGGCATTGTCGGTGCGGAACTCATAGGCGGCATCCAGTTCCGGCACGCCGGATGACAGTTCCTGCATCTTGCTGGCGAACATTCCACGGAAGAAGCGGACGACGGCATTGGTCCGCCGCGTCGCCACCAATATTCCCGGAAACGGTTCGATGGCTTCGAAGGCGACGATCACGCCTTTGAAGGCCGTCGATGAGCCCTTGCCTGTCCCTTCCCGCAGTTCCGCTTCGTAGAGCTCGAACGGAAACTCTTCGTAGCGGCCGGAAACGACATCGTCGAACGACTGCCGGTTGAACGGCCCGACCGCCTCGCGCGGCAGCCGGTCGAAGGAATTTGGCCGCCCGCCATGCGCGTAGCGCACGTCGCGGATGAAGCCGAAGATGATGGGCAGCAGTGTTTGGCGAAATGATTGCTGCAGCCGCGTCGCCGGCTTCATCGCCTGGAAATAAAGCAGGATCGAAACCGCGAAACCGACGACATAGAGGAACACATGCGGCGTCGAGAACCATTGCTCGTTGGGATCGGCGACCTTGTTGAACAGCCAGGCGATCAGCACCACCGTCGCCAGCACCAAACCGACGAACAGCGGCACCCGCCAGCGTACCTGCCGCACCACGGAGGCCCGCGCCGCTTCATAAGCCTCGATGTTTTTCCGGATGCCGGCAACCACGGCGTCGCCAGGTATGAAATCCGCTGTTTCCACCGCCACCCCCGCTTGCCTGGACCGGTTCATGATAGCCGGTTTTGTCTGAAGTATCGACTGTAGCGCCTCTTCAACAGATGCTTGCGCCGCCTCTTCATTCGCCAATCATCAGCGCTTGGAAAAGCGCCGACATGGCGATCTTGGCCAATGTCCACCACCTGTAGTTACGGAAAGACCGCGCTCAACCGCCTCTCCACCTTGTCACGCATGCGGCCCTCCAATCCTTCCACCGGCGCCAGCCGCTCATGATCCCCGGCGCGCAGCCGCACAAAGGGATGCATCCGGTAGGAAATGACTGACCCCCGCGTTCCCGCATCGGCGCTGACGTCGGCGACAAGAATCCCGCCAATGCGTCCCGGCCAAGGCTGGCGGATAAGGGCGGTTCCGAGGAAATCGCCAAGTCCATAGGCGACAATCGTATCGCCGATCCGCTCCACCGGCTGCACGACATGGGCGTGGTGGCCGGCGATCAGCCCGACGCCCTGCCCTGCCAGGCGCCTCGCCAGTCTCCGCGTTTCGGCGCGCGGAAAGTGGCGGAACTCCCAATCCCAATGCGGCACGGCGCAGAGGAGATCGAACCCGTCACCTCGCAGGTGGGCAATATCGCCGGCCATCGAAACGCGGCCGGCGAACAGGTCCTCGCCCGCATTGCGCCACAGCGTGAAGGCGGCGAACCCGACAGTCAGCGGCCCGACTTCGACAGGCTGCACCGGGCTGTTGCCGGCGAGGCCAATAGTGCCGATACCGAGCCGCTTCAGCGCCGCCACGGTCTCATCGAAACCGGCGACGCCCTGGTCGAGCACATGGTTGTTGGCCAGCGACAGCACCAGTCTTTCACGCGAGATGCCGACTGCCGCCAACGCGTCGCCGAGAAAGCGCTCGCTCATCGCGTGATGGGTGCCGAGCCTGGTGCCGAGCACGGCGCTTGGCTTGTCCACGATCGGGCTTTCGCAATTGCCGATCACCAGGTCGGCCGCGCCAAGCAGCGTTTTGATCACCGGATCACAGTCGGGCGCGCTGCGGTTGGCCACCGCCGAAATGTCGCCGACGAAGGCGAGCCGCACCGTCCGTTTCGGCGCCCGATCCACCATCGTTCCGGCCACGGGCGCGAAGCCTTGCACACCACCGGCCAGCGACGGTTTCAGGAATCGCGGCAGCCACGACAGTTTGTAGGAGAGCGGATAGTTCGACACGCGATGTCCAATCGTTTGCCCTGTGTAGACCGTCCGCCGGGCGCGTTGAAGCCAGCCAATGACAATCATGCGTCAGGGCCGGCAGACGCGGCATTGCAAATGCGTGTATGATTGCCGGCACGACGCGCATGGGAGGGGGAAAATGACACCACTGGCAAGTCTGCTGGCATTGGCACTTGCTCTGGTTCTGCCGATGTCTTCGGCGCAGGCCGCCATGCCCGAAACCGCGGCCGCTCTGTTCGAGGCCAAAACCGTGGTCGCGCGCGACACGGCGCTCTCGACGCTGGAGGCAGCCGCATCCACCGACCCGGCATCCGCCTATGCCGCCGGCGCCGGCGAATTCTTCACCGCGCTGGAATTGCTGGCCAGCGGCCTGCACCGCCACGGCTTCGAGAGCCCGCGATCCTTCATGCTGCCGCTGATGCGGCTGCCTGTGCCGGAAAACCCGAACCCCGAACCGCTGACCTACGAACAGTTCCGCGCCATATTGGTCGCCTTCCGCAACCGGCTCGAGAAATCCGCAGCCACGCTGGGCTCGGTGCCTGCCGATGCCGATATCGGCATTGTCATTGACCTCACCCAAGTCGGCATCGACCTTAACGAGGACGGCACGATCTCGCCGGACGAAAGCATTGCCGCCATAATGGCCTCGCTGTCGCGCGGCGTGGCGCCCGACGATGCCGCGCCTGCGCTCACCTTCCGCTTCGACCGCGCCGACGGTTATTGGCTGCAGGGCTATGCCGAGTTCCTGATGGCGCAGGCCGATTTCTGGCTGGCGCATGATTTCAGGAGCACGTTCGACGGTTCCTTCCACATGCTCTTCCCGCGCGCAAAACTGCCGTTGCAGGACATCCTCGTTCCGCCGGCTGGCGACATGGGCAGCAGCATCTTCTCCTCGGAATGGCGCATCGCCGATTTCATCTCGCTGGTGCATCTTGTCAACTGGCCGGTGGTCGAGCCCGAGCGGCGGCAGGCGGCGCGCCGTCACCTGCTGGAGATGATCCGGCTGTCGCGCGAGGACTGGAAGGCGATCCGCGCCGAGACCGACAATGACCGCGAATGGCTGCCGGGACCGCAACAGAAGGGCGAAAACCCGCTCACCGGCCTCGAAGTCGGAGAGCAGCAGGTCGCGGCCTGGCTCGCCACCTTGACCATGGCCGAGGACCTGCTCGAAGGCCGCGTGCTGCTGCCGCATTTCCGCATCACCGGCAAGGGCATCAACATGAAGCGCTTCTTCGACGAGCCGAAACCCTTCGACCTGGTGCTGTCGATCACCGGCCCGGCCATCGCGCCCTATCTCGAAAGCGGCAGGATCCTGACCAGCGACGATTTCGACCAGATCCAGAGCGAGTTCGGCGGCGGTGGCTTCCTGACGTTTGCGCTGTGGTTCAACTGAGGGCCCAAGAGGGCTGCGTTCCTGGGCGGTCAGCGCCAGCCCCCCACCCGGACCTGCGGTCCAACCTCCCCACAAGGGGGAGGTAGAAGCTCCATTGCAAACCCTAGAAAATCGCGCCTTGGTACAGCACCGCTTCCGCCTCCTCCGGCGCGAACCGCCGCGCCAACACGGTGGCCGATCAATGGTCGCCGCGAAACCGTGGTACGGGCCGGTTATCTGCGGCGGGCGGGTAGCAGTTTTGGGGCGACGCGCTGGGCCTTCTCGGGAGTACGGAATGACACGCGCCACCGTCGCGGCCCCGCTGAAACGGCCATTCGCTTCAACTAGCGAGAGCTGTTTTGCTTGACTCGGCCGTTAAAAGCAGGCAGCAAAATACTCTTGGAAGGGCTGCAATACCGCGTTCATGGTCGTGGACGAGCCTTTTTTGGCACAAAGTCCACGTCTCTCGGTTGGTTTTGAGAGGGATTGGTTAACCAACTTTGTCCATATTTTGAAGCAATCGGCAACCAAAGACAGGCGCGGCAAACGCGTCGGGGACCACCTGGGATCACTCACAGAATGGTCGTCGCGGCTATCACAGCCGCGGACGTGGGAGCCGATTGGAGCAAGATTGGTTGAATGGCGTTCTTGAGTAAGAAAATTGTCGGGGACAGGCGTTGGGACGGCGAAGCTGCCGACAACGCGTCACGTGCCTCATCCTTCAACTCTAAGCGGATCGTCCGCTGGGTCGCCGTGCCCGGCGTCAGCGCTGCCGTTGGCCTGTGGCTGGTCGGGACAATGGCTGGTCTGAGCTCAGTCGGCGCTTCGCTGTGGTCGACGTCGAGTGTCCTGCCGCAGAGGCTGGCCATGCCGGGCTCGCTCGCTCTTGCCGATCCGCTGAAACAGCATTTCCTGATGCCCGCTGCGCCATTCGCACTGGCCAACGCCGATGGCGGCACGCAGGCGCTGCAGAACCACGCCGTGCAATGCGGCTCCGGATGCTTCAGGCTGGCCGCGCTCGCTCCTCGGGCGGAAAAGTCGGCGCGCCTCGTGGCCGCGTCCACGGCACACCCTGTCCCGGTCGCCAAGACGACCTCGCAGGAGCGCTTCGAGCGCATGGAAGCATCTCTCTCGCCAAGCAAGCTCGCCGCCGCCTTCGCCAACGCGGCCAAGCCCGTGGCCACGGCCGGCGCACCCGCCCGTCCTATCATCTCGACCTCCGCTCCACAGGTCGCCAAGGCATCGCTGGTGCCGGGCGCCAAGCTCATCGCCAGCCTGTCTGAAGACTTGCCGGCACCCGCGGCGGAGCGCTTCGCCCGGATCGACACCGGCTCGGTGGTTGTTCAGACAGCGCCGCAGCCGATGCATTTTGCCCAGCCGGATACCGGCACGCCGGACAATTCGCAACTGGCCCTCGCGCTCGCCCGCTCGCTGCCGGTCGAGGACGAGGCATTCGCCTCGCCATTGCCGATGACGGAGTCTTCGGCCGATGTCGCGGTTTCGCCTGTTGAAATCCAGCAGGAACAGCCGGGCGATGCCGCGGCCTTGCCCGACGCGCTCACCGATGACGTGCCGCTGCCGACCCGTCGGCCGCAATTCGACGCGCCGGAGCCGTTGAAGTCCGTGGAGCAGGAAAAGCCGACTCAACAGCCCAAGGTCGTGCAGCAGAAGCCGGCACCTCAGACAAAGCCGGTCCAGCAAGCCCAGCCGGCAAAGCCGGCCCGGCAGGGCCGGCCGGCGGATGGCGGCGACGCGTTGGCCTATGCGAAGCCAGACACGCCTTCGGGCGGCCTCGGCCAGGCGTTCAGGAACCTGTTCAACGCGCCGGGCGGCTCCAGGAGCGGAGCCGGCAGCGGTGTCGCCATCTATGACATCAGCGCCAAGACCGTCTACATGCCCGACGGTTCGAGGCTCGAAGCGCATTCGGGCATCGGCGCCATGGCGGACCAGCCGCGCTATGCCGATCAGAAGAACCGCGGACCGACACCGCCCAATACCTACAATCTGTCGCTGCGCGAGTCGCGCTTTCATGGTGTCGAGGCTTTGCGTCTGACACCCGTCGATGGCCGCAATAAATACAATCGTGACGGCCTGCTGGCCCACACCTACCTGCTTCGGGGCCGCTACGCACAGTCCAGTGGCTGCGTCGCCTTCAAGGACTATGCGCGCTTCCTCGCCGCCTTCAAGAAGGGCAAAATCAAGCGCCTCGTCGTGGTGCCGCGCCTGAACGGATCGCCGACACGCGTGGCGGACAACGCACGCGGCGCCTGACCGCAATCGGCAGGCATCACCGGCACTTGCCTCCTCCTGACAGCCTTCTGTCAGGAGCTGCATCTGGCGGTGCGCCTCGGCTGATCGCGCTCTTTCCATTTTCGCCAAGACCTCCCATATTCCGCCCATGGTCAAATCCACCGAAAAGAGAACGCCGTCGACGGCGAATGACGACCGCGCCGCGCCCAAGCGGCGCAGCCCGCTGACCGATTTCCTCGACGCCTCGGAACCGCTGCACAAAGGCGGCTTCGCCGAGATGCCGCAGCCCGAACTGTCGGGCACGCCGCTCACCGGTTCGGTCGCGGACTGGGCCGAGCAGATCGAGCAGGAAGCCGAACGCGAAGGGCGCCAGGCCGGCAAGGACGGCGGCAAGTCGCCGAAGCCATCGAAGAAGATCCCCGAGCGCTCCGCGGCGCCCGGGCGCACGGCGCGTGGCACCTCGATGGGCGGCGCGGCGACAGCCCGCGAGCGCGCGGCGGCCGGCCTCAATCCCGTCGCCGGCCTCGACGTCTCGCTCGAGGAAGCCGAGACGATGATGTCGAGCGGCGTCACCGCGACGGTGGCGGCTCTCTCGGCATTGATTGAATCCGGCAATCCGCTGCACAAGGACGGCGTGCTGTGGACGCCGCACCGGCCTGCCCGGCCGGAAAAATCCGAGGGCGGGATCATCATCAAGATGGTGTCGGATTTCGAGCCGGCCGGCGACCAGCCGACCGCCATCAAGGACTTGGTCGAGGGCGTCCAAAACAACGACCGCACGCAGGTGCTGCTCGGCGTCACCGGCTCGGGCAAGACCTTCACCATGGCCAAGGTGATCGAGGAGACGCAGCGTCCCGCCTTGATCCTGGCGCCGAACAAGACGCTGGCGGCGCAGCTTTATTCCGAGTTCAAGAAATTCTTCCCCGACAATGCGGTGGAGTATTTCGTCTCCTACTACGACTATTACCAGCCGGAAGCCTACGTTCCGCGCACCGACACCTTCATCGAGAAGGAATCCTCCATCAACGAGCAGATCGACCGCATGCGCCACTCGGCGACGCGCTCGCTGCTCGAACGCGACGACGTCATCATCGTCGCTTCGGTCTCCTGCATCTACGGTATCGGCTCGGTCGAGACCTATACGGCCATGACCTTCCAGATGCAGATCGGTGACCGGCTCGACCAGCGCGCTCTGCTCGCCGACCTCGTCGCCCAGCAATACAAGCGCCAGGACATCAATTTCGTGCGCGGCTCGTTCCGCGTGCGCGGCGACACGATCGAGATCTTCCCGGCCCACCTTGAGGATCGCGCCTGGCGCATCTCCATGTTCGGCGACGAAATCGAGGCGATCACCGAATTCGACCCGCTGACCGGCCAGAAGACGGGCGAGCTGAAAAGCGTCAAGATCTACGCCAATTCGCACTATGTGACGCCGCGCCCGACGCTGAACCAGGCCATCAAGTCGATCAAGGAAGAGCTCAAGCACCGTCTGGTCGAGCTCGAGCGCGCCGGCCGTCTGCTGGAGGCGCAGCGGCTGGAGCAGCGCACCCGCTTCGACCTGGAAATGCTGGAAGCCACCGGCTCCTGCGCCGGCATCGAGAACTATTCGCGCTATCTCACCGGACGTCAGCCGGGCGATCCGCCGCCGACACTGTTCGAATATATCCCCGACAACGCACTGGTCTTCATCGACGAAAGCCACGTCACCGTGCCGCAGATCGGCGGCATGTATCGCGGCGACTTCAGGCGCAAGGCGACGCTTGCCGAATACGGCTTCCGCCTGCCTTCCTGCATGGACAACCGGCCCCTGCGCTTCGAGGAATGGGACGCCATGCGCCCGCTCTCGGTCGCTGTCTCGGCAACCCCCGGCGGCTGGGAGATGGAGCAGTCCGGCGGCGTGTTCGCCGAGCAGGTCATCCGACCGACCGGCCTCATCGACCCGCCGGTCGAGGTGCGCCCGGCCAAGACCCAGGTCGACGACGTCGTCGGCGAGATCCGCGAGACGACCAAGGCCGGCTACCGCACGCTGGTCACCGTGCTGACCAAGCGCATGGCCGAGGACCTGACCGAATATCTGCACGAGCAAGGCGTGCGGGTGCGTTATATGCACTCCGATATCGACACGCTGGAGCGTATCGAAATCCTGCGCGATTTGCGCCTCGGCGCCTTCGACGTGCTGGTTGGCATCAACCTTTTGCGCGAAGGCCTCGACATTCCCGAATGCGGCTTCGTCGCCATTCTCGACGCTGACAAGGAAGGCTTTTTGCGCTCGGAGACGTCGCTGATCCAGACCATCGGCCGCGCCGCTCGCAATGTCGACGGCAAGGTCATTCTCTATGCCGACCAGGTCACCGGATCGATGGAACGCGCCATGGCCGAGACCAATCGCCGTCGCGAAAAGCAGATGGAGTGGAACGCCGCCAACGGCATCACGCCGGAATCGGTCAAGTCGCGCATCTCGGACATTCTGGATTCGGTCTACGAGAAGGACCATGTCCGCGCCGACATCTCGCAGTTCACCGACAGCGCCGGCGCCATGATGGGCAACAACCTCAAGGCCCATCTGGACGCGCTTGAGAAGCAGATGCGCGACGCCGCCGCCAACCTCGATTTCGAGAAGGCGGCCCGCATTCGCGACGAGATCAAGCGGCTGCGTGAGATGGAGATGTCGATCTCCGACGATCCGCTGGCCAAATACGCCGATATGGAAAGTCCGGTCTCGGGCCGCGAAAAAGGCAAGCACAACAAGGGCGTGGCCAGGCATCGTACATCGGAGGAACAGGAGCGTTTCCGCAAGCTCGACGAAGCACGCGCCGCCGAAGAGGCAGCCAAGGCTGCCCGGCCCAACCTCTTCCGCAAGCCCGATCTCGACGAGATGGGTGCCGATGGCGCGGTGCCGGTGAAGAAGCCGCTGTTCGCCAAACCGTCGATCGACGATATGGGTCCCGGCACCGACATGCCGACGCCGGCCGGTGCGGTGTCGCGCTCGCTGTTCAAGAAACAGTCGGCGTCCGAAGCACACGGCTCGGATTTCGGCATCCCCGGCGAGCCGACCAAACCACTGTTCAAGAAAAACTCTCTCGACGAGATGACCGTGCGTCGCACCGAGAAACCGGTCGAGGGAAAAGTGCCGGCGAAGCCACAGCCGATCTCCCCCGTTGTTGGGGCCGGTAGGACAGAGGGGGGCGCGAAGGAACGCGACGACAAACCAATCGTGCGCCAACGCGCCGGCATTGGTTCTTACGAAGCCCCCGGCGACGCCCGCCGCGAAAAGCGCCGGCCCGCAAAGACAGGAAGGCCCGGAAAGTAGTTCGTTCGAAATGCCGGCTGGACAGCGCCCCCTCTGTCCTGCCCGTCCTCCACAGCAGCTGCGCTGCAGCTGCGGAGGGTGGACCGGACATTTCCCCACGAGTGGGGAGATTGGCAGCTTCAGCGCCTCGCTCGACGCTACCCTCCTCTTGCCCAGCGCATGACCTTTGGTGTACTCAGTCCCCACACCCAAACGTCTTGAAAGGAGGGCTGCGTGTTTATCGATCACCATCGTCAGCGTGGCCCGATTTCCGCCCTGCGAGCTTGCTTGCAGGGCTGACCAGGGACGGTCCGGGTTTTTCCCGCTTCGATTTTTTGGTCTGCCCTTCGTGGTGCGCATTGCCGAGCCTGATGGCCGCTTGCGCACTGACAAAGTGCATTGAGCCGGACTTTCCGGATAGACCAGAGAAATCGACATGGCCCTGATCAGCCTCAAATCCCTCGGCGTCACGATGAGTGCGCCGCTCTTTTCCAATCTCGACCTCACCATCGGCAGCGGCGACCGGCTCGGCATCGTTGCCGCCAATGGTCGCGGCAAGTCGACCTTGCTCAAATGCCTGGCCGGCGAGATGGAGCCGACCTCCGGCGACATTACCCGCACGCGCGGCTTGCGCGTCGGCCATGTCGAGCAGTCCGTTCCTGCTGCCCTGCTTGGCCGCAGCTTTCATCAGGTGGTGGCTGACGCTTTGCCGCCCGAGCAAGCCGAAAGCGAACTATGGCGTGTCAATGTGGTGCTGGATTCGCTCGACGTTCCTGAGGCGATGCGCGAGCGAGAGATGCAGGCGCTGAGCGGCGGCTGGCAGAGGCTGGCACTGATCGCGCGTGTCTGGGTCACCGATCCCGACATGCTGCTGCTCGACGAACCGACTAACCATCTCGACCTTGCCCGCATCAGCCAGCTCGAAACTTGGCTGAACGCGCTACCGCGAGAGGTGCCGGTGGTGATCGCCAGCCACGACCGCGCCTTTCTCGACGCCGCCACCAACCGCACGTTGTTCCTGCGCCCGGACCAGTCGCCGGTGTTTTCCCTTCCCTACTCCCGCGCCCGGCAGGCCCTCGATGAGGTCGATGCCTCGACCGAGCGAAAATTCCAGCGCGACATGAAGGTGGCGCAGCAATTGCGACGCCAGGCCGCCAAGCTCAACAATATCGGCATCAATTCGGGCAGCGACCTTCTCACGGTCAAGACCAAGCAGCTCAAGCAGCGCGCGGAGCGACTTGAGGACGCGGCGGCCCCGGCGCATCACGAGAAGTCGGCGGGGGCGATCCGGCTGGCCAATCGCGGCACGCACGCCAAGGTGCTGATCACGCTCGACGACGCGGCGGTGGAAACGCCCGACGGCACGCTCTTGTTCAGGACCGGCAAGCGCCACATCTGCCAGGGCGACCGCATCGTGCTGCTTGGCCGCAACGGCGTCGGCAAGTCGCGCTTCGTCACGCTGATCCGCAACGCCATTATCGAACCCGACACGGTTCAGAACGTGAAGGTGACGCCGTCGACGGTGCTCGGCTACAGCGACCAGGCGCTGTCCGGCATCGGCGGCGACGATACGCCACTGGCGATGGTGTCGCGCCGTTACGATGTCGGCGAACAGCGCGCCCGCTCTCTGCTTGCCGGCGCCGGCGTCGGCATCGAGATGCAGGAGCGCAGGATCAGTGTGCTGTCCGGCGGCCAGAAGGCGCGGCTGATGATGCTGGCGCTGAGGCTCGCCAATCCGAATTTTTATCTGCTCGACGAGCCGACCAACCATCTCGACATCGACGGCCAGGAAGCGCTGGAGGAGGAATTGCTCAAGCACCAGGCAAGTTGCGTGCTCGCCTCGCACGATCGCTCCTTCATCCGTGCCATCGGCAACCGCTTCTGGCTGATCGAGAGGCGGCGGCTGACCGAAGTCGACGATCCCGAGGAGTTCTTCCGCTCAGTGGCTGAAGGGGCGGGATAGATCGGATTGTAAGTTATCCGCTTACAGGTCCTTGAATCTTGTAAGCGATCTGTTTACATACGTCATGATCAAGTCTTTCAGGAACAAGGCCCTGTCAGAGCTCTTTCAAGCCGGGAAAACCGGCAAGATCGACACCAAGATGCACAAGCGCGTTCTTGTCCGGCTTGACCGCCTGGAAGCTTCAGAAAAGCCGGAGGAGATGAACCTTCCTGGCTTTGCCTTCCATGCGCTGAGAGGCTTCGATCCCATCCGTTACACGGTCCACGTCAACGGCCCGTGGTGCATCACGTTTGAATTCGACGGCAAGGACGCCCGCGTCGACTTCGAGCAATACCGCTGAGGCGGCCAGATTGGAGAAGTTCGATCTATGAGCGTGCACGAGCCGACGCGTCCTATCGAGCGCTGTCCCTCCCACCCGGGAGCGCTGCTTGAGGACATTATCCCGGCAACTGGAAAGACCAAGGTGGAAATTGCAAAGCTGCTCGGCATCTCCCGGCAGCAGCTCTATGACATCATCCGCGAAAAGAAGCCGGTTTCACCGGCTGTGGCCGCCCGCCTTGGGAAGCTGTTCGGCGACGGAGCCGCGATCTGGCTTCGCATGCAGGCAGCTTTCGATGCCTGGCATGCCGAACGTGAGGTGGATGTTTCGGCTATTCCGACGCTCAAGGTCGCGTAGGCCGTGGCGCTCGAATGAGAAATTAAACGCTGCGAGAAAAAAAACGACGACCTGTCGGATCGCCTGAACCTGCCTCGTCCTTGGGATGCCGACACGATGATGCCGGCGCCAACCCAGGGAGAATGCATCATGTCCGTCCTTTCCTCCATCGGCCGCATCGCAACCCGATATGCGGCGGCGCGTGCCCGCCATCGTAGCGAGCGCATCCTGCTTTCGCTCCCCGCCGAACTGCGCAAGGACGTTGGCTTTCCGGAGCTCTTCGACGCGCAGAACAGCCGCCGCTCAGCCGCCGTCTCGGCCAAGGTCATATGAGCGGCCGAGCCATGCGTCTATCGCTTGAGTTCTCCGGTCGCCCGGCCAGTCCGGGCCCGGCCCTCGAGAAAAATTTCAAGCCCATGTAGGACCGCCGTCACCTCGCGCGTCCTATGGTCCGCAAGGCCAAATCAAACGTGAAGAGGAACACGCAATGACCGACCAGACCCCTGTGCAGCCCAAGGCGAAAGTGCTCGGCGGATTGACCCCCTATCTGCAGGTGGACGGCGCCTTCAAGGCTGCCGAATTCTACCAGAAGGCGTTCGGCGCCGAACAGGTCTTTGCCTACCCCGCGGACGAAAAAGGCCGCACGATGCATGTCCACCTCCACATCAACGGCTCGACGCTGATGTTGGGCGACGCCTATCCCGAGCACGGCCACCCGCACCAAGCGCCGCAGGGCTATACGCTCCAGCTTCATCTCGGCAGCGACGAGATCGACGGCTGGTGGCAGCGCGCGGTCGACGCCGGCTGCGAGATCGTGACGCCGCTGCAGGTGATGTTCTGGGGCGACCGCTGGGGCCAGGTGAAGGACCCTTTCGGAGTCGCATGGGCGATGAACGCTCCAGTGGAGCAATAACCGTCGCAATTCGATAGCGGGCGTCAGCACTCTCGGCGAGAAGTGCGCGCCCACCTGCCCCGGGTCGCATCCCTGCCGGCCCGGCGCCGGATGCAGCAAACAAGGAGATTGCCATGTCCTATGTCGACGGTTTCGTGCTTGCCGTGCCAAAGGCAAAACTCGACGATTACAAGAAGCTGGCCAACACCGCCGGCGCCGTCTGGAAGGAACACGGCGCGCTCGCCTATGTCGAGTGCGTCGGCGACGATGTGCCTTATGGCGAGGTCACGTCGTTTCCACGCGCCGTGCAGGCCAAGGACGACGAAGTCGTCATCTTTTCCTGGATCGTCTACAAATCCAGGCAGGACCGCGACGCGGTCATGGCCAAGGTGATGGCCGATCCACGATTGCAGCCGGATATGTCGACAATGCCGTTCGACGGCAAGCGCATGATCTTCGGCGGATTCCAGGCGTTCATGGAGTTGTAGGCAACGCACTTGGGCGGAGCGGGAGCGCTCCGCCGGAAATGCCGAGCCGCATTAAGCCAGTCTGTCCAGCAGGGGCTTCAGCCTGTCGCCGTAGCGCTTCCACAGGTCGACCGAGCCTTGATACATCGGCTGGCGCACCTGCGCGGCGGAAGCCGTGCGCACCGGCCGGTCGGTCTGGTGGAACGACAGCACGGCATCGTCCCATGGCAGCCCGAGATAGTCGATCAGCGCCCGGCTCTGGCCTTCCTGGTCGGCGACGAAATCCTCGTAGCGCACATCGTGCACGACGCCGGGCAGCACCTTGTGCCAATGCGCCATGATGTCCGTGTAGAGATTGTGGAAATCGGCGAGTTCGCCCAGATCATAGCCGTAGCGGTGGCTGTCGCCGCGGAAATGTACCTTGTAGATCGAAAGGCAGGTTGCCGCCGCATCGCGGGCGCAATGGATGATCCTGGCCTTTGGCATCATCATGTGGATGAAGCCGACAAGCAGGAAGTTGCCCGGCATCTTGTCGGTAACGTGGCGCATGTGCGGATAGCGGGCATGCAGCATGTCGAGATAGGCACGTCCCGCCTCGGCAAAATCCGTATCGGGTACATCCGAAACGCCCCAGGGGAAGCCGCCGGGCATGGTCGCCGGGAACTGCCTGCCGACCGCCGTCTTCAGGATACCGAGCTCGCCGGCCCCGTAGACCTGCGGATGGCTGGCGATGATCTGCTCGACCAGCGTCGTGCCGGAACGAGGCATGCCGACGACGAAGATCGGCGTATCGTCGGAGATCGGGCTCGGCCTGTGCTTCTGGAAGAAATCCCTGTCGAACACCGTTTTCATAGCCTCGAATTCGGCGCGTGTCTTTTCCGCGTCGTAGTCGATGCCTTTGCGGCGGATGGCATTGCCTTCGGCGAAATAGTCGAAGGCTCTGTTATAATCCTTCAGATCGTCGTTGACCTTGCCGAGGCCGAAGGCAAGCTGCATGCGCGCCAGGCTGTCCGGCAGCGCCTTGGCGTGCTGGGCCTCCATCCCGGTCAATTCGGCATCGCGCTCCTTCTGACGCTTGACCTGCGTCAGCATCAGCCAGGCGCGCGCCATGCCGGGATCGGCCGCCAGCGCCTGCCGGAAGAGGTCGGCCGCCTCGTCGAGCTCGCCTTTTTCCATCAACCCGACGCCCAGCCCGTGCAGCAGTTCGGCGTCCTTCGGACGGATCGACAGCGCCTCGCGAAAGACGGCCAGCGCCTCGTCCAGGCGCCCCGCTTCCTGCAAGGTTTCGGCAAGCCCGATGCGGGCGCGGAAATGGAAGGGATTGCGCGCGACCGTGCCGCGATAGATCTCCTCGGCGCCCTCGAACTGGCCAAGCTGTTTCAGTGACGAGCCGAGATTGTCGCGCGCCGCGAGTTGGTCCGGCCGCAGCGCCACCGCGCCACGGAAGAAGTCGGCGGCCGCCGCGACACGGCCGAGATCGCGCATCACCGTGCCGAGGTTGTTGAGGAAATCCGGATTCTTCGGCTGCAAGCGCACCGATTGCTCGAGGAGACCGAGCCCCTCGGCGCTGCGCCCGGTCTGGTGCAGCAAAAGACCGAGAAAATGCGCAGCCGCCGCATGGTTGACCTTGTGCGTCAGCACTTGCCGATAGAGCGCCTCGGCCTCTTGCCGCCGCCCCGCCTGATGCAGTTGCAGCGCCCTCTGCACATGCTGGTCGAGACTCGACGGCGGCTGTCCGCCCGAGCCGGAGTTGGCGCCAGCACCCGCCGCTCGTCTCTGATCTCTGTTAATGGGAAACCTGCCGTGTTTGTCCGCCTGCCGCGATCTAGGCCATTGGCGCGGCGGGTTCAAGGCTTTGCTTGGTTTCTTGCGCTTGCCATCGGCGCGGACAAGATCAAATCAGCCGGTTGGTCTCGGCCGTCTGCCTGGCGCGCCGAACCGTTCCGTCAGTATCGGCGATCGTCCGCCTTTCCGCCTCGTCGCTCCTGACGGTCAGCCGCGCCGACTTGACGATCATAGGTTTGCCGGTACGCCCGATGGCGACGGCATATGCAGTGGCCGGCCTGATGGGCGGGTTGATCGCTGTGGTATTGCCTCGTGAGCTTCTCGCAGAAACCATGGTTTTTGTCCTTTTTTTGGAGAAATAAAACGCAAATTTCGGGAGCGGACCCCAAAATGATTTTTTGAGAATTTTTGGAAAATATCATCAAACCATAGCAGAGTTTTTCAAATTAACGCAGCAATCTTTTTCCTTTGGCTTACTTATTTTTCCAAATCTTCTTGAAAACCATGCAAAGTCGAGCTACATATATATGAGTGTTTGGGCCAGAATTGGCATTTCGCGGCGTCAGAGGTTCTCGACCCGCCAATCTCATTCCAAATCATCGATATCGGCAGCGCGGCGCATTTGCTCCGCGACCGTTCTCATTCTTCGAAAGATACCCATGAACACCGGAACCGTGAAATTCTACAATGGCCAGAAGGGTTTTGGCTTCATTCAACCAACCGACGGCGGCAAGGACGTTTTCGTCCACGTCAGCGCATTGGAACGCGCGGGCTTTCCTGGCCTCGCCGAAGGCCAGAAGCTGCAATTCGAGTTGGAGCGTGATACCAAGGGCCGCGAGTCGGCCGCCAATTTGCAACTGATCTGATCCGGCCGAATTCGATGACCGCTGACCACGGATGTACTGGCAGCTCTCGAAAATGGCTTATTTCCAGCGATTGCCGGAAATAGGAAAGCGGGGCTCGTCCCCGCTTTTTTGCTTTGAGGCTCTCCGCCTCGCATGTCGCCACAGGGCGTAAAACATCAAGGCAGGACAATGCCGGACCGCACGACCCATTCCGTCGCACATTTCATGGCTCCTTTCGTACTCGGCGGGCTGGAAGGGCAACTGCCGGCGGGCGACTACGACATCGATCACGACGAAGAGCTGATCGAGGGCATGTCGCGGCTTGCCTGGCGCCGGGTCGCCACCTTCATCCATTTGCCGGCAAGAGCGGTGAAAAACCCGACCACCAGTCAACTCGTCGCCATCGATTACCTGGACCTCGAAACAGCGCTGAAGCGCGACAGGGAGAATGCAGCATGATCCGTTTCCAGCAGAATGCGCGTCCGCGCACCGACACGCCCTCGCATCTCTTCGCCGTCGGCCAGACCGTGCGCATGAAGAGCCGCACAGGGCTCCTCAACAAGACTGCGGAGCTGTTCGAGATCAAGAGCAGGCTGCCGGTCAAGGACGGCTCCCCGCAGTACCGCATCCGCAGCGAGCAGGAGACCCACGAGCGGGTCACCACGGAAGACAATCTCGAACCAGCCGACAATCCGATTGGTGACAATCCGACTGTTGGCAACAATCCGGCGGTCTGAGACCCCGGCGCCGCCAGACCACCAGCACGAGGAGCAGACAAGATGGCCAAGGGTCAACAGCGCAGCAACCGCGAAACACGAAAGCCCAAGAAGGACAAGGTGGTGGCCAAGCCCGCCTCCCCGTTCGGCTCGTCGGTCAAGCAGGCCGAGAGCGGCCTGAAGCCTAAATCGAAGAGCTGATCGCGGACGACTTCTTCCGCGCCCATCCCTGCCGCAGAATCTCCTGCCGGAGAATCTCCCTGGCGGAACAACGCATCATGGAGGCGTCCTTGAATTTCGTCATCGAGTTTTACCGATCGCGCGAAGCCGAGGAAGCGACGCTCGACAAGGTGTCGCTGGAAGCCCCTACCCTGCGCGCAGCCTGGCAGGGCGCCACCGCGCTCTTCCATACGCTCGCAATGCCGCAAATCCCCGACCGCGTGCGCATCTGCGATGAGCACGGCAGCGAGCTTTACTCCGGGCCGGCCGACGGCGCCTATCCATCCGCGTTGTGACCGTCACACGTCCCCGAAATTTGTTTTAGACGGCATCCGCGTTTTCCCAAGGTGCGGAAAAGACGAACACCCGGCCTTTCAGCAGCGGCCCCCGCCAACGATGCGGTAGTCGGCGGCGCGTGCCTCGCAGGCGTTGGGGAAGGTTCGCAACTCTCCGCCGCGCCGGGCGCAGACCGGCGCGTATTCGCGGGTGCAGAAAGTCTGCTCGCCGCCACCCTCGCCGCCGTCACGGCAGGGACCGTCGCGCACGATGCGATAACCCGCCCGGTCGGCAAGACAGGCATTGGCGAAGGTCTGGCGGTCGCCACCGCGCCGGGCGCAGACGGGCTCGTACTGTTTGGTGCAGAATTGCGGTCCCGGCCGCGGCGGCCGTGGCCGCGGTCCCGGGCCGTCGTCGACGACCACTGTACAGGCGGCAAGAACAGCCGACAGGAACAGGACGACAAAACCCTGTCGCGAGAAGATTGCCGCAAGAAACCTCATGATCGTCTCTCCCTCGATCCTCGCCTCGCTGCGTGCCGCTCCAAATACGCAGCTGTTCGGGACAATGATATTCACGAAGCAAAGGCTCAAACCAGTCGCGCTGTTGCGATCCTCCGCATTCCATCGCCGATTGCAACCCTCGTTTGCAGCCGGCTGCTAAAAAGAACGTCGCCTGGATTATCCCGGCGCCTCGCACCGCCAGCCGTCGCCGCCGCTGGCCCATGCGTGACGGGGCTGTGGCCGATGACCCCTCAGGCAACGAGGCCTATTTGCGGCGCGTCGATGCTCGGATTGGTCGATTCATGCGTCGGGACGCGCCCATCGGGGGCGGCCCGCGGCGCTATCTTGCAACCTTCACTTTTCCGTGCGATAAATTCCGTGTTCGGGCATTTGCGACCCGGAGAGCGGAACGTTTTGGACGACCTTTCCCCGATACTGTGAATCTCTGACGGCCCCGTTTTTCGGCGGGGGGTTTGACCATGCGCCAATGCATGACTGCCGAAAGCTACCACCGGGAACTGCCCTCGACGCGAGGTGGCGGGCAGGACCATCAAGACTGAACGGGTGAAGGAGTTTCCCCAATGGCCCAGACCGGCACCGTTAAATTCTTCAACGCGACCAAAGGCTTCGGTTTCATCACGCCCGACGGTGGCGCCAAGGACGTATTCGTCCACATTTCCGCGATCGAGGCCTCGGGCCTGCGCACGCTCGTCGACGGCCAGAAGGTCACCTTCGACGTCGAGCCGGATCGGATGGGCAAAGGCCCCAAGGCCGTCAACCTCCGCGCCGCCTGAGCCATCGGCCAGCAGCACGCCCTTCCTGGCCGTGCGACTGAGGCTCCGAAGCTTGAATGACTTCGGAAGAGGCAAACGAATTTTGAAGGCGCGGCGATTTTCGTCGCGCCTTTTTCATGTCGCAGCGCAGCAAAAATGCTGTCGCCCCAAAGTGGATCCGGTGTCGGGTCAACGACATGCATCATAATGAAAACTTAAAGCGCGACGCGCTTTAAGTGCCCGCAAAACTTTCTCTTGCCGATGACGCTAAAATAAAGGACAAATTTCCATTCGGGCATTTGCCGGCCCGAGACTGGAGTTTATGGGATCAAAGGAGCTTCCCATGCCGCAGACCGGCACCGTCAAATTCTTCAACCATGCCAAAGGGTTCGGCTTCATCACACCGGATGATGGCGCGAAGGATGTCTTCGTTCATATTTCGGCCGTGCAGGCGTCGGGTCTTCCCGGTCTTGAGGATGGGCAGAAAGTGACATTCGACACCGAGCCTGACAAGCGCGGCAAGGGTCCCAAGGCCGTCAACCTGTCGATCGGCTGAGCCTGCTCCGGAACGGCGGCTGTTCTGGCAGGACAGCTTCGCTCCCTGGAGCGTTCGATAGTTGATGCCCGTGCCCTCCGGTCAGGCAAAAATTCGTTCAGCCCCCGTTCAGCCACGGTCTCATATTAATCTTTCGTAAAGCCGGACCGCATCCCCGGAATTCTTACGGGCCGGCACGAAGGAGATCGACATGAACCGAATTTTCAAGACAGCCGTGCTGTCCGCCGCAGTGGTTGCCACCACGTTCGCGGCCTTGCCCGCGGCCAATGCGGGCGATTGGCGTCACCGCCACCATCATGACCATGGCGATGCCATTGCCGCCGGCGTCCTCGGCCTCGCGGCCGGCGCGCTGATCGGCGGTGCGTTGGCCAACCAGCAGCCGCCGCCCCGCGACTACTACGATGATGGCTATTACGATCGCGATGTGCGGATTCGCCCGGCGCCGGTCCGCCGCTACTATGCCGAACCGCAAGTGGTCTACGCCGACCGCTATGCCGAACCGTGGACGCGCGGCTGGTACGACTATTGCTCCGACCGGTACCGCACCTTCAACGCCCGCACAGGCACCTTCACCGGCAATGACGGCGAGCAGCATTTCTGCACCGCTAACTGATCAAGGGCTCCCCTGCCTCAACAAAAGCGCTGACCGCAAGGCCGGCGCTTTTTTGTCAAGCCGGCACCGGCTTCGGCGCGACGCGCTTCACGTCAAAAACGGATTGCTCCGCCGCTCCTCGCCGAAACGCCCGCCCGGACCGTGGCCGCAGATGAAGCCGATGTCGTCGCCGAGCGGCAAAAGCTTGTCCTTGATCGAGGCGATGAGTGCCGCATGATCGCCGCCCGGCAGGTCGGTGCGCCCGATCGAGCCGCGAAACAGCACGTCCCCGACATGGGCGAATTTGGCCGCGCGGTTGTAATAGACGACATGGCCGGGCGCGTGGCCGGGGCAATGCAGCACCTCGAAGAGATGCGAGCCGAACGAGACCGTCTCGCCTTCGGTGAGAAACCGGTCGGGCACGCAGTTGCGCACGCCGGCAATGCCATAGCGCTCGCCCTGGTTCTCAAGATTGTCGAGCAACATCCTGTCGGCCTCGTGCGGGCCGATGATCTCGACACCGAGCGCTTCCTTCAACTCCATCGCGCCGCCGGCATGGTCGATATGACCATGCGTGATCCAGATCGCGCCGGCCGATATCGCATTGTCCTTCAGCGCCGCCAGCACCTTGTCGATATCGCCGCCCGGATCGACGACGACACCGTGCTTGTCGTCCATGTCGAACAGGATCGTGCAATTCTGCTGGAAAGGCGTGACCGGCACGATGCCGGCATTGAGCTGACCCATGATCGTCCTTTCGATATTCTCGCCGTGATGTAGAGGCGCGAGCGAAGGGCGTCCACCCTTGGGATCGGTCGTTCCAAAGCGCGTCGCGTCGAAACGCATTCATGCGGCGCGCTCTGGAAACAGAAATGGGCGGCCGAAGCCGCCCATTTGGCCAGCCCGAGATCGCAGGCTTACTTCTTCATGGCGCCCATGACCGCGCCGATAATGCCGGTCAGGATCGCGCCGCCGCCGGCGCCGCCGACGATGTTCTGCAGGTTGAGCGCGCTGCCCAGACCACTCGTCGCTGCCGCAGCCGCTGCCGGATCGACTGTGCCGCCGAGCAGGCTGCCGAGGATCGCCGCGCCGCCGACGCCGCCAATGGCGCCGCCCAGGATCTTGGGAAGCTGCCCCAGCGCCGCCGTCTTGATCGCCGCGCCGACCGCCTGACCACCGATGATGCCTGTAATGATCTGAACGATGATCGGAAGAAGCGTATTCATGTCCATCTTACCAGTCCCTCCATAGCTGCCAGCCTCCCGGGCCGACACCATCATGGAGACGCTGAATTCGGCGAAAGTCAAATGCAGAAACGCTGAAATAAAAGGGGCGGCCCGAAAACCGCCCCTGCTTGCGTGAAAAGCTGTGACTTTCGTTATTCTGCGGCGATCGCGTGCTTCGGCTGAACGGCCGCAGAATAGTCATTCATCAGAGTCTTGGCGATCTCGCCGACCTCGAATCGGTACGGCCCGATCTCCGAAACCGGGGTCACTTCCGCTGCCGTTCCAGTCAGGAAGCACTGCTCGAAGCCCTCGAGTTCTTCCGGCATGATGGCGCGCTCCACCACCTCCAGGCCGCGGTCCTTGGCGAGGCCGATGACCGTGCGGCGGGTGATGCCGTCGAGGAAGCAGTCCGGCTTTGGCGTGTGGATCCTGCCGTCCTTGACGAAGAAGATGTTGGCGCCGGTGGCTTCCGCGACCTGGCCGCGCCAGTCGAGCATCATGGCGTCGGCATAGCCCTTGGCCTCGGCGGCATGCTTGGACATGGTGCAGATCATATAGAGGCCTGCAGCCTTCGATTTGGACGGCGCCGTGCGCGGGTCGGGCCGGCGCCACTCAGCCATATCGAGACGTATGCCTTTCAGCTTCTGCGCCGGATCGAAGTAGCTAGGCCACTGCCAGATGGCGATGGCGCAATTGATGCGGTTGTTCTGCGCCGAAACGCCCATCTGCTCGCTGCCGCGCCAGGCGATCGGCCTGACATAGGCATCCTTGAAGCCCTGCTTCTTCAGCAGGGTACTGGAGGCGTCGTTGAGCTCGGCCACCGAATAGGGGATCTTGAAGCCGAGCAGCCGCGCCGATTCATGCAGGCGCTCGGTATGCTCGTTGAGCTTGAAGATCTCGCCACCATAGGCGCGCTCGCCCTCGAACACCGCGCTGGCATAGTGCAGGCCGTGGGTCAGCACATGGATCTTGGCCTCGCCCCATTGCACGAACTCGCCATTCATCCAGATGAAGCCGTCCAGTTGATCAAAGGGAACGGATGCCATGGTAACCTCCCGCGGGCGGCAGCCCGCATATCGTTGTTCGTTGCGTGCTCTTGTCGGCCGCGCCAACTGGTTGGGGCGCCTGCCGCTGTCTGGAAAGGTAGGCGGATAATCGTGCTCTGGCAAACTCAGGAAGTTCCGGAAAACCCGGCCTGTCTTGCCTTTTCGTTCGCAATCCGCCCAAAACCTTGTCAAAAATTACCATTGCAGGGAAATTACGTCAATAGTACTGACATAATCTTCCCTGCCCATGGAGAAAAGATGACGGATCGAAGCCGAGCAGCCGGGACACCGATCAGGACCGCGATGTCAATCGAGGATGGCATTGATTTCGCCCTCATCGAGCTGTTTTTCTTCGCCTATCGCGATTTCACCTCGGATCCCGATCAGATCCTGGCCGACTATGGCTTCGGCCGCGCCCACCACAGGGTGCTGCATTTCGTCAACCGCAGGCCGGGCCTGACGGTCGCCGAACTGCTCGATGTCTTGAAGATCACCAAGCAGAGCCTGGCGCGCGTGCTGAAGCAGCTGATCGACACCGACCATGTCGTGCAGTTGCAAGGGCCGCGCGATCGTCGCCAGCGCGAACTGTATCCGACCGCCAAGGGCCGCGCGCTGGCGCTGGCACTGGCACGGCCACAGTCGCGCCGCATCCATGCTGCATTGGAAGATTCCGGAGCCGCCGAACGGACCCAGGTGGAACGCTTCCTCGAAGCAATGGTCAATCCGGAACTGAGAGCCCAGATCGACGTTGGGTCCGCAAAAATGTCAGGGAAAAGCCATGGAGAGCACTGAACGCGCTGATCACGCGGCCGCACCGGACGACGATGCGCCGCATTTGCTTGTGGTCGATGACGACACCCGCATCCGCAACCTGCTCAAGCAATATCTGACCGAAAACGGTTTTCGCGTCACCGTCGCCGGCAATTCGGGCGAAGCCCGGCGCAAGCTCGCCGGCCTCGACTTCGATCTTCTTGTGCTGGACGTGATGATGCCCGGCGAAAACGGCGTCGATCTGACCAAGGCGCTGCGGGCCGAGAAGAACGTGCCGATCCTGATGCTGACAGCGCTATCGGAGACCGACAGCCGCATCACCGGCCTGGAGGCCGGCGCCGACGATTACCTGCCAAAGCCTTTCGATCCGCGCGAATTGATCCTGCGCATCAACAACATCCTGCGCCGCGGCGGCCCTGCGACCACGCCCAAGGTGGAGCAGCTCGTCTTCGGTCCCTACACATTCCAGATCGCCAGGCGCGAATTGAAGCGTGGCGGCGAGGCGCTGAAGCTGACCGATCGCGAGCAGGAGATCCTGGCGATATTCGCCGCGCGCGCAGGCGAAACCATTCCACGCCACGAACTGGTCGGCGACGAATCGGATGTCGGCGAACGCACCATCGACGTCCAGATCAATCGGCTGCGCCGCAAGATCGAGCGCGATCCCTCCAATCCGGTCTGGCTGCAGACGGTCCGCGGTATTGGGTATCGGCTCAGCGTCGAATAGACTACCGCCTTCGGCCTGCCTGACGGCCACGGAGCGAGCGAAAGGTGAATGGCGACCACGGAACTGGAACAGCCGGAATCTGACGGCTTGAGCACCCGCTCCACACGGCTGCTCAAGAGGGGTCCGCGCGTCTGGAACCGGTTCTGGCGCCTCGTTTCGCTCTACATGCCCAAGCGCCTCTACGCGCGCTCGCTGATCATCGTCATCGCGCCGATGATCCTGCTGCAATCGGTGGTCGCTTTCGTCTTCATGGAGCGGCATTGGGCGACCGTGACGCAGCGCCTGTCGCAGGCGACCGTGCGCGACATCGCCGCCATCATCGACCTGATCGAGACCTATCCGCACGACGCCGACTACGCCAACATCATCCGCATCGCCCAGGACCGCATGCAGTTGAAGGTCGACCTCCTGCCGCCCGACCCGCTGCCGCCGCCTGGGCCGAAGCCGTTCTTCTCCATCCTCGACGACGTTCTCTCCGCCGAGATCACCCGCCAGATCAACCGGCCGTTCTGGATCGATACGGTCGGCAACTCCAACATCATCGAGGTCCGCGTCCAGCTCGAAGGCAAGGTGTTGCGCGTCTTCGTGCGCCGCAGCCAGGCCTATGCTTCGAACACGCACATCTTCCTGATCTGGATGGTCGGTACCTCGCTGGTGCTGCTGATGATCGCCATTCCCTTCCTGCGCAACCAGATCCGGCCGATCCTGACGCTGGCCGAAGCCGCCGAAAGCTTCGGCAAGGGCCGGCCGATGCCGCGTGATTTCCGCCCGCGCGGCGCGGAGGAGGTCCGCCGCGCCGGCTTTGCCTTCATCCAGATGCGCGAGCGCATCGAGCGCCAGATCGAACAGCGCACCGCCATGCTCACCGGCGTCAGCCATGACCTCAGAACCATCCTCACCCGCTTCAAGCTGCAGCTGGCGCTGGCGGGCGGCAAGGCCGAGACGAAGGCCGCGCTCAACCAGGACATCGACGACATGCAGTCGATGCTCGAAGGCTATCTTGCCTTCGCCCGCGGCGAGGCCTCGGAAGACACCGGGCGCTTCGATCTCGAAGCCTATTTCCAGAAGCTGAGCGAGGAAGCTCGGTTGCGCAAATGCAAATTGTCGACGACGCTTTCCGGCGATCCGACCGTGCATGTGCGGCCGAACGCCTTCGCCAGGCTGATGTCGAATGTCATCGGCAACGCCTTCCGCTACGCCAAGACGGTGGAAGTGGCCGCCAATCATGGCCGCGGCTCGCTCGTCGTCACCATCGACGATGACGGTCCAGGCATTCCAGCCGAAAAGCGCGAAGAGGTGTTCAAACCCTTCATGCGGCTCGACGAGGCCCGCAATCTCGATGCCAGCGGCACTGGCCTCGGCCTGTCGATCGCCCGCGACATCGCCCGCAGCCATGGCGGCGACATCACGCTCGACGTCAGCCCGCTCGGCGGCTTGCGCGCCGTGATCAAGGTTCCGGCCTGACAGGGACTTAATCGCGGGAAGCGGAAATCGTTTCGGGACGAGGTCATGTTCGGCCGATTTCATTGGCGCGTCATGAAACCATGCTGAAGAGCGCGCATGAAGCGCGCGACCTCACTTGATTCGAGCCCGCCGTCTGACTTCGATCCCGTGCCCGCCCGGGTGTGCTGGAGCGAAGCGAGGGCAGCAGGCTGGTCGCCGTCCGGGCATCGGGCCGAGGCAACCGCCGACCTTTCGAGCAAAGGCCCGCCATGCGCATATTGATGGTCACCGACGCCTGGCGCCCGCAGGTCAATGGCGTCGTCCACACGCTGGAGCGGCTCACCGAGACGCTGAAATCGTTCGACGTCGCGGTGGATTTCCTGACACCCAACATCTTTCACACTTTGCCCTTGCCGACCTATCCCGATATCCGCCTGGCGCTGACCACGCCAGGTCATGTCGCGCGCCTGATCGAGGCCTACAAGGCAGACCACATCCACATCGTCACCGAAGGTCCGCTCGGCATCATGGCGCGGCGCTACTGCCGCAATGCCGGCCGGCCGTTTACCACCAGCTACCACACACGCTTTCCTGAATATCTCAGCGCCCGGCTGCCGGTGCCGGAAAGCTGGGCCTATCGCTGGCTGCGCGATTTCCACAATTCCGGCCAAGGCACGCTGGTCGCGACGCAGTCGCTGGCGGATGATCTTGCAGCGCGCGGCTTCAACAAGCTGAGGCCATGGACGCGCGGCGTCGACACCGATCATTTCCGGCCCGACAAGAGGAAGGATCTCGGCTTCCCCGGCCCGTTGTTCCTCTGTGTCGGCCGCGTCGCCATCGAGAAGAACCTCTCCGCCTTCCTCGATCTCGACCTGCCCGGCAGCAAGGTGATTGTCGGCGAGGGCCCGGAACTGGCGAAGCTCAAGGCGCGCTACCCCGCCGCGCATTTTCTTGGCCACCGCCCCAACGATGAACTGGCCGAAATCTACGCCTCGGCCGACGTTTTCGTCTTTCCGAGCCGCACCGACACCTTCGGCAACGTCATCATCGAAGCGCTGGCCAGCGGCACGCCGGTCGCCGCCTTTCCGGTCACGGGACCGATCGACATCGTCGGCGACGGCTTCGGCGGCGCGGTCTCCAACGACCTGCGCGCGGCATCGCTCGCCGCCCTCGATGTCGACCGCGCCCAGGCGCGAGAACGCGCTATGCGCTACAGCTGGAAAGCCTGCGCGGAAATGTTTCTCGATACGGTCCAGGAGGCGCTGGGCACGACGCGGAAGCTGGCCGCCTGACGCTCCCTCTCGGCTAAAACAGCCGCCCGCCGTCCGGCACCTTGCGCTCGATGGCGCCGAGCACCACGGCGCCCTCCTCGTCGGGAAAGCCGAGCGTCAGCACTTCCGACATGAATGGCCCGATCTGGCGCGGCGGAAAATTGACCACCGCGAACACCTGCCGGCCGATCAGCGTCTCGGGCGTATAATATTTGGTGATCTGCGCCGACGATTTCTTCACCCCGATCTCGGGGCCGAAATCGATCTTGAGCTTGAACGCCGGCTTGCGCGCCTGCGGAAACGGTTCGGCCTCGATGATCGTGCCGGCACGGATGTCGACACGATCGAAATCGGCGAAACTGATCTCGGGCTTGCGCTCGCTGCTTGAACTCATGTCGAAGGCATCTTGGTCAGGCGTTGCCGAAAGTCTCGAACAGCACCCCGGCCAGCGCGTCCTTGGCCGATGTGCCGGACCAGACGACGAACTGGAACGCCTGGAAGTAGCATTCGCAGGCCTCCAGCGCCGACGACAGCAGCACCTCCACCTGCTGGCTCGAAGGCTCGACCCCGCCGGCCAGAAGCAGCGACTGGCGGAACATGATCGCGCCTTCCTGCTCCCACAGGTCGAAATGGCCGAACAGCATCTGTTCGTTGATCAGCGACAACAGCCGCATCACTTCCAGCGCGCGCGCCTCCGGCACCTTGATGTCGAAGGCACAGGCCAGATGCAGCGCCTCGAAATCCTCCATCCACGAGAAGGAGACGTGATAGTCGGTCCAGCTTCCGGCGACCGAGATCGAGATTTCGTCGTCGCCGGCCCGTTCGAAGGACCAGTCATTGTTGTGGGCCACCTGCTCAATGACATCCACCGGATGGATTTCGCGGGAGAATTCGAGTTCGAGAAGTTCCATGGAATGCTTCCTGTGTTCAGGGGAGCGCCACACGCTCCGCGGGGCACACACGACGAACAATCTGATCTAGAACTCGGACGGCCAGGACTTCTCGACGCAAAGACCCCAGACCGGACCCCACCGCCCGGCGCATGACCCTGCTCCGAATCATGCAACAAATTCAGTCTATTGATCGGGAGTCGCGTGAACAGCCCAATTTTTCGCGCTGCGTCATTCGCATGTGGAAAGGCGCTGTCACACAGAGTCACGCAATGCCGGTAAGCGATTCACGGCAAAGCGCTTTTCAGGCTGGTGCTTTGTGGAAAAGTTTAACGAATTATTTTTTCGGCCTGGGCTTTGCGGAAGCCGCAGGTGTGGCCTGCCCGGTCAGTTCGGCAAGCCTGGCCTCAAGCGCCTCGATGCGGTCGGCAAGGCGAGCATTCTCTTCCCTGGCCTTGGCGGCCATCTCGCGCGCGGCCTCGAACTCCTCGCGCTGCACCACGTCCATCGAATTCAGGATGCGTTCGGCCTGTCCCTTGAAGGCGGTCTCCACCTCGCGCCGCACGCCCTGCGCGGCGCCCGCGGCATCGGTCATCAGCTTGGCGAATTCGTCGAGAATGCGGTTCGGTCCGGTCGACATGGCAAATCCTCGGTTGCTGAAATTGAGTTAGTAGTGCCGCGCGCCGAATGCAAGAACGTTGAGGGTTGCCGTTCCATCTGCGTTGCTGTGGCGCATGGCAGTGCCATTCCTGTAAGAAGCTCCCGAACGGCGCCAGAGCTGTACTTGAGGGCGCAAGCTCGCCTATTGTGTTCTCGTCTCGTATTGCCTCAAGCACACTTCAGTCAGGTCACCAATGGCAACCCCTCCGCGCCGACCGACCAATCCGATGGCAGCCGCCGAAGCTGCCTTCAAACCGGTGAAGAAGCCGGCACCGCCAATTCGCGAAGCTTCGGCCGCGCCGAACGTCCGCGAGCTTGTTTCGATCCGGATCGACCGGGCCGTGCTCGATCATTTCCAGGAAGATGGCCCCGGCTGGCAGGACAGGATCAACGACGCGTTGCGGCAGTTGGTGGCCGCCAAGCCAAGGGATTGAGCTCACCGCCCGCACGGCGCGATGGGCCTGCAAGCGGTGATCCGATCCGATCTTTGACGCCGACCACCTTGCCTTGACCCCGCCAAAACCCTGCCGCATGGTCCGCGCCAAACGCAACCGAGAGCTCCCCGTTGAACGAATATTTCCTGCTGCCGCTGGCCTCGTTGCCCTTTCCCAACATCGACCCGGTGCTGATTCAGATCGGGCCGCTGGCGGTGCACTGGTACGGCGTCGGCTACATCGTCGGCATCCTGTTCGCCTGGTGGTACGCCAAGCGGCTCGCCGCCAATCCGAAACTCTGGCCCGACGGCATCCTGCCGATGAAGCCGGAGGACCTCGATGATTTCATCATCTGGGCGGCCATCGGCGTCGTGCTGGGCGGGCGCACCGGCTACGTGCTGTTCTATGACCTGCCGCGCTATATCGCGCATCCGCTCGACATCTTCGCCGTCTGGCAGGGCGGCATGTCGTTCCATGGCGGCCTGCTCGGCGTCATCCTCGCCATGACGCTGTTTTCGATCAAGCGCGGCATCCGCACCTGGTCGCTGTTCGACGTCGTGGCCGCTGGCGTGCCGGTCGGTCTTGGCCTCGTGCGCGTCGCCAACTTCATCAACTCCGAGCTCTGGGGCCGGCCAACCGACGTGCCATGGGCGATCGAGTTTCCCAATGGCGGACCGTTTACCCGCCATCCGAGCCAGCTTTACGAGGCCCTGCTTGAAGGCCTGGTGCTCTTTCTCGTGCTGCGCTTCCTCACCCATTCTCGCCTCAAGCTGAAAACGCCGCGCTTCGTCGGCGGCGCCTTCATCTGCGGCTATGGCCTGTCGCGCATAGCAGTCGAATTCTTCCGCGAGCCCGACCAGCAGCTCGGCTATCTCCTTGGCACCAACTGGCTGACCATGGGCATGATCCTGTCCTCGCCGATGGTGCTGGCCGGCATTTGGGCGATGACGACAGCCAAGCCGGTGCCGCAGTCACGGCCGCAGGCGACATGACGCGGCTGAAGGCACGCATCGTCGATCTGATCGAGGCGACGGGGCCGATCCCGGTCAACGAATACATGGCATTGTGCCTGTTCGATCCCGAGGCGGGCTACTACACCACGCGCGAACCGTTCGGCGCCGCCGGGGATTTCGTCACCGCGCCGGAGATCAGCCAGATGTTCGGCGAGCTCGTCGCCGTCTGGCTCTACCAGGCCTGGCTGGCGGTCGGCCGGCCGACGCCGGTCACCATCGGCGAGATCGGCCCCGGCCGCGGCACGCTGATGAAGGACATGCTGCGCACCCTGTCGCGGCTCGAACCGGCACTGGCCAACGACGCTGCCTTCGCCATGATCGAGACCAGCCCGCGCCTGACCGAGGTGCAGAAACAGACGCTCGGCGCCACACCGTTCTCCATTCGCTGGCACGAGACCATCGACACGCTGCCGCCACAGCCGCTTTTCATCGTCGGCAACGAATTGTTCGACGCCATCCCCATCCGCCAGTTCGTCGGCACCGGCACCGGCTGGCGCGAGCGCGTGGTCGGCCTCGACGGCGCTGACAATCTTTGCTTCTTCGCCGGCGCCGGCTCGCTCGACCCGACGCTGCTGCCCGCCGATGCCGGCGAGGCGCCGCAAGGCGCGATCGTCGAACTGGCGCCGGCGCGCAGCGCCCTGATGGCGACCATCGCCGAGCGCATGGCCGCTCATGGCGGCTCCGGCCTGTTTGTCGACTATGGCCATCTGCGGCCGGGTGTCGGCGACACGTTGCAGGCCTTGCGTCGTCATGATCACGAAGATGTGCTGGCCAATCCCGGCGAAGCCGATCTCACCTCCCATGTCGATTTCGCCGCCCTTGCCGGGGTGGTGCGCGCGCATGGTCTCGACGCCCATCTGTCGACGCAGGGCGATTTCCTGCTCGGCCTGGGCATTCTGGAGCGCGCCGGCCGGCTTGGCGCCGATGCCAGCCAGGCGGCACGCGACAAGATCGCTGGCGATGTCGAACGCCTCGCCGGGCCGCAGGCCATGGGCGACCTGTTCAAGGTGCTTGCCATAATGCCGCGCGGCGTTGCCGTTCGCCCCTTTGCCCAGGCTCCGAGCTCGGATTGACAAGGCGTGACGACGGCCAGCCCGGTTGTGTCGGTAGCTTTTCATGGCCGGCAACTTCTCATGATAGGAATTTTTTCTTGACAGGGTGAAGGCAACTATGGTAGATATTTGGTTATGGTGCTGAGTTGCGCCAGGGACCCGCCGCACAGGCGGGTTTTTCCGTTCAATGCTCCCTCACCGCGCAGCGGCGAAGGAACCGTTACCCCGGATTCGTTGCGTTGCCCCTTCGCCACGCCGGATTGACTTTTCATCGTCACCCCTCCCAATCTCCCGTCCGGTAAAAGAGCGGCTGAACGCCGGCCGTCTCGCTTCGGACTTTTTCTTGACGAAACCGCCCACACGGACAACAACGCCCACATGCTGAATCAGACCAAACTGGATCCCGTGCGGTCGCCGCTGCTGGACCTGGCGCAGGCACAAGGCATCCGCCACGGTTATTTCACCCGCGTCGGCGGCGTCTCGACCGGCATCTATCAGGGCCTCAACATCGGCACCGGCTCGGATGACGACCAGGCGCTGGTCGCCGAGAACCGCCGCCGTGTCGCCGCCTGGATGGGCGTGCCGGCGGACCATCTCCTGACCGCCTGGCAAATCCATTCGCCTGATGTCGTCGTCGCCAGGGGACCCTTTGCAGGCGAGCGTCCCAAGGCCGACGCCATCGTCACCGACCGGCCGGGCATCGCCATCGGCGCCTCGACCGCCGATTGCGGCCCTGTGCTGTTCGCGGATGCCGCGGCGCGTATCATCGGCGCGGCGCATGCCGGCTGGAAAGGCGCCTTCACGGGGGTGCTCGAGAACACCATTGCCGCCATGGAAAGTCTCGGCGCCAGGCGTGAAAACATCGTCGCCGTGCTCGGCCCCTCGATCGGCCCGGAAAACTACGAGGTCGGGCCTGAATTCGTCGCCCGCTTCGTCGAGGCCGATGGCGAAAATGACAGATATTTCGCGCCTTCGGCGAATCCCGGTCATTCGATGTTCGACCTCAACCGCTACACGGTGGACCGGCTCGACAGGGCGGGTGTGACCGCGCAAGGTCTCGGCCGCTGCACCTATGCCGAGGAAGATCTGTTTTACTCCTACCGGCGCACGACGCACCGCAAGGAACCCGATTACGGCCGGCAGATATCGGCAATCGTTTTGGAGAGTGAATAATGGCGCTGCATTTTGAACGATCCGAATTCGACGCGCGCCGCGACCGGCTGGTGATCGAGATGGCCGAGAAGAAGCTCGACGCCATCCTGCTCTTCGCGCAGGAAAGCATGTATTGGCTGACCGGCTACGACACGTTCGGTTTCTGCTTCTTCCAGTGCCTGGTGGTGAAAGCCGACGGGTCCATGGTGTTGCTGACCCGCTCGGCCGACCTGCGTCAGGCGCGCCACACCTCGATCATCGACAACATCGTGCTGTGGACCGATCGCGATGGCGCCAATCCGGCCGTCGACCTGCGCAATCTGCTGAACGAGCTCGACCTGCTCGGCGCCCGCATCGGGGTCGAATACGACACTCATGGGCTGACCGCCTATAATGGCCGCCGCCTCGACGAGCAGCTGCAGACCTTCGGCCAGATCGCCGATGCATCCGGCATCGTCGGTCGGCTGCGCCTGTTCAAGAGCCCGGCCGAGATCGCCAAGGCCGAGAAGGCGGCGAACCTGGCCGACGACGCGCTGGATGCGGCCTTGCCGCTGATCAAGCAGGGCGGTGACGAGGCGCTGATCCTTGCCGCCATGCAAGGCGCGATCTTTGCCGGTGGCGGCGACTATCCGGCCAACGAATTCATCATCGGCTCCGGCGTCGACGCGCTGCTGTGCCGCTACAAGGCCGGTCGCCGCAAGCTCACCAAGAACGACCAGTTGACGCTCGAATGGGCGGGAGTCTTTCATCACTATCATGCGCCGATGATGCGCACGGTGCTGACCGGCAAGGCCTCGAAGCGTCACCAGGACTTGTTCGACGCGGCCCGTGCCGCGCTGCTGGCGGTCGAGAAGGCGATGACGCCGGGCAACAGTTTCGGCGACGTGTTCGACGCGCATGCCCGTGTCATGGAGGCGCGTGGACTGACCAAGCATCGGCTGAATGCCTGCGGCTACTCGGTCGGCGCCCGCTTCACCCCGTCCTGGATGGACATGCCGATGTTCTACCAGGGCAATCCCGAGCCGATCGCGCCGAACATGACGTTGTTCGCCCACATGATCATCATGGATTCCGAAACCGAGACGGCGATGACGCTTGGCCGCACCTATCTCACGACCGAATCACAGCCGAAGCCGCTTTCCCGCCATGATCTCGACTTGATCGTACAGTGAATCCACGATGGGAGGCGTTCTTCGCCAAGGAGTTAGAAGGCAAATGAGACGATCGCAGCTGACGACCGTGTCATTGCTCGTGGTCCTGGCGCTCGCCGCCTGCACCAACGCAAAAGACGTCCTCGAACCCTCCGCCATCACCCCGCCCACGGCCGCGGCGCCGGCCACGCCGGCAGCCCAGGGCAGCGCCGCCACCCCGGCGCCCGCTGGCCCTGCCACGACCACGGCGGGCGCTCCAGCAACGACCACGACGTCAGCCACGCCCGCACAGACCGCCGCAATCCTTGCCAGGACGCGCCTGCAGATCGCGCCGATCGTCGGCGCTTCGGTGGAAGCGGCGACGCCGCTGACGGCGGAGTTGCAGACGCGCGCTAGGCAGCGCGGCATCACGCTGGCCGGCAGCGCCGACCAGACCGCGACCCATGTGCTCAAAGGCTATTTCTCGGTGATCTCCGAAGGCAAGGACACCACCGTCATCTATGTGTGGGACGTCTACGATCCCTCGGGCAACCGCCTGCATCGCATCAACGGCCAGCAGAAGGCGGCTTCGGCCAATTCCGGCGCCAGCGCGGGCGGCGACAGTTGGAAAGCGGTGGCGCCAGCCACCATGCAGGCGATCGCCGACCAGACCATCGACCAGTTCGCGGCATGGCTCGGCGGCAAGGCGGGCTAGACTATCGGACCCGAATGGAAACGGCCGCGGGGAAAACCGATGCTCGAACAAAGGGAAGGAGCAGCGGCGCCGGACCCGCTGCCCGGTGTTGCCCATACGCGATGGCGCGAACATTTCCCAGGATTAGCCGGCGGATTTCCAATCACGGTGCTTGCAATAGCCGCGCGGGCCGCTAAAAGCCCGGTTAAAGGGCGTAGGCGAGTCTGTTGGGGCTCTCCATCCTCCACCAGGAACGGTGCATGAAACTCTTCGCGGGCAATTCCAACAGGGTGCTGGCCGAGGCGGTCGCCCGCTATCTCAACATCCCGCTGGGCAAGGCCAGCGTCAGGCGCTTCGCCGACCAGGAAATCTTCGTCGAGATCCAGGAAAACGTGCGCGGCGAGGATGTCTTCATCCTGCAGTCGACTTCCTTTCCGACCAACGATCACCTGATGGAACTGCTCATCATGATCGACGCCTTCATGCGCTCGTCGGCCAAGCGCATCACGGCGGTGATCCCCTATTTCGGCTATGCCAGGCAGGACCGCCGCGCCTCCGGCCGCACGCCGATCTCGGCCAAGCTGGTCGCCAACATGATCACCCGCGCCGGGGTCGACCGCGTGCTCACGCTCGACCTCCACGCCGGCCAGATCCAGGGCTTCTTCGATATTCCGACCGACAATCTGTTCTCGGTGCCGGTCATGGCCCGCGATGTGAAAGCGAAATACAAGCAGCTCGGCAACGTCGTCGTGGTGTCGCCCGACATTGGTGGCGTGGTGCGTGCACGCGCGCTGGCCAAGCGCTTCGACGCACAGCTCGCCATCGTCGACAAACGCCGCGAGCGTCCCGGCGAATCGGAAGTCATGAACATCATCGGCGCGGTCGCCGGCAAGGACTGCCTGCTGATCGACGACATCGTCGATTCCGGCGGCACGCTGTGCAACGCCGCCGATGCGCTGCTGGCCAACGGCGCCACCAGCGTCACCGCCTATATCACTCATGGTGTGCTGTCGGGCGGCGCGGTCACCCGCATCAGTGGCTCCAAGCTGCAGGAACTGGTGATCACCGATTCCATCCAGCCGACCCAGGGCGTGCTCGACGCCCCCAATATCCGCGTCATCTCGATCGCCGACCTGATGGGCGAAGCCATCTCGCGCACGGCAACCGAGGAATCGGTGTCGAGCCTGTTCGACTAATTGTCGATCCGGGCGGGCGCGTAGCGCAGCAAAACCGATTACAACGTGCAATCAGTGCTCCTGCAAATGGACCTTAGACCGAAGGTTGGCGCATCAGCTTGATGCCATCGGCATGCCTCAAGCGGCGATCGGACCGCCTATGCGCCGCGGGTTTTCGCCGGCATCTCGCGCACCGCGCATATAGCCGCGCGGCGAGGCGCCCAGCATGCGCTTGAACATGGTGATGAAGGCCGGCACGCTGTCATAGCCGAGATCGAGCGCCACCCGGGTGATCGGCTCCCCATCGGCGAGCCTCGGCAGCGCCGCGAACAGGCATGCTTGCTGGCGCCATGTCGACAGCGACAGTCCGGTCTGGCGATGAAAGGCGCGCGTGAAGGAGCGTCGGCTCATGCCGGCGGCGTCCGCCCACTCGTCGATCGTCGCGCGCGGCGACGGTGCCGCCACGAAACGCCGGCACAGCGCCGCCAGCCTGGGATCGGAGGGGAACGGCAGGCCAAGCGGCCGCTCCGGCAAAGTCGGAATTTCGTGCAGCAGGAGATTCATGATCAGCCCGCCACGCCCTTCCAGCACGCCGCCTTGCGGCAGTTTTTCCGATTCAACGATCAGGCTGTGCATCAGGTCGGTGACGCCGACGACGCGCAAGCCTTCCGGCAGTCCGGGGATCGCTCCCGGCATGACATAGACCGAGCGCATCGAGACATCGCCCAGCATCTCGACGGAATGCTCGGTGCCCGCGGGGATCCACATGGCGTGATCGGGCGGCACCATCCAGCGCCCGTGCCGCGTCGTCACCAGCACGACACCGACCAGCGCATGCAGCAACTGGCTGCGGCTGTGGCGGTGCCGCGGCACATGGTAGCCGTCGGGATATTCGGTCGGCAACGCCACCGCCGGCCCGGCCACTTGCTCCAGCCATAGCCAGCGACGCTCGTGCAACTGCTCGAGGTCGGCATTGCCAGCGTGAAAAATTTCCCTGCCATGCGGCATAAGCTATGGCCCACTTGCGAAACTATTGGACCAAACCACGAAAGAAGTCGTCCCGCAAGCGGCCTATAAGCCATCCGTTCCCAAGGCGGCCGCAGGAGCGTCCGCCAGCTTGCCCGCGGGTATGCCCGCCAAAAAGACTACGGAGCCTGCCTTGACCGATACGACAGCCGTCGCCCCTCCCGCGACCGCCAGCCATGCTTCAGCCCAGGCGACGGCCTTCACCGTCATCCTGGCGGTGAGTTTTTGCCATTGCATCAACGACATCATGCAGTCGCTGCTATCGGCCATCTATCCCCTGTTGAAGGAGAATTACGGCCTCGATTTCTGGCAGATCGGCCTTCTGACCTTCACCTTCCAGGTGACTGCGTCGCTGCTGCAGCCGGTGATCGGCATGATCACCGACAAGCGGCCAATGCCCTATTCCCTGCCCTACGGCATGGCCTCTTCGCTGATCGGCCTGATCGTGCTTGCCTATGCCGGCCACTACACGCTGCTCCTGATCGGCGCTTCGCTGATCGGCATCGGCTCGGCGATCTTCCATCCGGAATCCTCGCGCATCGCCCGCTTCGCCTCAGGCGGCCGCTTCGGCCTGGCGCAGTCGCTGTTCCAGGTCGGTGGCAATTTCGGCCAGTCCATGGGACCGCTGCTGGCGGCATTTATCGTCGTGCCTTTCGGCCAGACCAGCATTTCATGGTTCGCCGTCGGCTCGCTTATCGGCATCGTCGTGTTGTGGCAGGTCGGCGGGTGGTACAGCCGCTTGCGCGCCACGCAGGCGAACCGCAAGACGTCCAGTTTCGTCTCGCCCTTCCCGCGTCGCAAGGTGATGGGCGCGCTGGCCGTGCTGACGCTGCTGGTGCTGACCAAGAACGCCTACATCGCCAGCCTCTCCAGCTACTACACCTTCTACGCCATCCATAAGTTCGGCGTCTCGGTGCAGATGTCGCAGGTCATGCTGTTCCTGTTCCTCGGCGCCTCGGCGCTGGGCATCCTGCTCGGCGGTCCCTTCGGCGACCGCTATGGACAGAAGGCGATGATCTGGTTTTCCATCGTCGGCGTGCTGCCCTTCACGCTGGCGCTGCCCTACGCCAACATGGAATGGACGATGGTGCTGACGGTGCTGATCGGCCTGATCCTGTCGTCGGCCTTCTCCAACATCGTCGTCTTCGCGCAGGAACTGGTGCCGGGCCGCGTCGGCATGATCGCCGGCATCTTCTTCGGCTTCGCCTTCGGCGTCGGCGGCATAGCGGCAGCCGTGCTCGGCATCGTGGCCGACATGAAGGGCATCGACTTCGTCTTCCAGATCTGCTCGTATTTACCGTTCCTGGGCCTGTTGACGGTGTTCCTGCCCAATATGAAGGAAGCACGGAAGGCCTAGCCTGGGAAAGCGCCTCGACACGTGCGAGCGCGTCGAGGCCTCAGTGCAGGCCGAATTCGCGCAGCAACTCTTCACGGTGGCGCACGAAGCGGCTTTCGCTGCGATCACGGGGGCGCGGCAGGTCGACGGTGATCAGACGCGCCGCGCCGCCTTTCTCCTTGGGCAGGATCAGCACTCTGTCGGCGAGATAGATCGCCTCCTCCAGGTCGTGGGTGACCATGACCATGGTGACGTTTTCCTCGCTCCAGATGCGCGCCAGTTCCTCCTGCATGGAGATCTTGGTCATGGCGTCGAGGGCGCCGAGCGGCTCATCGAGCAGCAGGATCTCGGGCTGCACCGTCAGCGCCCGGGCGATGCCGACGCGTTGCGCCATGCCGCCCGAAAGCTGCCGCGGGTAAGCATCGCTGAACTCGGCAAGACCGACCAGCGCTATGTAGAAGCGCGCCCTCTGCTCGGCCTGCGCCTTGGGCACGCCGCGAACTTCGAGGCCGAAGGCGACATTGCCAAGCACGCTCAGCCAGGGCAGCAAGCGCGGTTCCTGAAAGATCACCGCCCGCTCCGCGCCGACGCCTTTTATTTGCTTGCCGTCGATCGCAACGGCGCCTTCGTCGGCGGTTTCCAACCCGGCAAGGATGCGCAGCAATGTCGTCTTGCCCGATCCGCTGGCGCCGACAATGACCAGGCACTCGCCGGAGCTGATGTCGAGATTGAGCGAACGCAGCACGGCGAGCGAGCGCCCGCCGAGCGCAAAGGACTTCGACAGGTCGCGGATCGTGACCTCGCCGCGTGCGGTGGCCATGCTGGGTGCCTCCTTGCTCAATTGGTCTTGCTTTCGCCTGGTCGGTAGAGGATGTCGGCAGCCTTGAGCTTGCCTTTCGGCAGGCGGCCGTCGCGCTCGAGCACAGCCACCCAGAAGTCGATGTCGCGGTCGGTCGCCACCGCCTTCTCACGCAGGCCGAAACCCGTCCAGTAGCGCGCCAGTTCGCCGTTCTCGCCGCGTTTGTCGAGGATTTCGGCCAGCACCTTGCGCGCCTCGTCGGGATTCTGTCGCGACCAGTCGGCCGCACGCGCGGACTGTTCGACGAAGTTCTTGGCGGCGTCGCGATTGGCGACGATGAAATCCCGCCGCAGCACGACGAAGCCGCCAGCGATCTCGCCCAGCACGTCGGCGTCGTTGAACACGCCGCGCACACCGCCATTGGCCACCAGGGCACCGGCGAAAGTCGCCTGCCAGTAGCCGAGCCCGGCGACATCGACCTGATGCGAGCGCAACGTCTGCTCGAGTTGCGGCCCCGGCACCACGACGAGCTTCGCGGCGTCCGGCGGCAGGCCGACGCTGTGCAGCGCCTCACGCACCGCGTAGTCGAGATGGGCGCCGAGCGTGTTGACGGAGATCGTCTTGCCGGCGATGTCCGCGATCGACCTGATCGGGCTGTCCTCCAGCACATAGAAGACGCTTTTGACCTGGCTGTTGATGCCGTTGCTCGGATAGGCGGCGACGAAGTCGTTGCCGCCGGCGATCGAGTTGATCACGGCCGGCGTGGCGGCCGAACCCAGGTCGACGCTGCCGGAGGCGAGCGCAAACAGCGATTCCGGGCCGCCGCCGGCATAGCCGACATTCTCGAGCTCGATGCCGAGGCCCTTGAAGTAGCCGAGTTGGTCGGCAAGCTCATGCGGCGAGATGCTGCCGCGGCTGGCGAGATAGCGTATCTTGACGGAAGCGGCCTGCGAGCGCGCGATCGATGGTAGCCCGACGGCGATGATGCCGGCGGCAAGAGGGGCGCGCAGAAGCAGCGAGCGGCGTGTGATGGTCATGATCCGGCCTTTCACTTTTCAAAAATGACGATGATGGGGGCGGCTGTTCAGCCGGCGGAACTGCTCCAGCGGCAAAGCCGCCGCTGCAGGCTGACCAGCACCTGGTTCGCGATCAGGCCGAGCGCGGCCAGGATGACGATCGACGCGAACATCAGCGGGATCTGGAAATTGTACTGCGCGTTCATCACCTGGAAGCCGATGCCTTTGTTGGCGCCGATCATTTCCGAGGCAATCAGCAGCAGCAGCGCGGTGGTCGCGCCGAGCCTCAACCCGACGAAGATCGAAGGCACGGCGCCCGGCAGCACGACGCGCCGGAATATGGTCAGCCGCCGGGCGCCGTAGACGCGCGCCATTTCGAGCAGCTTCGGATCGACCTCCTTGACGCCGCTGATCGTGTTGAGCAGCAGCGGAAACAGCGTTGCCCAGAAGATGACGAACACTTTGGAGGCTTCGCCTAGCCCCAGAAGCAGGATGAAGACGGGATAGAGCGCCAGGGCCGAGGTCTGCCGGAACAGTTGCAGGATCGGATCGAGCGCCGTCTCGACGCTGCGGGTCTGACCCATGACGAGGCCGAGCGGGATGGCGACCGTAGCCGCCGCGGCGAAGGCGAGGCCGGCGCGCTGCAGGCTGATGGCGATGTCGCCGAGCAGGCTGCCCCCGGCGAGGCCCTTCCAGAGCGCTACGACGATCATGTCGATCGGCGGCAATACCGCGGCATTGACCCAGCCGCCACTCGCCGCCGCCTGCCAGAGCGCCAGGAACCCCAAAAGCAGGCCATAGCGCGACAGCAGACGCGTGAGGGTTCGGCCAGCCAGGCTCAGAATATCGGCGCCGAGCCCGTTGCCGTTTTCATGCGCGCCGATGCCGGTCGGCCGTTCAATGTGCTGCAAAGTCATCGTCATGCCTTTCGCTTCAACGCATCATTCGGCGGCGAGCACGGTCGAACGGGCAACCGTCCAGGGGTTCTGCGGCCGCTTGAGGCCAAGATTCTCGCGCAGCGTCCTGCCCTCGTAAGCGGTACGAAACAGGCCGCGCCGCTGTAATTCGGGGACCACCAGGTCGACGAAATCGTCTAGCGCGCCGGGCAGCCATGGCGGCAGGATGTTGAACCCGTCGGCGGCTTCGTTGCTGAACCATTCCTCCAGCTGGTCGGCGACCTGAATGGCGCTGCCGATCACGGTGTAGTGGCCTCGTGCGGTCGCGACCCATTGATAGAGCTGGCGGATGGAGAAGTTGTGCTCGTCGGCGATCTGGCGGATCAGCGCCTGGCGGCTCTTCATGCCTTCGGTTTCGCGGCTCGGCGGCAGCGGTCCGTCGAGCGGATAGCCCCTGAGATCGAGCGTCTGCCCGGCAAGTCCGTTGAGCAGCGCGACGCCGTCCTCGGGCAGGATCAGGTCGTTCAATTGCTGATACTTGGCTCGCGCCTCTTCTTCGGTGCGGCCGACAAAGGGCGCCACGCCCGGCATGATCAGCACCTGTTCGGGATCGCGGCCGGCCGCCGCCACGCGGGCCTTGATGTCGCGATAGAATTCCTGCGCGGAGGCAAGGTTCTGATGCGCGGTGAAGATGACCTCGGCCGAGGCCGCCGCGAGCTTGCGCCCATCCTCGGACTGGCCCGCCTGCACGACCACGGGGTGGCCCTGCACCGGGCGGGGCACGTTGAGCGGCCCTTTGACACTGAAATGCTCACCCTTGTGGTCGATGTCGTGAAGCTTGTCCTTGTCGTAGAAGCGGCCCGTTTTCTTGTCGCGGATAAAGGCGTCGTCCTCCCAGCTGTCCCACAGCGCCTTGACCGTCTCGACATGCTCATGCGCTCGTGCGTAGCGCTCGGCATGGTTGGGCTGGATGTCGCGGTTGAAGTTGCGCGCCGTGTCGTCGCCCGCCGAGGTGACGACGTTCCAGCCTGCCCGGCCATTCGACAAGAGGTCGAGCGAGGCGAATTTACGGGCAAGCGTGTAGGGCTCCTCATAGGTGGTCGAGGCCGTGGCGATGAATCCGAGATGCGTCGTCAGCGGCGCCAGCGCCGCAAACAACGTCACCGGTTCGAAACCCGCGATCTTGGCGTTGCCGCCTTCGCGGGCGCCAAGCCCGACCGTCAGGTTGTCGGCGAGGAAATAGGCATCGAACAGGCCCCGTTCGGCGGTCAGCGCGAGCTGCTTGTGAAACTCGAAATTGGTCGCGCCGTCGGCCGGAGCGTCGGGATGGCGCCAGGCGGCGACATGCTGGCCGCCACCGGGTAGAAAGGCGCCGAGCTTGATCTGTCTTGATTTGATGGTCATGGCTGGGTCCCTTTGTTCGAAAACCATTTGGAGTTCAGGCGGCGAGGCCGACGCTGCGTGCCGTCCCGACGACGCGGGAAACCTCGGCAACCGCCTGCCGGGCGCGGGCATGGATGGCCTCCGACACCAGGACGCCGTCGGCGAAATCCTTGTCCGATGCGTAGATTGCGGTCGGCACGGTCAGCGCCTCGAAAAAACCGAACAGCGGCCGCAGCTGATGTTCGACGATCAGCGAGTGGCGTTCGCCGCCGCCCGTCGCGGCAAGGATGACCGGTTTCCCGCGCAACGACGACGGATCGAGCAGATCGAACAGATGCTTGAAGAGCCCGGTATAGCTGCCTTTGAAGGTCGGCGACCCCGCGACCAGCACGTCGGCGCCGACCAGCTGTTCGATGATGGCGCGGGCCGCAGGATCGAGATCGCAGAGGCGCCGTGCCGCCGGCAGCGACGGACCGAGATTTTCAATGTCGTATATAGCCGAGGTCGCCCCGATGCGGTTCGCCGTCTCGCCGGCGATATGGCTGATAAAGGCCTTGGTCTTCGATGGGCGGGTCAGGTTACCGGATATTCCCACCACCAGCTTGTTCGTCATCGGGCTCTCCTCGCGGTCCTTATTCATTAAGCCTACAGATTTTGTAGATTTAAATGAGCGAGAAGATTTCAAAACTAAGGGAATAGAGGGATTGAGTTTGCGCCGCAGCGCCCTTCAGTGGTTCGGCAGATGCGCGGTTCCGGCTAGGGGTGTCGCCATTCTCGGACGCCAGGCCGACCAGCAACAGGTCCAGGTCGACCTCGCCGCCGCCGGCCGCAAGCTGCCCGTCCACTGCAACGGCCCGAATGAGACCCCGACCGAACGCTCGGGCATGACGCTGGCCGAACTCGATGCCCTGAACCGAGAGATCCAGGCGCTGTGCGAGGCGTTGACGAGCGATCGTTAGCCACACCCGCGCCTGGCAGCCGTTCCGACGGATGGATTGTGCGGGGCGAGGATCAAATCGACGGCCCGCCGTGCGGGTCGGCGGGACCTGAGCCAAGCCTGATCAGGCGGATTTCAGCACGGTGAATGGGCGCTTGACGGTCCGCTTGGCCTGGAAACTCCCGGCCGGAGCAGGACGGCCAACATGAAAGCCCTGGACTTTATCTATGCCGAACTCGCGCATGAGAGCCATCTGCTCGTCCGTTTCCACCCCTTCGACCAGGATTTTGTGGCCGCGGTTTCGGACCAGGGTGACAATGTCCTGGAGCATTGCCTTGCCGTTCGGCGTGGCGCAGTCGTGAAGGAACGAGCGGTCGATCTTCACCGTATCGAAGTCGATCAGGCGAAGCCATGAGAGGCCCGCGAAGCCGGTCCCGAAATCATCAAGCCAGATCTTGATCCCCAGCAGCTTCAGGTCGCTGATGCAGCGAAGAATGTCCGAATGCATCTCCATCTCCAGCCCCTCGGTGATCTCGAAGGCCAGCCTGTTGCCGGTTACGCCGGTCTCGCCCAGGATGGTCGCGACCGACGCCGCGAAGCCGGGCGTCTTGAGCTGGATCGGAGAGACGTTGACGCTGACCACGCGCACATGATCGTGCGCCAGGAGCTCGGCGCACACAGTCCTGATGGCCCAGCGCCCGAGTTCCAGGATGGCGCCGGTTCGCTCCGCTACAGGGATGAACAGGCTCGGCGGAACCGATGTGCCGTCCAGCATTTTGAGGCGCATCAGGGCCTCCACCGCTTCAACCCGGTCCGTCGCGACATCCTGGATCGGTTGATAGACGAGTGAAACGAGATCCTGGCCGATCGCGATCTTCAGCAAAGCCGCAATGTTCTCGCTCTCGTCGCTGCTCTGGGGATCGGTTGGGTCGAACAGCCGGGCACAGTTTCGACCGCCTGCCTTTGCCAGATAGAGTGCGCGATCGGCCTCGTGGATGATCTTCTCCAGCTTGGCACCGGTCTGCCTCCTGGTGAATGCGGCGCCAACGCTTACCGTCACAACCGAGATACCGTCGCGCCGCAGTTCGTGGGTAAGCGCCAGATTCTCGACGGTGCGGCAGATGGCTTCCGCGATATCTATGATCTGATCCTTGTTCTCCATGCGGGCCAGGACGATGAATTCTTCACCGCCGTAGCGGCCGATCGAGCCATTGTATTCCCTGATCATATCCCGGAGGGCATTGGCGACATGGATAAGGCAACGGTCGCCTTCCTGGTGGCCGTAGCAGTCATTGAACTTCTTGAAGAAGTCCACGTCGATGAGCATCGCCACGAAACTGGTGCCGACCCTTTGCCACTCCCCCCAGTAGTCCCTGAGCTTTTCGTCGATCGCCCGTCGATTCTCCAGACCCGTAAGCGGATCGGTCCGCGACAGCCGCAGCAGGGCCTTGCCGCGTTCGGTGGCTTCCTTGTGCTGGATTTTGGCTTCCAGCGCGTTCAGGAAGACGTTGTAGCGCTCCTCGTTCAGCTTCCAGTTCACATAGGATGTGAATGTGAAGCACGAAACGTAGAAGGCGCCAAATACCATCTTGTATGTTACCGTGGCAGGCACAAAGTAATTCACGGCATACAAGACACACATAATGATGGTTGATGTCACGATCGATAAATTAAAACTGAATGTAAAGAATAGATTTGCACTCATCATGAAAATGGTGCCGAATACCATATAGTAGGCGACGCTTTCCTTGTCCGCGCTCATAAAGGCCGGGAACAACCAGCCGATATAGCCGAAAATGATGGCCCCGGCGCAAGTCACGTCGAGCCATTCCGTGGCCACTCCCCGGCGAAGTTGCGCCTCCAGGATCGACAGTGCGGTCACGCCGACGGCGAAGCGCGCCATGATCGTATAGGCCGCCACGTCCGGGATCAGCAGCAGATCCGTTGCCGAAAACAGGAGATAGATGGCCACGGCGATCCAAAGCCCAGGCCGGGCTTCCAGTCTTCGCTTCGCCTGGGCTTCCCTCCGGTAAAGGACGCGGAGCTCGTCGGGCCCCGGCTCGTAGCGGGCTTCGTACGGCTCTACATGCGCCATGTCGGCCAGTCTGGATGACACGCGTTCGCTCTCGACAAATCCTGGTTGAAGGGGATTTTGCGTTCCAAGTTCTTTTTTGGCTTCTGCCCCCACGCGGGCCAACTCCTTGGACGCGACGGCGACTGCGCACCTCGCACGACAATGCAACGGCGCGAAACAAATTTCGGTTAATTCAGGCCGGGAATCCAATGCGGCAGGTTTTAACGCGCGAACATGGTTGGCGGGAAATTAAGCATACCGTTAAAATGCGTTCGGGACGACATTGGCAAATCGAGCATTGTACGCAATAAGTTAACTGACTGTTAACTATGGAGTGCTCGAGTGCAAAGTGTCTTTGATGGCAAAAGCCTGATTACTGCCGAGATGATTGCCGGCAGTTTTCCTCGGAGAAAGCCGGAGCATCACGGCGAGGCGTTCGAAACCGCCCGCGCGGAACTCGCGCTCATTCTCCATGCGACACACCAGCAGGTCGAGGAAGAGAAAGACCCTGCCGAGATCGTTCGTCGCCTGCTGTCCTATCTCAACGCCCTGCGGGCCAAGGTTCACCCCGACGTTTGGCAGTCGTTGATACCGGTGGCGCAGAACCATCCGATCCTTGACTACTTTCTCCAGGACCCGCTCACCCGGTGGTCATTCACCAAGCCCAGGGGCTATTCCGGCGACGCGCAGTTGCTTGACTACATCTATTGTGATCCGCACGTGGCCGAAAGCGTGGCGAGCGCCTCGGACACAGGGAAGGCACTCTACAGCCATACCAAGGACGTACCGTCCTGCGTGGCGGCGCGGGAACGGCGCGATCTCTTGACCCGGTATGTCGACGAGACGGCGGACAAGAGCGGACCGCAAGCCGAGGTCCTGGCGATCGCCGCCGGTCATTTGCGCGAGGCCAATCGTTCGACCGCCTTGGCTGAGGGCCGCCTCAAGCGTTGGGTTGCGCTCGATCAGGATTCCCAGAGCGTTGGATTGATCGCGCGCGACTTCCAGGGCACCGCGGTCGAGGCCGTCGACGGCTCGGTGCGGACCGTGCTCACCAGGGGCCACAAGCTGGGCAAGTTCGACCTCATCTACGCCTCCGGCCTTTACGACTACCTCCAGCACAACGTCGCCGTGAAACTCACGAAGACTTGCCTGCAGATGCTGAAGCCGAACGGCAGGTTCCTTTTTGCCAACTACGCCGAGGGCAATCCCGACGCCGGCTATAGGGAAACGTTCATGGACTGGGTGTTGCTGCTGCGCTCCGAGGCCGACATGTGGAACATCATCAATGCCAGCGTCGACCGCAACACCGTCGAGGCGCAGGTGTTCTTTGGCGAAAACCGCAACGTGCTGTATGGCGTCATCGAAAAGCGCGGATAGGGCAATTCCAGGAAAAATGTGCAGCGGTTTTCCCGGAGAAAGTGCGTAGCGCCTTCCCGGGCAATTGCCTAAGACAAAGAACTGGAGCGGGTCGGCGATCCTGTCGACGCTGAACCGCTCCAGTGACAACCTTGGACCGGCGCCGGCGTGAAGCCTCGAGCGCTTTCGGCCGGGCGAGGCGTCCCGTCCCGGACCATTGCCTTTGGATGACTGCCTTTGGCTTGCACCTCCGGCCGCCTTCCGCTATAGAGCCGCCACCCGCGTAGACACCCTTGGAGGCAACGCGGCGGAAGGCCGCCTCACCCGGCGGCTTTCGACGTTTACGGTCCAGGCCCATTGCCAACCGCAAACGCTCCAGAACAACGCGAAAGGAAGTGCCATGAGCCACGATACTTACGAGCTCAAGGCCGAAGCGCGCGAACAGGTCGGTAAGGGGTCCGCCCGTGCAGTTCGCCGCAACGGTAAAGTGCCTGCAGTAATTTACGGTGACAAGCAGCCTCCCCTGGCCATCGCTCTCACCTACAAGGACATCTACTACAAGATCCACGGCGGCGGGTTCCTGACCACGATCGCCACGATCGATGTCGACGGCAAGAAGATCCAGGTCCTGCCGAAGGACTTCCAGCTCGACCCGGTCAAGGATTTCCCTGTCCATGTCGACTTCCTGCGCATCGGCAAGGACACCGAGGTCAATGTCGACGTGCCTGTCCACTTCATCAACGAGGACAAGTCGCCCGGCATCAAGCGCGGCGGCGTGCTCAACATCGTGCGTCACGAGGTCGAGTTCCACTGCCCGGCCAATGCGATCCCGGAATTCATTACCGTCGATCTCACCGGCGCCGACATTGGCGATTCGATCCATATCTCGTCGGTCAAGCTGCCGGCCGGCGTCAAGCCCGTCATCTCCGACCGCGACTTCACCATCGCGACCGTCGCCGGTTCATCGGCGATGAAGCCGGAGACGGAAGAGACGGTCGAGGCTGCACCTGAGGCGGCTCCCGCCGCCGAAGAGAAGTAACTTTTTCACGCCCGGAGCTGACGATGCCGCTTGTCTTTGCAGGCCTCGGCAATCCGGGCGCGAAATATGCCGCCAACCGGCACAATGTCGGCTTCATGGCGGTGGACGCGATCGCCCGCCGCCACTCCTTTTCGCCCTGGTCTAAGAAATTCCAGGGATTGATCGCCGAGGGCACGCTCGGCGGTGAAAAGATCATCCTGATCAAGCCGCAGACCTTCATGAACCTGTCCGGCCAGTCGGTCGGCGAAGCGCTGCGCTTCTACAAGCTCGGCCCCGGGGCGCTGACCGTCTTCTACGACGAGATCGACCTTGCCGAAGGTAAGCTGCGCATCAAGACCGGCGGCGGCGCCGGCGGCCACAACGGCATCCGCTCGATCGACGGCCATGTCGGCAACGCGTATCGGCGTGTGCGCATCGGTGTTGGCCATCCCGGCGTCAAGGAGATGGTGCAGCATCATGTACTCGGCGATTTCGGCAAGACCGACCGCGACTGGCTGGACCCGCTGCTCGACGCGGTCGCCGACAACGCGGCGATGATCGTCAAGGGCGACGAATCCGGCTTCATGAACAAGGCCGCCCTCGCCCTTCAGGGCAAGGCCGGCGTGGAACCGGAAAAGCCGGCGCCCAAGCAGCAAAGCCACATCCGCCAGGCACGGCCGCAACAGGCGCCCGCCAAGCTGCCGGAGAGCGGCCCGATGGCCGCCATGCTGAAGAAGCTGTTCGGCAACAAGGACTGAGCTCGGGTCCATACGGCGTTACAGGGCTTGACGTTCATCACCCCTATCGCCCATAGCCCTCACCAAATCTCAAATTCCCGATAGGACCGGACAAAATGGGTTTCAAATGCGGCATCGTTGGCTTGCCCAATGTCGGCAAGTCGACGCTTTTCAACGCGCTGACGAGGACGGCCGCCGCGCAGGCCGCCAACTACCCGTTCTGCACCATCGAACCGAACACCGGCGAGGTGGCGGTGCCCGATCCGCGCCTGCAGAAGATCGCCGCGATCGGCAAGTCGAAGGAGATCATCCCAACCCGCATCTCCTTTGTCGACATCGCCGGCCTGGTGCGCGGCGCCTCGAAGGGCGAAGGCCTGGGCAACCAGTTCCTCGCCAACATCCGCGAGGTCGATGCCATCGTGCATGTGCTGCGCTGCTTCGAGGATGACGACATCACCCATGTCGAGGGCCGCATCGACCCGGTCGCCGACGCCGAGACGGTCGAGACCGAACTGATGCTCGCCGACCTCGAGAGCCTCGAACGCCGCATCGCGCAATTCCGCAAGCGCGCGTCCGGCAAGGACAAGGAAGCCTTGACCGTGCTGCCGATGATGGAGGCAGCGCTTGAGCTTCTGCAGGCCGGCAAGCCGACCCGCATCCTGCTCGACGGCATCTCGGCGGAAGACCTGCGCATCCTGCAGGGCTTGAACCTTCTGACCTCGCATCCCGTGCTCTACGTCTGCAACGTCGCCGAGGCTGACGCGGCCACCGGCAACGAGCACACCAGGGCCGTGGAGAAGATGGCCGCCGCTCAGGGCGCACGCACCGTCGTCATCTCGGCCGCGATCGAAGCCGAGGTTGCGCAGCTCTCCGACGAGGAAGAGATGGAATTCCTGTCCTCGCTCGGCCTCGACGAGCCCGGCCTGAACAAGGTGATCCGCGCCGGCTACGAATTGTTGCAGCTCATCACCTATTTCACCGTTGGGCCGAAGGAGACGCGCGCCTGGACTGTGCACAAGGGCGCCAAGGCGCCGCAGGCGGCCGGCGTCATCCACACCGATTTCGAGCGCGGCTTCATCCGCGCCCAGACCATCGCCTACAATGATTTCGTCACGCTGGGCGGCGAAGTAGCGGCCAAGGAAGCCGGCAAGGCGCGCGACGAAGGCAAGGAGTATGTCGTCCAGGACGGCGACATCATGCTGTTCAAGTTCAACACGTGATCCTTCGGTCATCTCCGCAGGGACCACAGACCGGACTGTGAACAGACCAAGCCGGGTCGCATTCCCGACAGGGTAAGGCCGTGCACGGGCTGCCCTCGCTAGGCCTTTCCGCTATTGGCTCAGTGAACGCGGAAGGGGACCATATGAAAAGGACCATCCCGACCCTGATCGGCTTCTCGGCCATTCTGACCTGGTCGTTCCTCGCGCTGCTGTCGACCGCCGCAGGGCCGATCCCGCCCTTTCAATTGGCGGCAATGACGTTTCTGCTGGGAGGCTCAGTCGGGGCGGCCAGCTGGATTGTCCGCCCGTCGGCGCTCAAGTCGCTACGGCAGCCATGGCAGGTCTGGGCAATCGGCACGGCAGGGCTGTGCATCTATCACTGCGCGTACTTTTTCGCCATCCAGTCCGCCCCGCCCGTCGAGGTGAGCCTGATCGCCTATCTCTGGCCATTGCTGATCGTCGTCTTCGCCGCCTTCCTGCCGGGAGAGCGGCTGAGGTCTCACCACATAGCCGGTGTGATGCTCGGCCTGGCGGGTGCCATCGTCGTCATCACCAAGGGCGGCAGCGTGGGGCTTGCCGACGGCGTGAAGCCGGGCCACGCCGTTGCCCTGTTCTGCGCCTTCGTCTGGTCCGGTTATTCCGTCCTGTCGCGCCGTTTCGGCCAAGTGCCGACCGATGTGGTGGCGGTGTACTGCCTGATCACCGCGGCCGTCGCCTTCACTCTCCATCTCGCGCTCGAGATCACGGTCTGGCCGCAGACGATGACGCAGTGGAGCGCTATCGTCATTCTAGGCGTGATACCGCTCGGCGCCGGCTTCTACGCATGGGACTATGGCTGCAAGCATGGAGACATCATGATCCTGGGCGCGCTTTCCTATGCCGCGCCGCTGTTCTCGGTGATCGTGCTGCTGCTGGCCGGATTCGGCGTCTTCCACTGGTCTGTTGCGCTCGCTTGCGTCCTGATCACGGTCGGCGCGGTGATCGCCGCCAAGGACATGTTGCTGAAGGCGCAAAAACAACCTCTTGCCGAGGAACCATCGCGCGCATAGCCCGATCTGCGACTGCTACGTGGCTACTGCCCGGCCACCGTCCTTCCGCTCACCCACACCGTGGCGATGTTGCCGCGTGCCGCGTTGAGCACGATCTTCTGGAAGACATCGTCGAGCGTGTCGTCCGCCATGCTGACATGAATGTTCGAGGCCTTCGCCGTCGTGTCGATCAGCAGCGCGTCGAATTCATGGCCGACGCGAAAGCTGCCCGTCGGCAGGTCGAGCGCTTCGGCACCGCCGGCGGTGGCCAGCCAGAACGCCTCCTGATGCGTGATCGGCGCGCCGGGCGCGCCGCGCTGCGCTGCGTCCAGGCCGGCATGGACACCGCTCTGCAGCGTCCTCGAGGCTGACAGCGCATGCCGGCAGCCGTCGAAGAGCGACGGGCTGTAGCCGCCGGAAATGTCCGTCCCGAGCCCGACATGCATGTGCCGGTCAAGTGCGTCGCGCAGCGGAAACACCGCATTGGCGAAATAGAAGTTGGACAGCGGGCAATGCGCGACCCCAGCCCCCTTCCCCTTGATGAGGTCCATATCCCGCCCGTCGATGAAGTTCGAATGCGCCAGGATGGTGTGGCGCGTCAGCAGGCCAAAACCGTCGAGGCTCGCCGCGTCGGTGCAGCCAAAGCGCGTCTCGACGAATTGCCTTGCCCAATCGCTCTCCGAGCAATGTGTCTGCACGTGGCAGCTAAATTCCGTTGCGAGTTCGCCCAGGCCTTGCAGCGCCGCATCCGTGCAGCTTGGGATGAAGCGCGGCGTGATCACCGGCCGGACCAGCGGTCTTTCGCCGGTATCCAACGATCTGACCGCCTCGATGAAGCGTCTGGTGTCGGAAATGGCGCTTGCCGCGTCGGCATCGCGATAGAAAGACGGGCACTGCTCGGGATCGTCCATCGCCACCTTGCCGACCAAAGCGCGCTGGCCCTTTTCGAGGCATATCTCGGCAAGCGCCAAGCTGGCCTCGACATGGACGGTGGCAAAATAGAGCGCCGTGGTGGTGCCGTTGGCGAGAAGATTGTCGACCAGGTCGGCATAGACCTCGCGGGCGTAGCCGGTGTCGGCATAGCGCGCCTCGAGCGGAAACGTATATTTTTGCAGCCAGACCTCGAGCGGCACGTCCAGTGCCTTGCCCATTTGGGGCCATTGCGGCGCGTGGATGTGCAGGTCGATCAGGCCGGGCAGCAGGAACTGGCCTTCGCCGAGCTCCACTAGGCTGCCCGCCTGGCGGGCATCGCTCTTCCTCGCCGCGTATTCGGGATGGCCGGGTGCGAGAATCTCCGCGATCCGTCCCTGTGCATCGATGCTGAACAGATGGTCCTTCAGCACCTCCAGCCGGCCGCGCTCCGGCGTGTGGAAGGCGGTGCCAAGCAGCGTGAAGGCCTCTCTTGTCATGGATCGCTCCGGTTGCGCTGGCGCGTGTGGCCGTTATTGCATGGCGCGCAAGAAAACAGTTGGCAAACCTTTGCGCCGCTGTCCTTTGGCGCCGACTGATCCCATGATCGGCCGGGAAATTCCAGAGGGGACATCATGGAACGCACTGCACCGGAAATCACTTTGATTGCTCAGCCGGACGATCCGCTGCCACTGGGCAAGGCCGCCCTGCTCGGCCTCCAGCACGTGCTGGCGATGGATGTTTACATCGTGCCGTTCATCATCGCATCGGTCCTGGCCTTCAGCGCGGGCGATGCCGGCGCCTTCATCCAGTCGGCCTTCGTCGCGGCGGGCATCGCCACCCTGATCCAGTCGCAGCTTCTGATGCGCCTGCCGGTGGTGCAGGGGCCGTCTTTTGTGCCGATCGGCGCGGTGCTGGCTATCGCCTTCGGCGCCGGCGGCGGCATTGCCGGTCTTTCCGCGGTGATCGGAGCGCTCATTCCCGGCGCCATACTGGTCATGCTGCTCGGTTCGCCCACGGGAATCTTCCATCGCTTGGTGGACCGCTTTGTTCCGCCCATCGTCGGCGGCGCCATCATCATCGTCGTCGGCATCGCGCTGATGCCGGTCGCACTCCGCGAAAGCGTGTTCGCGGTCCACGGCACGGCCACCGTCGGCGGCAATATCATCCTTGCCTTTGTTGCGGCGGCGGTGCTCGTCGGCTGCATGCTGACCGGCATGGCACTCGGCGCAAAGGGCGCCTGGCTGCGCCTGCTCTCCGTAATCATCGCACTTGTGGCCGGCTGCGTGGCCGCCGCCTCCATGAGCCAACTCAACATGGGAGCGGTCTCCGAGGCGACCTGGTTTTCGATGCCGCGCATCGCCTTCCTCAATCTTGACGTGACGTTCTCGCTCTCGGCGACGCTCACGATGCTCATCGTCTATATCGTGGTCCTCGCCGAAACCACCGGCACCTGGTTCGCGGTCGGCGCCGTCATCGACAAGCCCCTGTCGAACGAACAGCTCGACAGGGGCGCCACCGGCGAAGGCCTCGGCTGCCTGGTCAGCGCACTGCTTTGCAGCACGCCGGTCACCGGCTATTCGTCGAATGCCGGCATCATCGCCATCACCGGCATCGCCAGCCGCGCCGCTTTCGCCGCGGCAGGCATCTTCCTGGTCCTGTTCGGACTGATCGGCAAACTGTCGGCGGTGATCGCCTCGATCCCGGGCCCGGTCATCGGCGGCGTGTTCGGCGTGCTCTGCGTCGTCATCGCCATGAACGGGCTCCGCGTCGTGCGCGGCACGCCGCTGACGGAAAGGAACATGCTGGTCGTCGGCCTGCCGATCCTGATGGCCCTGTTTGCTACGCTTGCGCCGCCGGATTTCGTCAAGACGCTTCCCGATATCGTGCAGTACATTCTGGGCTCGTCCATCGCCTTTGGCGCCGTCTGGGCCATCGTGCTGCACCAGATCCTGCCGAGCGCCCGATAGGGGCATTCGCAGGCCGGCCCCCGCGGGTCCGGCCTGCTCTCCTCGATAAGCCCGAAGCGCGGTCGATGACCCGACCCGTCGAAGCTTTCATGCTGCCGGCTGCTCGACGAATTTTCTGAGCGCCCCTGGTGTCGGCCCCAAGTCCGGCTTGTCTTGATTTTGTCATGCCGCAAGTCTAAGCGGCGGGCACAGGCTCGGCGCACGAAGGCTAGTGCGATCCGATACGACGCAGCAATCCGAACGCTTTCCGGCAAGGAGATCTGGCGATGATCAAGGCTTTCGTCGTGGACAATGATCGCCTGCGTCTCACGGACGATCTCCTGGCCAATGGCGACAAGGTCGTCTGGGCCGATCTCTTCAATCCGACCAAGGACGAAGAGGCTACAATCGAGAATTGGCTCGGCATCGCCATTCCGACCCGCGAGGAGATGGAGGAGATCGAGATTTCCAGCCGCCTCTATATCGAGGACGGCGCCTACTTCATGACCGCCACCTTGCCCGCCCAGACCGACGTCGACGATCCCCTGATCTCGCCGGTCACCTTCGCGCTCGCCGGCAATAGGCTGGTCACCGTGCGCTATCACGAACCGAAAGCGTTCAAGACCTTCCCTTTGCGCGCCGAGAAGGTGGCGACTGGCTGCACCAGCGGCGACACCATCCTGATCGGCCTGCTGGAAGCGATCGTCGACCGGCTCGCCGACATCCTCGAGCGCGCCGGCCGCGACGTCGAAGCGATCTCGCGCGACATTTTCGAGGCGCGATCGACCAAGGTGTCGAAGCGCAACCGTGATTTCCAGGAACTCTTGAAGGGCATCGGCCGCAAGGAGGACATCGCTTCCTCCGTGCGCGACAGCCTGATCTCCTTGCAGCGGCTGGCCGGCTTCCTCGCCCATGTCGCGACCCAGGCCAAGATGAGCAAGGACGTCCGCGCCCGCATCAAGACCTTGTCGCGCGACGTGCTTTCTCTTGCCGACCACGCCACCTTCCTGTCGCAGAAGATCTCCTTCCTGCTCGACGCCACGCTCGGCATGATCTCGATCGAGCAGAACGCCATCATCAAGATCTTCTCGGTCGCCGCCGTCATCTTCCTGCCGCCAACGCTGGTCGCCTCGATCTACGGCATGAATTTCGACGTTATCCCCGAGCTCAAATGGGAGCTCGGCTATCCGTTCGCGATCGCCATGATGGTTCTGTCGGCGATCCTGCCCTTCTGGTATTTCCGCCGCCGCGGCTGGTTATGATCGCAACGGCCGGCCGGGCGCCCGCGGCTGGCTCACCAGAAAGGGCTTGACCAAACGCCGTCCGGCCTGCATCCGGGTTTGCCGATCCATGTGGATCGCGCGTTCGGCAACCGGATTCCACGCCATGACTGGAAAGACATGGGCCTATGAGGACTTCGTCGAAGGAGCCTCGTTCGACCTCGGCACCAAACAGGTGAGCGCGGCCGAGATCATCGAGTTCGCCAGCGAATTCGATGCCCAGCCGATGCATCTCGACGAGGAGGCCGGCAAGGCAAGCATCCTGGGCGGCCTCTCGGCCTCGGGCTGGCATACCTGCGCCATGTTCATGCGCATGCTATGCGATGCCTTCCTGCTGGACTCGACCTGCCAGGGCGCGCCCGGCGTCGATCAGGTCAAATGGAAGAAGCCGGTGCTGGCCGGCGACACGCTCAAGGGCAGCCTCGTCGTCCTGGCCAAGCGTCCTTCGAAATCGAAGCCGCAGCTCGGCTTCGTGACCATGCGCAGCGAGCTGCTCAACCAACGCGGCGAAAGCGTCTTCGAGCTCGAGAATTCCGTCATGTTCCTCACGCGCAATGCCGCGGGGAGCCTTGCATGATGCTCGACGAATTCTTCCGCGTCGGCACCACCGTCACGCTGGGCTCTCATACGTTCGAAGCCGAGGCGATCAAGGCCTTCGCCCGCAAATACGACCCCCAGGTCTTCCACGTCGATGAGGATGCCGCGAAGAAGAGCGTGCTGGGCGGGCTGTGTGCGTCCGGCTGGCATACCGCCGCCACCTGGATGAAACTCAACCTCGAAACCCGCATGGACGCCGAGTGGAGCGGCCCTGGCCCGACGCCCGAATTTGGCCCCTCGCCCGGCTTCAAGAACCTGAAATGGCTGAAGCCGGTCTATGCCGGGCAGACCGTGACCTTCACCCGCACCGCCCTTTCCCACCGCCCGATCGCCTCACGTCCGGGCTGGCGGGTGCTGACCTTGCGCTCGGAAGCCTTCGATTCGACCGGCGACAAGGTACTGGAGTTCGAAAGCGCCGTGCTGGTCAAGGTGGAGTAATGGCGCCTCTTCCTTCTCCCAGGGAGAGAAGGAGGAACTGCTCTCTCAATGCCCCTCGAACCCGATCAGCGTCCGCACTGGCACGCCGAGCGCTTCCAGCTTGGCGCGGCCGCCGAGATCCGGCAGGTCGATGACGAAGCAGGCGGCAAGGATATCGGCGCCGATCTGGCGCAGGAGATTCACCGCCGCCTCCGCCGTGCCGCCGGTGGCGATCAGATCGTCGACCAGGATCACTTTCTCGCCCGGCGACACGCCGTCCTTGTGCATCTCCATCTCGTCCAGCCCGTATTCCAGGCTGTAGGCGACGCGCACTGTCTCATAAGGCAGCTTGCCTTTCTTGCGGATCGGTACGAAGCCGGCGGAGAGCTGATGGGCGACGGCGCCGCCGAGGATGAAGCCGCGCGCTTCGATGCCGGCGATCTTGTCGATCTTCTCGCCGGCATAGGGATGCACCAGCTCATCGATGGCGCGGCGGAAAGCGCGCGCGTTGCCAAGCAGCGTGGTGATGTCGCGGAACAATATGCCGGGCTTGGGATAGTCCGGAATGGTGCGGATGGCCGCCAGCAGCGTGTCTTCGAGCGAAGGTTTCATGAGGCGGCTCCGGGTGGTCCAGTTTCGGCGGAAAGGCGTGAAATGGCGCAGCGCCAAATCCTAACCCGGCGCGACCGACAACGGCTAGCGCGATGTGGCGGCCGAGACAAGCGCATCCGGCGAAAGGAGCATATACGTCCAAAGGCTTGCCTCTGCCGGCGCTGCGATCTTTCGCATCGAAGCAATGGCCATCACCGAAAACGCAAATTCCGGCGGGTCAACTGTTCGATCGAGCTGCACCCCATCAGCTTCATGCCGCGTTCGATCTCGATGCGCATCTGTTCGAGTGCGCGTTCGACGCCAGGCTGGCCCGCCGCCGCCAGCGGAAACAGATAGTAGCGTCCGACGCCGACGGCCTTGGCGCCGAGCGACAGCGCCTTTAGCACATGCGTGCCGCGCTGCACGCCGCCATCCATGAGGACGTCGATCTGGTCGCCGACCGCATCGACGATCTCGGCGAGCTGGTCGAAAGCCGCGCGCGAACCGTCCAGTTGCCGGCCGCCATGGTTCGACAGCACGATGCCCTTGCAGCCGATCTCGACGGCGCGTCTGGCATCCTCCACCGACATGACGCCCTTGAGGCAGAACGGTCCCGGCCAAAGCCTCACCATCTCGGCGACGTCGTCCCACGTCATCGACGGATCGAGCATTTCGGTGAAGTAGCGGCTGATCGACATCGTGCCGCCGCCCATGTCGATATGCTCGTCCAGCTGCGGCAGCTTGAACGCCTCATGCGTGAAATAGTTGATCGCCCAGGCAGGCTTCATCGCGAACTGCGCCATTCCCGCCAGGTTGAGCTTGAAGGGAATCGCAAAACCGGTGCGCTTGTCGCGCTCGCGGTTTCCCCCGGTGATGCTGTCGACGGTCAGCATCATCACTTCGACGCCGATCTCCCGTGCCCGCTGCATCATCGCCCGGTTGAGGCCGCGATCGCGATGGAAGTAGAACTGATAGACCTGCGGGCCGCTGCTGATTTTTCGGACTTCCTCGAGGCTGACCGTGCCGAGCGAGGAAACTCCGAACATGGTGCCGTATTTTGCAGCGGCCCTGGCGACCGCCCGTTCGCCCTGATGGTGGAACAGCCGCTGGAGAGCGGTCGGCGAACAATAGAACGGCATCGCCAGCTTCTGGCCCATGACGGTCACCGACATGTCGATCTCGTTCACCCCGCGCAGCACGTTGGGAACGAGATCGCAGGTTTCGAAGCTCTCGGTGTTGCGGCGATAGGTGATCTCGTCGTCCGCCGCGCCGTCGATGTAGTTGAAGATCGGCCCCGGCAGCCGCCGCTGCGCCATGCGGCGGAAATCGGAGAAGTTGTGGCAGTCGCTGAGCCGCATCATGGAACCCCAAACGCCCTATAGGCGGCAAAGCTTTCGCCGCCGTCGGGGCGTCGAATAGCAATCGCCTGCCGCGCTGCCAACCGGCTTGTTCGACAACAAAGCGATCACCTCACGCGCCAGCCTCTTCGGCAAGCAAAAAGGGCGCTTCGCGGGCGCCCTTTCTTCAATCTCCGGCCGCGCGGCTTAGTGCGCGACTGCTTCCCAAACCTTGCGCTTGGTCATGTAGACCAGTGCGCCGAACAGGAGCAGGAACACCAGCACCCGGAAGCCGGTTTTCTTGCGGGCTTCCATATGCGGCTCAGCCGCCCACGCCAGGAAAGCGGCGACGTCGCGGGAGTACTGGTCGACGGTCTGCGGCGCGCCGTCGTCATAAGTCACCTGGCCGTCGGAAAGCGGCTTGGGCATCTTCAGCGACACGCCGGACATGAAGTACGGATTGTAGTGCGTGCCTTCCGGGATGACCATTCCAGCCGGAGGCGTCTGGTCGTAGCCGGTCAGCAGCGAGTGGATGTAGTCAGGGCCGCCGGCATCATACTGGGTGAAGATGTCGAAGACGAACTGCGGAAAGCCGCGCTCCACGCCCCGCGCCTTGGCCAGCAGCGACATGTCGGGCGGGGCTGCGCCGCCATTCGAGGCTGCCGCGGCTTCCTCATTGGCGAACGGCGCCGGGAAATGGTCCGACGGCTTGCCGGGACGGTCGAACATGTCGCCGGCGTCGTTGGGGCCGTCATGGATGGTGTACTCGGCCGCCAGCGTCTTGATCTGTGCGTCGGAATAGCCGAGGTCCGAAAGCGTGCGGAATGCCACCAGGTTCATCGAATGGCAGGCCGAGCAGACTTCCTTGTAGACCTTGAGGCCGCGCTGCAGCTGCGCCTTGTCATAGGTGCCGAACGGGCCGGTGAAGCTCCAGTCCATTTCCTTCGGTTCGTTGATCGGGAAATGCGTCGGCGCCGCCGCGTTATGCGCCTCTTCGGCCGCGGTCGCCCAGGTGCCCGGAGCCCCAAGGCCGGCGGCCACAAGGCCGATCAGCGCAAGCGAGGTGAGAATCTTTTTCATGCCAAATCCCCTTAGATTCTCTACCGCTCAGCCCTTGGTCTCAGGTGCTGCCGTGGCGCCCGCCGGATGCCCGCTGCCGCCCTTGTTCTTCTCGAGCACCGCCTCGGTGATCGAGTTCGGCAGCCTGCGTGGCGTCTCGATCAGGCCGAGCACCGGCATGATGATCAGGAAGAAGGCGAAGTAGAACAGCGTCGCCATCTGCGCCATGAACACGTAGCTGCCTTCCGCCGGCTGCGAGCCCAGCCAGCCAAGCAGGATGGCATCGGCCACGAACAGCCAGAAGAACAGCTTGTACCAGGGCCGGTAGACCGCCGAGCGCACCTTGGAGGTGTCTAGCCACGGCACCAGGAACAGCATGGCGATGGCGCCGAACATGCACAGCACGCCGCCGAGCTTGGAGTTGATCGGCCCGATGTTGAAGGTGATGGCGCGCAGGATCGCGTAGAACGGCAGGAAGTACCATTCCGGAACGATGTGGGCCGGCGTCTTCAGCGGGTTGGCGACCGTGTAGTTGTCAGGGTGGCCGAGATAGTTCGGCAGGTAGAAGACGAAATAGGCGAAGAAGAACAGGAACACGATCATGCCGAACGCGTCCTTGATGGTCGCGTAAGGGGTGAAGGCGACGGTGTCGGTCTTCGACTTCACCTCGATGCCGGTCGGGTTCGACTGGCCCACGACATGCAACGCCCAGATGTGCAGCACGACCACGCCGGCGATCATGAACGGCAGCAGGTAATGCAGCGCGAAGAAGCGATTGAGGGTCGGATTGTCGACCGCGAAACCGCCGAGCAAAAGCTGCTGGATCCAGTCGCCGACTAGTGGAATGGCGCTGAAGAAGCCGGTGATGACGGTGGCGCCCCAGAAGCTCATCTGGCCCCACGGCAGCACATAGCCCATGAAGCCGGTCGCCATCATCAGGAGGTAGATGATGCAGCCGAGGATCCACAGCAGCTCGCGTGGCGCCTTGTAGGAGCCGTAATAGAGGCCGCGGAAGATATGGATGTAGACCGCGACGAAGAAGAACGACGCGCCGTTGGCATGCATGTAGCGCAGCAGCCAGCCGGAATTCACGTCGCGCATGATCTTTTCGACTGAATCGAAAGCCAGATTTGTGTCGGACGTGTAGTGCATGGCCAGCACGATGCCGGTCAGGATCTGCGCCACCAGCATGATCGACAGGATGCCGCCGAAGGTCCAGGCATAGTTGAGGTTGCGCGGCACCGGATAGGCGACGAAGCTGTCATAGATCAGCCGCGGCAGAGGCATGCGCGCATCGAACCAGCGCTCGATACCGGTCTTGGGCGTGTAGGTCGAGTGTCCCTCGCTCATCGAAATATCCCCTGCCTCAACCGATAAGGATCTTGGTATCGGAAATGAACTTGAATACCGGCACAGCCATGTTCTCGGGCGCCGGGCCTTTGCGGATGCGGCCGGCGGTGTCGTATTGCGAACCGTGGCACGGGCAGAACCAGCCGCCGAAATCGCCTTCCTGGCCGAGCGGAATGCAGCCCAGATGCGTGCAGACCTGAACCATCACCATCCAGGCTTCCTTGCCGGGCGTGGTGCGGTTGGCGTCGGTCGCCGGCGCGTCGGCCGGCAGGTTGGCGTTGCGGGCGATCGGATCCTTGAGATCGGCGAGATTGACGGCCTCGCCGTCCTTCATCTCCTTTTCGGTGCGGTTGCGCACCACGACCGGCTTGCCGCGCCACTTGACGATCAGCGACATGCCCGGCGTCAGCGAGGAGACGTCGACCTCGACCGAGGCGAGCGCCAGCGTCGAGGCATCGGGGCGCATCTGGTCGATGAACGGCCACGCGACGGCGCCCGCGCCGACCACGGCGGCCATGCCCGTGGCGACGTAGAGAAAATCTCGACGGTTGGGATCCTGGGTGTCGGTTGCGCTCACGGGTGCCTGATCCTTTCGCCTCTTCCGTGCCGGTGGGCGAGCCTTGTTCCCCGCTCATTCACGCCAACCCGACAGCGCATGGCGAACAGGCTAGCGAATTCCTCCGGCATTTGGACTTCGGTTTATGCGTGAAGCCCGTTTTTGTCCAGACGGGTGAAGGCACAAGGGCAGATTGTCGCGGGGACGAAATCCGGCACCCCGCGACAAGACGGCGGATGACCGTGAAACACCGCCAAACAGCGGGGAACAGTAGCGAATCCGGGGGTCAGCTTCGCCTCGACACCTGGCTCCGGGGGGTCTATCCTGCCCCCATGGCGCATGTCATAGACCGCGAGGAATGGGCTGTTCGCCCCGACCGCTGGAAGGGCGAGTTGCAATGTGCCCCCTACGGTTCCAACTCCTGCCTGATCTTCAACTACCTGCCGGAGACCGGCGGCGGACCGCGCCTGCATTCCCATCCCTACGCCGAGATCTTCATCATCCGCCAGGGCATCGGCCTGTTCACGGTCGGCGGTGAGGAGATCGAGGCCTCTGCCGGCCAGATCGTCATCGTGCCGCCCGGCACGCCGCACAAATTCACCAATCTCGGCCCCGGCCCGCTGGAAACGACCGACATCCACGAGAACGGCACTTTCATTACCCAGTGGCTGGAGTGATCCAGGACCAGGTGATTCCTGGAAAAGCGCAATTCCTGGAAAAGTATGAAACGGTTTCCGTCCGCAAACGGGTCAAACAATCCAGCCCTGTCGGTCTTCCGATCGCCGCCTAGATCTATGGCATAGGCAGCCGGCAGGGTCAGGACATGCAAACCTCGAACATCGAAATCGAAGGGCTTAGCATAGCGATCCGCGAGGCGGGCCCGGCTGAAGCGCCTGCATTCCTGCTGCTGCACGGCTGGCCGCAAAGCTCCTATGCGTTCGAAGGGGTGATCGGCCGGCTGGCTGCCGAGTACCGTGTCGTCGCACCTGACCTGCCGTGCATCGGCGGCTCGCAAGGCATGCCTGAGGCCGGCGACAAGAGAACTCTGGCGAGGCTGATGAGAGGCGTTGCCGAGGCCTGCGGGCTGCGGCACCTCTTGGCGGCCGGTCATGATGTCGGCGGCCAGATCGTGTTCGCCCTGCTGCGCGACCATCCCGAGATCCTTTCCGGCGCGGCGATCATGGATGTCGCTGTTCCGGGTGTCGCGCCATGGGAAGAGGTCATTCGCAATCCGCGGATCTGGCACTTTGCCTTCCATGCCGTCCCGGCGCTGCCGGAAACGCTGGTGAGCGGCCACCAAAGCACCTATTTCGACTTCTTCTTCAATGTGCTTTCGAAGGATCGGACATCGATCCCGGCGCAGGCCAGGGAAATCTATGCGAGAGCCTATTCCCGGCCTGAAAGCCTCCAGGCCGGTTTCGATTGGTATCGCGCCTTCCCCGAAGATGCCAAAGCCAATGCCGCGCGGCCCGCGACGCCTACAGCGATTCCGGTGCTGTATCTCAGGGGCTCGGCCGAGTCCGGCGACATCGGCGACTATGTCGAGGGCCTCAGGGCCGCCGGGCTGTCGAATGTCGAGGGCGACATCATTGCCGACAGCGGGCACTTCGTCCCCGATGAGAACCCCGAAGCGCTCGCCAGCCGCCTGGCGAGATTCCACAGGGAGATCGGCGCGGCAAGCGCCAACCCTACATGGCGCCGAGCCTGACCAGCACCGCCTTCGGGATGTTGTATTCGCGGATGACGGCATCGTGCTTTCGAAGGCCGCACAGTTCGCGCTGGATGAAGTAGCCATGCACCGCCACCGCCGCCTCCTTGAGCAGCCGGGGACGCAACTGCTCGTCGCCATTGTTGCGCAGTCGGGCCAGCGTTTCTTCGACGCGTTGTCCGGCGCGGCCGAGTGCCGCCGCCTTCTCGGCAAGGACTTCATGGCCGAGCGCGTCGAAGGCGGCTTCGGCGGCCGAGGCACTGGTCAGACGGGACGGCGGGCGCAGGGACATTTTCAACCTCCTTTCTCGAAGATCATCCGGTGCGTGACGAATTCTTCGCCCGCCACCGGCGCGAAGCCAAGCCGCTCATAGAAGCCGAAGGCTTCCTGCGGCGCACGGGTGTTGAGCACGGCGAAATAGCGGCGTGCCCTGTCGACAACGGTCTCGACCAGCATGCGGCCAAGGCCCGTGCGCCGATGGCGCGCGCCGACGAACAAATGCCGGACCCGGCCATGGTCCCTGCCCTCGAAATAGGGATCGATGTTCAGCCCGCACACGCCGGCGAGTTCGACGCCGTGCCATGCTCCGAACAGTGCCTCCCCCTGTTTCAGGAACTTGTTGCGGCCGCCTGCCCAGCCGTCGCGGAGCCGCACCAGCATCCAGTAGCCTTCCCGCCGGCTCTCTTCCATCAGCGCATCGAAGGCCGGTGTCGTCGGCCGCAGCCGTTTCAGCAGATAGTCGGTCTCATGCGTCGCGCCCATGCCGCTACTCCGCCGGCCGCGTCTCTTCCAGCACGGCTTCCTCGTGATAGAGGAAGCCGCCGGACTGACGCTTCCACAGCCGCGCGTAGAGCCCGTCGAGCGCCACCAGTTCGTCATGCGTGCCTTGTTCGACAATGCGGCCGCCGTCGAGCACGACGAGGCGGTCAAGCGCGGCGATCGTCGACAGCCGGTGGGCGATGGCTATGACCGTCTTGCCTTCCATCAGCCGCGTCAGGTTTTCCTGGATCGCCGCCTCGATGTCGGAATCAAGTGCCGAGGTCGCCTCGTCCAATATCAGGATCGGCGCATCCTTGAGGAAGACACGCGCGATCGCCACGCGCTGGCGCTGGCCGCCCGACAGTTTGACGCCGCGCTCGCCGACATAGGCCTCGTAGCCCTGTCGGTCGCGATTGTCGCGCAAGGTCAGGATGAAATCATGCGCCTCGGCTTTCCTGGCCGCCGCGATCACCTGCGCGTCGGTGGCGTCGGGCATGCCGAGTTTGATATTGTCGCGCAGCGAACGGTGGAAAAGTGCCGTGTCCTGACTGACGACGCCGATATTGGCGCGCAGCGAATTTTGCGTCACCTGCGAGACATCCTGGCCGTCGATGGCGATCTTTCCGCCTTCGAGTTCGTACAGCCGCAGGATAAGGTTGGCGAGCGTGGTCTTGCCGGCGCCGGACGGCCCGACCAGCCCGACCTTCTCGCCCGGCCGCACCACGAGATCGATGCCGTTGAGCACGCCGAACCCCTTGCCGTAGTGGAACTCGACATTCTTCACCTCGATGCGCCCGCCGGCCACGACCAGTTCCCGGGCGTCGGGTGCGTCGACCAGACCGAGCGGCTGCGAGATCAGCGCCTTGGAATTCTCCAGCACGCCGAGATTGCGCAGGATGCTGTTGAGCTGCATCATCAGCCGGCCAAGCAGCATGTTGAGCCGCAGCACCAGCGACAGCGTGAAGGCGACCGCCCCGACGGTGATCGAGCCCTCGACCCAGAGATAGACGGCAAAGCAGCCGATCGCCGTGATCATGATGCCCGACAGCGTCGTCAGCGCCATGCGCACGCCGGTCAGCCGGCGCGTGAACGGGCGCAACGCGTCGAGATAGATGTCGAAGCCGCTCCTGATGTAGCGGTCGTCGCCATCGGCGGAGAACAGTTTCAGCGTCTGTACGTTGGAGTAGGAATCGACGATGCGGCCGGTGATCATCGACCCCGCCTCGGCGGTCGCCTCGGCATGTTTGCGGATTGCCGGCAGATAGAGCCTGGCCAGCCAGGCGAAGGCCGCGATCCAGATCACCACCAGCACTGCGAGCCTGATATCGAGCCCCGCGACCAGCGCCAGCGTCGTCACCGTATAGACGACCATGAACCAGACGACCTCGATGAAGCTTTCCATCAGGTCGCCGGTCGCTTGCCCAGCCTGCCAGACTTTTGTCGCGATGCGGCCGGCGAAATCGTTCTGGAAGAAGGAGTAGGACTGGCGCGCCACGTGCCGGTGCGCCTGCCAGCGCACCAGATTGTAGAAGCCGGGCGTAATTGTCTGCTCGTCGACCAGGGCCGACAGGCCGACGACGATGGTGCGGACGACCAGCACCACGACGATCATGAACACAAGTTCCGGCCCGGCGGCCGTCCACAGCGCATGCCAGCTGCGTTCGCCGGGAAGCTGGTCAAGGATGTCGACCAGCCGCCCGACAAAGTAGAACAGCCCGGCCTCGACCAGCGGCGCGATGCCGCCGATGACCAGCATGGCGAAGAAGGCGAACTTGGCCTGGCCGACATAGTGCCAGAGAAAACCGGCGACGCCGGACGGCGGCCGAAGATTCGTGGGCTCCCTGAACGGATAGACCCAGTTCTCGAACCAGCGATAGACGGCTGTCATCATGCGGCGGCGGCCATCATTCAGCGGCTTGTCCCTTTGCGCCAACGTCATTGGCAACAACGTCGTTTGCGGCACCGATCGGGCCGTCATCCAGCAGGAAACCGCCCGACTGGCGCTGCCAGAGCTGCGCGTAGAGCCCGCCCTTGGCCACCAATTCCTCGTGCGAACCTTCCTCGATGACGCGGCCTTGGTCCATCACCACAAGCCTGTCCATCGCCGCGATGGTCGACAGCCGGTGGGCGATGGCGATGACGGTCTTGCCTTGCATGAGCTTGTAGAGGTTCTCCTGGATGGCCGCTTCCGCCTCGGAATCCAGCGCCGACGTCGCCTCGTCAAGGATAAGTATGGGCGCGTCCTTCAACATAACGCGAGCGATGGCGATGCGTTGCCGCTGGCCGCCGGACAGTTTGACGCCGCGGTCGCCGACATAGGCGTCGAGTCCCTTGCGGCCGCTATGGTCCGAAAGCCCGGCGATGAAGTCCAGCGCCTCGGCGCGCCGCGCAGCCTCGACAAGCATGTCGTCGCTGGCGTCGGGCCGGCCATAGAGGATGTTTTCGCGCACCGAACGATGCAGCAACGAGGTGTCCTGCGTGACCATGCCGATCTGGGCGCGCAGCGAATCCTGTTTCACCGCCGCGATCTCCTGGCCGTCGATCAGGATACGGCCGGCTTCGAGGTCGTAGAACCGCAGCAGAAGATTGACCAGCGTCGACTTGCCGGCGCCGGAGCGGCCGACAATGCCAACCTTCTCGCCCGGCTTCACCGCCAGCGACAGGTTCTCGATGACGCCCTTCTGCTTGCCATAGTGGAAGCGGATGTCCTCGAAGCGTATCTCGCCTTTGGAGACCGTGATCTCCTTCGCACCGGGCCTGTCCTCGACAAGGCGCGGCAGCGAAATCGAGGCGATGCCGTCCTGCACCGTGCCGATATTCTCGAACAGGCCCGACATTTCCCACATGATCCACTGCGACATGCCCCACATCCGCAGAACCAGGCCGATGACCACGGCGACCGCGCCGATCGTCACCGCCTGGCCCAGCCACAGCCACAACGAGATGGCGGTAACCGAGAACAGGAGAAGCGCATTCAGGATGTAGAGCGAGCCGAACAGCACCGTCACCAGCCGCATCGACCGGTAGACCGTGTCGAGGAAGCCCATCATGCCCTCCTTGGCGAAGGAGGCCTCGCGGCGGGCATGGCTGAACAGTTTGACCGTCTGGATGTTGGAGTAGCTGTCGACAACGCGGCCGGTCATGACCGAGCGCGCATTGGCCTGTTCCTCGCCGACCTTGCCCAGCCGAGGAATGAAATAGCGCAGCAGAAGGATGTAGCCGACCATCCACACGCCGAGCGGTGCGGCCAGCCGCCAGTCGGCCGAGCCGACGATGAGCAGCATGCCGAGGAAATAGACGATGACGTAGTTCAGGACGTCGATCACCTTGATCACGCATTCGCGCACGGCGAGCGCCGTCTGCATCAGCTTGGTGGCGATGCGGCCGGCGAATTCGTCCTGGTAGAAGCTCATCGACTGCTTGAGCAGATAGCGATGCACCTGCCAGCGGATACGCATGGGATAGTTGCCCATCAGCGTCTGCTGGTTGAGCAGCGAATGCAGCCATACCGTGCCAGGCAGCGCGAACAGCACGATGAAGGCCATGCTGGCGAGCTTCCAGCCCTCCGTCTGCAGGAAGGTTTCGCGGTTCTGCGCCGAAAGCCAGTCGACGATGCGGCCGAGGAAGCCGAACATCCACACTTCCGCGATGGCGATTGCCGCCACCAGCACCGCATCGACCAGGATATAGGGCCATGCGCCGCGCGTGTAATGCAGGCAGAAGGCAACCAGCGTCTTGGGCGGCTCGACCGGCTCCGCGCCCGGGAACGGATCGAGCCTTTTTTCAAACCAGCTAAACAACAACATAGGTCATGCTCATGAAATCTGTTTCCGCTCACGCGGCGCGTGAACGTGCGAAGTCCTCGGACCGCATGGCGCCGAGGGCCGACGGTCCGGAATCATCCGGACCGTCGGCCCTGCTTCGCGCTATATAGGGGTTCGCGGGCTTTTCGCCGACAGGCTCTTTTGTTGATCCTGACGGTGCGGTGTCGACAAGGCGGATCTTCGCGCCCGGCCGGATCGCCCGGATGAGACGGCGCACCAACGAGGGCCGGCTCGGGTCGGGAACCGCGCGCGAGAAATCGACATCCGGCAGCATGCCGCGATGCGGACGCCGGCGAACCTCGGCGTGGACCGCCGACGAATAGGTTTCGCCGATCAGCAGCGCCCAGGTCGGCAGCCGGTGGATATGCAGGCTCCTCGAGCCCGGTATTCTGTAGGGATCGAACATCGGTCCGTCCTCCGTGCGAAAATAGAGATAAAAAGGGTGTTCGACGTCCTGCCGCGGGATCGGCAGCTGATCAGTCGAGACGCGTTGGGGCGGGGCCATCGGCCCCTTCGGCAGCTTGAAAAACATCGCAGGATTCCTTCGAAGACCAGGGAATGGTTTCGGCGGAAATCGGTGCGGAAGCGTCTAAGAGATCAGGAGAACCGTCGTACCGAAACCGCCAGCGGGCATGTAGGCCCACGGAGAGGGTGCTGGATGTGCATGGCCATCATGAATTACCCCTCCTTCGGTTCGGGTTGACAATGTACGCTGTATACCCGAGTTCGCAGAAAATGGCCACCCGCAGGTCCAGCAATTTCCAAAACCGCGAAGCCGCTGTGGCCAATTTGCCACTTAATAGAAGGATGCGGAAATGAACGACCGTCTCCGCATCGCCCTCTACCAGCCTGACATCGCCGGCAACACCGGCACAATCCTGCGCTTCGCCGCCTGCCTCGGGATCGGCGTCGACATCATCGAACCGGCCGGCTTTCCGCTCTCCGATAAAGCGCTCAGGCGCGCCGGCATGGATTATCTCGAAATGGCTGCCCTGACCCGGCATGTCGACTGGCACGCCTTCGAGGAGTGGCGCAAGGCCCGCGCGCGCCGGCTGGTGCTGCTGTCGACCAAGGCCGCGACCCCATACACCAGCTTCAACTTCGCCACTGGCGATATCCTTTTGTTCGGCCGTGAATCCGCAGGCGTGCCGGATCCGGTCCATCAGGCGGCGGACGCGCGGCTGACGATCCCGATGCAGGCCGGCGCGCGCAGCATCAATGTGGCCCTCTCCGCCGCCATGGTGGCCGGCGAAGCCACGCGACAACTGGGCCAGAATGCCATCCGCTGAAGCGGCGGCCACGGTCCCGCCGGCGCCCGCGACACGGCCCTCGCCCGTCATTCTCACCCAGGCGCACATAGCCATCTCCTGTCGTTTGCATGTCGATGGCTTCTTCGCTACAAGCTCAACTTAACTTGAGGTCAAGCGGAAAAGTGCGAGATGGCGCCAGCAGCGGAATTAACGGTTGGCCAAGTGGCCGCGCGCAGCGGTGTCGCGGTGTCGGCGCTGCATTTCTACGAAGCTCGCGGCCTGATCCGCAGCCACCGCACGTCAGGCAACCAGCGCCGCTACGGCCGCGACGTGCTAAGGCGCGTGGCCATCATCAAGATCGCGCAGGAGGTCGGCATTTCGCTGGCCGAGATAGCGACGGCGCTTCAATCCCTACCCGAGGGCCGCACCCCGACGCGCGACGACTGGAGCCTGCTGTCGACCGCCTGGCGCGACGGGCTCGACCGCAAGATCGGTCAATTGAAGAAATTGCGCGACGGGCTGACCGACTGCATCGGCTGCGGCTGCATGTCGATCGACAAATGTCCGCTCCGCAACAAGGATGACCGGCTGGCCAGGGAAGGAACAGGGGCGAGAAGGCTGGTTCTTCCTTCTCTCGGTTCACGGAGAGAAGGTGCCTGAGCGTAGTGAAGGCGGATACAAGGGGCCGCGCCTGTATTGGGTTGTCCCCGTAAACAGGGCGAGGAAATCCTAATCCGCCGCCGGCAGGCGCCTTATGGTGAATTCGATCAAATCGCCCGGCCGTTCGAACCAGCTTTCGATCTCGGTCCAGTAAGCCTGCTTGGGGAAGCGCTCGAACCATTCCTTTGCCTTGAGGCGAGCGTCCGAACGCGGCAGGACGAAGGTCTCGCGCAAAAATCCGTCGCGCGGCATGCGCGCGCGTTCAGCCCGGCTTTGATCGAGCCTTTTCTTCAGGCCATCCAACGGCGGTCTTGCCGGGGTGCGCACGAAGGTCTCCTTGCTCCGATCAGATCAGACTTGACCCTTTCCCCTAAGAGATTAGGGATCGCGCCGGCAAAAGACGAGTCATTTGTAGGGGCCGGCCGCCCCGAAACCGGAGACAGCACTTGGAACGACCTGAAATACCGGTTGGCCTGCCCGCCGACATCGAAGAAAAGAAGATGAAGGCACGGCTGTGGTTCGAGGCGCTGCGAGAACGCATCTGCGGCGCCTTCGAGCAGATCGAGCAGGATCTCCAGGGCCCGCTCGCTTCATGGTCGCCGGGCCGGTTCGAAAGGACGCCGTGGGAGCGTGACTCCGGCAAGGGCGGTGGCGGAACCATGTCGATGATGCACGGCCGAGTCTTCGAGAAGGTTGGCGTCCACACCTCGACGGTTTACGGCGAATTCTCGCCCGAATTCAGGAAGCAGATGCCCGGCGCCGAGGAGGACCCGCGCTTCTGGGCATCCGGCATTTCGCTGATCGCGCACCCTTGGAACCCCAACGTTCCGGCCGTGCACATGAATACGCGCATGGTCGTCACCTCGCGCCACTGGTTCGGCGGCGGCGCCGACCTCACCCCGGTGCTCGACCGACGCCGCACACAGGACGACCCTGACACAATGGCCTTCCACCGCGCCATGCAGTTCGCCTGCGAGAAGAACGCCGGCATCGCCGACCATGCGAAATTCAAGGCCTGGTGCGACGAGTATTTCTTCCTTCCGCATCGCAACGAGCCGCGCGGCACCGGCGGCATCTTTTTCGACTGGCTGCATTCGGGCGAGGACAAAGGCGGCTGGAATGCCGATTTCAACTTCGTCCAGGATGTCGGGCGCGCTTTTCTCGTGGTCTACGGCCATCTGGTGCGGGGTAATTTCAACGAGAACTGGACCGATGGCGACCGCGACGAACAGCTCATCCGTCGCGGCCGTTACGTCGAGTTCAACCTGCTTCACGATCGCGGCACCATCTTCGGCCTGAAAACCGGCGGAAACGTCGCCTCGATCCTCTCCAGCCTGCCGCCGGAGGCTCGCTGGCCGTAAAAAGATGGTGAGCGCGCCGTGAGCCGCATTGATGTCCCATTCGCTGCGAAATGGGCACCGAATGTGGCGCGGGAGCCGTCGCAAAGTTTCTTTTTCGTCTAATAGGCATCGGAAAAGACTAGGCTATTTGTCGGGACGGGTCGGGAAGCGCCGGCGGTTCGCCTGCGCAATTCCAGGAGTGCAGAGCGGTTCTCCGTTCGGAATTGCGTCAGAACGAAGCGGATCGCGACTCGACGCAACCGGACGGCCCAGGACGATGCGGGACACCTCTGCCAAAAGGGTGCCCGCGCTTTCCAGGAGTACTTCGCAATGCGCAAGATCATTGTTTCGGCCGCAGCGGCTGCCCTTCTTGCTTCCGGTTCGGTGGCATTCGCCGCCGTCAAGCACACCACCGGCACGATCAAGACCTTTGATACGGCGGCCAAAAGCCTGGTTCTCGACAATGGATCGTCTTTTACGCTTCCCCGGACCTTCAAGGATCCTGGCCTGAAGGTCGGCGAGAAGGTCAGAGTTTCATGGGACATGAGCGGCAAGGATAAGGTTGCCGAGGCAGTCAAGATCATGAAGTGATGACCTGCCCATAGGGCTGGCGTAAGAGGGCGGAGCAGCGCTGCTCCGCCTTTTTTTCCGTTGACGGCAATCAATGCCACCCCATCTGTGTTATGGTTTCACCCGCTTGCGGTCCAACCGGTCTTAGGGTCGGACAACGTGCCAAGAAGATGCGGAGTCCCTGCCGCCTTTTGCAGGACGGTCGACCGGACTCCATGGAGGAAAAGGAGAAATCCCATGAAGGAATTCCACTGCGGCTCGCTCGTTCCAGGTTGTGAATGGCACACGCGCGCCGAGGAGGAAGCCGAGGTCATGCGCCGTGCCGTCGAACATATGCGCGAGACGCATGGCGAGACGATCATCCGCGAAACGATGATCGAAGCGATCCGCTCGCGCATCGAGAAGGTCCGCGACGCGGCCTGATTTGGAGCAAGTTCCGGAAATCGCGGCGATTTCCGCCCGGATTGCGTTGACGAATGCTCTATCCGGCCTTCAGGGCCTGCGCGGCGCGCTTGAGCAGCGCGTCGCGATCGGGCCCAAACCCGGCATCGACCCATTCCACTTCGAGATTCCTGAGGATCGCGCCGAGTTTTGGCCCGGGCATCCCCCCGATCGCCGTCAGATCGGCGCCCTTGAGCGGAAACACGGGCCTTTCCCATCTCAATGCGAAGGCGAGAAGTCGGGAAAAGCCGCCTGCCTCGATGAGCGCATCGGTCTGGTCCACCGCGCGCACCCGTGCCGCTGCGAGTGACAGGCGAAGCCGGTCGACGACCCCCTGCCGGTCGCCGCGGTAGAGCGTCTTGGCCAGTTCGCCTTCGGTCGTTTTCGGCTCGATTCCCGGCGTAAGCGCCCAGTCGCGCAAACGGTTTGCTTCCGCCGTCGACAGTCTCAGCCGCTCGGCCAGCGTCTTCATGCGCGCCGCATCCGGCGGCACGATCGCCTCCAGCCTGAGCAGCGGGTCCGCGGTCCAGCCCAGATCCTTCTCGGCTCTGGCCAGGCCGTGGATCGCGTCGATGCCCCATTTCTCGCTTTCCGGCAGCACGCTGGTCAAAACGCTTGCCTGCCGCATCCACAACAGCGCGCGGGACGGATCGGCCGCCGACAACAGCTTCTTGAGTTCGGACCAGACGCGCTCGGCCGAGAGCTGCACGAGCCCTCCCTTCAGCCGGGCGCAAGCCTTCAGCCCCTCAGCGTCCGGCCGGCCTTCGCCATACCAGGCGAAGAAGCGGAAAAAGCGCAGGATACGCAGATAGTCCTCGCGGATGCGCGCTTCCGGATCGCCGATGAAGCGCAGCCGGCGCCCCTCTATGTCGGCGACGCCGCCGACCAGATCGACGACCGTGCCGTCGGCTTCCGCGTAGAGCGCATTGATGGTGAAGTCGCGCCGTTCGGCATCAAGCTTCCAGTCTCGCCCGAACGACACCTTGGCGCGGCGGCCGTCGGTCTCGATATCCGCGCGCAGCGTGGTGATTTCATAAGGCTTGCCGCCGGCAATCACGGTGATCGTGCCGTGCTCGATGCCGGTCGGAACCGTCTTGAACCTCGCCGCCTCGGCGCGGCGGATCGTCTCCTGCGGCAGGCAGGTGGTGGCGATGTCGATGTCGGCGACGGGCTGGCCGATCAGCGTGTTGCGCACCGCGCCGCCGGCGACCCGCGCTGCCTCGCCGCCACTCGCCAGAATGGCAAGCAGGCGCTGCAGATGCTTGTCGCCGAGCCAGTCGGCCCTGTCAGCGATCGAGACCTTCACCCATAGAGCCTTTCATAGAGCGTGCGGATGATGCCGGCGGTGACGCCCCAGATGCGCCGGTCGCCATAGGGCATGTCATAGAAGAACCATTCGAGATCGTTCCAAATGCGGCTGTCCCTGATGTGGTTGGCCGGATCCATGAGGAAGCGCAGCGGCACTTCGAAGGCCAAGTCGACCTCCTCGGCATTGAGCGTCAGCTGGAAAGGCGGCCGCACGATGCCCAGCACCGGCGCGATCCTGTAACCACTGCCCGCGACATAATCGGGCATGCGGCCGATGACCTCGATATGGTCCCGGCCAAGGCCGATCTCCTCGAAAGCCTCGCGCAGCGCCGCCGCTTCCGGACTGGCGTCGGTCGGATCGATCGTCCCGCCGGGAAAGGCCACCTGCCCGGAATGGTTGCGCAGCGTCTCGGCCCGCTTGGTCAAAAGAACCGTGGCATCGTCCTGGTGATCGACGATCGGGATCAGCACCGCCGCTTCGCGCAGCGGTTTCGCCCGGTGGAGGCGCGGATGGCCTGGATTGAAGCGATGATCGCCATAGTCGTCGCCGGCATGCGCCTGCGGCTGCGCGGCAAAGCGCGCGCGCAAATCGGCAATGGAAAAGGGCGTCGGCGTCACCTGGTCCATCATGAACTGTCCGTCACGCGCTCAGCTGCCTCAGCCTGTCGGCCGGCATGATCGGATAGGCCTGGCCTTTCGAACGAACGGCAAACATCAACCTGCCGCCGATCTCGATCTCCTCGCCATGCTCGACCAGTTCGTACATCACCGGCCGCGCCACCAGCGCCTCCAGCCGCCCGCGCACCAGCACATAAGGCTTCAGCCCGCCGGTCTCGTGCTCGTCGACGAAGCGCAGCGGCCGCTCCGGTCCGGCCTCGACGACGTCGCCGACATTGGTGCGGAACGTGATGATCTGGCCCTCGCCGCTGCCCGAGACATCCATCTCGACGGCGATGAAGGGTGCGTCGGCGATGCGGATGCCGACCTTTTCCACCGGCGTCACCAGATAGGTCCTGCCGTCCGCGTCCTTGCGCAGCACCGAGGAAAAAAGCTGTACCAGCGGCATGCGGCCGATCGGCGTGCCGAGATAGACCCAGGTGCCGTCAGCCTTGATTTCCATATCCAAATCGCCGCAGAAGTCAGGATTCCAGCGCTCCACCGGGGCCGGCCCCTTGCCGGCGCGGGCCGCACGCGAGATCAGCGCCTCGAGGCCGCGCGCCTCGGTCGCGGCCGCCAGGCTTTGCTGTCTTTGTTCGGAGCCCTCTGCCATCGTCACGAAATAGTCACTGTTGTTGCGCTTGTCAGCCTAACTCTGTGATTTAAATTTGAAGGCAGGCGCCAGACGGAGCCGAATCGCGGCATTCTGCGTCAAGCTGGTATTTCCAACCACAAGGATCGATGCTGCATGAGCGTGATGGTCAAGGAAAGCCCGATCAGCGAAAAAGACATGATCGCCGAGGCCGAGAAGGCGCTGGCCGACATTTCCAGGGTCCGCGACGGGGTCGGTCGCATCATCTTCGGCCAGGAAAGTGTCGTCGAACGCGCTCTGGTGGCGCTTCTGGCCGGCGGCCACGCGCTGCTGGTCGGCGTGCCGGGCCTCGCCAAGACCAAGCTGGTCGAGACGCTGGGCATCGTGCTCGGCCTCGATTCGCGCCGCATCCAATTCACCCCCGACCTGATGCCCTCGGACATTCTCGGCTCCGAGGTGATGGAGCAGGACGAATTCGGCAAGCGCTCCTTCCGCTTCATTTCCGGGCCGATCTTCGCGCAATTGCTGATGGCCGACGAGATCAACCGCGCCTCGCCGCGCACCCAGTCGGCGCTGCTGCAGGCCATGCAGGAGTATCACGTCACCATTGCCGGTGCCCGCCACGACCTGCCCTCGCCTTTCCATGTGCTCGCGACGCAAAACCCGCTGGAGCAGGAAGGCACCTATCCGCTGCCCGAGGCACAGCTCGACCGTTTTTTGATGCAGGTCGACATCCTCTATCCCGAACTCGAGGCCGAGCGCCGCATCCTTTTGGAAACCACTGGGGTCGAGGACGCGAAGGCACAGAATGTGCTGCAGCCGGCGCGGCTGAGGGATATTCAGACGCTGATCCGCCGCATGCCGGTGCCTGAAAGCGTGGTCGAGGCAATCCTGGCCCTGGTGCGCTCGGCGCGCCCCGGCCAGGGCAATGCCGAAACCGACAGGCATGTCGCCTGGGGCCCGGGTCCCCGCGCCAGCCAGGCACTGATGCTGTGCACGAGGGCGCGCGCGCTCTATGATGGGCGGCTGGCGCCGTCGGTCGACGATGTGCGTGCTCTGGCCGAGCCGGTGCTCCAGCACCGCATGGCGCTGACCTTCGCCGCCCGCGCCGAAGGCACCAGCGTGCGCGACGTGGTGGCCAAGCTCGTGAAAGGGATTTGATGGCGCGCATCGGCGAGCTCCAGGCTCCGGCAGCGACGCGCGACGCGCTCGCCCGCGGCCGGTTGCGGGCTTCGCTCGTGCCCGACTTGCTGGTCGAGGCGCGCCGCATCGTCAACACCGTGATCGCCGGCTGGCATGGCCGCCGCAAGCGCGGCATCGGCGAGAATTTCTGGCAGTTCCGGCCCTATGTCGAAGGCGATTCCTCCCGCATCGACTGGCGCCGCTCGGCCCGCGACGACCACACCTATGTACGCGACCGCGAGTGGGAGGCGGCCCATACGGTGTGGCTGTGGGCCGATCCCTCGCCGTCCATGCTCTACAAATCGACCGGTGCCGCCGTTTCCAAGCAATCGCGCGGCCTGGTGCTGGCGCTGGCCATGGCCGAGCTGCTGTCGCGCAGCGGTGAGCGCATCGCCTGGCCCGGCCTTACCGATCCGTTCACCGCCCGCAACGGCGCCGAGCGCATCGCCGCCCAGCTCATGCATGCCGGCGACTTGCCGGCCAAGCCCGATCTCTCCGGCATCCGCCGCTTCTGCGACATCGTCATCGCCAGTGATTTCCTCGACCCGGTCGAGGAAACGATGGCCTGGCTCGACGTGCTCGCCCGCCATGGCGTGCGCGCGCATCTGATCGAGGTCGCCGACCCGGCCGAGGAGACATTCCCCTATGCCGGCCGCACCGAATTCACCGACCCGGAGAGCGGCGACAAGCTGACCGCCGGCCGCGCCGAGATGCTGGCCGATGAGTATCGCCTGCTCTATGGCGCCCGACGCCAGGAACTGGCCAGCTGGTGCAAGCGGCTCGGCTGGAGCTTCACCGTCAACCACACCGATCGGCTGGCTTCCGACGCCCTGGTACGCCTGCACATGGCGATGACGGATGGCGGTCAGCCCGGGCTGACCGCTATTGGCCACGTCGGCATGATCGCCGGTGGCGATCAGCCCAGGCCGATCGCTGGCGATCGCGCCGGAAAGGCCGTCGCATGAGCTGGCTGCCGCTTTCCTTTGGCGCGCCCATGCTGCTGTGGGGTCTTTTGGCGCTGCCGGTGATCTGGTGGCTGCTCAGGCTGACCCCGCCCAGGCCGCAGACCGAGGTGTTTCCGCCGCTGAAGATCCTGGCGCGCGTGCTGAAGCGCGAGGAAACCCCGCAGCAGAGCCCCTGGTGGCTGACGCTGCTCAGGCTGCTGATGGCGGCGCTCATCGTCGCCGCCCTTGCCGAACCGGTCTTCAATCCGCGCGAGAAACTGCCGGCCGAGGGCGCGGCCCTGGCGCTGGTCGTCGACAATGGCTGGGCAAGCGCCGCCGACTGGAACAAGCGCATCGCAACCGCCGAGCGGCTGATCGCCGACGCCGGTTCGAACGGCGTGCCGGTCATCATCGCCTTCACCGCCGAAAAACCCAATGCCGAGATCGGCCCCTTCGATGCGGCCGCGGCGCTCGACCGCCTGCGCGCGGCAAAGCCGCGGCCGATCCCGACCGACCGGCCGGCGGTCTACGCCCGCGTCGCCGCCGCCCTGGAGCGCCTGCCGGGCGCCAGCGTCGCCGTGCTGGCCGACGGACTGGCGGCGAAGGGCGACGAGGCCGCCTTCAACACGCTCCTGTCCAAAAACGCCGCCCGCGTCGTGTGGGCCGTTGCCGACCGGATGTCGCTGACCGGCCTGACAGGCGCCGAGAACGACGTCGACGGTTTTGCCCTCACCGCCATCCGCGCGCCCGGCGATGCGGCCCCGGCGCAAGTCACCGCTGGCGCCTTCGACGACAAGGGCCGCCGCATCGCCGATGCGACGCTGACTTTCGCACCCGGCCAATCCACCGCCACCGGCACCATGGCGGTGCCGTTCGAGCTGCGCAACGATTTCGCCTCGATCGCGCTCGATGGCGAGCGTCAGGCGGGCGCGGTGCGCGTGCTGGACGAAAGCTCCAAGCGCCGCCGTGTCGGGCTCCTGTCGCAGGCCGAGGCCGACCAGGCGCAGCCGCTTCTGTCGCCGCTCTACTATATCAGGCGCGCGCTCCAGCCCTTCGCCGACCTGGTCGAACCTTCCAGCGCCGACCTGGCCGACGCCATTCCGCAGATCCTCGACCAGAAGCCGGCGATGATCGTCATGGCCGATATCGGCACCATTCCCGCACAGATCAGGCCAAGGCTCGTCGACTGGGTTGAAAAGGGCGGCACCCTGGTGCGTTTCGCCGGGTCGCGGCTGGCCGCCGCCGGCAATGACGACGACCTTCTGCCGGTGCGTCTGCGCACCGGCGAACGCTCGCTCGGCGGCGCATTGTCATGGACCACGCCGCAGCCGGTCACCGAATTCCCCAAGGCTGGCCCCTTCGCCGACCTGGCGCCGCCGACCGAGGTGACCGTTTCCAGGCAGGTGCTGGCCGAACCGACGCCCGATATCGTCGAGCGCACCTGGGCAGCGCTTGCCGACGGCACGCCTCTGGTCACCGGCCTGAAGAAGGGCAAGGGCACGCTCGTGCTGTTCCACGTCACGCCCGAAGCGACCTGGTCGAACCTGCCGATCTCCGGCAGCTTCGTCGAGATGCTGCGCCGCATCGTGCAGTTGTCGCGCAACCAGGGCGCCGCCATCGCCAATGCGGAAGCCGCCGCCACCTCGCTGGCGCCCTACCGCATGATAGCGGCCGACGGAATGCTGGTGCCGCCGACGCCGGATGCGCGCCCGCTGGTGCCGGGCGCCGGTACACTGCCGGTGACCTTCGAAAACCCGCCCGGCCTCTATGGCTCGGAAGCCGGCGTTTTCGCCCACAATTTGCTCGATGCGACAAGCACGCTTGCGCCGCTGGCGCGCCCGCAAATCACTGTCCCGGTCACCACAATTCAGTATGCCTTTGACGAATCGCGCAATTTGAAGGGCGCGCTGGTGGCCGCCGCGCTGGCGCTGATGGTGCTCGATACGCTGGCGGTGTTCTGGATGGGCGGCCTGTTGACGCGCAGGCCGCGCCGCGCTGCGGCCGTAACCACCATGGCGGCCATTCTGATCGGGCTCGGCGCGCTGTTCGGCCATGTCGGCCCCGCGCGCGCCGACGATGCCAAGCCTGGCGACACCGCCGCCATAGAGGACATCTCCAAGACCCGGATCGCCTATGTGCTGACCGGCGTGCCCGGCGACGATTCGATCAGTCGCGCCGGGCTCGAGGGCCTGACCCGCTTCCTCATCGAGAAGACCGCGCTCGAGCCGGGCGCGCCGGCCGGCGTCGACATCTCCAAGGACGAGCTTTCGTTCTTTCCCCTCATCTATTGGCCGATCGATCCGGCCGCAGCCATGCCCAGCCAGGCCGCGATTGCCCGTATCGATGCCTATATGCAGCAGGGCGGCACCGTGCTGTTCGACACGCGCGACCAGTTCGCCAACGGCATCGGCGCCGACTCGACCAGCCCCGCCACCGAGCGGCTGCGCGACATCCTCGGCAACCTCAACGTGCCGCCGCTGGAGCCGGTGCCGTCGGATCATGTGCTGACCAAATCCTTCTTTATCCTGCCCGAATTCCCCGGCCGCTTCGCCGGCAGCCCGCTCTGGGTCGAGGCATCGCTCGACGCCAGCAATGCCGAAAACCGGCCGGTGCGTACCGGTGACGGCGTCTCGCCGATCATGATCACCGCTAATGATTTCGCCGGCGCCTGGGCCGTCGACGAGAATGGCGACCCGCTGCTGCCGACCGTGCCCAACGACCCGATGCAGCGCATCTATGCGTTGCGCGCCGGGGTCAACATCATGATGTACATGCTGACCGGCAACTACAAATCCGACCAGGTGCACGTGCCCATATTGCTTGAACGGTTGGGCCAGTAAGATGACGCTCCTTCTTGCGCTCGCTCCCCGGATCGGCCCTCCCTGCAAGGGGGAGGGTAAGGCATGAACTGGTCGATCTCCTTCGAACCGCTGATCTCCTGGCCGCTGCTGGCCCTTGTGCTGGTGCCGCTGGCCCTGCTCGCGGCCGTCGGCCTGTGGTTTCGCCAGCGCGGCGCGGTCCTGCGCCTCGTCGCATTGCTGGCGCTCGCCGCCGCTCTCTTCAATCCGGTGTTCCTCAACGAGGAGCGCGAGCCGCAGCAAAGCGTGGTTGCCCTGATCGTCGACCGGAGCCAGAGCCAGGACATCGGTGAACGGACCAAACAGACCGACGAGGCGCTGGCCGGGCTTGAGCAGCGCCTCGGCCGCTTCAAGCAGTTCGACGTCCGCGTCGTCGAGGCCGGCAAGTCGGAAGCCGCCGAGGAACGCACGGAAACGCGGCTGTTCGGCGCGCTCGAAAACGCCTTCCGCGACGTGCCGCCCTCGCGCATCGGCGGCGCCGTCATGATCACCGATGGCGAAGTGCATGACGCACCCGCCGGCGCGCCTGATTTCAATGCCCCGCTGCACGCCTTGATCACCGGCAACGACCACGAGAAGGATCGCCGCATACGTTTCGAGAACGCGCCCCGCTTCGCCCTCGTCGGCAAGCCGCTCGATATGACCTATCGCGTGATTTCAACCAGCAACGAGACCGGGCCGGTCGATGTGCGCGTTTCGGTCAATGGCGAGCAGGTCGCGGTCGAGCATGCCACCGTCGGGCAGGCCATGCCGCTGCACGTGACCATTCCCGGCGCTGGGCGCAACATCATCGAACTCGCCATCGATCGCGAGCCGGGCGAGCTCACCGACACCAACAACCGCGCCATCGCGCTGGTCGACGGCATTCGCGAGAACCTGCGCGTGCTGCTCGTCTCTGGCGAGCCGCATGCGGGCGAGCGCACCTGGCGCAATCTGTTGAAATCCGACGCCTCGGTCGATCTCGTCCATTTCACCATCCTGCGGCCACCGGAGAAGCAGGACGGCACGCCGATCAACGAATTGTCGCTGATCGCCTTCCCGACGCGGGAACTGTTCGTCGAGAAGATCAAGGATTTCGACCTGATCATCTTCGACCGCTACCAGCACCGCGACGTGCTGCCGATCCTCTATTACGACTACATCTCCGAATATGTCGAAAAAGGCGGCGCGCTGCTGATTGCGGCCGGACCCGAATATGCCGGTGAAAGCTCGATCGCGCGCACGCCGCTGATGTCGGCGCTGCCGGCGATGCCGACCGGCGAGGTCGTCGACAAGGCGTTCTACCCACGCCTCACCGACATCGGCCAGCGCCATCCGGTGACGCGCGGTCTCGACGGCTCTGCCAGCGAGCCGCCGCACTGGAGCCGCTGGTTCCGCACCATCGGTGTGCAGAATCCCGAAGGCGAGGTGGTGATGAAGGGAGCCGACAACCGGCCGCTACTCCTGCTCGACCGCAAGGGAGAAGGCCGCGTCGGCATGCTTCTGTCCGACCAGGGCTGGCTGTGGGCGCGCGGCTTCGAAGGCGGCGGCCCGCATGTCCAGCTCTACCGCCGAATCGCCCACTGGCTGATGAAGGAGCCAGAACTCGAGGAGGAACGGCTGACCGCCGACGGGCGCGGCATGGTGCTGGAAATTCGCCGCCAGACCATGGCCGACGACCCCGGCCCGGCCCAGATCATCACGCCCTCCGGCAAGACCATCACCGTCAAACTCGAGAAATCCGAACCCGGTGTCTTCCTGGGCAGCGCCCAGACCTCCGAGATCGGCCTTTACCAGGTCGGCAATGGCGACCTTACCGCTCTCGCCCATGTCGGGCCGGTCAACGCACCCGAATTCGCCGACGTCGTTTCCACGCAGGACCGGCTGAAGGCTCCCGCCGAAGCCACCAGCGGCAGCGTTCGCAGGCTTGCGGGATCGACCCTTGGAGGCGGCGACGTGACCTTGCCCTCGATCGTCCCCGTACGGTCCTCGGGAGAAGCGTCCGGCGCCGACTGGATCGGCCTGCGCACCACCGACGACAGCGTGCTCAAGGCGGTCTCGCGCGTTCCGCTGTTCGGCGGCTTTCTCGGCCTCGGCCTGCTGCTGCTGGCGATGGGTTCGATGTGGTACCGCGAAGGACGATAGGAGCATTTTCCCTCCTCCCCTTGTGGGAGAAGGGAAGAAACCTGCTCTACTCTTCCGGCTCCGTCGTGAACATCAGCGGATAGCCCTTGGCCTTGCCGGCGTCGGTGGCCCGTGTCGCCTTTGTCTCGGCGACGTCCTTGGTGAAGACGGCGACGACGCAGACGCCGCGCCGATGCGCCGTGATCATCACCCGATGCGCCTGGTCTTCGCTGAGCTTGAACTCGCCTTTCAGCACCGTCACCACGAATTCACGCGGCGTGAAATCGTCATTGAGCAGGATGACCTTGTAGAGCTTCGGCCGCTCGGTCTTGGGTAGGGTCTGCGTACGGGGCTTTGTCGTGATTTCAGGCATGGGAACCGGCAATTGCGCGAGCCTCGGCTTCGCCCCTATTTTCGCACGGGCGAAAGCGAGCGTCCAATCACAGAGCTATGTGGGAGGTATGGCCCGCGGTTCAACGGCCCTGGCGGCCGAAGCCCCGTCGGGAGGGCAAGTTTCCGGCCGCATCGGACCGGCGTTCCATCCAGGACGCAACCGGCCAGGCGACGACGCAGATCAGCGTCACGCTGGCAAGTGCGATGAGCAGCCACGTCTGCGCGGGCGTGATGTAATCCCAGTCGGTTGAAATCACAGGTGCGAACAGTGACGGCTCGGTGCGGCCGCTGGCCGGATCCGGCACGGGACTAGCGGTGAACAGGATCATAAGCCGGGCGGCGCCGGTGGCGACCAGGCCGCCGAACACGATCGAGCGCAGAACGGACGAAAGCCGCCTCTTCATGCGGATTGTCCTACGGCGCCGGCCTTGCAATCGGGTTAAGGCCGATCGAGACAAAGCCGCCGGCGCCGGCTTCGGCCACATCGTTGGGACCTGTCCGTTCGCTTCACTGCCGATACACGGCCTTCGGCTTTTTCGGACAGGAAGAAGGCCGCTCCAGCAAAACGCGACTGGAGCGGCCTTGTCATAAGGCAGGCAGTTGCGCCCGACCTGGATTAAGCCTTCGGAGCGACCTTCTTGTCGGTCTTCTTGACAGTCTTCTTCGCCTTCTTGTGCTTCTTGGCAACGACCTTCTTCACAGGAGGCTTGGCGGTCGTGGTCGCCGGAGCGGTGGTCGTCGAGGAAGCAGCCGGAGCGGCGGTCGTGGTGGCAGCGGCGTTGCCGAGAGCCGGCATGGCGAAGGCAAGAGCAACGGCGAGACCGGTGGCGGAGAGGATGGACTTTTTCATGGCTTCATTTCCTTTTCATGCGGGTCGGGTTTCGAGTGTCACTGAACCGGGTCGTTCGGTGTCACCCCCAGCAACTTCAAAGCGTTGGCGAGCATCCGGATGCCCTGTGCCTGTTTCTTGGCGGCGCAGTACCGGTTGCCCTTTCTCTGAAGTGCCTTTGCCGCGGTGACCTGCGTTGCCGTGGCATGGGTTTCGAGGGCTTCGTCGAATTGGTGGCTGAGATTGGCACACCGCTCGGTCCGGGTGGTGGGCGTCACTTTTGCATCCGATTGTCCAGCAGCGGCTGTGACGAGCGAAATGCCCATCAACGCACCCAACAAACTGATCGACAACCTTGGCATCGGTTAATCCGTGAACCCGGAGACTTGCGTCGCGGCCAAATGACCTGACCGCCACGGCACCGTTATGCCGGCCTAGTTTTTCAGGAGTTTTTCCCGATTATAGAATTTTGTTTCTGGATTGTGTCTGTGCGCCCCGGCGGGAGGCCTCCAGCGCATTCGGTGTGGAGATTGCCAGATTTACCTTGCCTTGAAATCCAAGGCACTGGCCAACATATGGCCCGAATTCTATCGTGTGGGTGGCCGCCTGCCGGCTTGGCAGGTCAACGAAGACAGGATCCCCGTGAAATCCGACGCACACATACTGATCGTCGACGACGACAAGGGCATTCGCGACCTGCTGCAGGAGTTCTTCCAGAAGCGCGGCCTGCACACATCGGTTGCCGCCGACGGCACCGAGATGGAAACGATCCTGCGCCGTGCACAGGTCGATCTCATCGTGCTCGACGTCATGCTGCCCGGCAGGAGCGGGCTGGAACTGTGCCGTGACATCCGGGCCCAGTATTCGACGCCGATCATCATGTTGACCGCCGTCACCGAGACGACAGACCGCGTGGTTGGCCTCGAGATGGGCGCCGACGACTATGTGCCCAAACCTTTCGACCCCCGCGAATTGCTGGCCCGCATACGCGCCGTGCTGCGGCGCAACGGTGCCCCCGAGCCCAAACGCGTCACATCGAAGCAGATCTACCGCTTCGCCGGCTGGACGATGGATTGTTCGCGGCGCCGGCTGACCGCGCCCGACGATGTCAGGGTCGAACTGACCATGGCGGAGTTCAATCTGTTGCAGACCTTCGTCAAGAGCGCACAGCGCGTGCTGACCCGCGATCAGCTCATCGAACTCTCCGGCGGCGATAGCGATTATTCCTTCGACCGCAGCATCGACATCCTGGTCAGCCGGCTGCGGCGCAAGATGGAAGATGACCCCAAGACGCCCAAGCTGATCCTGACGGTGCGCAGCGGCGGCTATCAGTTCCTCCCCGAAACGACTTCCGAATGAGACGTTTCCTGCCGCAGACCCTGCCTGTGTGGGTGCTGCTGATCGTCATTGCCGGCCTGTTGATCAGTCAGGTCGCGACGCTCTACATCGTGTCGCGCGACCGCGCGGCCGCCAATGACGTGGTCGATCTCTACCGCCTCAACGACCGCGCCTATTCGCTGGTGCAGCTGATGCATGCCGCCACGCCCGAGGAGCGCAAGGCGACCGCATCCGGCCTGTTCAACGCCACCTACGCTCTCACGGTTTCAGACACCCCCGCGGTCACCTCGTCGATCGCCGGCGACGATGAACTCGCCGAGCTGGAAGACATTCTCGTTGGACGGCTGTCGAAGTTCGGCGTCACCGACGCGCGCGTCCGGCGCGATCCGGCGACGCAGGAATCCGACAGCCCCGGCGGCGAGGTCATGAACAGGGACGTCGGCCAGGTGGAACGCGATCTCCTGGTGCTGGCGGCGAATTTCGCCCAGAGTGACAAGCTGACCGCCTCGCTGCGCTTCGCCGACGGCCAATGGCTGAACTTCACCGAGCCGATCACGCCGGTCGGCCCGATCCTGAGCTTCGACAGCCTGCCGCTCTATTCGCTGATAGCGGGGCTGGTGGTGATCATGTCGATCTGGTCGCTGCGCCGGCTGACCGCGCCCTACCGGATGATGGAAACCGCCGTGAACCGGATCGGCAATGACCTCAAGAGCCCGCCGATCGCCGAAAGCGGCAGCCGCGAGGTGCGCGCCGCCGCCAAGGCGATCAACGCCATGCAGGCGAGATTGCGTGAATATGTCGAGGACCGTGAGCACCTGGCCGCCGCGCTGGCGCACGACCTGCGCACGCCGATGACCAGGATGCGGCTGCGCCTGGAACTGTTGCGCAAGTCGGCGGTTCGCGAGGCGCTGGCGCACGATCTCGCCGATGTCGAGAGCATCGCCAGTTCGGTCATCGACTTCGCCACTTTCGAGGTGAACGAGGAAAAGAGCGAGCGCATTGACTTTTGGTCGCTGGTGGAATCGATCGCCGACGGCTACGCCGAGGTCTCCTTCGACAATGATGATACGCGCTCGCGCGGCCTGATCTGCATGGCGCGACCGGTCGCGCTCAAGCGCTGCGTCACCAATCTTGTGCAAAATGCAGTTACCTACGGCAAGAAGGCGCATCTCAGCCTGTACCGGTCGGGCGACATGATCACGCTGGCCATACGCGACGAGGGGCCGGGTATTCCGCAAGCCCAGATCGACGCCGTGTTCGGATCTTTCGTGCGCCTGGAACAGTCCCGCAACCGCCAGACCGGCGGCCTCGGCCTCGGCCTCACCATCGCCCGCAACATCGCGCGTGCCGCCGGCGGCGAGATCCGCCTGTCCAACCATCCGGACGGCGGCCTGCTGACGGAGCTGCGCCTGCCGCTGGCGACTTGAGACGCGACTGAGGGATTACCGCCGCAGCACCGCGCTCAGCACGTCCCTGATGCCGATCGCGCCGACGAAGCGCGACTGGTCATCGAACAGCGCCACGGGCGCAGTCTGCGACCGGTGCATGGCCAGCATCACGGTCTTCAGCGACGTTCCGGGATTGGCCCAGAACACCTGGGCCGCTTCCTCGGGCTGGCCTTCGACGTCGGCGCAGGACACCCATACCGCCGGCTTGCCGTCACGCTCAGCCGCCGCCACAAGGCCATGGTCGTCGATCTTGAAGCGCGTCGTCTTGCGCCGGTCGAGCCACACCCAGCCGTCCTTGCCCTGTTCGAGATCGCGGCGATCGCGCATCACGTTCCAGGCGGTCAGCACCGACAGCGGATTCACATTGGCGATGAAGTCGCGGACATAATCGTTGGCGGGCTTGAGCACGATGTCCTCCGCCGCGCCGGTCTGCACGATGCGTCCGCCCTCCATGATTGTGATGTGGCTGCCGATCTTCAGCGCTTCCTCGAGGTCGTGGCTGACGAAGATGATGGTCTTCTTCAGTTCGGCCTGCAGCTGCAGCAACTCGTCTTGCAGCTTGGTGCGGATCAGCGGGTCGAGCGCCGAGAACGGCTCGTCCATCAGAAGGATCGGCGCCTCGGTGGCGAAGGCGCGCGCCAACCCGACGCGCTGCTGCATGCCACCCGAAAGCTCATGCGCGTATTTCTTCGACCACTGCTCGAGATTGACCAGCTTGAGCTGCCTGTGGACGCGCTCCTTGCGCTCGGCATCCGGCACGCCGGCAAGTTCGAGGCCAAGCCCGACATTCTCTTCCACCGTCCGCCACGGCAGCAGGCCGAACTGCTGGAACACCATCGCAACCTGCTTCTGCCGCAGGCGCCGCAAGGTAGCCTCGTCGCAGGTGACGACATCGACGGTGCGGTCGCCATCCTTGACCAGAACCTGGCCGCGCGAGACGACGTTCAGGCGATTGACCGCTCTCAGCAGTGTCGACTTGCCCGAGCCGGACAGACCCATGAGGACGGAAATCTCGCCCTCATGCACGGTAAGGCTGGCGCCGGCACAACCGAGCACATTGCCGGTCTGCTCGAGGATCTCGGCGCGCGTCGCGCCCTTGTCGATGAGCGCCAGCGAACCCGCCTGGTCGGCGCCGAAGACGATATCGACGTTCCTGAAATCGACGGCGACGGTCATTTCTTGCCTCCAACGCCAATGCGGGTCATGCGGTCGAGCACGATGGCGAGCACGACAATGGCGAGCCCGGCCTCGAGGCCGAGATCGATGCGGCGCGAACCGAGCGCGCGGTTGATCTCGGTGCCGAGCCCGCCGGCGCCGATCAGCGCTGCGAACACCACCATCGACAGCGACAGCATGATCGACTGGGTCAGGCCCGCCATGATGGTGGGCAGCGCCGAGGGCAGTTCGACCTTCCACAGCAGCTGGCTCCTGGTGGCGCCGAACGCCTCGCCGGCCTCGATGATCGATTTGGGCACGGAGACGACGCCGAGATGCGTGAGCCGGACCGCGGTCGGGATGACGAAGATGATGGTGACGATGAGGCCGGGCGCGTTGCCAAGGCCGAACAGGGTCAGCACCGGGATCAGGTAGACGAAGGTCGGCAGCGTCTGCATCAGGTCGAGCACCGGCAGCATGAAGCGGTAGACCTTCGGCTTGTGCGCCGCCCAGATGCCGAGCGGCACGCCGATGGCCATCGCCATGGCGGCGGCGGCCACGACCAGCACCAGCGTCTGCACCGTCTGTTTCCACAGGTTCTGGTTGATGATGAAGATCAGCCCGAGGAAGACGCCGATCGCGAGCGGGCGCGAACGCTGCAGCAGCCAGGCGATGATGGCGATGATGAGCGCCAGCAGCACCGGCGGCACCACCAGCAGGAGGTCGACCAGGCCGTCGAGGATGAAGTTCAGGCCGTTGGAAAAGGCCCTGAAGACGTTGTCGAAATTGTCGGTGAGGAACCCGAAGAACGCCTTGCCCCATGGGCCGATGGGAATCTTGTAGCTGACCAGGAATTTGGAAATCGGATCCATCTTGCCCCCTCTCCTACCGGCATCGCTTTGCCGCGGTGTCCGCTGTCGTCACGTCATCTTCTCACAGCATATGAAAAAGGGCAGCCTTTTCCAGTGGCTGCCCTTTTGTTCTCACGCGTGCATGCCGAAGTCAGTCGGCTCAGCTCCCCAGTGCGGTCTTGATGGCCGCTGCCGCATCGCCGCCGTCGAAGGTGGTCACGCCGGCGATCCAGGGTGTCACGGCATCCGGATTTTTCTTCAGCCAGTCGGTGGCGACAGTCTGGGCGTCGCCGCCCTTGAGGATGGCGTCCATCAACTGGCCTTCCATGTCCAGGTTGAACTTGAGGTTGGCAATGAGCTTGCCGGCGTTCGGGCACTCGGTGGTGTAGCCCTTGCGCACATTGGTGTGGACGGTGGCGGCACCGAAGCCGCTGTCGCCCATGCCGTCGAGATAGGTGATCTTCATGGCGCCCATCACCGGGTGCGGCGTCCAGCCGAGGAAGGCGATCCACTCATTGTTCTTCATCGACTGCTCGGCCTGCGTCAGCATGCCGGCCTCCGAGGATTCGACCAGTTCGAAGCCTTCGAGATTGTCCTTCGGGTTCTTGATCATGTCGAGGATGATGCGGTTGCCGTCATTGCCGGCCTCGATGCCGTAGATCTTGCCGTCGAACTTGTCCTTGAACTTGCCGAGGTCGGTGAGTGTCTTGACGCCGGCATCCGCCACATAGGTCGGCACGACGATGCCGTAGCCGGCGCCGGTCAGGTTCGTGCTGATGGTCTCCACCGAACCGTCGGCCGTGTAGTCCTTGATGTCGTTGGTCATCGACGGCATCCAGTTGCCCAGGAAGACATCGAGGTCCTTGTTCTTCAGCGACGCCATCGTCACCGGCACCGACAGCTGGATTACCTGCGGCTCGTAGCCGAGCGCCGTGAGCAGCACCGAGGCGATGCCGGTCGTCGCCTGGATATCGGTCCATCCGACATCGGAAAGGCGTACCGCCTTGCAGCTAGCCGGATCCCCGGCGAAGGCAGCGCTCGTCGACAAGAAAGCCGCAAGGCCGAGGCCTGCGACGAAGGAATTCATACGCGACATGAACTTTCTCCCATTTCGATTCTTTGGCGAGGCGAAGTCACGGTTTTTGTGCCCGCCTTGTTTCGTCAGCCAAACACCATTCTCGTGCGGTTTCAAGCATTAAGGCAATCACGATCAACGGCGCTGGCTGGCCGATCAGCGACACGTCAGCCGCTTTTTCCATGCGAGCCGGCTTTTTTGGTGGAAGGCCTGCCAGGGGCCTTCCCCGGGCCCGGCCAAGTGGGCTTAAAAGGGCGCCATGGCCAAACTGTATTTCCACTACGCGACGATGAATGCGGGCAAGACGACGATGCTCCTGCAGGCGTCGTACAATTACCGCGAGCGCGGCATGACGACGATGCTGTTCGTCGCCGGCCACTACCGCAAGGGCGACACCGGCCTGATTTCGTCACGCATCGGACTGGAAACGGAAGCCGAGATGTTTCGTGACGGCGACGACCTGTTCGCCCGCGTCGCCGAACATCATCAGCACGGTGCCGTGCATTGCGTCTTCGTCGACGAGGCGCAGTTCCTCGAGGAGGAGCAGGTCTGGCAGCTCGCCCGGATCGCCGACCGGCTCGACATTCCGGTCATGTGCTATGGCCTGCGCACGGATTTCCAGGGCAAGCTGTTTTCCGGCTCGCGCGCGTTGCTGGCCATAGCCGATGAGCTGCGCGAAGTGCGCACCATCTGCCGCTGCGGCCGCAAGGCGACGATGGTGGTGCGCCTCGGCCCCGACGGCAAGGTCGCTCGGCAGGGCGAACAGGTGGCGATCGGCAAGGACGTCTATGTCTCGCTCTGCCGTCGCCATTGGGAAGAAGAAATGGGTCGCGCCGCCCCCGACGATTTCATCGGCTTTGTCGCGCCTTGACCGGGCTGTGGCATCACGGCCGCCACACTTGCCGCCATCGATCGGCTTTCGCGATCCCGCCACGATGCAGCGTTTGTTAAGGCCCCGGTCCTATTCTGCGTCCTCTCGTTCCAGCCAGAACTCGTCGGGGATAGCCATGTTTCGAGCCGCTTCGTCTGCCGCAGCCTTTCTGCTTGCCGGCGTCCTTGCCGCCCATGCCGGCGGCGATCCGGCACTGGGCAAGAGGGTCTTCAACCGATGCATGGCCTGCCATGAAGCAGCGAGCGACCGCGACAAGGTCGGCCCGCATCTGATGGGTGTCGTCGGCCGCGCCGCCGGCAGTGCCGAGAGCTTCCTCGGCCATTACTCCGAAGCGATGAAGAGTGCAGGCGCCGCCGGTCTCGTCTGGGACGAGGCCAACCTCGCCGAGTATCTGAAGGCGCCGCGGCAAAAAGTGCCCGGTAACAAGATGGCCTTTGCCGGCCTGAGCAGCGACGAGGACATCGCCAATGTCATCGCTTATCTGAAGGCCGATCCCAAGCCCTGAGCCAGGATTATTCCGTCCCCGCGATGGACGCCGAGCTGCCACCGTCCTCACCGCGCTCAATGCTCCGTCGGATTTCAGGCATTCGTGGCAGCGGGGGACTGAATGCCTGGCCGACATCCGCCGACGTTGAAGTTCAATGACAGTTGAACCACGCGTATTCCAAACGATCCTTTCGCCATGATCGCGGATCGATTGCGTTTCAAGGGCGTGGGCAAGGTTTTTGTTTTCGAAGCGCCCCTGTCTTCACGTCTTTCAATCCCCTGAAGCCCCACATATATTCGCCGCTGTTCGCAATCAGCGACCTGATGCCGGAGCGGGAGGCCCTTATGGCGACATTGCAGAATTTCGATGCCGAAATTGCCAGGACCAAGCAGGTCGTCCAGGACATGCGCACCAAGATAGACCAGTCCGGCGCCGTGCTCGACAAACTTGCCACCGCCGACAAGAAGATCGGCGACGCCAATTTCGATATCGAGAACGCCCGCATCGAAGACGTGCTGAAGCAGCAGAAGGTGATGGAAGGCAATATCGCCGACCTGATCATCGGGCTGGAGGACGCCACCAACGTTTTCGGCGCCGAGTTCGAGAGCATGAAGAACTACACCGGCTGGGAAAACTTCATCGGCATCTTCTCCAGCCAACGCAAGCAGCGTCTGCGCACCGACCGCGTCCGCAACATGTCACTGGCGGGCAACCTGCAGGAACTGCTGGCCAAGTCCGACACCATCGTCGGCATATTGAAGGCGCAGAAAGAAGTCCTCGACCAGCGCTACAAAACCTCCGAGACCAGCCTGTCGCAGGTTATCGAGCGCCGCAAGGCCACCATGTCGAACCTGGAAACCGTGCAGAAGCGCATCGAGGAGCTCAATCCGATGCTGCTCGACATCGAAAACAAGATCGCGGCCTCCACCAGCCAGAAGGAACGCACGCAGCTCGAAGGCGAACGTTCCAAGCTCGCCACGGAATACAATGAGAAGCAGGCCAAGGAACAGGAGTTGCTGGCCGAGAGCCAGACGCTGGAGCGCTACACCTCGATGTTCCAGACCTTCGTCGATTCGCTCAACAACCAGATCGCAGCGCAGTCGACGCTGATCAACAAGCTGACCATCGACACCGAGCAGCGCATCGTCCTCTACAAGGCACTGGAGGATTCGCTGAAGACCGCCGCCCAGCAGGATGTGGCCCACAAGATCAACACGCTGGGCAGCCAGGTCGACAACACCGCCGAGGAGACCATGGCCGGCATCGGCGCCGCCTCGCAGAAGCACATTGGCGACCTGCTCGAGATGCACGAGAAGAACATGGTTGCCACCGCCGACATCCAGCGCCGCAAGAAACTGGCCGACGACGCCTTCGCCCGCCGTTTCGACGAGGTGCTGAAGAAGCACAATTCGGCCAATTACGTGCAGTCGTAATTGCCGCCCGCACCGGTGCGACAATGCCAAGGCCCAATAGCATGACCTCCGAAAACGACGCGGCGGCGCGGTATTTCTCGGCAATCACGGCAGCACTCGGCGGGCTGGAAGTGTTCATGCGCGACGATCGCTCGCCGCTCTACCGGCACGGCATCGTCGCCAAGATCGTCGCCGAATACATCGCCCGGCTCGACAAGTCGTTCTCCTGCTGGCGCAACCGGCTGGGCTTCATGGACACGTTCCGCATTTCGCGCGCCGAAAGCGGATTCCCGGTGTTCCAGAACCTGCTCGAGCTCGAAAACGACCGCCGCCAGGCTGACACGCGGCTCGCCAACATCCCGCTGGCCGACGAATTGCGCGAGGAGATGGCCGACTTCATCCTGCGCCACAAGGAATTCCCCCAAGCGCTGCAGAAGTCGATGGCCGAGAGGCTTTATCTCGAGGACGTCAAGAGCGAGCAGACCTTCGGCCCCTTCACCCTGGCGCAGACGGCCAAGGTTTCCGTCAATCCGAAGACGGCGCGGCCCTACTACCTGGTCCATTGGGCGACCTTCGACGGCAGCGCCAACCTGCCGCTGGTCTACATGGTGACGGTGGAAGATTCCTCCGAAGACATGATCCGCCAGCTCGTCGACCGCAATGGCAAGCTCAACGACCAGATCGACATTCCATTGCCAGTCGATGGCCTGCTCAATCCCGAGCTTGCCCATCGCTTCGACGATTTCACCGAAAAGAACTCGGCCTACACGCTGTCGCCGGCAACCATCGCCGTCAACCTCGACAAGGACTTCGAGCCGCTGCACCCCAAGCAGCTTCGGCGCGTCGTGCTCGGCCCCTTCTATTCGGCCGGGATCACCGACAACAATTCTACTGTGACCGAGGTTCTGGCCAAGGTGCGCAAGCCGGAGAACGCCTGGCTGCTGACCTGGACCATCCAGGAGGTCTACTCCAAGGGCGAAAAACCCGGCCGCAGGGGGCTGTTTTCGAGCGAGAAGACGACGCAGGAGTTCTTCATCAACACCGACGACCTCGAGGCCGCGCGCCAGGGCGTGTCGAGCTACGAGAACCACGCGTTGATCCCGCACGAGGCATACCAGGCGCTCTATGCCGCGGGCGAAGCGCAGAAGATCTTTTCCGGATACAAGGTCCACATCCTGTCCAACGGACAGGTCATCTCGGACGTATAATGAGTAGCTCACTCGGAAATTTGCGGCATCAATTTACCTGGCTTGGGACGGCTGCAGCCGCGGCTGCAGGTCTTCAATTGTTTTCAGTTGCAGGCCCAGCGGGAGACTTTATCTCGGATACTTTATCCCGAATCGTAATTCACTACCAATTAGTATTTAACTACATATGGTCTATAGTATCAAGATTTATTTTAATTGATCTTTCAGATTTCAGAAATGACTTAACTTTTTCCTCGATAGTTTTGATTCCATATTTTTTACGACCTCACCGAGTTCGCCTTAGTGGCTTTTTTGACGACGAAAATAAGATACTAGCATTTCTCAATTTCGCATCTGTGACGATTATTAGCTCGGCCCTTTTCTCTACGCCAAGAGTCAAACCACCCAGCGATTGGTACATTGGTTTATCGCTGCTGCCATTTTCACTCACATTTCTGATACTTTCCCTACAGTCATTTCGTGACGACCCCCAATTTAGGAAGCGCATTAAACTATCGATTATTTCTATTAGTATTCTGCTAACAATAACATCGGTCGCATTAATAATAAATTCCTGGCAAGAAATTTTCGAAAGCACCCGCCCCGCTACAATTATCATTGTTACTCTGATCGTAAATTTTGCTTACATGGTAGGAATATTATTCAGAGTGGATGGATATTACCCTTTTTTGTGGGCATGCATCGTATATTTTGTGATATTTGGGATAGATTACTTTCTTAAGAACATGGCTCCGTCAATCGACAACCTACTGTCTTCAATTGGGGTATAGGAATGGATACCGGCCTGACCACCATCCCGGAAGCGGCGATCGAGAAGCACCGCGCCACCGCGCAGAGCTTCATCACCCGCATTGTCGTGCTGGAAGACCCGTCTAGCTCCTCCGGCACCGCGCTTGCCGGCACCAATCGCCGCTTCGTCTCCACCGTCTCTGTCGGTTCGGTGCGCCGCACGCGCGAGGTCGAGCTGGCGAAGACCGTCGGCGCCGTTCACCCCGACGACCAGTTGCTGACCATCCCGCAGCACACACTTTTGTTTCGCGCCCGGCGCGGCACGGCGCTCGCGCTCGCCATATCGGATGTTTTCGCCGAAGGCTCGGATCTCGAAAGCCTGCAGGCCAGGAACACCCGCGCTCCCCTCGAAGGCGACGAGGCCGCCACGTTCAAGAAGCTTCTGTCGGCCTCGGCTTACATTGCCGCCTTCAGCCTGTCCTCCTATCTGTTCCAGCTCATCGACAGCGACGGCGAGGCGCCCAACGACATTCCCGAGCCGGATTTCCTCTTCGACACGCCGCAGGACGCGGTGAAGTCGATCCTGGCCGGTCTCGACAAGGCGATTTCGGGCGCATCCGACGATGCCGACCTGATGACCAGGGCGCGCGCCTTCGCCCGTGTCGCCATCGACGGCCTCCTGGCACGAAAAGGCCGCTTCGACGGCATCGGCCCGTTCGAGAACGCGCATGTCCGCATCGATGCCGACGATTTCACGCTCGACGGCTTCGACGTCGCGCCGGGCAAGCGTTCCAGGCCCCTGGTGATGACCTTCAAGAAACCGGAAGAGGTCGTCGGCAACCACATCGCCAAATATCAGTCGGTCAAGCTCGCCAAGATGTTGATGGCCTATGACTTCGAGCGCGAGCTGAACCCGTTCGTCGAGCTCGGCGGCTTCCTGTTCACCTTCATCGGCGACGGCGCGCCGGGCACCGGCAAGACGACGCTGATCCAGATGATTGCCGGTCTCGTCAATGGTTACTGCCAGGTCGCCGGTTATCCCTTCGCCTACGAGAATTTCGGCGTCGACCAGATCTCGTCCTATCAGGGCAAGTCCGGCCAGAACTGCCGCCAGTTCATCAACAATGTGTTGAACCCGCGCGTCATCGGCTTCGGCACCATCGACGACATCGACCAGGTGGCGGCGCGCCGTTCCGACGACCGCGCCTCGGCCGGCCAGCAGGAGATCACCGGCGTGCTGATGGACGCCTTCGCCGGTGCCGCCACAGTGGTGCGCGGCAACTGCTCGTTCGGCATGTTCTCCAACTATCCCGAAAATGTCGACGATGCGCTGCGCCAGCGCGCCGGCGCCCGCTGGCTGGTCGACGGGCCGCAGACGCGTGACGATTACATCGACATTTTCGTGCTGCTCGCCGGCAAGAACCACAAGATCCCGCTCGGCGACCACGAACTCTACGCCGCGCAGGAGATCCAGCGCGCCGTGGCCGAAGCCTATGAGGAGCACGAGAAGCCGCAGGAGGACGGGCTGATGCGGGTCCATGAGCGCTACATGAAGGAGAATGGCGCGCCCAAGACCATGGCCGACATCGGCACCTATCTGCACCTGATCAAGCAGGCCGAGCCGCGCTTCACCGGCCGCGCCATCAAGAACGTCACCGACGCCATCAAGATGCGCGCCATGGACATCGAGCTTCCCGACGACTGGTTCGAAAAACCAGAGGTTTTCATGCACAAGAGCTATGACGAGAAGAAAGTGATGATCGAGCAACTGCGCGGCCCGTTCTCGATGGACATGGTCATGCAGGAGATCAACCGCTACGCCGACAGCGAGTTCCGCTACTCCGACAAGTCCGACGACTCCGCCGTGGAAAAGCTGCTGCGTGACGCGCGGCTGCGCGAACGGGCAGCGCGTGAGATGGAGGAGATGAAGAAAAAGGGGCTGTGGAATGCGTGATGCGCTCCGGCCTTTCCTTCTCCCCTTGTGGGAGAAGGAATAATGGCCCGCAAACCCGATCTCCTGCGCGACAACGAGCTCATTTACGGCCGGCTGCTCGTCGTCGACGAGCCGCATCTCATCGAGCGCTACAACAAGGCGCTTGCCGCCTTTGGCCTCGAGCCCACCAAGCTGAAGAGCTTCCAGATCGACCGCACCGGTTTTTCGCCGGAAGTGGCGGAGGAATGCGGCGACTACGGCTACCTCGATCCCAATGAGGTCAACCGCCGCTTCATCATCCTGACGCCGTCGCAGATCGACCTGCCGGTGGTGCACACCGCCTTCTCCAACACCTCGCAGCTGATGTTCGAGTTCATGTCCAGGAATCAGCGCGCCATCGACGCGCTGACCATCAAGGATGTCATCTACGGCGAGATCGAGGATTCCATTCCCAAGGTCAACGATATCGAGGATCTGCTGTCGATCAACCAGGTCGAGTTCAAGGTGCTGTCGGCCGAAGATGTGCTGGGCAAGGCCGCGGAGCTCGGCAAGCTCGTCGACCGCCTGAAACAGGAGCCTGACGCCTGGCGCGACAACGCCATGCTCACCCGCATGGTGGAACTGGCCAAGATCTGCGGCGACATCCGCGAGAACGCGCTGGTGCCCGACCAGGTAATCTTCCGCCACAACGCCTACTGGACCAGCCATTTCGGCGGGCTCTACGTGTTCGTCGACCCCGACATGACGACCGTCATCAGCGATCCGGCGGCCCCCGGTTTCCGCCGCTCGCGGCCGTGGCAGGTAAGCTATCTCTCGATCAAGGACGCCGACAAGGTGTTCAAGTTCCTCGCCGCCACCGGCCGCATCGAACTGCCGCGCGCCTCCTGGATCGAAGCCTCGGGCTATCTCGAGCACCGCGCCGAGATGGTGGTGCGCGCGCTGATCCGCGACGCCGAGCCGGATCGCAATCTGACCGACGTCGACAAGGTCTGGCTGCAGACCTGGATCCAGGGCCATGCCGACCTGATCACCAGGGACGGCAATTTCCCCTTCCTCAACGCCGCCAAGCGCGAGATTGCCCAGCTCGGCCATCTCAAGATCGAGGATGTGTTCCCGCAGCAGCGCTTCCTGGTGGTCCGCGCCAAGCCCGACCATCCCGACGCCTGGCTGACCAACCGGCTGATCTCGGATTTCGTGCCGTCGGACTTCGTCTCGCGCTACGTCTTCAACAAGCAGGGCTTCTACAAGGACTATGAGGGCTTCAGCGACGCCTGGCGATCGCATGTTGTGGACGTTCTGAAAACCACATATCTGAAGGACAAGGTGGCGTTCCGCACGCGCCTCTACGGCCTGACTGACTAGAACGAAACCGGCCGTCATTTCGTTCTAACTTGTTGTTTTGGCGCATGATGTTATCCAAAAGTCCGCAACTTTTTGACATTATGCCTTGAGGGGTGACACAGCCATGCTCGATCCGATCGTGAACTTCTTCGTCAGGATTTTCCAATGGATCGGCCGCGGCATCGGCCTCCTGATCGGCGTCATCTTGTGGCCGTTCATGTGGGCCGGCCGCTGGTATGCGCAGCGCGGTTGGATCCTCAAGGCCGTGCTCGGCCTCGCCCTGTTGGTGCTGCTCGGCCTCTACGCCAATTTCTTCTACGCCACCCAGTGGTGGAATAATTTCAATCCGAGCTATCCCGACACCTACACGTTCGAGAAGCGCAACATCTCGGCGGGCGAACAGGTAGCAGCCGGTGCCGGTGCCGACACTGCCAGGACCTGTGGCAACTCCGGCATCGCCCAGATTGCCGCCGATTTGACCGACTTCAACGTTAACCAGAATGCCTGGATCTCGTCGATGATCCTCTACAAGCTCGGCCTGTTCGGCATCAGCTGGGACAACACGCCGTGGATGGACAACAAGGCCTCGTTCCAGCGCGGCATCAACCAGGCGGTGCGCCGCACCGCGACCGAGCTCGCCGACAATCTCGGCCGTGTGCGCACGACATCGCAGATCGACGCCGACCTGCAGGATGCGCGCGGCAATCTGCAGTTCGACGAGTACACCTGGTATTTCGGTGTAAGCCCGTTCGGCCCGAAGACGCCGACCCCGAGCTATTATCGCGACGCCGTGCGCAAGCTGCGCTCCTTCAACGCCCGCCTCGCCACCTGCCAGGCCACCTTTGATGCCCGTGCCGACAATCTGAAGCAATATATCGACCGTATCGCCAGCGATATCGGCTCGACCTCGGCCATCCTCAAGGAACGTGCCGAAAACCATAACAATGGCTGGTTCGATTTCCGCGCCGACGACCGCTACTGGTTCGCCTATGGCCAGCTCTACGCCTATTACGGACTGATGAAGGGCGCGCAGGCCGACTTCGAGGACGTCATCAAGGAAAAGCACCTGCAGAGCCTGTGGGATACGATGGACGCGCAGTTCGTCTCGGCGCTGCGCATCCAGCCCTTCATCATCGCCAATGGCCGCGAGGACGGCTGGCTGCTGCCCACGCATCTGACGACCATGGGTTTCTATGTGCTCAGGGTGCGTTCCAACATGGTCGAAATCAGCAACGTGCTGACGCAGTAGGGCCGGTCGGCCCAATGCATGTCACCCAAAAGTGGTCCGGCCTGGGAAGAACGATATGCATGGAAACAAATGCCTGAAGCGCGATGCGCTTTAGGCCGGCGATGGCGGATTTGCGCCGCCGTGTCTGTCGCATTCCGTGCATTGCGCGGCTGTTTTGAGACGGCGGACGCGTCCCCGCTCTGGCTTCTATACGGCGCGGCAAGCCGAGCCAGAAAGAACCGGAGGCAGGTCGGCCCGCCGCAGAGGAATTTTCTTCATAGGAAACATAGTTGCATGAAAGTTGACGCCACGGCAGCGAGAGGGCTAGAACATGCCCTTGCCCGCGCGGCGTATCGAACATGCACCAGTGATCAACCCGTCCCCTCCACCGTCCAATCCAGAGGAAAGCCGTCATGGCAGAAGTGAAGTCCGACATCGAGATCGCCCGCGGTGCGAAGAAAAAACAGATCCAGGAGATCGGCGCCAAGATCGGCATCCCGACCGAACACCTTTTGCCCTATGGCCATGACAAGGCGAAGGTCTCCGCCGAATTCATCAAATCGGTGAAGGGCAACAAGGACGGCAAGCTGATCCTGGTCACCGCCATCAACCCGACCCCGGCCGGCGAAGGCAAGACGACCACCACCGTCGGCCTCGGCGACGGCCTGAACCGCATCGGCAAGAAAGCGATCATCTGCATCCGCGAAGCCTCGCTCGGTCCGAATTTCGGCGTCAAGGGCGGTGCGGCCGGCGGCGGCTACGCGCAGGTCGTGCCGATGGAGGATATGAACCTCCATTTCACCGGCGACTTTCATGCCATCACCACGGCGCACAACCTCCTGTCGGCGTTGATCGACAACCACATCTATTGGGGCAATGAGCTCGGCATCGACACCCGCCGCGTTGCCTGGCGCCGCGTCATGGACATGAACGACCGGGCGCTGCGCGAGATCATCTGCTCGCTCGGCGGCGTCGCCAACGGCTATCCGCGCGAGGCCGGGTTCGACATCACCGTCGCTTCCGAGGTCATGGCCATCCTGTGCCTCGCCACCGACCTGAAGGACCTGGAGAAGCGCCTGGGCGACATCATCGTCGCCTATCGCCGCGACAAGTCGCCTGTCTATGCCCGTGACCTCAAGGCCGACGGCGCCATGGCCGTGCTGCTCAAGGACGCCATGCAGCCGAATCTGGTGCAGACGCTGGAGAACAATCCGGCCTTCGTGCATGGCGGCCCGTTCGCCAACATCGCGCATGGCTGCAACTCGGTGGTCGCCACCACGACGGCGCTCAAGCTTGCCGACTACGTCGTCACGGAAGCCGGCTTCGGCGCCGATCTCGGCGCGGAAAAATTCTTCGACATCAAGTGCCGCAAGGCCGGGCTGAAGCCGGCGGCGGCGGTCATCGTCGCCACCGTACGCGCCATGAAAATGAATGGCGGCGTCAAGAAGGAAGACCTCGGCAAGGAAAACATCGAGGCGGTGAAGAAGGGCTGCGCCAATCTCGGCCGCCACATCGAGAACATCAGGCAGTTCGGCGTGCCGGCGGTAGTTGCCATCAACCACTTCTACTCCGACACGGATGGCGAAATCCAGGCGATGAAGGATTATGTCGCCTCGATGGGCGAAGAGGCGATCCTGTGCAAGCACTGGGCCAACGGCTCGGCCGGCATCGAGGATCTCGCCAAGAAAGTGGTGGCGCTGGCCGAATCCGGTGCCTCGCAGTTCGCGCCGCTCTATCCCGACGCCATGCCGCTGTTCGAGAAGATCAACACCATCGTCCAGCGCATCTATCGCGGCTCGGAAGCGATCGCCGACAAGTCGGTGCGCGACCAGTTGCACGCCTGGGAGCAGGCCGGCTACGGCCACTTGCCGGTCTGCATGGCCAAGACGCAGTATTCCTTCTCGACCGACCCGAACCTGCGCGGCGCGCCAACCGGCCACACCGTACCGGTGCGCGAGGTCAGGCTTTCGGCGGGTGCCGGCTTCGTCGTCATTATCTGCGGCGAGGTCATGACCATGCCCGGCCTGCCCAGGGCGCCGTCGTCGGAAAAGATTTTCCTCAACGAAGCCGGCCAGATCGAAGGCCTGTTCTAGAAATCCTCAATTCCAAAAAGTGCAAAGGGCGCCGCAGCGATGCGGCGCCCTTTGTATTTCCGCAGACGACTACGCAGCGTTGCGAGCCAGCGCCCGCTGGTTGGAGCCGAAGATCGTATCGCGTTCCGGCAAGGTGCCGGTCTTCAGGCACTCGATCCATTCGGCGGTCTTGAGCACGGCGGCGAAGCGCGACTGCAGGATGATTGTCACCACGCGGTGGATCTCCTCGGCCGAGGCATAGCCCGCGCTGTTGGCGTAAGGCACCGAGCCGGTCGCGTCGGACAGGAACTCGACGGCAAAGCCCATATGCACGGCATGGATGATGGTCGACAGGTCGCAATTATGCGTCATGTAGCCGACCACCACGATCGTATCGATGGCGTTGGCGCGCAGCCACTCTTCGAGATCGGTGCCGGTGAAGGCGGAAGGCAGCGTCTTCTCGACATAGTGGTCGCGTGGCCGCCTCGATATCTCGGGATGCAATTCCGCGCCATGGCTGCCCTTGGCGAAGATTGGCGACGTCTCCGGCGCCATCTGCTTGACGACCACCACCTTGATGCCGGCCGCTGCTGCCGCGTCCATTGCGCGCGCCACGTTGACGACGCTGTCGCGGAACGGCGGATGCTGGATGGCGAGATTGCCGCCGTCATAGTCATTCTGGACGTCCACGACGACGAGCGCGCGGCGCGGCGTCTTGCTGGCTGGTTCGGACATGATGCATTCCTTTCAGGCTTGATGTGATGCCCGAGCATAGGTCCGCCACCATCGGGCGAAAGTGGCCCGATTGACATCATTCGAAAGAATTGGGACAATCCGCATAACCCCGCGCAGAAATCCCCGGAAGACATGACCCACCAGATCGTCGCCGTCCTCGCCTTCGACGGCATCAGCCCGTTCCATCTCTCCGTGCCTTGCCTGGTGTTCGGCGAAGATCGCACATCGTTCGGCCTGCCGCGCTTCGACTTCCGCATCTGCGCGATCGAGGCCGGTCCCGTCCACACCGAGGCCGGGCTGAGCGTCGCCGCGCCCCATGGGCTAGAGGGCCTCGATGGCGCCGACATCATCATCGTGCCGAGCTGGCGGGATCTCGAAGATCCGCTGCCGGAACCGCTGAGCCAAGCATTGCGGCGGGCCCACCGCAATGGTGCCCTGATCGTCGGCCTTTGCCTGGGAACATTCGCAGTCGCTGCTGCCGGACTGCTTGGCGGTCGGCGTGCGGCCACGCATTGGGCCTATGCCGAGCGGCTTCAGAAGCTTCATCCCGACATCGCGGTGGATGCCGAGGTGCTCTATGTCGACAATGGCGACGTGGTGACGTCGGCCGGCGTCGCGGCCGGGCTCGACTGCTGCCTCCATATCGTTCGCGCCCGCTACGGCGCCGAGGCAGCACTGCGGCTCGCGCGGCAGATCGTGCTCTCCCCGCACCGGCAAGGCGGACAGGCGCAGTTCATCGAGCGCCCGCTGGCGAGGAGCGCCGATACCGACAGGTTCACACAAGCACTCGACGCGGTGCGTGCGACGCTCGGCGATGCGCACAGCTTGGACCGCGTCGCCGAAGCCGCCGGCATGACACGGCGCACCTTCACCCGCCGCTTCCAGAAATCGATCGGCACCAGTTTCGGCGATTGGCTGATCGAGCAACGGCTTGAACTGGCGCAGCGTCTGCTCGAGGCGACGGAAAAATCGATGGACGTCGTGGCCTTCGAGGCCGGCTTCGGCAGCGCCACCTCGCTGCGCCAGCATTTTTCGGCGCGTCTCAGGACCTCACCGGCGCAATACCGGCGTGAATTTTCCAGGCGGGCCGACCAAGGCGACCGGTCGCCGCACGCGCTTTCGCACTGAGCGCCCGCCGAGCACTCAACCGCGTTTGACCGCCAGCGCCGGATTGCCGACCACCGTCATGTTCGCGGGCACGTCGCGCGTCACCACGGCGCCGGCGCCGACGATGGCGCCCCCGCCGATGCTGATCCCAGCCAGGATGACCGCGCTGCCGCCGATCCAGGCATCGGCACCGATCTCGACCGGCCTGGCGATTTCCAGCCCGGCTTGTCGCCCCGCGGCCTCCCTGTGATGCTCGGCGCAATAGATCTGCACATTGGGGCCGAGCAGCGTTCCCTTGCCGATGCGCACGCTTGCCGTGTCGAGAATGATGCAGCCGGCATTGAGAAAGACGCCGTCCCCGAGAAAGATGTTGAAGCCATAGGCACAGTGGAACGGCGCCTCGATGCGGGCGCCCTCGCCCGCGCCGCCGAGCAGATCCCGCAAGGCAGGCCCGATGTTGCCGCGCTGACGGGGCGCAAGCGAATTGTGCTCGAATACGGCGCCCGCAGCCACGCCGCGCAGCGCCTCCAGTTCGTCATCCATGCACGTATACCACTCGCCCGCCGCCATTTTTGCGCGTTCGCTCTCAGCCATGCGGTGCCTCCGTCATCATTGCCACGCACCGTTGCGGCGTAAGAGAGCGCCTATGCAAGTACTGGCCAAATACCGGACCTATGGTAGCCTGCCTTTTCAGGGCTGTCCCGGCCCGGGATCGAGGGGGATGAACATGCTTTACATTCTTGCACTTCTGATCGGGGTCATTGCCGGCCTGCGCGCCATGACCGCGCCGGCCGCCGTCGCCTGGGGCGCCTGGCTCGGCTGGCTGCCGGTTGCCGGCACCTGGGCAAGCTTCATGAGCCACTGGGCCGCTGTCGGCATTTTCACTATCCTGGCTATCGTCGAGCTGGTCACCGACCAGTTGCCGTCGACGCCGAGCCGCAAGGTGCCGCAGCAATTCGGCGCCCGTATCCTGCTCGGTGCCTTCAGCGGCGCTGTGATCGGCGCCACTGGCGGCGCCACCATCGCCTGCCTGATCGCCGGCGCCATAGGGGCCGTTATCGGCACGCTCGGCGGCGCGGAGGCGCGCGGCCGGCTGGCGGCCGCCTTCGGCAAGGACCAGCCCGCGGCCTTCATCGAGGACGCGGTCGCGATCGTTGGCGGCCTCTTGATCGTGGCGGCGGTGGCATGACGGCGAAAACCTTCGATGCCATCGTCATCGGTGCCGGCCAGGCCGGCCCTCCGCTGGCCGGCCGGCTGACGGCGGCCGGCATGAGCGTGGCGCTGATCGAGCGCAAGCTGGTCGGCGGCACCTGCGTCAACACCGGCTGCATGCCGACCAAGGCCATGGTCGCCAGCGCCTATGCCGCGCATCTCGCGCGGCGCGCCGCGGACTATGGCGTGACCCTCTCCGGCCCGGTCGGCGTCGACTATCCCAGGGTCAAGGCGCGCAAGGACAAGGTGTCGAACGACGCCCGCGGCAATCTGGAAACCTGGATCGCCGACATGGATAAATGCACGCTCTATCGCGGCCATGCGCGTTTCGAATCCGCCAACACGGTGCGCGTCGGCGATGATCTCCTAACCGCCGGCAAGATCTTTCTCAACACCGGCGGCCGCGCATCGTTACCGGATCTGCCCGGCATTCACGACATCGACTTTCTCACCAACTCTTCGATGATGGACCTCGACGTGTTGCCGCGCCACCTCGTGGTGGTCGGCGGCAGCTACATCTCGCTCGAATTCGCGCAGATGTTCCGCCGCTTCGGCGCGGAGGTCACGATTATCGAAAAGGGCTCGCGGCTGATCGGCCGCGAAGACGAGGATGTGTCCGACGCCATCCTGTTGATCCTCGAAAACGAAGGCATCGCGGTCCATCTCGGCGCCGACGCCATAAGCTTCGCCAGGCAGGGCGAGGATATTGCTGTTGCCTTCTCCGCCGGCAAGCCGCCGGCCGTCGGCTCGCATGTGCTCCTGGCTCTGGGGCGAACGCCCAATACCGACGATCTCGGCCTCGACCAGGCCGGCATCGAGGTCGACAAACGCGGCTTCATCACCGTCGACGACCAGTTGCGCACCAGCGTGCCCGGCATCTGGGCGATGGGCGACTGCAATGGCAAGGGCGCCTTCACCCACACGTCCTACAACGATTACGAGATCGTTGCGGCCAATTTGCTCGACAATGATCCGCGCAAGGTCACCGACCGCATCGAGGCCTACGCTCTGTACATCGATCCGCCGCTCGGCCGCTGCGGCATGACCGAGGCGTCGGTGAAGAAGTCGGGACGCCGCGCGCTGGTCGGCCAGCGGCCGATGACCCGTGTCGGCCGTGCCATCGAGAAAGGCGAGACGCAAGGCTTCATGAAGATCCTCGTCGACGCCGACACAAGGGAAATCCTCGGCTGCTGCGTGCTTGGCCCCGGCGGCGATGAAGCCGTGCATTGCGTGCTTGATCTGATGTATGCCAAGGCACCTGTGGACACGCTGGCGCGCGCCATGCACATCCACCCCAATGTCTCGGAACTGCTGCCTACCATCGCCCAGGAGTTGAAGCCGCTGGTCTGAACTCCGGCTCAGCCGGTCGGTTCGGCCGCTCGGCCGGGTTCGGTCAGGGTCGTCTAGCCCGGCAGGGCACGGCACAAGCACCGCTGCCAGTGCCTCTTTGCTCTCCGCTTTCTGCATTGCTGCATTGCTGCAATGGCGCTTGTGCGCCATGGGGCGCTCGCGCAGTTTCCATTTGAACCGATTCAGTCTGGACCTCCCATGCCTTTGCCGATCCTTGCGCTTGCCATTGCGTCCTTCTGCATCGGCACCACCGAATTCGTCATCATGGGTCTGCTGCCGGAGGTCGCCGCCGACCTTGGCGTGACCATTCCCGCGGCCGGGCTGCTGGTCACGGGCTATGCGCTGGGCGTGGTCTTCGGCGCGCCAATCGTGGCGATGGCCACCGCGCATCTGCCGCGCAAGCCGGTGCTGGTCGGACTGGCCGCACTGTTCGTCGTCGGCAACCTGCTCTGCGCCATCGCGCCCAATTACTGGATGCTGATGGGCGCGCGCGTCTTCACCGCCTTCGGCCACGGCGCCTTCTTCGGCATCGGTTCGGTCGTCGCCGCCAGCCTGGTGCCCCGCAACAAGCGTGCCAGCGCCATCGCGCTGATGTTCGCCGGCCTGACGCTGGCTAACATCCTCGGCGTTCCCGCCGGAACGGCGCTTGGCGAAGCCTTCGGCTGGCGCGCCACCTTCCTGGCGGTGGTCGGCATCGGGCTGATCTCGGTCGCGGCGATCGCTTGGCTAGTGCCGCCGGATGTCACTGAACCAAGCGGCGACGGCTTGCGCGGCGAATTGCGCGTGCTCGGCAAGCTGCAGGTGTGGCTGGCCATGCTGATCGCGGCGCTCGCCTCAGCCAGCCTGTTTGCCGTCTTCACCTACATCAAACCCTATCTCACCGACGTGTCCGGCCTCTCGACTTCAGCGGTCACCTGGGTGCTCTTGCTGTTCGGCGCCGGCATGACCATCGGCAACATCATCGGCGGCCGGCTGGCCGACTGGAAGCTGATGCCGACGGTCATCGGCACGCTGCTGCTGCTGGCGGTCCTGTTTGTCGGCTTCATGCAGTTCGGCGCTATCGCCAGTGTCGCCATAGGCATCGTCTTCCTGTGGGGCATGCTCGTCTTCGTCGTCGTGCCGCCGTTGCAGATCCGTGTCGTGGAAGCCGCTTCCGAGGGACCGAACCTTGCCGCCACGCTGAACCAGGGCGCCTTCAATGTCGGCAACGCCAGCGGCGCCTGGATCGGCGGCGTGGCGCTCTCCTGGGGCGTTTCCTATGCCAACCTGCCGCTGGTGGGCGCGGCACTCGCTCTGCTGGCGGTCGCCGTGGCCGTTGCCTCGCAGGCACTGGACCGGCGCGCTCCGGCCGTCGCTCTTCAGCCTGCCGCGTAGTAGCTGCTTGCGCCCATAGCGCGACAGCCTGGACCAATCGACAAGCGCACGATCGAAGAGGCATGTCCTTCTCGCCTCTCGACGGAGAAAAGACCATGCAGAAATCGATCGAACGCATAGCCGGCGACAGCGAGGGCGTTTCCTATGAATTCCCGCTGTTTCGCTTCGCTGGAACCGACAAATCCGCGCCTTCGGCCTATCTGCAGGCAGCACTCCATGCCGGCGAACTGCCCGGAGTCGTCGCCATTGATGCACTGATGCCGATGCTGGCCAGGGCCGAGGCGGAGGGGCGCATCAAGGGCGACATCACCATCGTGCCCTGGGCCAATCCGATCGGCCGCGCCCAGTATCATTTCGGCGAACATCAGGGCCGTTTTCATCTGGGCACGCGCACCAACTTCAACCGCGGTTTTCCGCTGCTCGCCGCGCCCGACACGGCACTCCTGCCCGACACCGCGCACGGCACGCCCGACCAGCGGCTGAAGACGAGACTGGTGCAGCTTTCACTCGGCCACGACATCGTGCTCGACCTGCATTGCGACGACGAGGGTCTTTCCTACCTGTATGTCCACACCAGCCTGTGGCCGGCAATGGCCGACTGCGCCGCCGCCATGGGCGTCGAGGCGGTGGTGCTGTGGAGTGAAGACACGGACGGCACTTTCGAGGGCGCCTCGATCATGCCCTATCAGAACGTTCCCGCCGATGTGGCGAAGCTCGGCCGGCGCGTCGTCACGACGGTCGAATATCGCGGCATCCTCGATGTCGATGGCGCGTTCGCGGCGTCGGACGCCGCGGGGCTCTACCGGCTGCTGGTGGCGCGCGGCGTGGTCGCCGACCCGGCCCTGCCCTCACCCGGTGCCTTCACCGGGGTTGTCGCACCGCTCGAAAACATCGACATGATGCCGGCGCCCCGGGCAGGTGCCGTGCTTTACGACGTGGAGCCCGGCGACCGCGTGGCCAAGGATACGCGGCTTGCCGTCATCGTCCACGCACCGGGCGAAGCCGATGGCCGCACCGAGGTGTTCGCGCCGCAGGCCGGCATCGTCCTGACCCGGCGCTCGCGCCGTATCATCCGCGCCGGCGAGGATCTGTTGAAACTGGTGGGCGACAGGAAGAGCGCCGACGCAAGGTCCGGCACACTGGAAGATTGAGCCTCCACCGAATCCAGTTGCGCGGTCGCTCAATCGCCGCTATGGGAATCGCCATGAACATGCGTTCGATCAAGACCGTTTGGTGGTGGGCCTGCTGACAGCGGCCTGTTCGACGCGTGCGCGTGAAAAGAGAGGGTGGCCGCAGCGGAATGTCCGGGCGGCCATTTGTTTTTTCCAAGCCATTCCCGGGTCCGTTGCCCAAGAAGCTGATGGAGACGGCAATGACGATGAAGGTTCTGGACAACGGCGCAGAGAGTTTTGTGACCGGGGGTGGCATCACCATCACCCGCGAGCGCCACGACCGGCCCTATGAAGGCGCCATCGACGCCTATGTCGACGGGCTGAATGCGCGCCGGGGCGCGGTGTTCTCTTCGAACTATGAATATCCCGGCCGCTATACGCGTTGGGACACCGCCATCATCGACCCGCCTTTGGTGATCTCGGCGCGTGGCCGGTCCATCCGCATCGAGGCGCTGAACCGGCGGGGCGAGGTGCTTCTGCCGGTCATCGTCAAGACGCTCGGCGATATCGCCGAGATCACGATCGCCGAGGCGTCGAAAAAGCTGATCCGCCTCGACGTCGCCAAGCCGGGCCGCGTCTTCACCGAAGAAGAACGCAGCCGCGTTCCTTCCGTCTTCACGGTTCTGCGCGCCATCACCGCCTTGTTCAAGACCGCCGAAGACGCCAATCTCGGCCTTTACGGCGCCTTCGGCTACGACCTCGCCTTCCAGTTCGATCCGGTCGACTACAAGCTCGAACGCAAGCCAAGCCAGCGCGATCTCGTGCTGTTCCTGCCCGACGAGATCCTGGTCGTCGATCATTATTCGGCCAAGGCCTGGACCGATCGATATGACTACGCCGGCAAGGGTTTTTCGACCGAAGGCCTGCCGCGCGACGAGATCGCCGAGCCGTTCAAGACCGCCGACCGTATCCCGCCGCGCGGCGACCATGAACCCGGCGAATACGCCAATCTTGTGCGCCGCGCGATGGACAGCTTCAAGCGCGGTGACCTGTTCGAGGTCGTACCCGGGCAGATGTTCTACGAACGCTGCGAGACCCAACCCTCCGATATTTCGCGCAAGCTGAAGTCGATCAACCCCTCGCCCTATTCCTTCTTCATCAATCTGGGTGAAGGCGAATACCTGATCGGCGCTTCGCCCGAAATGTTCGTGCGCGTCAACGGCCGCCGTGTCGAGACCTGCCCGATCTCGGGCACGATCAAGCGTGGCGACGACGCCATTTCCGACTCAGAGCAGATCCTGAAGCTGCTCAATTCCAAGAAGGATGAATCCGAGCTCACAATGTGCTCGGATGTCGACCGCAACGACAAGTCGCGCGTCTGCGAGCCGGGTTCGGTGCGCGTCATCGGCCGCCGCCAGATCGAGATGTATTCGCGGCTTATCCATACGGTTGACCATATCGAGGGCAGGCTGCGCGAAGGCATGGACGCCTTCGACGCGTTTCTCTCGCACGCCTGGGCGGTGACCGTTACCGGCGCGCCGAAACTATGGGCCATGCGCTTCATCGAGCAGAACGAGAAGAGCCCGCGCGCCTGGTATGGCGGCGCCATCGGCATGGTCAATTTCAACGGCGACATGAACACCGGCCTGACACTGCGCACCATCCGCATCAAGGACGGCATTGCCGAGGTGCGTGCCGGCGCCACATTACTGTTCGACAGCATTCCCGAGGAAGAAGAAGCCGAAACCGAACTGAAGGCCTCCGCCATGCTCTCCGCCATCCGCGACGCCAAGACGGGCAATGCCGCCAGCACCGAGCGCACCACCGCGCGCGTCGGCGACGGCGTCAACATCCTGCTCGTCGACCATGAAGACAGCTTCGTCCACACGCTGGCCAATTACTTCCGTCAGACCGGCGCTAATGTCTCGACCGTGCGCACCCCCGTGCCGGAAGAAGTTTTCGACCGGCTGAAGCCGGATCTCGTCGTGCTGTCGCCTGGTCCCGGCACGCCCAAAGATTTCGACTGCGCCGCCACCATCGGACGAGCGCGCGCCCGCGAGCTGCCGATCTTCGGCGTCTGCCTCGGCCTGCAGGCGCTGGCCGAGGCCTATGGCGGCGAATTGCGGCAGCTGCATGTGCCGATGCACGGCAAGCCGTCGCGCATTCGCGTCTCCAAGCCCGGCATCATCTTCTCCGGCCTGCCCAAGGAAGTCACCGTCGGCCGTTACCATTCGATCTTCGCCGATCCGGTGCGGCTACCCGACGATTTCGTGGTCACCGCCGAGACCGAAGACGGCGTCATCATGGCCTTCGAGCACCGCAAGGAGCCAATCGCCGCCGTGCAATTTCATCCGGAATCGATCATGACGCTCGGCCACAATGCCGGCATGCGCATCATCGAGAACATCGTCGCCCACCTGCCGCGCAAGGCCAAGGACAAGGCCGCCTAGAGACGATGGTCGAAACGCGGGACACGACGGCGATCGCGGCGAAGGCCGCGACCAGGCGAAAGGTCGCAAGGCTTGCCTTCTGGTCGATCGTCGTCGCTTGCGTGGTGCTCGCACTCAAGCTTGCCGCCTGGTACATCACCGGTTCCGTCGCACTCTATTCGGACGCGCTGGAATCGATCGTCAACGTCATCGCCTCGGCCGCCGCTTTCTGGGCGATCCAGGTGAGCTACAAGCCAGCCGACCAGGACCATCCGTTCGGCCACCACAAGGCCGAGTATTTCTCGGCCGTCCTGGAAGGCGTGCTGATCGTGGTGGCGGCACTCCTGATCCTGAACGAGGTCTGGCAATCCTGGCTCAACCCCGTCCCGCTCCAGCAGCCATGGGAAGGCCTTGCCGTCAACGGTGTGGCGACGGTCATCAACGCTTTCTGGGCCTGGGCGCTGATCCGTACAGGGCGCAACGCAAGATCGCCGGCACTGGTCGCCGACGGCCAGCACATCATGACCGACGTCGTGACCTCGGTCGGCGTCTTCGCCGGCCTCGTCGGCGCGGTGCTGACCGGATGGCAGATCCTCGATCCGGCGCTGGCCGTGATCGTCGCGCTCAACATTCTTTGGCAGGGCTGGCATGTTATCGGCTCGTCGATGAACGGGCTGATGGACCGCGCCGTCGATACCCAGGAGCACATGCGCATCCGCGACATCATTTCGGCCAATTGCAAAGGCGCGCTCGAAGTGCACGACCTCAAGACACGCATCGCCGGCCGCGCCACCTTCATCGAATTCCATCTGGTCGTCGATGCCGACATGTCGGTTGGCGCCAGCCACGTCATCTGCGACCGCATCGAGGATTCGCTGCAGGCGGAAATCCCTTCCGTGCGCGTCACCATCCATGTCGAGCCCGATGATGAAGCCAAGCTGCCCAAGGGCACGACGGCGGTGCCGTTCGCGTGAGGCAGTTCACCACGTCTCGATTGACAGAGCTTTGATCCGCTCGAAGTCCCGGATATTGCGGGTCATCAGCGTAAGATTCCGCGAGCGCGCCTGCCCACCAGTCAACGCATCGTAGGGACCAATTGGAGTTCCCAATGTGGCAAGCGTTGCCCTCCGGCATGTCTCGCATCTTCCCGATCGAATTCGAGCACAGGAAACTGCAGAGCTCGATACGCGCCAAATTTTCGACACAATAGGCGAGACGGCAAAGTCCTGCGGCCTATGCCGTTTCAGCAGGCAAGCAGACCCTCATCGCCCCTTCATGACCGCGATGACAGCATTGGTGTCGAGCAGGTAGATCACTTGAAGACGTCTTCCAAGGCAGGTCGATCCTGCCCGTCCTGACGTTCCAGTGCTGCCTGGGCGAAATCATCATCAAGCAGTCCAATCACTTGGTCGAGCCACGCCCAGTCCTGCGCAAGCGGTTCCAAGATGACGGTTTGCCCGTGACGGCGTATCGAGACCTCCTCTGTGTCGAAACGGAACTCCTTCGGCAGGCGCACGGCTTAGGACCTGCCTGACCAGAACACTTTCGCTTTGTTCATCGTGCTATCCTCAAATGAGATATAGCAAAGATATATCCCTTCGTGCTGACCTAACCAGGGCTCCGCTTAAGGCGCGCAAGCCGATTGCGGCATCGGTTCCAGCCGGTAGATCTTGTCGTCCGACTTCGTCTTGCCGTCGGCTGCCTGTGAACAGAAATCGACGATTGCCAGGCTGTTGTTGGGATTGGCCAGCATCATCATGCCGTTGGCGCCGCGCTTGAGGAAAATCTCCTTCTGCGTGATATCGCAGGAGAAATCGCTCATCTTCGAACTCGCCGCGCAGCGCCACTGGTCGGCCTCGCCCTGGCAGGAATACGCCTGCGTGACCTTGCCCGACTTTTGCCGCGTCGTGACCGAAACGGCGATGTCGGCGCCGTCAGGCCAATTGGCAAGGTCGCCGCCCGCCGCGAATGAAGCCAGTTCGACCGGCCCACGGAACACGCGGATCGACTGGGTCAGTTGGTCGGGATGCGAACCGAAATGCGCGGCATCGTAGTCGCGTCCGTAGCAGAAGGCCTGGTCGGGCTTCAGCCGGTCGCGCAGCGGCGGACCCATCGCTGGGTCGATCGGGTCGATGCGGGCGAACTCCGCCTTGCAGGTCGCTGCCGGCATCGGGTCGAGGCGGAAATTGTCGTCCCGCGACCCCAGCGCCTGCCTGTTGTATTCAGTCGTGCCGAGTTCCTCCTCGGAACCGGCATCGAGATAGATATCGGGCTGCAGGTCCGAAAGGATCAGCCGGCCCTTGTGGTCGACTTTCAGCGACGCCAGCGTGCGGTCGCATTCCATGCCGCAATGGATCGGGTTTGATGCGCCATCCTCGGATTGGTGCCTACACCAGCCGCCGGCCCATTCCGGAGCCTTGGCGCCACGCACCGTGGTGGTGACGAAGCCATTGTAGGACGTGCCGGCATTCGCGGCCGGTTCCTCGTTCGGCCTGCTGACCGGATCATGGCCGTAGTAGAAGAAGATCCGGGCCACCTTCTGCTCCGGATGCGCCTTGAGGTGGTTGGCATCGTAGATGCGGCCGAAACAGGCGTCCTGACCGTTGGGACTGAGTTCGGTGAGCTTGGCCGCCTCGTCGGCGAAAGCCGTCGCGCCCAGCAGGCTCAACAAGGCCGCTCCGGACAGGACGCTTGCCAGTCTCTGTTCGAACGCCATGTGACCCTCCGCATCGGCAGGACGCGACGCCGATTTATGCTACACTCGGCGTCGCGGCCACGCAATTCGCGGCCATCTGTCAACCCGGGGGGAACCATCGCCATGCGTCGACGCGACATGTTCCGCGCGATTCTCGTCGGAGCCGGCACGCTGATTGGACTGCGGGTGGCGCAAGCCGCGGCCACCGAGGCCACGAGATTGAAGGTCGCCTATCATCTCAGTGACCTCGACAAGGTCAATTTCGTGCTGGGCAACATCAAGAACCATTACGAAGGCACCGGCGGCAATGTCGATATCGCGCTGGTCGTCCATGGTCCGGCTCTTGCCGGTTTCAAGTCGAAGGGCATATCGGCGGCGGTCTCCGGTCGTTTCACCGGTCTCATCCAGCAAGGGCTCGATCCGCATGCCTGCGCCAACACCATGCACGGCATGGATATTTCGCTCGCCGACCTGCTCGACGGTTTTCATGCGGCCGACAGTGGCGGCGTCGTCAAGCTCGCCGAACTGCAAAGCCAGGGCTATGCCTATCTCAGGCCTTGAAGCTGCATGGACTGAATGCAAGGGTAGCAAGACCAGCTAAGAACCGCGAAAATCCCGGAGAAACGACAGTGCCAGCGACAACCACTCCCCTCGGGCTTGTCATTCCCGATCTCGCCGGCAAGGCGGTGCTGGTCACCGGCGCCTCGACCGGCATCGGCGCGGCGCTCGCCTTGGCTTATGCGGCGCAGAAATGTCTGGTCGCACTGCACTACAATTCCAGCCGTGACGCCGCCGAGAAACTTGGCAAAGCCATTCGCGACAATGGCGGCGAGGTGTTTCTCGTCCAGGGCGATTTTTCTCTGGCCGCCGACGTCGAACGCGTCGTCGAGGACAGCGCGCAGCATTTCGGCCGCCTCGACGGGCTGGTCAACAATGCCGGCGGCATGCTCGGCCGCGTGCCCTACGCCGAGCAGACAGAGGCGCATTACGACGCGGTGATGGATCTCAACGCGCGTTCGGTGCTGACCGCGTCGCGCAAGGCGATGCCGTGGTTGAAGAGACAAGGCGGCTTCATCGTCAACACCTCGTCCATCGCCGCGCGCAACGGTGCGGGCGGTGGCGCCGGGCTCTACGGCTCGGCCAAGGCTTTCGTCTCCAACGTCACGCGCGGCATGGCCAAGGAACTGATCGGCTTCGGCATTCGCGTCAACGCGGTGGCACCCGGCACCATCCTCACGCCGTTCCACGAACGCTACTCGACCGAAGAGCAGATCAGGGGCATGGTTGCCACCATTCCGCAGGGGCGCGCCGGCACGGCTGAAGATTGCGTCGGGGCTTATCTGTTCCTCTCCTCCGATCTGTTGAGCGGCTACATCACCGGCCAGGTGATCGAGGTGAATGGTGGCCAGTTGATGCCTTGAGCCGCGACCTGCATACTGACGAACGGTATACTCTTGTCGAAAACGCTGAAGGGAGACGAAGGGATGTACGGTCTGATCGGCAAGATGCGGGCGGCCCGCGGCCAGCGCGACGCTGTCATGGACGTCCTGCGCGCCAGCACCGGCGCCCTGCCCGGCTGCCTGAGCTATATCGTTGCCACCGACCCGGCCGATGCCGATGCCATCTGGGTCACAGAAGTGTGGACTGACCAGGCAAGCCACAAAGCCTCGCTGCAGCTTCCCGAAGTCCAGGCGGCCATCGCCAAAGCGAGGCCCTTCATCGCCGGCTTCGAGTTCCAGGTGGAAACCAACCCCGTCGGCGGCTTTGGATTGGCTGACGACAAGACGGGCTGATCCGGGTGGACGACTCGACGCAGATCGTAAACATTAGCGATGCGAAGGCCAATCTTTCACGTCTCGTTCAGCGAGCCGCCAACGGCGAACCTTTCATTATCGCCAAGGCTGGCAAGTCATTGGTCAAGGTCATTCCTATGGATCAATCGGTACAATCGCGACGGGTTGGCTTTATGGCTGGTCAGTTTTCGGTGTCCGACCGTTTCGATCGCATGAGCGGTGGAGAGATCTAGCAACTGTTCGGCACAGACATCTGAGGCGATCGCTTTTCGATGCAGCGGGGGTTCGCATCCCTTACCGCTCAGTCTAAGACCAGAACATGGATTCCTCGCCCAAGCAGCCATTTCCGGGCCAGCCGGCCGTCGAGCGCATGGCGCGCATGCGCAAGCCTTGGCAATGGCTGGCCCTCCTCGTCATTTCCGTGCTGTTTGCCGGTGCGCTCGAACTGGCCGCGCTGCCGGCGGCGCTGCTCATCGGGCCGATGCTGGCGGCCATCGTCGCCGGCACCAACGGCGCTACCGTGCGCGTGCCGCGGCTTCTGTTCGGCTCCGCCCAGGCGATCGTCGGCTGCCTCATCGCCGCTTCGATCTCGGCCGACATTTTTCGCGTCTTCTATGCCGAATGGCCGCTGTTCCTCGGCGCAGTGACAGCCACCGTCGCGGCGTCCAGCCTGCTCGGCTGGCTGATCAGCCGGTGGCGCATCCTGCCCGGCACGACCGCCGTCTGGGGATCCTCCCCAGGCGCGGCCACCGCAATGGTGCTGATGGCCGGCGCCTTCGGCGCCGACCAGCGCCTCGTCGCCTTCATGCAGTATCTGCGTGTCATCTTCGTCTCGATGACGGCGGCCATTGTCGCCAAGATGTGGGTCGACACGTCAGGCGTCGAAATCCCGCCGATTATCTGGTTTCCGCCGATCGATGCCCAAGCCTTAGCAGCAACCATTGGCATCGCGCTGGTTGGCGGGCTGGCGGGAAGGCTTTGCCGGTTGCCTTCGCCCTCCTTTCTGGGCACCTTCATCTTCGGCGCGGTGATCCACCTTGGCCTCGGCGTGCCGATGCAATTGCCGCCTTGGCTGCTGGCTGTCAGTTACGCCATGGTCGGATGGTCGATCGGGCTGAACTTCACAAGGCCGATCCTGCGCCATGCGACACGTGCCCTGCCGCAGATCGTCGCTTCGATCGTGGCTCTGATCGCCTTTTGCGGCGGCCTCGCCTTCATGATCAGCCATCTGCTCGGCATCGATCCGCTGACCGCCTATCTCGCGACCAGCCCCGGCGGCATGGACAGCGTCGCCATCATCGCCGCCGCCGCCCAGAACGTCGACATCTCCTTCATCATGGCGCTCCAGTCGGCGCGTTTCCTGATCGTCCTGCTTGTCGGCCCGAGCATCGCGCGGCTGGTAGCGCGCGCGGTGAAGGAATAGGCTGCTCCGCCCCGGCTGCCGGCATACTTATGGATCGATCCTAATCCTCGTCGTCGCCCTCGGCCTGCGCGTCGCGACGCCAATAGGCCGTTACCAGGTGCCGGTCGCGGCCCAGGCCCCACGCCTTGCGCACGATCTTGCGGATCTCGCGGAAGTCCGTGAACTCGCATCCGGCCCAGACGTAGAGGTTATCGGCAAGCGCCATGTGGCTGCGCTCGCGCAGGGCGGCCGCCAGCAGGCCGGCGGTGCCGGCCGCGCGGTCGTGCCGGTAAAGCCAGGTGATTTCGATGTTGTCGCCTTGCGCCAGCGCGATGCGGTCGTCCGGGCCATCGACCTCGATGAGCGCCTCGACGCGGGTTGATGGCCGCAGTTCCTCCAGAATCCGGCCAATTGCCGGCAGCGCTGTGTCGTCGCCGACCAGCAGCAGGGTCGGCGCCGTCGGCGTCTCGCCGCCGCTTGGCCCGATCATGCCGATGACGTCTCCCGCCACCGCGTTCTGCGCGAATGTGGCGGCGGGCGTGTCATAGCCGGGGTGCAGCACGAAATCGACATCGAGCCAACCGCTTGTCGGATCCACCGCCCGGATCGTGTAGATGCGCACGGTGAGCGCATCCTCACCGGCAGGCCACACAAGCAGGCCGTCGGCGCCCATCGAAGGCCAAACGGGCGGCCTGCCCCGCGGCGGCAGCAGCAGCCGGATGTGCAGGCCGCCATGAGTAAACCGGCCAAGATCATCGCCTGCAAAGCGCAGGCGCTGCATATGCGGAGAAATCCGCTTTGACGACACCACCGTGATTTCGCGGAAGAAGATCGGGGTGCCGGTGTCGCTGCCGTCGCCTTGCCAGCGCAGTCCGCTCGTCGTTCCGAGATGCTGCGCGACGTGGCCGGCGACCGTCATCTTCATGTAGGACAGGCAGGTTTCGTCTACGGCCGAGACGCGGATCAGCATGGAGTCGCCCTCGAGTGCCGCGCTCAGCGAACCGTAGTACAGGCGAAGTTCCCATCGATCGGCAACACCGGTCTCGACCTCGAATTCGCTGTGCTCGGTGCGCAGCCGGTCCATCACCGACCTGATCGCCGCATCGCTGATCCGGGTTTGCGCTCGCAGTTGGTCCATCGTTCGCGTCTTTCGAAACGGTTTGAAGCAATCGGCCGCAGGAGGGCCGCGCCGGCAGCGGCATGCCATAGACGTTCCGAAGTTTCCACAGAAACTTGAATACATAAGTCATCTTATATATTGAACCGCTACGTCCCGTTGGCGGCCAGGTCCGGCCTCGGCCTGTTGGAAGGGCACGCACGTCGGCGACGACGTCAGACGGAACGTGGCCCGGCACGCGCCCGGCTGTCGGCATGGCTTTCGGTACGGCTTGCCTCCGGCTGGCCGCTCCTGTATGAAAGCCGCCATGAACACGCGCGCCACCACCGCTTCCCGTCAGACCGGCTTTGCCGGCGAGACCGTGCGCGCGCTTGCCTCGACGCTGCTTCTTCTCGGCCTTATCGGCGATCGCCGGGTTCGCTGAAGGAGCGCCCGGCGGTCGAGCCGCCGCGCAAGCGCATGCTCCTTGGCAGTCACATCAAGCGAACGAAAAACTGGTAAAGGCGCCACTCGCCACCCATCCGCCTGAAGGCGGATTCGAGGGTCGCCGGGAGAAACGACGATGAACGCACGAGAAGAAATCCGCGTAAGCGAGGCCCCGGCGGGCCAGCAGAACGGCGGCATGCCGGACGCCGCCCGCAAGTACCAACCCTACCCAATCGTCGGCCTCACCGACCGGACCTGGCCCTCGAAAGTGATCGACAAGGCGCCAATCTGGTGCTCGGTCGACCTGCGCGACGGCAACCAGGCGCTGATCGACCCGATGGGCCACGAACGCAAGGCGCGCATGTTCGCGCTGCTGCTCGACATGGGTTTCAAGGAGATCGAGATCGGTTTTCCTTCGGCCTCGCAGACCGATTTCGACTTCGCCCGCTGGTGCATCGAAGAGGGCAGCGTACCGGCCGACGTTTCGCTGCAGGTGCTGGTGCAGTGCCGGCCCGAACTGATCACCCGCACCTTCGAAGCGCTCAGGGGCGCCACCAACCCGATCGTGCATTTCTACAATTCGACCAGCGAGTTGCAGCGCCGCGTCGTCTTCGAGAAGGACGTCGCCGGCATCAAGCGCATCGCCACCGATGCCGCCAAGATGATCACCGACATGGCAGCGGGTGCCGGCGGCGGCTACCGTTTCGAATACTCGCCCGAAAGCTTCACCGGCACCGAGCTCGAGGTGGCGCTGGAGATCTGCAACGCGGTCACCGAGATCGTGAAGCCGACGCCTGACAACAAGCTCATCATCAACCTGCCGTCGACCGTCGAGATGTCGACGCCCAATATCTATGCCGACCGCATCGAGTGGATGTGCCGCAATCTCGACAGGCGCGAGAACCTGATCATTTCGCTGCACCCGCATAATGACCGTGGCACCGGCATCGCCACCACCGAGCTCGGCCTGATGGCCGGCGCCGATCGCGTCGAAGGCACGCTGTTCGGCAATGGCGAGCGCACCGGCAATGTCGACATCGTCACGCTGGCGCTCAACATGTACACGCAAGGCGTCGATCCGAAGCTGGACTGCTCCGACATCAACCGGATGAAGGATGTCTACGAATATTCGAACCAGCTGAAGATTCCCGAGCGCCATCCCTATGTGGGCGAACTCGTCTACACCGCCTTTTCCGGCTCGCACCAGGATGCCATCAACAAGGGTATGAAGGCGCTGAAGAAGGCCAACACGCCAGTGTGGGAGGTTCCCTACCTGCCGATCGACCCGGCCGACGTCGGCCGCAGCTACGAAGCCATCATCCGCATCAACTCGCAGTCCGGCAAGGGCGGCATCGCCTATGTGCTGCAGGCGGATTACGGGCTCAACCTGCCGCGCAACCTGCAGATCGAGTTTAGCCAGGCAATCCAGGCGATCACCGATGCCGAAGGCAAGGAAGTGCCGGCCAGGCGCATCTATGAGCGCTTCCTCGATACCTATGTCGACCAGCCGGGCGCCAGGCTGAAATTCCTCGATCACCACACCTATCCGGACACCGAGGTAAAGGGCCGGCGCGTTGTCGAGGCCGTCATTCTCGACGACGGCAAGGAGATGACGATATCAGGCACAGGCACAGGCCCGATCGACGGCTTCGTCGATGCGCTGTCGCGTCATGTCGGCGTCGATATGTCGGTGCTCGACTATTCCGAGCACTCGATGCAGCGCGGTTCGAACGCCTCGGCCATTTCCTATGTCGAGATGGAATATCCTGACGGCAAGCTGTTCGGCGCAGGCATCAACACCAACATCGTCGCTGCCTCGCTGGAGGCCGTGGTGTCCGCCGCCAACCGGATTATCGGCAAAAGAGCCGGTTGATACAGGCCTGGAACGACTTCGGGACCATCGTCGTTTAGCGATTGGTCCCGACTTTTGTGTCATTAACCACCGGGAAATTATCCGGTGTGGTACGTGATCGCATAATACGTGTATGCTTGTACGGTGGTGCGGTAACGATATGATCGCGCCTCAACCTGTGCCGACTTCGAGAGGATCGACACTTGCAGCATGCCACGCCTGCCGCCCCCGCAGTGCGCGAGACACTGGAGCGACTGCTTGCCAGCGAAACGTTCGGGAGATCCGAGCGCGCGCGCAAATTGCTTCGCTATCTCGTCGAGCGCGAGCAGGCCGGGGAAGCCGACAGGCTCAAGGGCTTTTCCATCGCCATGGATGTTTTCGGCAAGGACGGCGATTTCGATCCGTCCACCGATGCCGTCGTGCGGGTGCAGGCGGGCCGCCTGCGCGAACTGCTGCAACATTATTTCGCCAATGAAGGCATTGCCGAGCCGGTCCGCATAGCCATTCCGCGCGGCGGTTACGTCCCGGCCTACGAACTCAATGCCATCCGCCTGCCGCAAGCAGCGGAAGCCGCCAGTCACGCAGAGCCGACAGCCAGCCTGCCCGAACAGTCCGGTGCCGCCGATGATGCCGCACCCATGGCGGCCTTGCTCGGCCAGGTTCCTGCGGCGGGCCTCTCGGTGACGCGCCATCTCAGGTTCTTCTGGATCGCGATCGCCGTGGTTATCGCCATGTTGGGCGTTCTGATCCTGCGCCAGGGCGGCGGTGCCTTGCTGGCGGGAGGCGACATCCCGGCAACGTCCGAGACCGCCGGCGAAACCGGCAGCATCACGCCGTCGCCCATGGTCGAAGCGCTGCCGCTCGTCTACATCGCCCTCAGGGCCAACACTCCCAATGCCAGTCGCGTCGCCGCATCGCTGCGTGCCGGCCTGAGCGGCTTTGATACGATCGACTTCATCGGTCGCAACACCGACAAAGCCGATCCGGTCGCCGATGCGACGAGTTTCATTTTCGATATCCTGCCTGGACCAGACGCGGGCGACGTTACCATCGAACTGCAAAGCTTGGCGTCCGGACGGGTGCTGTTGTCGCGCAACCTGACCGCCGCCGACAGCGCACCAACCGTAGTCGAGGATCGCATATCCGGCATTCTCAGTGCGGCACTTCCCGCTTCTGGCACCATCTACAATTACATCGAGCAGTCCGGCGCGGAGACCGGCCTGACGCAGTGCCTGCTGCTCAACGACAAATACTATCTCGACCAGAACGCCAGGACTCACGAGACCGCCTATCGTTGCCTCGAAGCCCTTGCCAACAGTGGCGCGAAATCGTCACTGGTTTATTCGGAACTCGCCTCATTGCATTTGGAGGCCGTGACCGACCACTACGCCTACCCGCCGGACGCAACGATCGAGAAGGCGATGACGTTTGCCCATCGCGCCGTGCAGATGGGGCCGACCAGCCCGTACGCACATCGCTCCTACGGCTACATCAATTCGCGCCTCGGCAATGCCGACGAGGCCCTGCGATGGATGCGCAAGGCCCATGATCTTAACCCCTACGATCTCGCCATGGCCGCCGCCTATGGCTACGGGCTGGTTTTCGCCGGCCGGTACGCCGAAGGAACACCTCTTCTGGCGCATGCCGTGGATGCCTCGAGCGGCCACCCGACCTGGTGGGACTTTGGGCTTTTCGCCGGAGAATTAATGCTGGGCGATACCAGCAAGGCAGCGATAGCCAGCAGCGCTCTGAGAACCACTGCGGCGAAATCGCACTATCTCGCCGCCCGTCTGATCGGCGCCAAGATCGCCGGTCGGGACAACCAGGCACGAAGGCTGCTTGATGAGCTGATAACCGAATTTCCGAAATTCGCCGCCAATCCGCGCGCAACCTTCATCGACAGAAAATATCCCGCCGATCTGACCGAGCGGCTGGTCGACGCCTTGCGTGCCGCCGGGCTCTTCAACGCGAGCTAGATGTGAGCCATTCCAGGGCAGCTAGTGCCGGGTTCCCTTCCGGAGTTGCGTGAAATGAGGACTTAAAGCGGACAGCGAGTCCATCGAATAGTGAAAGGCCCAAAAGCGTTTCGCGTCGAAACGGATTCATGCGACACGCCTTAGGTCTTTTTGCTCGTGCGTGTCGTTCGCCCAAATCGAGGTCGCTTTTGGGAGCGGCATCCACCAGCAGCCGGCTCGCTGTTCGGCCAATCGCCTAATCGCGAAAATTTTACTGGCGAATGCTCTGGACTAGGAGCAATTCAGCCACATTTCCATCGCGCCTTCTCGAATAAAGCCTCAATCTTTCATGACTTCATCACTTTATGCCGACGAACGGGGTGTGGGTTCGAAGACCATCGTCCTGCTGCATGGTTTTGGCGGCAGCCACGATGTCTGGCGCGAGGTGATCTCCTTGCTGCCGCGTTCCGTACGCACATTGGCCTATGATCTGCCGGGACACGGCCTGTCGCTCGACTTTCCGTCGGCCGGACCGGCCAAGGTCGCGGCAAACGCCATCCTTGCCGACCTCTCCGCACGCGCGATCAAGCGCGTCCACCTCGTCGGCCATTCGATGGGCGGCGCGGTTGCCGCGCTGATGGCGTTGGCGGAGCCGGCAAAAGTCGCCTCGCTGACGCTCCTGGCGCCGGGCGGTTTTGGCCCCGAAATCAATGGACCGTTGTTGCGCCGCTTTGCCCGCGCGCAGGACCTGGCCGAAGTCCAGGCCTGCCTCGCCGAAATGTCCGGCCCTCGAGCCGCGCCCTCGCGTCGCATGGCCGAATTGCTTTGCGAAATGCGCGGCCGCCCCGGACAAACCGAAAAGCTCGTCGAGATCGCGGCCGCCATGACCAGGAGCGATCGACAGGGCGTCATCCCGCGCGAGCGGCTCGATGCGCTGAACATGCCGGTGATGGTGGCGTGGGGATCGGATGACGCCGTTCTACCTTTTACCCAAGTGGATAACCCGCCGGAGCGCTTCCATGTGCACCATGTGCTGGAGGCCGGCCATATGCTGGCCGAGGAAGCGCCCGACCTGATCGCCGAGATCATTCGCCGCAACAGCAATCGCCGCGTCGGGCCGCAACGGGTGAAACTGTCCGCCGCGGCCAGCTGACTTCTTCCGTCTGCGCCGCCAACGGCGACCCTTGATGCATTGATCTCGCCAGTGCATTTTGCCGGCGGCTGTGTTAACTCCATGTTAACCAAACCCGCGAGGCCACGCCCATGAAGGATGCAGGCGAAAAGATCATCGACCCGTCGAGAAAATTGTCCGATGCCATTCGCGATGTAAAGAATGCCTTTGCCGATCGCGACGACGTCGTCGTCGACATGCGCGAGGCGCATCGCATGCGGCTCGACCTTCTTGCCACCGAACTCGCGCCCGTTTTTGCCGACGTTCCCGCCGACATGGACAGTTTCGACTTCGTCGTCTCGTCCGGTCTGCAGCCGCGCCTGTGGATCGACGCCGTCAGCCATGTCGCCATGGGACGCGACCGCCGCACCTACCGTTTCCTGAAGGACACCCGCATCGGCCGTGTGGTGCTGGCCGAATCGAGCGAGATGAAGCCGGTTGCCGATTCCGTGACGCGCTATGTCGCCGAGCGGATCGTCGAACGTCAGAGAATGATGGAGGGTGGCGTCGAGGCTGCCGTTCCCGGGATGAAGCGGCACGTGGTGCCGGAAGCCGAGCCGCCTTTGCGATCGCCGCCGCGCAGCAAGGGCTGGTCGGCCGTCCTGTCCGGCCTTGGCCTGATCGCCGCAGGCGCGCTGGTGGGACTGGCGGTTTCGATCGTGCTGTTCTGGGACCGTATCGTGGCGCTGGGGCTCAGCTTGCGGCCATAGCCGGTTGCGCCCCGAGCTCGAGCGTCTGCAGATCCGAAGGTGGTATCGCCGGCCCCGTCAAGCCGCGCCGCGTCAGGCGGATGCGCCAATCGCCTTTTTCACCGTCTATGTCGAACAGATTGTACTGCGCCGCCGGAGGCTTGCCGCCGGGAGCCTGGCCGGCCGCGGCGACGCCAACCACCGGGACCTTGGCGTCGCGCGGGCCGATCTGAAACAGCGACGGCAGATGTGAATGGCCATGCAGGACGAGCTCGGCACCGTGCCGGCGAATGATTTTGTGGAAGCGGGCGATGCCGAACAGCCGCTTGTGCTGCGGGACGGCGCCCCGCACCGGCGGATGATGGATCATGATCGCACGGAACAACCCTTGCTTCGCCGTCGCATCGAGCATTTTGCGCAGCCGCTCGGCCTGGCCTTCCATGAAGAAGCCGTTGGCCATGAAGGGTGCCGTCGCACGCGCCGTGGTGATGCCGATCAACGCGACATTGCCGCGCACGCGCAGATAGGGAAACGAATTGCGATCGACCGGACTGTTGACGCCGTCGCCCGTCATCCATGCCGCCCAGGACCGGCACACCTTGTCGAAGGCGCCAGGCACATAGGCATCGTGATTTCCCGGCACCACCGACACGTCATGCGGCGAGCCGAGCGTCTCCAGCCAGTGCTTGGCCATCTCGATCTCGCCGTCGAGTGCCAGGTTGACGAGGTCCCCGGTGACCGCGAGGTGATCGGGCGCGCTGGCCTTGATATCGGCCACGATGGTGTCGATGACGGCATCGTGCATGTGCCGGCGACGGTTGCGCTGCCAGTTGACGTAGCCCAGCACCCGCTTGGAGGCGAGATCGCGATAGGTTACTTCAGGGAGTGGCCCCAAATGGATATCGGAAATATGTGCGAGCCTGAACATTTCTCCTTCATAGGCGACGCGCACGCGGCTTTCCACCCACGGTTTCGCGACTGATGACGACCGATCCCGAGAGCACTTTGCGCCAGACCGGCTGGCCGGGGCTGCGAGCCAGGCTGTTCCATCTCTACTTCGTGCTGCGGCGGCCAATGACGCTTGGCGTGCGCGGGCTCATCCACGAAACGGCATCCAACTCCCTCTTCCTCATCCGCCACACCTATGTGCCGGGCTGGCAGCTTCCCGGTGGCGGAGTCGAGATCGGCGAGACGATGGCCGAAGCGCTGGCGCGCGAACTGGCGGAAGAGGGCAATATCACGCTGACCGCTCCGCCGGTGCTGCGCTCGATGCATTTCAACCGCCGCGCCAGCCGCCGCGACCATGTCGGCCTGTACCTGATCGAAAAATTCAGCCAGACAGCCCCGAAACTGCCGGACCGCGAGATCGCCGAGGCCGGTTTCTTTCCGCTCGACCGTTTGCCCCAGGGCACGACGCCGGCAACGCTGCGGCGCATCGCCGAGGTTTTTGGCGGGAAGCCGCCATCACCCTATTGGTAGTTCAGGCAGCCGCCTTGGCGAACCGTGCCCTGTCATGCCCCGCGCCGTAGTTAATTTCCGGCCCCACAGGCACTATACGCGTCGGGTTGATCATTTCGTGGCTGCCGTAATAGTGCGACTTGATATGATGGAGGTTCACCGTGCCGGCTACGCCGGGCACCTGGTAAAGGTCGCGCAGATAGTTCGACAGGTTGGGATAGTCGGCGATGCGGCGCCGATTGCATTTGAAATGGCCGACATAGACCGGGTCGAAGCGCACCAGCGTGGTGAACAGCCGCCAGTCGGCTTCGGTGATCCGCTCGCCGACGAGATAGCGCTGATTCGACAGCCGATGCTCCAGCGTGTCGAGCGCGGCGAACAACTCCCCGAACGCTTGCTCGTAGGCGGCCTGCGTGGTGGCGAAGCCAGCGCGATAGACGCCGTTGTTGATGGCGGGATAGACCAGCGCATTGACCGCGTCGATCTCGCCGCGTAGCGCCTGCGGATAGAAGTCGAGGTTGGCGTCACCCCAAGCGTCGAAAACTGAATTCAGCATCCGGATGATTTCGGAGGATTCGTTGGAGACGATGGTCTCATCCCTTTTATCCCACAGCACCGGCACCGTGACCCGGCCGGAATAGTTAGGGTCGGCCCTGGTGTAGATCTGGTGCAGGAAGTCCAGGCCATAGAGCGTGTCACCTGTGGCTCCGTCCTGCGCCAGGAACGTCCAGCCATCGGCGCCCATGAAATGATGGACGACCGACACGGAGATGATGCCTTCAAGCTTCTTCAGCGCCCGGAAGATCAGCGTTCGGTGCGCCCAGGGACAGGCAAGCGAGACATAGAGGTGATAGCGACCGGGCTCCGCCTTGAAGCCGCGGCCGCGGCCGCGGCCTTCGGCAGGCGCCCCGTCACGAGTGATCCAGTCGCGCCATTGCGACTGCGCCCGCACGAATTTGCCGCCGCTGCCTTTGGTGTCGTACCAGCGGTCCTGCCATTTGCCTTCGACCAGCAATCCCATCGCTTGTCCTTTCCTGTCTAGAACATCATGTAGGGCTCCAAGTCGTTGCATGGAATCGCCGGGCGCTGAACAGATCGTCAAGCACGTCGCGGCGCCCGTTGCTCTCTACCTGCAAAACCGCCGATTGCAGCGGCGGGAAATTGATGCTAGCGGACACTCCGCATGTTCGATTTTGCTTTGATCCGGTTCGACCGACGACGAAAGGGCGCCCACGCTTGATAAAGCGCTGATTGGCGAATGCTGCCGTTTGCAGCAAACCTTTCCTCCTGTGCCGGAACGCAAAGACCATGAGCCTTGCCGACGTAGAATACCTGCCGGAAACTCCGGCGCATGACCCTCAGATCGAAGCCATCAATGACGAAGCCTTCGGGCCCGGCCGTTTTGTGCTGGCCGCCTACAAGATCCGCGAGGCCGGCGGGCATGAACGCGCGCTGTCCTTCGTCGCCATGGACGGCGATCTCGTGGTCGCATCAGTTCGCATGACCCGCATCGCCGCAGGCGCCGGACGCGCGCTGATGCTCGGGCCGCTCGCGGTGCGGCCGGCCTTCAAGAATCTCGGCATCGGCCGCCGGCTGGTGGCGATCGCGCTGGAAGCGGCCGCCAAGGCCCGAGCGCCCGCCGTCATGCTGGTCGGCGACGAGCCCTATTATGGACCGCTCGGCTTCAAGCGTATCCCGCGCGGCCAGATATCGATGCCACGCCCCGTCGAGCTCGACAGGCTGCTGTCGCACGAGATCATGCCGGGCGCGGTTGCAAGGCTCACGGGCGAGGTCTGCCATGCCGACCAGGCCAGGGTCGCCGAGCACTTTGCCGCGATGGCTTGACCATTCGCGCCGATTGCGCGCCTGATCCACGCCTGACTCTCATGTGAAAGGATGACGCCATGAATCCAAACGGCGAGGTCGCGGTTGTTACCGGCGGCGGCTCCGGCCTTGGCGAGGCGACGGCGCGCGCGCTGGCCGCCAGGGGCGCCCGCGTCGCCATCTTGGATGTCGGCGTCGATCGGGCGGCCAAGGTGGCGGCCGAGATCGGCGGCATCGCCGTCCAATGCGATGTCGGCAGCGCCGACAGCGGTGTTGCCGCGCTTGCCGAGGTCGCGGCCAAGCTGGGCGAACCGCGCATCCTGGTCAATTGCGCCGGCATTGCCATCGGCGTGAAGACGATCGGCAAGGATGGTCCCCATCCGCTCGATCAGTACCGCAAGGTGATCGAAGTCAATCTGATCGGCACTTTCAACATGATCCGCCTCGTCGCCGACCGCGCCGCAAAGCTCGACCCGCTGCAGGGCGGCGAGCGCGGCGTCGTCGTCAACACCGCATCCGTCGCCGCCTATGACGGCCAGATCGGCCAGGCCGCGTATTCGGCATCAAAGGGCGGGGTCGTCGGCATGACGCTGCCGGTGGCGCGCGATCTTGCCCGTTCCGGCATCCGGGTCTGCACCATCGCACCCGGCATATTCAGGACGCCGATGATGGCCGGCATGCCGCAGGAGGTGCAGGATTCGCTGGGCGCCGCGGTGCCCTTCCCCTCGCGCCTCGGCGAGCCGTCGGAATATGCGGCCCTTGCCTTGCACATCATCGAGAACCAGATGCTCAACGGCGAGACCATTCGTCTCGATGGCGCCATTCGCATGGCTCCGAAGTAGCACTTGCCAGCCTGGCGCCATCGTCTGATAAGTGGAATAGCCAAATCAACTTAGCAGGGCGAGCATTTTGGCCGATCGAACGAAGGACGTGATCCGCGAGACCGACGCCGAGGCGATCCGGCAGGCCAAGACACTCATGCGCCGCGCCCGCTTCGGCGCCTTGGCGGTGTTGGAGCCGCAAACGGGTTCGCCGCTGGCGAGTCGGGTCGGCGTCGCCACCGACATCGACGGCACGCCGCTGATCCTGGTGTCGCAGCTTTCGGCCCATACGCCCGCCATACTTGCGGACCCGCGCTGTTCGCTGCTGCTCGGCGAGCCGGGCAAGGGCGACCCGCTCGCGCATCCCCGGTTGACGCTGATCTGCCGGGCAGCGCGGATCGAGCGCGGATCGGACGCGCATGCACGCGCCGAACGCCGCTATCTCAACCACAATCCGAAGGCCAGCCTCTATGCCGGCCTCGGCGACTTTTCGATCTTTCGTCTCGAACCGCAGCGCGCCAGCCTGAACGGCGGCTTCGGCAAGGCCTACCTGCTTGATCGCACCGATCTCATCGCCGACGGGCCGATCGTCGAGGAACTGGCAGCCAGCGAGCAATCCGCGATCGACCACATGAATGCGGATCATCTCGACGCCGTCGCCCTCTACGCGCATCATTTTGCCCGGGCATCCGGCGACGGCTGGGTCATCGCCGGGTTCGATGCCGACGGCATGGATCTGGCCTCTGGCGACGATGCCGGCAGGGTCTTCTTTCCGCAGCCCTTGGCCACAGCGCATGAGTTGAGGCACGTCTTGGTCGACATGGCCAAGAGCGGCCGGGCGGCAACGTCGCCAAATAACCGCACTTAAATTACGTTTGATCAAAAGCAACGCTTGAGATTTGAATGAAATGTTCTACCCTTTGGCTGTGGCGCTGACTCGTTGGCGACCATTCACAACTGAGTTTATGGATTCAGGCACCATTGCCCCCATGGTGCCTCGATGAGCAAAGAGCATGGGGGATCGATGATCTCGACAAAGCTAATCGCCAACGCTGGATCGGCGGCCGAATTTCTGATGCTGATGGGCAATGAAAAACGGCTTTTGATCATGAGTTATCTGATCGACGGTGAAATGTCGGTCGGAGCCATCGCCGAGAAGGTGATGCTCAGCCAGTCCGCCCTGTCGCAGCATTTGGCAAAGTTGCGGGCGCTGGACCTTGTGGACACCCGCCGCGACCGCCAGATGATCTACTACTCCTGCAAATCCGACGCCGTGCGCGAACTGCTTGCCACGCTCGACGGCATTTTCGGCAGCGGCAAGGATGATCTGTCCCAGATGGCACAAAGGCTGCGTCGCGCCGGAACTTGAACGGCTGGGCGCGTAAACGTTTACGCCACCAGCGGCCTTCGGCAATGTGCGTCCATCCTGGGCGCGCAAATACACTTTGACACTGCATCCGCGCATCATGTTCTTGGCAACCGATTCCGATTGTCAGCCGAGGCTCAGATGACCCTTGTCCACATCGACGATCCGCGGGATCCGCGCGTCGCCGCCTATCTCGACATCCGCGAGCGTGACCTCGCCGGTCGACAGGGCCGCTTCATTGCCGAGGGCAAGGTCGTGCTCGACATGCTACTGTCGGCCGCGCGCTTCCGCGCCGAATCGGTGCTGGTTCTGGAGAACCGCTTGGCCGGCCTCGAAGAAATCCTGCACAAGGCGTCTCCTGACCTGCCGGTCTATGTCGCCGCCGGAGCTGTGATGGATGCCATTGCCGGGTTTCACATGCATCGCGGCATCCTTGCCATTGGTCGCAAGGAGACGCCCCAGCTGGCCGAGGCCCTGCTGGACGGCTTGCCTGCCCGAGCATTGATCGTGGTGCTCGTGGGCATCGCCAACCATGACAACATGGGCTCGATTTTCCGCAACGCCGCCGCGTTCGGCGCCAACGCGATCCTTTTGGATGCGACCTGCTGCGATCCGCTCTATCGCAAGGCGATCCGCGTTTCGGTCGGCGCGGCCTTGAAGGTCCCGTTCGCCTCGTTCAGCGACACCGCGCGGTTCGCCGCGACGCTCGACCGGCGTGGCTTTACCCAATTTGCGCTGTCGCCGCGCGGGACATCAGACATACGCGATGCAAAACCGGCCGAACGCCTGGCACTCTACCTCGGGACTGAGGGCCAAGGCCTGCCCGAAAACCTGCTCGCCCGTCTCAATACTGTTCGGATCAACATGTCGGAAGGCTTCGACAGCCTGAACGTCGCGGCGGCATCCGCCATCGCCCTGCATCATTTCTGCGCCGGCGGTGCCTGAATTCAATCTGCCGCAGCCGCCTTCTGTAATGCCCGCACGCGGTCGGCAAGGCTGCGGCCGCCGCTGTTCAAACGCGCATCCTGCTGCGCCTCCAGCGCCTTGGCGATCGGCGACCCCGGCCCTTCGAGCTTGGCTGTCAAGTTGACGACTTCCGCCGCCAGGTCATTCATCTGTTCGCGCAACATGGAACTTGCGTGGCGTGTATCGCCCTGCGGGCTGGCGGCCTCGACGGCGGACAGATCCGCCTTCAGCCGCTTGTTCTCGCGTGCCAGTGCCGTCAGTCTGGCCTCCAGCCGCTCACGGTCGGCGTCGAGCCTGGCGATCGCCGTTTCGACGTCGTCGCGCCTGTCCGCCTGTACCTGCCCGCCGATCAACCGCAAGGCCGAGGCGCCGTCCCCGGCCTTCGCTTTTTCGCGCTGCCGCGCCAGATCTTTCTCGCGGCGTTCGAGCTTCTCCTCTCGGTCGGCAAGCGCGGCGAGCAACCGTTCGACTTTCTTGTCCAGTTCGGCGGTTTTTTTCCTCTCGGCCTTCAGCGCCTCACGCGCGGCCTTGCTTTCGGCCGCGATCTCCTGGTTGCGCCTGTCCGCCTCCTTGCGCTGGCCGCGCAGCAGCGCGATATCGCTGGCGAGCTTCTGCAACTCGGATTCGCGCGCCACAAGTTCGATCTGGCGGCTGCTGGAGGAGAAGCTGGCGTCGTCATACATGCGTTCCAGCTTCTCAAGCTCAAGCGCGCGCTTCTCCAGTTTGCGTTCGGTCTCCTTGAGCCGCTCGGACAGCCGGTGCAGTTCATCCTCGCGCTGGTGCAGCGCCGCGTTCTTGGCAGCCAGTTCATCGAGCACCTGGTTCTTGTCCATGCGCTCCATCGCCAGCCCCTTCAGGGCCTCGCGGCCGCGATTGATCTCGATGAGCTGCTCGGTCGACTTCTCGCGCAGCGCCTTGACGTTCATCTCGAGGCGGCGCGTCGCCATGGCGAACTCCGCCCGGATCCGGTCCTTGTCGGCCCCAATTTCGGCTTGCGTCAGCGGGATCGAGGCTTCGATGCGTTTGCGCGTCAGAGCGACCGCCCGTCGCCAGATGGCCGGAGCCACCATCAGCGCCAGAAAGCCGGCGCAGAGAAAGCCGAGAGCAAAGAACAGGACCGACTGAACCAAGTGACTATCCGTTATCGCGCGCCGACATGCAACAATACGAGGATCAAAAGCCGTCGCGACTTTTGACCATTACTCTGTTGGCATGACGGAAATCAGGCGCTGCGGCAAGGGCTCGCCGCGGCGCATATGGGTCATCGGATCTGGATTCTCATCGAAAGCGTATACACATTCCGGTCGTGACCTCGGGTCAGAACGGATTCCACGTCGCCCGGTCGGTAAGCTTCAGGTAGCCGAGATTGACGCCGAGCCGGGCGCCGACGCCGGTGCGGATCGGCACCAGCAGCACATTGTTGTTCTTCAGCACGTTGAATCCGACGCCCGCCACCACATAGGCCGAGCCGGCGACGCCGCCATAACGGTTGTAGAGATTGCCGACGTCATCGAGATTATAGACGAGCATCATCACCCGCGATCCCTCGCCGCCGAAATCCCAGCCGAGCGACGGGCCTTGCCAGAACACTTTATGGTCGCCGGCATTCTTGGTGTAGAGCGTGCCTTCGCCATAGGTCAGGCCGCCGATCAGCGCGCCGGATCCCTCCTCGCCAAGCAGATAGCCATTGGGCAAGCCATAGGAAGCAAAAATCTTCTCCACGACTGTGGCAAGGCCGCCCGATGTCGCGCCGAAGAACTTGTGACCGGAATCGACAATCTCCTGAGCGGTGTACTCCTGGGCCCGCAGGGCCGATGTCGAGAAGACGAGAACGCCCAGGAGCGTGATCGCCATTGAGAGGACACGGAGAAAACTCCGGCCGTAGAATCGGGAAAACATGCTTCCAATCTCCGTCAGGGAGCACTTTCGCCGACGCCTCGCACCCGTACGGCTCTTTAGGCGGCCGTTAAGGATGGCTGTTAGGGGCAAACTATGCCGTAATCCTTTTTCAACCATTAAACTCGCACATGAAGATGGCGGTTCGAAGGCTGTTGGGGTCGTTCATACAGGCAAGCAGCCTGCGTGAACGCGCCATAGGCCCCAACGGCGATTTTGGGTTTGTTGCTGCACGCACGGGCGCTGTGTATTCAGAAAGCTCGGGAAGAGAGTGTGATTCGCGTGGGCAGGCGACGATCGATCGCGCGGCCATGATTTATGGAATTTTTGCAGGGATTTTCGCCGATGTCCGATCTTTTCACCCTTTCCGCCCCCGATCTGGCGGCACTTTTGTGCAGCCGGGTCTGCCACGACATCATCTCGCCTGTCGGCGCGATCAACAACGGGCTTGAACTGCTCGATGAAGGCGGCGCCGACGAGGACGCCATGAAGCTGATCCGCCAGAGCGCCCGCAACGCCTCGGCGCGCCTGCAGTTCGCCCGCATCGCCTTCGGCGCGGCGGGTTCCGCCGGCATGCAGATCGACACCGGCGATGCCGAAGCCGTCGCTATCGCCTTCCTCAAGAACGAGAAGCCGGAACTCACCTGGAATGGAAGCCGTGCACTGTTGCCCAAGAACAAGGTCAAGCTGCTGCTCAACCTGATCCTGGTCGCCAACGCTGCCATTCCACGTGGCGGCAAGCTTTCGGTGACGCTGGAGAATCTCGAGACCGAGCCTCGCTTCGCGCTTTCGGCGAGTGGCCCCATGTTGCGGGTGCCGCCGAAATTCCTCGAACTGCATTCCGGCCACAAGCCGGAGGAACCGATCGACGCGCATTCGGTGCAGCCTTACTATACGCTGCTTCTGGCGCGGGAGGCCAACATGACGATATCGATCCATGCGACCGCGGAAGAGATCGTGCTTTCGGCGGCCTGAGATCCGCGCAAACCAGCAGCAAAGTATTTCAGCGCTGTAATATTGGTTGAACGGACCTGTGGGCGAAAGATGAACTTCGCCTGACAGCGCGGGCCAAAGCATCTGCAAGGAAAAGCTTGCAAATTGGCATCTTTGCAAAAATTTTACCTAATGGCTTTTCGGCTTCTTTACCAGATCGGCCTATGCTGTGCGGCAGATACCCCGACGCGACCGGATTGCCACAAGGCAAAGAGGACCCGGAAATGAAACGCTGCATGTTCGTCGACGATTCTAGCGTCATCAGGAAAGTTGCGAAGCGCATCCTGGGCGGTTCCGACATGATGGTCATCGAAGCCGCCAGCGGGCTTGACGCTCTGGAGATGTGCGCCGCCGATATGCCTGATATCATCGTCGTCGACGGTGCACTGCCGGATGTACAGGCGGTCGACCTGATCCGGCGCGTGCGCGCCATGGAAAGCCCGACCAAGCCGCAGATCCTGATCTCGCTGGTCGAACTGGACATCGCCTCGATCATGCGAGCCAAACGCGCCGGCGCCCAAGGCTATCTGTTGAAGCCGTTCAACCGCCCGCAGCTACTCGAGCGCTTTCGCACACTGAAGATCGCTGCCTGATCCGTCGGATCGCGGTTACCACCGGTCTATGACGCAAAAACCCGGCTGCCGCCGGGTTTTTGTCTGGAATTTCGATCGGCCGTCGCTCAGGCGCTGACGCGGATGTCTTCAGGTTCGCGCAGCACATAGCCGCGGCCCCAGACCGTCTCGATATAATTCTGGCCGCCGGACGCAGCATCGAGCTTCTTGCGCAGCTTGCAGATGAAGACATCGATGATCTTCAGTTCCGGCTCGTCCATGCCGCCATAGAGGTGGTTAAGGAACATTTCCTTGGTGAGCGTGGTGCCCTTGCGCAGCGAGAGCAGCTCCAGCATCTGGTATTCCTTGCCGGTAAGGTGCACGCGCTGACCGCCGACTTCGACGGTCTTGGCATCGAGATTGACCACCAGGTCGCCGGTGGTGATGACCGATTGGGCATGTCCCTTCGAACGGCGCACGATGGCATGGATGCGCGCCACCAGCTCGTCCTTGTGGAAAGGCTTGGTCATGTAATCGTCTGCGCCGAAGCCGAGGCCGCGCACCTTGTCCTCGATGCCAGCCATGCCGGAAAGGATGAGGATCGGCGTCTTCACCTTGGAGAGACGAAGCGTTCTCAAGACCTCGTAGCCGGACATATCGGGTAGGTTGAGGTCGAGAAGGATGATGTCGTAGTCGTAGAGCTTGCCCAGATCGACACCCTCTTCGCCGAGGTCGGTCGTATAGACGTTGAAGCTTTCCGATTTCAGCATCAGCTCGATGCTTTGTGCGGTTGCACTGTCATCTTCTATCAGCAGAACACGCATTTCATTCCCCTTTTCTGCTGCCGGACCATCTTGCGACCCATCCGGGACCGGAGCAGTGATTGCCTGGTGCAGAGGCTGCCATGGAATGGTTAACAAAACCTAATTCCGCGTCGATGACGGTACCAGATTTTTTAACCACTTTCTACACCCTCTTGAATTTAATACCGAATCACAGGACCAAACCGCTAATGCAACACATTAAAAACCTGGACTAAGTGACTCCAGGGACTCATCGACATCGCTTCCACGTCGCCAGCCGGATTTTTACCCGGCCTTAAGTCCTGACCCGTATGATTAACAATGCCCGTAAACGAATGGTTACCGTCGGCAAAAAACTTTAGGGTTTTGTTTCCCATAGTGCGGGGAAAGCCGGTGGACACGGGCAGCGCTTGGGCCTTTCCAAGTGGTTTGGACGATATGTGCAGGTGTGCGTTTCCGGGAGTACCGAATCATGAAGTCACGTGAAAACCTCGTTCGGCTGAAACAGTTTCAGGTGAATGAGAAGCGGCGGCAGCTGCTGCAGCTCGACATGATGATCGCCGAATTCGAACGCATGGCCGCCGAGCTGGAGCTTCAGATCAGCGCCGAGGAAAAGAAGGCCGGTATCACCGACATCAATCATTTCGCCTATCCGACCTTCGCCAAGGCGGCCCGTTTGCGCCGCGACAACCTCAGAAATTCGCAAGGCGACCTCGCCCAGCAGCGAAGCGCCGCCGAATCATTACTCGGCGAAGCTGAAGCGGAGCTTTCCAAGGCGGAAATGCTCGAATCGCGCGACACCAAGATTCGCGAGGCCGAAACTGGCGGTCGTAGCGCGATGATCGGCTGAACCGCCCGATATCCGCGTCTTTGAGCACGTCCAAGCGGGCGCGCAACGCATTGGGCGAGCGCTAAACGGCCCACTCCCCTTCATTCACGGCCGCAGCCCGCGCCCGGGCCTCCTTGATGTCGGGAACGTGTTGTTCCGACCAGGATCTGATCTGGTTGAGCAATCCCGCCAGATTCTGGCCAAGTTCGGTCAATTCATATTCGACCCGAGGCGGGACGACCGCAAACACCTCGCGCCGCACCAGGCCGTCGCGCTCGAGCACGCGCAACGTCTGCGTCAGCATCTTCGGCGTGACGCCTTCGAGCTTGCGGGCAAGCTCGCCATTGCGCTGCCGGCCTTGGCGCAGCGCACAAACAACCAGGTAAACCCACTTGCTGGCCAGCGTCTCCAGCACCGTGTGTGAGGGACAGGTCCGCCGGAACGCATCATAGCCGTAGGGGGAGTCGAGATCACTATCCATACGGTGCCTATATATCAACAAGGTACATACTAGACAAGAGACCATTACTCTCCAAATGATAGTGGGACCGGTCAATCAGGAGAAATCTTATGCGTGCCATTATCCAGAATTCCGTCGGCGGACCCGATGTCCTTGTCATCGCCGAGCGCCCGGCGCCCTCGCCCAACGCCGGCGAAGTGCTGGTCCGCATCAAGGCGGCCGGCATCAATCCGGTCGATGGCGCCGTGCGCGCCGGCTATTACCCGCTGCTCGGCGAACCACCCTTCATCCTCGGCTGGGACCTTTCGGGAACCGTCGAGGCGCTGGGGCCTGGTGTCAGCGGCCTGAAACCAGGTGACGCGGTGTTCGGCATGCCGCGCTTCCCAAAGCAGGCGGCAGCCTATGCCGAACTGGCCGCGGTGCCCGCCGATGAAATCGCGCGCAAGCCCGCGCACGCCGATTACGTCCAGGCAGGCGCATTGCCGCTGGCCGGCCTCACCGCCTGGCAAGGCCTCGTGCGTCATGGCGCGATGAAAGCCGGCCAGCGCGTGCTGGTCCACGCCGGGGCCGGCGGCGTCGGCCATCTGGCGGTGCAGGTCGCCAAGGCGGGCGGCGCCTGGGTTGCCGCCACCGTCAGCACGGAAAAATTGGATTTCGTCCACAAGCTCGGCGCCGACGAGGTCATCGACTACACCAAGGATGATTTTACCGACAAGGCGAAGGACATCGACCTGGTGCTCGAGACGGTGGGCGGCGAGCACGCCCATCAATCGTTGAAGGTGCTCAGGGACGGCGGCGTGCTGGTGTCACTGCTCGACGTCAGCGACAAGACCAGGGCGGATGCCAAGGCGCGAAGCATCCGCGTCGAACGCATGTCCGTTGTTCCCGACCGCGAAGGCCTGCTGGAACTTGGCAGGCTCGTCGATGCGGGAAAGCTTACCGTGCATGTGGCAAAGACCTTCCCGCTAGAACAGGCCGGCGCCGCGCACGCTTTCCTCGCCAGCAAGCCGGTCGGCAAGGTGGTGCTGACGGTCTGAAACGCGCAAATGCTGTCAAGAAACCAAAAGGGCGCGAACTTCGCGCCCTTTTGCAGATTCTTGAGCGTCAGTGCCGGTATTGCTGGATGCGCGTCGTGCGCAGCCCGGCGAGGCCGTATTCGTCGATCGAGGCCTGCCAGGACAGGAACTCCTCGGTGGTCAGCTTGTAGCGCTGGCATGCCTCCTCGAGGCTCAAAAGCCCGCCGCGCACCGCTGCAACCACTTCCGCCTTGCGCCGGATAACCCAGCGACGTGTATTCGTCGGCGGCAGATCGGCAATTGTGAGAGGGCTGCCGTCAGGCCCGATAACATATTTGACTCGCGGTCTAACCAGATCGGTCATCGTACTCTCTACAAAAAACTCAAAGACCCAATCCCCACCACGTTACCGCCACAGCTTTAAAAATTGCCTAAGCAGACCCTAACAGCTAGGTAATGATCATGAACGCCGCGTTAGTCTTTTCGCAAACATTTGAAATATCTGCCGGGAAGTTCCGGATTCGCTCGAAAAATCTGCGCGGTCACCGGGCCGGCAGTTGCCCGCCGATCGGTTCCCGCAAGCTGGCGCAGCCGCCAAGCTTGACCTATATTCGCGTCATTGGCATGCAAGCGCCGCGCAGAACGAAAGAACCATGAACAGCCTCGATCTTCCCGGACGTCCCGAAAACACCCGTATCGTCGTCGCCATGTCGGGCGGCGTCGATTCGTCCGTCGTCGCGGGTCTCTTGAAGCGCGAGGGTTATGATGTCGTCGGCGTCACCTTGCAGCTTTACGATCATGGCGCCGCGACGCACCGGGCCGGGTCCTGCTGTGCCGGGCAGGATATCGATGACGCCCGCCGCGTTTCCGAGACGCTCGGCATTCCGCATTATGTGCTCGACTACGAAGAGCGCTTCCGCAAGGCGGTCATCGATCCCTTCGCTGAGAGCTATGTCGCCGGCGAGACGCCGATCCCTTGCGTTTCCTGCAACCAGACGGTGAAGTTCGCTGATCTGCTGGCCACCGCCAAGGATCTCGGCGCCGACGCGCTGGCCACGGGCCACTACATTCGCTCCGGCGCCAATGGCGCCCATCGCGCGCTCTATAGGCCGGTCGACGCCGATCGCGACCAGAGCTATTTCCTCTTCGCCACCACGCAGGCGCAGATCGATTATCTGCGCTTTCCGCTCGGCGGCCTGCCGAAGCCGCAGGTTCGCGCCATTGCCGAGGAGATGGGCCTGACGGTAGCCGCCAAGCAGGACAGCCAGGACATCTGCTTCGTGCCCCAGGGCAAATATTCCGACATCATTGCCAAGCTGAAGCCGACGGCCGCCAATCCGGGTGACATCGTCCATATCGACGGCCGGGTGCTCGGCCGCCATGAAGGCATTCTGCGCTACACCATCGGCCAGCGCCGCGGCATCGGCGTGGCCTCCGGCGAGCCGCTCTATGTCGTCCATCTCGACGCCGAGCGCGCCCGTGTCGTGGTCGGGCCGCGCGAGGCGCTGGAGACGCACAAGATCTACCTGCGCAACATGAACTGGCTTGGTGACGGCGCGCTGGCCGACATGCCCGCGGGCGGGCTGGAACTGTTCGCCAAGGTCCGCTCGACCAGGCCGCCACGCCCGGCGATGCTGCGTCACGAGGCGGGCGTCACATCGGTCGAATTGGCCGATGGCGAGTCCGGTATCGCGCCTGGACAGGCTTGCGTGCTCTATTCCGACGACGGCAACGAGGCCCGCGTGTTCGGCGGCGGCTTCATCGAACGCTCCGAGCGCGGCGCCGAGGCCGAGGCGATGTTGAGCCGACTTGCCGCGTCACCGGCGCAGGTTCCCGCCGAGTAGGCAACGATCTCTCCGCCGCGACGCGGCCCGATCTTCTTCAGGGATTGGATTTGGTGTGCGTGACCGTACCCGCGGTCAGGATGCGCAGCACCCGGATTGCCTCCTCGCCGCTGGTGCGCGGTTCGGCCCGCGTTTCGATGCAATGGATGAAGTGCTCGAGTTCGCGCGTCAGCGGCATGCCTTGGCCAACCGCGACATAGGAGGGCTCATTGGTGGTGAACGCCCATTGGCCGCTGTCCTGCCAGACCGCGTGGCGATAGACGGCGAGCTTGCGCTCCCATGGTTCGACATCGTCGAAGACAGCCATCGCCTTGGTGCCGACCACGGTCAGCCGCCGTTCGCGGTAAGGGTTCAGCCGCGAGGCGAAGAGATGGCTGCGCAAACCGTTGGGAAAGCGCATGTGCAGATGCGCGAAGTCGCTGAGATTGTCGAGCAGCGCCGCCCCTTCGCCGCGCACCTCGATCGGTTCGGTGCCGGTGATGGCCAGGATCATCGACAGGTCATGCGGCGCCAAGTCCCATAGCGCATCGTTCTCGGTGTGGAATTTGCCGAGGCCGAGCCGGTGCGAATGGATGTAGCGGACCTCGCCGAGCTCGCCCTTGTCGATGAGCGCCTTCAGCGTCTCGAACGCGGGATGGAAGCGCAAGACGTGGCCGACCATGAAGACGCGGCCCTTGTCCTTCGCCGCCTGCACCGAGCGCTCGGCATCGGCAACCGTCAACGCGATCGGCTTCTCCACCAGCACGTCCTTGCCGCTTTCGGTGGCGCGCACCGCCATCTCGGCATGAAATTGCGGCGGCAGCGCCATGACGATGGCGTCGATGTCATTGCGGACGAACAACTGGTCCGGTTCGATCGCGAGGCAGTCCTGTTCGCTGGCAAAGCCTTCGGCGCGGGCACGGTTGGCGTCGGAGACCGCGTGCAGCGTGCCGAGCGCCTTGAGGGTGCGGATGTGGTTGGAGCCCCAGTATCCGCAACCGAGGACTGCAATGCGCGGCTTCATCTGTTCTCAAACTCTAAAAACTCGTGGCCGAGACATAGCGACGTGCCTCTTCGAACTCAACCCCGGCGGCTGCAACCAATTATCGGCGCGGCAAAGCTTTTCGGCAGCGAGAATAAGCGCCCCTGCCGAGCGGTTCGAAGCTTGACAGGCTCACCCTCCCAACCTTATATCCGCGCGACCTTGGCGAACGCCTCGAAATGCCTTGCGATTTAAGGCGGATTTCGGGCCTTTCGCCGCCCTGGCGGGGTAGCTCAGTTGGTTAGAGCACGGGAATCATAATCCTGGGGTCGGGGGTTCAAGTCCCTCTCCCGCTACCATCAATACAGCGTTAGGCGCCTCTCCTGGTTTGCGGTTTGCCAGGTTGAGGAGCTCCGCCAGCGCGCCGTGGACCTTTAGCTCAATCTGCCCCCTGCCCTCGGCCGGAATGATCTCGATCTTCGCAACTAGCGAGCGGACAATCCTCGCTGCCTCGTGACGCTCGCTTTCGTCGGATTGCAGCGCCCCCTGGAGTTCTGACACTTTCCGACGATAAGCCTCGACCGCCACCGGGTGAAACTCCACGACGCTTTCAGCGGCCGCCATGGCTTGAAGCTCTCGCGCTAGACTTTCCTTCTCGCTCTCGAGGTCCAGCAACTTCGATCTCATGCTGGCCGTCGAGACACCGTCGGCAATGGCATCGACGATATTGGCGATCTGCCTGTCGATGCCGATGAGCCGCTTCTCAGCTTCCTTATTCCGTTGGCGGTTCATCGCATTCAGCCGCTTTTGCTCGGCGTGATATTCGGCAAGGAAGCCCGCGATAGCATCTGGCGCCAGCAATCGCCGCTGGACGCCAGCAAGCACACGCTTTTCGAGGTCGCCAACACGGATCGTCCTGCTGTTGGTGCAGGTACCTTTCTCACGATGCGCAGCACAGGCCAGTTGGTCTTGATTCTTCACGGTATAGGAAGCGCCACAGCAGCCGCACCGTACGAGCCCTGAGAACAAATGTTTCGGCCGTCGGCGATGATGGAGCTTCGCACCTCCATACAGCTTCTTGCGAGCTTGGGCTGCTTCCCATAGCGCATCATCCACGATGCGCAGATGCGAGACCTCCATGACCTGCCACGTTTCGGGCGGGTTCGGCCGCGAGATGCGCTTGCCGGTTTCTGGATCCTTCACCATCTTGATACGGTTGAAAACGAGCAACCCAATATAGATCTCGTTGTAAAGGAAGCCGCTTCTTCGCTTGAGATTGCCGTTGATCGTCGAGGCGCCCCAAGCACCACCAAAGGGCGATGGGATACCTTCTTTATTGAGGTCAGCAGCTATCGCACGCGCTGATCGACCAACCGCGAACTCCTGAAAGATTCTGCGCACGACCTGGGCTTGATGCTCATCGATCTCGCGCAGACCGCGGATCGGTTCGCCGCTTTCATCAAGCTTTTTGACCACGCGATAGCCATAGGAAAGGCCACCAGCCGCATATCCATTCAATATTCGTCCGCTTTGTCCGCGCCTGATCTTAACCGCAAGGTCACGCAGGAAGAGCGCGTTCATCGTTCCCTTGAGGCCGACATGAAGTTCGTCAACCGCACCCTCGGAGAGGGTGACGAGGTTGACGCCGGCGAAGCGCAGGCGTTTGAAGAGACCAGCCACATCTTCCTGGTCGCGTGAGAGGCGATCAAGCGCCTCGGCAAGGACGATCTCGAACTGCCCGCTTTGAGCATCACTCAGGAGCCGCTGAATGTCTGGTCGGCGAACGATGCTTGCGCCAGAGATGGCAGCATCGACATAGGTCCCAACGACAGTCCATCTCTCTTTGGATGAGTGTTCTCGGCAAAGACGCAGTTGGTCTTCGATGGAGGCTTCGCGTTGGTTGTCGGACGAATAGCGGGCATAGACTGCAACACGGGTCATGGCGGCGGATCCTCTCTCCTGTCCTCAAAGGGTTTGCCATCCGGCTCCCTGCCCTCTCCCTCTCGGCGGCCCGGACGATTGTCGTTGGCCGCCAGCCCTGCCTCGAATGCCTCCCGCGCCAGCTGCCGGCCGATCAGCCGGGCGATATCCAGCACGACCTGATCCAGCCTGGCCGCCTTGTTTTCTGGGCGCCCCTCGGGGTTGGCGAGTTCACCGTTGTCGTTCGCCGGAACTAAAGCCTGTGGGCCGGTCCTGGTTTCTTCAGCCATCGCGGTCGCTCTCCCAATGGTGGATCGACCGTCTATCGGAGGCCGCCGGACGGCTAGGGAAAGCACGAAGTTCATGAAGTAGGACCACAGCGTGCAATGACTTGCGTCGTGCGGTTTCGTCTCGATCCTTAAGGTTGGGCTGCAGGCGACAAGTGGGAACGTCCTGATGCTCACATCCAGGAGCACCATCACTTCAGAAGGCGTCTCGGAAGTCGGTTACACCGCTGCACTACTCCGCTTCGCCTTCCGCTTTCAGCGCCGCGACCAGCTTGACTGCGGACTCCCAATGCTTGGCGACATCGCTCCGCGTCCTTGCTCGGCTCCGGCGACCAGCCGGCCAACCTCCCGCGATCGCCTTTAAGTCGCGCAGTACGGAAGTTATGTGCGGCCACGGGAAGTCGGTAGGGTCACCAATATCTCGATCGGCTCCAATGATCATTTCTAACTTGGCGATGACGCCGATGAGCGACGTAGCCGCGACGTCAGGGACCGAATCTTGAAATTTTAGGGCTTCGGTCATCGCAAAGACCTCGGCTTCGCAAGCTATCAGATGCTCAGAGTCCAGACCCGTAGTAGACACTGACAGTTGCCGCGGCATCGGCTCGCCCGCAGTCAATACCTGAATTCCGGTATTGGCGATCATTCGCGCCTCCACCCGCTGCTGAATTCGACACAACAGCAATGAGGCATATCGAGCTCGTTGCCACTCGCTCCATAGTCTCAAAGCGGAATCTGTGCCTTGGGGCTCCGGCCTCTCGAGCTCATCGCGTTGGCGGCCGATGACGAAAGGCAAAGTCGTGGTATTGTCGGAATCAACCATGATCCGAGCTCCAAACAGCTTGGGTTGTGGTCAGGCCGAGCGACGTGTTCGAGCACGTTGTTCGGCCGCAAAGCGCAGACCACAATTTACGTACATACCGTACATTACGGACATAGTCATTGTCAAACACGCCTGATGCTATTGATAACAAAACTGAGCGCTTCGAACTGCGGCTTACGAGTGACTTGCTTGCCCGCATTGACGAATGGCGCCGAAATCAGCCCGATCTTCCCACCAGATCGGAGGCTTTCCGCCGCCTTGTCGAGGCTGGTCTAGGCTCTAAGACAGCCGGTAAGCCAGAACCAGGCGGCACATGACGCAACAGGAATTGCCAGAGCGCTCCGGCCTGATCGCCCCTATATAAATGCCATTGAACGCGCTGATGTTTCAGCAAGTGTGCTTGGGCGCATCGGCGATGTGTTAGGAATGGAGCCGGAAGCACTCATTCGCAAAGCGAACGGCAGTCAGTCAGAATAAGTCCGCGCGTAGCCGCTCGCGAGCGCGCCGTAAACAGCGCCGTAGCGAGCGAGCGGCGGGTTTGCGCCTCATGCCGGCCGTAGAGATCAGCTAGTGTCTTCCTGAAACCAGACATCGCCTTTGGCCATATGCATAAACGCAGCACTGCGCGGAGTATCTATAAATCGTGAAATCTGGAATTTGGGCGTCAGGACCTTTCCAGAGCCTTGCGTGCCGTTTCTCACAGGTGTGTTCGGCGGAGTTTTTCGCCAGGATCAAGCCGTCAACTTGGTCAAGCCTGCCACGCCGTCGTTGCAGGGCTTTCGAGGAATAGTGTGACAGGCAGGCAAACAGGCCGACTATGGCGACATGGTGCAGGAAGAAGGCCAAGGCAGCGCGTCCGAAATCCCAGGAGAGGCGCATCGTTCGAACTCACGCGAGCTTCTCCAGCGTGATCGGAAGGCTTCGAATGCGTTTGCCGGTCGCATGGAAGACGGCATTCCCGATTGCAGGGGCGACCCCTACCACACCGATCTCGCCGACGCCTTTGCCCCCCAGAGCAGTTGCCTGCATGTCCGGAACACCAACCGAGATCACCTGGATGTCGGGCACATCGGCGTTGACCGGGACGGCATAGTCGGCAAAATTTGCGTTGACGGTGCGTCCGTCCCGCTGGTCGACGTAACCTTCTTCCAGGAGAGCCTGCCCGAGGCCCATCACCATACCGCCGATCCACTGGCTTTCCGCAAGCTTGGGATTGAAGATCCTGCCGCTGTCGAATGCCGAGACCATGCGCTTGACACGGACCGTGCCAAAATCCTCATCGACGCGAACTTCTACGAAATGCGCACACCAGCTATGGGCCGAGACGCCTCCTTCTACGGCGCCCTTCAACTGGGCGAAACTGCGGTCGGCCCCACTCTTCATTTCCTCGGTAGCGCCTGGAGCAAAGGTGTTACCTTCGATTTCCAGTTTGTTTTTACCCACTGCCTTCAACAGGTCCGCAATACTGATGCCGCCGTTCGGTCGACGGGTCGGTCGCACTGAGCCGTTTTCGAACGTAAGGTCGGTCGCCTTCGCGGTTGCAAGCGGCGACTTCGGATCGGACGCCGCAATCGCCAGCAAGGCATCGCGTGCATTTTTGGCTGCCTTGTCCACCGCGCCTGTCAGGTTGTTGGCCTGCTGAGAGCCGCCAGCGAGCGCCGATCTCGGGAGGATGGTATCGCCAAGCCGCACCGCGACCGTCTCGACAGGAACGCCCAAGGCGTCAGCCGCTGTCTGGGCGAGAATGGTATAGGTCCCCGTTCCCATATCGGTGCCCGCGCTGAGGACTTCAATCTGTCCACTGGCATGGAGTACGATCTTGGCTTCGCTAGCAGTCCGGATCATCGGGTATGAGCCAGCCGCCATTCCATATCCGATCAGTTCGCGACCTTCGCGCATTGAGCGCGGAACGGGGTTGCGATTCCACCAACCGATAGCATCTGCGCCAGCGGCGTAGGCTTCGCGTAACTGCCGAGTGCTCCACGGCAAGTTGTTGCTGGGATCGACCTCTGCCCAGTTGGCAAGGCGCAGCGTGATCGGATCAATGTTGAGTGCGTACGCCAGTTCGTCGATCGCGCTCTCCAGAGCATAAGCACTGGGATTTTCGCCGGGGCCCCGTTTCCAGCCAGGCTGGACCGTATTGACCGGCACGACGTTGAGACGTGACGAGAAGTTCGGCGTCGCATACATGATTTTCGTCACATTGCTGCAAGCCTCGATATGGACTTCGTCGATCGCCGTCTCGTTCCAGCTCTCATGGACGATCGAGCTTATCTTTCCGTCCTTCGAGGCGCTGATAGAGAGGGTCTGCCGAGTTGCCGGTCGGCCGCCAAGGCCGGTGAAGGTCTGTGGTCGAGTGAGTGAAACCTTGATGGGCCTGGCAAGCTTGCGCGAGGCCGCGCAAGCCAATCCCACATGTGGATGTGCCCCAATCTTGGACCCGAACCCACCGCCGACGTAAGGCGAGATCACCCGTACATTCTCGATGTCGATGCCGAGCCATTCCGATACGACGCTTCGTGCCCCGCCAACCCACTGGCTGGGTTCCCAGACGGTGATTTTCCCGTTCTCCCAGGAAGCGATGCACGCATGCGGCTCCATGGGCACGTTATATTCGCGTGACGTCGTGTAGATGACGTCTACCTTGACCTCGGCATTGGCCAACGCTGTCGCCGCATCGCCCCAGGCAGCACCCATGGGATCGATGAGCTGCGCTTTTGCCTTTGGATCGTTGATGTCGAGAATAGGGTCGCCGTCCTCATATTCGACCTTGAGAAGGCCTGCCGCTTCCGTTGCCTGTTCAAAGGTTTCAGCGACCACGAGCGCGATATGCATGCCGTTGAAACGGACAACATCGTCCTGAATTGGGGTAAATTCCTCGGTGGCTCCGCCGCCTTTGCTGTACACGGTCGGCTTGTTGAGCTTCAGGGAATTCTGCGCGGTATAGACGTCCAGGACACCCGGTAGAGCCTTGGCGGCCGCCATATCGATATTGACGATACGCCCTGCCGGCCGCGTTGATTGGACGGTAACGCCATAGGCCAGGTTCTCCAGCTTCTGCTCGATCGCAAAGCGGGCCTGCCCGGTGACTTTCAACGGGCCTTCGGCGCGCGACAGACGCGCACCGAGCACAGAGCCCTTGGATTTAGTGGGATCGCTTGCAAAAGCTTTTTCGCCCGACAAGCTAACCCCAGCGGTGGCCACAGCGGCTGCGCCTGCTCCGAGTTTCATGACGGTACGCCGGTTGAGTTCGAACTCGTTGCCATGTGTCATGCGATATCTCCTACCGTCATCAGGGCGCGTGCCACGACCTTCGGTGCCAGCTCGATTTTGAACGCATTGTGTCCGCTCGACTTCGCGCCATCGACGGCGGCTGCAGCAGCAGTACGGAGCGTCGCCTCGTCGAGGGTCTTTCCCTTGAGCGAATCCTCTACAGCGCGCAGGCGCCAGGGTTTGGTGGCAATGCCGCCAACGGCAATGCGCACGTCGCGAATTGTCTTGCCATCGACTTCCAATTCGATCCCGACAGCGGCGCTGGCCGCGGCGAACTCGTACGACGCGCGATCTCGGACCTTGAGATAATGCGAGCGTTCCAAGGCTGCCGAACGCGGGATCTCGATTCCGACTATCATCTCGCCAGGCGTCAGCTCATGCTCAAGATGGGGGGTATCGCCTGGGAGCAGGAAGAATTCGTCGACGGGAATTTTACGTTCGGAAGCTCCGCGGACGATGACCGTGGCGTCGAATGCCACCAGGGAAACCGCAAAATCTCCTGGATAGATCGCAATGCACGCGTCACTCGTGCCAAGCACCGCGTGGTTGCGGTTGACACCCTCAAGCGCTGCACATCCGGAGCCGGGATTGCGCTTGTTGCAGTTCGAATAAGCACCGGGGTCGCGGAAGTACGTGCAGCGGGTTCGCTGCATCAGGTTGCCGCCGATGGACGCCATGTTGCGCAGCTGCGCTGAGGCGGCACGCCACAGGCTTTCGGAGAGAACCGGCGCAGCCTCCTTGATATCGGCGTGGTCGGCGACCTTGCTCATCTTGGCGAGCGCGCCGATACGAATGACATCCGCGGACACCTCGATCGTGTCGAGCCCGGAAAGGCGCGTGATGTCCACCACGCGGGCAGGGCGTTCGACATTGAGTTTCATCAAATCAAGGAGCGTGGTGCCGCCCGCGAGAAAAAGGGTCTCGGGCCTGGCAGCCTCGGCAACCGCCGTCGCGGCGTCTTCGGCGCGGAGATACTCGAACGTTCTCATAGTGCTGCCTCCTTCTTGAGGCGGCTGGCGGCATCGCGCACCGCGGCGACGATGTGGGGGTAAGCGCCGCAGCGACAGATATTGCCGCTCATGTATTCGCGAATGTCGTCGTCGGTGCCTGCATGGCCTTCGCGAATACAGGCAATAGCCGACATGATCTGGCCTGGGGTGCAATAACCGCACTGGAAGGCGTCGTGCTCGATAAAGGCGGTTTGAACCGCGTGCATCACACCGTCGGCTGTCTGCAGGCCCTCGATCGTTGTGATCTGACGGCCCTCGACCTGGGCCGCGAGGGTCAGACAGCTCAATACCCTCTCACCGTTGACGTGGACGGTGCATGCGCCGCACTGCCCATGATCGCAGCCTTTTTTCGTGCCGGGCAGGTTGGCATGCTCGCGTAGTGCGTCCAGCAAGGTCACGCGCACATCGAGATTGAACTGGTGGCGGCGGCTGTTGATGTCCAAGGCTAGCTGTCGGGGCTCTGACATGTCGTCTCCTCGAGTGGCGGGCGGGATTAGGACGCGAAGCTGATCGGACCGACGAAGCCTGGCGGCGTCAGTCGGAAAGGGAACGTCTATTCCGAAGTTCGGTCGTTGGCCGGTTGCCGAAGGTCAACCCTCAGGAGAGCATGGGCGCGGCATTCGGATTAGCCCCCAGAATTCGCATGGGCCTATCAATGGCGCTCATAAATAGACCTGCCACAACGGCAGTGCTGGATGCGACGTTCAACTGTCGAAGGCCAGTGACCTGGATAGCGCCTCATGGGCATCGACCTGCTGCTGCAGCAGAGCGAGTTTCTGCCTGACCATGCCAAGAGCATCGGCGCCGGCGATGAACCGACGGGGCAGCTCCGGCTTGTCGACCAGAGTGATCAACGCCTGCGCGAGTTTGGCCGGGTCGCCGACTTGCTGACCGTTCGCGGCTTTCCAGCCCGTTATCTGCTGGGCGCGACGTTCGCTGTAGTCGCTAACGGAAGACGGAGCATACTGAGTGGATTCGTCCGTCAGTAGCTCTGTGCGGAAAAACCCGGGGTTCACGATCATGGTTTCAATGCCGAACGGCGCCACCTCGGCTTGCAGCGACTCGATCCAACCGTCCACGCCGAATTTGGCCGCGGCGTACGCAGAACAGAACTCGAAGCCGACCAGGCCTGCCGTCGATGAGATTGCAATGACCTTGCCGGAACCCTGTGCGCGCATCACCGGCAGGACCGCCCGGGTGACGTTCATGGCCCCGGTCAGGGTGGACGCGAGCTGAAGGTCGATATGGGCTGGAGTCAGGTCCTCGAAATAGCCCGCATAGAACCCCGCCGCATTGTTGATGAGCACGTCGAGGCGACCAAAGCGGTCGAGGGTTGCCTTCACCGCGGCGTCGGCGTCGGCCGGCTTGGTCACGTCCAACGTGACGACCAGAAGATTGTCCGACTGCCCGATCGCCTTGGCGACCCGATCCGGGTTACGACCGGTCGCAACGACCCTGTCACCGATGGCCAAGACCGCCTTGGCAAAGTCGAGACCCATGCCTCGCCCAGCGCCGGTAATCATCCATACTCTACCCATAGCCGTATCCTTCCTGACCGGTATCTTTTCAATTTATGCTGCGTTGGCTTTTGGCACGTCCGTCGCGGCGGTGATCTTGAACCACCCGGTGGCGGACTGAATCACACCCCATAGTTTCGCTGGAATATCGACGCCCGGAACGCTCGACGGCCGGATTTCGGTCTCGATCAAATCCTCGCGGCCGCTCTTTGCCAGCTCGACCCACTCCGGGTTCATCACCAGCCCCTGTCCAACCGCGACAAGCGTGAGGCCTCTTTGCAGGGCGAGTTCGGCCTGCCCAGGCTTTCTGACCTGGCCGGCGGCAACGACCGGAACCCGCCCGCCGGCTCGGTGCGTGATCAGGTCAGCGATAGTGTCGCCCTCGGGCGCCTCTATAGGCTTTGCCTCGAGAACGCTCGTCAGCGATGCGTGGAGGTAGTCCACACCTTCGTCGATAAGACATTCAATCAGCTCGTACGTGTCAGCGATACGCAAGCCGCCTGGCTCGGCTTCCTCGGGTGACACCCGGTAGCCCAAGAGGAAGGGGCGGTCCGCGTGCGCCGCGACTACTCGTTTTACCTCGCGCACAATGGCAATTGGGAAACGCATCCGATTTTCGAGAGTGCCGCCCCATTCATCGCCACGCTGATTGTAGAGAGGCGAGAAGAAGTTCTGGATCAGAAATCCGTGGGCACCATGCAGTTCGATGCCATCGAAGCCCGCCTCAATAGCCCGTCGTGTCGCCTCGCCAAAGGCGGCAATGATCGCGAGGATTTCGTCATTCGTCAGTGCACGTGTCTTCACGCCGCCCGGATTGAAGGGGCCGGGCGGGACTTCGAGCGCACTGGCGCTGACGACCTCGCCGCCAGGAATAAGCGCCGGCACGGCCTTGTTCCCAGCGTGGAAGATTTGCAGGACGGCCAAGGCCCCGCCGCTTTTGGCCGCTGACGCCAGCCGAGAGAGGCTTGGAGTAAAACGGTCGTCGTAGGAGGCGAATTCGCCGGTAAAGCCGATGCCATCGGGCAACACATGAGTGCAGCCAGTGAGCACAAGCCCGACGCCAGTCGCCCGACGCCGGTAGTACGTGATCTCCGCGTCAGAGACCGTTTCGTCGTCGTTGGCCGACCATGTGGTCATCGGCGCCATCACAATCCTGTTGTCGAGGCTCAACCCGTTCCGAAATTGGAACGGCTCGAATATCTGTCGTGTGGTGTCCACAGGCGTTCCCTTTCGACGCTCGTTCGTTGTCCAGGATGAAATAGGGGATAGGACTGGTATGACTAGCCGCTATAATCCGCATGAAGTTAGAAATGGGATTGATAAATGAGGCGCGGAGATTTCAGCGAGCTGGCAGTCTTCATCGCCGTAGCAGAGGCAGGCAGCTTCACACGCGCCGCAGCAAAGCTCGGCCTATCGCAGTCGGCGCTCAGTTACGCTGTCAGAACGCTGGAACAGCGCCTGGGAGTACGGCTGATCTCACGCACCACACGCAGCCTGTCCGTGACCGTAGCTGGAGAGCGCTTGCTGCGAAGCCTACGACCGGCCTTCGATCACATCGAAAGCGAGATCGCCGCCGTCACCGCCCTGCGCGACAAGCCCACTGGCCTCATTCGTCTGACGACATTCCGGTATGCCGCCAAATCAGTACTGTGGCCCGTCCTCGCCAAACTCCTGCTGGAGTATCCGGATATCGAAGTGGAATTGAGCCTGGACGAGGGTCTAGTTGACATCGTTGCAAGCAAATTCGACGCCGGTATCCGGATCGGCGAGCAAGTCCAGAAGGACATGGTGGCAATAAGGATCGGCCCGGACCTGCGGATGGCGGTCGTAGGCTCACCGTCGTATTTTGCGAACCGAACGGTTCCGAAGACACCGCGCGAACTTGGGGAACACAGAGGTATCAGCTACCGACAGAAGACCGGCGGCGGGCTCTTCGCCTGGGAGTTCGAGAAAGGGGGTGAGGAACTTGAAGTCAGGATGAATGGCCCACTCGTCATCAATGACGGGGAAATGCTCGAGGCTGCCGCTCTCGACGGGCTCGGTTTAGCATATACGTTTGAAAGCCAGGTCGCTCCGTTCATCGCAGACGGACGCCTGATCCGGGTGCTGGAAGACTGGTGCCAACCCTTCTCGGGCTATCACCTGTATTACCCCAGCCGACGCCAGCACACTGCAGCCTTCGCTCTTCTTGTCGAGGCACTCCGTCTTAAGGCGTGACGAACAAAACCGCACTCAAACATGTCGCTCTAACTCGGCACAGTATGAGCTATCCTTTCCTGATCGGCACAATTTTCGGGAGGTGCACAATGGAGTTGGCTCCCGCTCAGCCGGAATAGGAGCGCCCCGGCAGCTCGTTCGACAAAAGATCTAACTACCCCGACGGACTGCGCCCGGTGAATGTCCGATTCCAGAATTCCGAGCTTGGAAGCCGACATTCCGCTTCCGGCCCCACGGTGGACGGTCGTGCACTTTCGCTGCCGCACAAAAGCGGAAGCTCAGCCGGATCTAATGCCTGGAACGTCTGAGGCCGCTCCATTGGGGCGATTTAAGCCGATAGCTTCCGGGTCCCCAGCCGCTTGACCATAGCAGGGTCACGATGATCGAAGAAGCTGCTGGCCTTCTGGTCGAGCGTAGCGATCTTGGCGAGATCGTCGTCGTCCAACCCGAAATCAAAGATCGCGAAGTTTTCCGCCATGCGCTCCTTCCGCACCGATTTCGGGATGGCGACGATGCCCCGCTGATTAAGCCAGCGCAGCACCACCTGAGCGATGCTCTTGCCGTGCTTACGGCCGATGGACTGGAGCACGTCATTTGAGAACAGCCCGTTCTTGCCCTCGGCGAACGGCCCCCAAGCTTCGGGCTGAACCTTGTATTCCTGCAGGATCTTCTGCGCATCGTCCTGCTGGTGAAAAGGATGGATCTCGATCTGGTTCACCGCGGGGATGATCTCGTTGTGGAGCACGAAGTCCACGAGGCGATCGGGATAGAAGTTACTGACGCCGATGGCGCGGATGCGGCCGGCGCGGTGCAGTTCCTCCATTGCTCGCCACGCCCCGTAGACATCGCCATAGGGCTGGTGGATCAGCCAGAGATCGAGATAATCGAGCTGCAGTTTGTCCATCGAGCGGTCGAAGGCGGCCTTCGCGCCTTCATAGCTCGCGTCCTCGATCCAGAGCTTGGTCGTAACGAACAGCTCGCTTCGGTCGATCCCGTGGTTCTTGATTGCGGCGCCAACCGCCTCCTCGTTGCCGTAGGAGGTCGCAGTGTCGAGTAGCCGATATCCGACATCGATCGCGTCGCGGACGCTGCGTTCGCACTCGGCTGGGTCCGGCACCTGGAAGACGCCGAACCCGAGGCTCGGCATCCGTACGCCATTGTTCAGTGTCACTGCGGGGATGTTCATTCTCATATCCTTTCGATAGATGAGGCTGGGACGGAGAGCTGCTACGCACTTCCGTTATTTGTCGATGCTCACTTTGGTGAGCCACTTCCGAACACTTTCCGTCGTGCGTCGTTCCTGGAGCCCTTCCATCACGAAGCCTTCGGCAAAACGCGCTTGTGGCGCCGCGCGGGTAATGACCTCGAGACTGTCTCCCAACCCGAAGCCGCCGTGCAGGTTGAACGGCACGACCGCCAAGCCGGTAAAGTCGTGAGCCGCAAGGAAGGAGCGGATGACTGAGGGGGCAGAGCCGCCCCACACCGGGAAACCGAGATAGACCGCATCATAGGAGGCGAGGTCGCGAACAATAGCCTTCAGCGGCGGCAGATAATTCCGCTCGCGTTCTTGCTTTGCTTGCTCCACGGTCGCGAAGTAGTCAGCCGGATAGGGTGTCGCCGGTTCAATCTCGAACAGATCGGCACCGAGATCGCGGCTGAGGAGCCCGGCGATGGTGCGCGTGTTGCCGCTGCGGGAGAAGTAGGCGACCAGCGTTCTACTCCCTGCACGAGGTGCGGCTGTGGCCGGCGAGATCGAGCCTCCAGTCCCCATCGCAAGCGGCAGGAGCAGCGATGACATCAGGAGGTCTCTTCGGGTCGGAATGTCGATACTGGTCATGAGGGTAAATCCAGGCTGGAGGCCGGTCGTTCAGCGCGATGCCCGGCGTTCTGGTCCGCATAAATGGTTTCCTGCGACTGATGGTGCACTCAGTTCTTCGCGGGCGCCTCAACGCCAGAGTAGGCTAGGACCGCATCCGGCAGGCGCGCACCCTGAACTTGTATTACTCGCACCGCCGCATTGAGTTCCGCGATTTCCTCGGAGGTGAACCGCACCCCGCCCGCACCGATGTTATCAAGCATGTGAGTGAGTTGAGTGGTGCCGGGGATCGGTACGATCCAAGGTTTCTGGGCCATCAGCCAGGCCAGTGCGATTTGTGCTGGTGTGCTCTGCTTGCGCTCCGCCCAGCTTTTTAGGAGATCGACTAGGGCCAGATTATGCGGCAGGTTCTCCGGAGCGAAACGGCCTTCGATGCCACGAATATCCCCCTCGGCGAACCGCGTGCGGCTGTCGATGGCGCCGGTCAGAAAGCCGACACCCAGCGGGCTCCACGGGACGAAGCCGATGCCGAGTTCTTCGCAAAGCTGCAGAACATCCTGCTCGGGGCCGCGCCACAGCATGGAATACTCGCTCTGCACTGCGGCCAGCGGTACGGCCGCGTGGGCGCGCCGGAGCGTCTTGAGACCCATTTCAGACAGACCCCAGTGCACGATCTTGCCTTGGTCCATCAGGTCCTTGATCGCGCCAGCGACATCCTCGATCGGCACCTGTGGGTCGACGCGGTGCTGGTACAACAGGTCGATGTGGTCCGTCCGGAGGCGTTTGAGCGAACCCTCAACGGCGAGCTTGATATGCTTGGGCTGGCTGTTGAGCCCCGGCCGGCGCTCTCCGGTCTCCAGATCGATGTTCCAGCCGAATTTCGAGGTAATTACGACCTTGTCTCGGAAAGGCGTAATGGCGTCGCCAAGAATTCGCTCGCATTCATGCGGGCCATAGGCTTCCGCCGTGTCGAAGAACGTAACGCCCCGGTCGAACGCCGTGCGGATCAGGTTGATCATCTCAGGGCGATGGGGGACGGTCGTTTCATAGGTCCGGTGCATATTCTGGACACCTAGGCCAACGCTCGAGACCTCGATCGTACCGAGCGTCCGCGTGCCAAGCGACGAACTGCCTGCGGCTGCTGCAGTCCCACTCGACTGAGCCAGGACGGGCGCGGTACCTGCCGCGAGGAGTGGAGCGGCGGCCAGGCCGCCCGCGACGCTGAGGAGGCTCCTGCGGCTCATCTTCATCCTGCTGTCGGCGGTCATGTCTCGGTTCCTTCCAGGTCTGGGTCGCCGCGCCGCGATGGCCGGAGGGGCGACGGTGCAGCATCAATGTCGGTAGGCCCAAGATAGTGCGTGTCGAACTCTGCGATAACGCGCTATAATTCGCATGCGGTGTTTAGGTGAGCTAACGAATGAGCATGGACTTCAACAATCTGGCCGCTTTCGCCGCCGTCGCGCGGGAAAAGAGCTTTACCCGCGCCGCCGCCAAGCTGCGCGTTTCGCCGTCCGCGCTCAGCCAGACGATCAGCAGCCTCGAAGAGCGGCTCGGCATTCGGCTACTGACGCGTACCACGCGTAGCGTCTCGTGCACCGAGGCGGGCGAGCGCCTGATGCGCACCGTGGCGCCGCGGCTGGGCGAGATCGAGCTGGAACTTGCGGCCCTGACGGAACTTCGCGACAAGCCGGCCGGAACCTTGCGGATCACCGCGGGCGAACATCCCGCCGTAAGCGTGCTGCAGCCGGCGCTGCGCAAATTCCTGCCGGACTACCCGGATGTCAAAGTCGAGATAATCGTCGAAAGCGCCCTGACCGACATCGCCGCCGAGGGTTACAATGCAGGCGTGCGAATGGGCGAACAGGTTGCCAAGGACATGATCGCGGTCCGGATCGGACCCCATATGCGCATGGCGCTTGTCGGTTCGCCCGACTATTTCGATCGTCATCCGCCGCCCCGTGAGCCCCAGGACCTCGCGGACCACAACTGCATCACGACCAGGATGCCCACCTATGGCGGACTGGCAACCTGGGGCCTGGAGCGCGAGGGGCGCGAGGTGAACGTTCGCCCAGATGGCCAGCTGATCTTCAACAGCCTGACGATCCGCATCCAGTCGGCGCTCGACGGCTTGGGGCTCGCCTACGTGCCGGAAGACCAGGCGCTGCAACACATCGCGGGAGGCCGCCTGATAAGGGTGCTGGAAGAGTGGTGCCCCTATTTTCCGGGGTATCACCTCTACTACCCAAGCCGGCGTCATCCGTCGCCCGCGCTCACGCTATTGGTCGAGGTGCTTCGCTACCGGGGACCTTGACGAGCGGGTGCGCGAGAGGCTGGCCAGGCCCAGCTTCAAATAATAGGTGGGCGCGATGAACAGACCTGCGATGGCCAGCCAGTGCAGGAAGAAACCCGCGTTCGACCCCTCGAAATTCCACCAGTCGAGCGTCATCTGCATGGATAGCTTAGTGCCCAGCGCCTGGGCTTGAGAACTCAACAGGCCGTTGGCGGCAATGAGTGCCGTGGCGAGCCGAAGCGACCAGATCCGTACGTTGCTCGGACGCGTGATGCCGAACCATCCGCATGCGACCCCCATCAGCATCGGCCATCGTAGTCCCAGATGGATCGCCACCAGGATCACCGCCCAGTAGGACGCCGCGACGTGGATCTGGCGCACCGTGAACCCGCCAGAGGCCGATAGGATTGAAGACAGGGAGTTGGAGATCAGCACGCTGGTCACCAGAAGCACGAGCATCGACACCAGCAGCAGGACCGTCGCCGTCGGGCTTATCCATCCATGGAACCGGTCCAACGTTCGCACCTTGGGCGATCGAGGTCGCGGACTGCCGGTCAAAGATGCCATGTCGACAAGGGTGCAGTCTGCCGTCATGACAACGCGGCAGCCATCCAGGGCCTAACCTCGCGGCGGTGCGGAACCACTTCCAAATATCCGTGGACAATCGCAAACGCCGATTGTGAAGCACATTGTAAATTGTTGAGTTTAAACAATTGTTTCGGATCGGAGCGCACATTGCGGCAAAACCTCACAATGTGCCGAGGGCGCACAAAATCCAAGCAAAAACAGCCGACCGACCGGAGCACAATGTGCGCCCTTTTATCCTGCCGTCTTAATCGGTCGTGCTTCGAGAGACTTGGCTTCTTTCGTCGTTTCTCCTCCAATCTACGATAATACACTATTCTATAATCAATGTTGCGATTCCATAGTCTGGCGTTGAGTTCCGATGCGCCGTGCAGTCTTCCGCGCTCTGCGACGGGGTAGCAGCGCTGCTTTTTTGCAGCACAGGAACCGGCGTGGCGCACTTTTCAGCGGACTGACGGAGCATCGTCACAGACAATCGAGCGCGGTCCGGCCGTCTGTCGATCGGTGCGGCCGCCGTCAGGATAACGTGCGTTCCGTCGTTCCTGGTCTGCATCGATCCTCATACGCCGGGGCGGATTTCCTTGTTCAGATGGCGTCCGTCAGCGTGCTGGCGCCATGCGTTTGAACAGCCGTCGCGCCGCTCATCGATGCGCTCCGAGCGAGGCTTCGATCCATGATGTGGGCGCGTAGCCGTCGCTCCACATCACTTGCATGATCACCGCCAGCTTGCGCGCTACAGCGACACAGGCCTTGCGGTGGCAGGAGCGTTTGGCGATCGCCTGGCCCAGCTCTCGACCTTGTCGGAGCCCCTGAAGCGCGTCATCAGTCCCGACGCTGCCTCGTAGAACGCACGCCACACTTCGGCGTCGCCGGCCTTCGAGATGCGTCCCTGGACGTCGATCGTGGAACCGGACTGCCAGCGTCGCATCAGCCCGAAGTAGGCCACAACGTCACGCGAGCGGCGGAAACATGACGGATCGTCGATCGCGATCATGAACGAAAGCGCCGTCACCGGGCACACGTGCTGCGTCTCCGGGCAGACGGCCGGCAGGCCGAGTTTCTTTAGTCCGGGAGCAGCTAGGGCGACAACGCGACGGCTTCATGCCCCAGACGCAGCAGGCGCTGGAAACGACTTCAACGCGGCAAACCGCGCGTCAGAGCCAGTCACAACTGTTATCTCAAGATGTACCATGCCAAGATCATCGACAACGCACGTCTCATCCATCGCGACGTCCAGCCACAAAAGAATTCTATCAGACGCCTTTTGCGTTGCGCTGCCAACGGGCATCCGGTGCGCGCTCGACTGCGGGGACCGCGAGAGACATCTTCGCTAGAGCCGGCTTGATGTAGCCACTAGCTTCGCAGGAAGACGGCTTTGTAACGTAGCTTCAAAAGGCAAGCGGTGGAGCACCGCCACTTCTGGCGATATCAACGTCTGAATTAAACATGAGGGAATAAACCGTCAATTGCAGATCACTAAGCATGTAGCGTAACCGCCGGAAATCTAAACCAACCGATTCCAAGAGTACCTGATGCCGCACGAATCCCCATCGATTGATTTCCACGAAGTGCGAGCCCTCAATGGGCGCCGCTCGGAGGGGTTCGAGGAACTGGTTTGCCAACTCGCGGGTCTAGAGGAGCGAGCAGCCGGCAGCGAGTTTATTCGCAAAGGCAAAGGCCGCGATGGCGGGCTCGAGTGCTTCGTCCGGCTCGGCGATGGAAGCGAAATCGGCTGGCAAGTCAAGTATTCGTGGTCCTTTGACGCAAATCTGATTGGTAGCCTCGACAAGTCCCTCGCCGCTGCTCTGGCGAAGCATCCGAAGCTAACTGTCTTAACGGTGTGCCTGCCCTTCGACCTTTCTGATGCCCGTGGCAAGGCTGTGACCCAACGGGCTGCATATCAAACTTGGCGGGCTAATCGAATCGCAGAGGCCGCCAAGAACGGCAGGTCCTTGGAAATCAAGCTATGGGACGCACATGCCCTTGGAGAGCGACTCACCTCTGATGATTCAAGGCTCTCTGGTCGCCGTCTATATTGGTTTGGAACGCAGCATCTGACGGCCGACTGGTTCGCCGAGCAATTCGGGCGCATAAGGTCTAATCTGGGGCGCCGGTATACCGCGGAAACCAACGTCGCCTTGCCTGTTCGGCGCGCTCTGGTTGGTTTGGCACGCAATGCTGAGCTTCTGCAGGAACTTGCAGACCATCGTAGTAAGTTGCTGGAGGTAACAGATGGGCTCAAGCGCACCGGCATCATGACGGCCGAGCAGGCGGAAACTATTGAGGCCGCGGCTCGCTCGCTGGATGCCATCGAGGATCTCAGCGCTGACCAGTGGCCAATAAGTACTTGGCAAGGGAAGGCGCATACAGCCCTTGAGGTTGCTCGTTCGCTCTACCATGCGGAATTGGAACGTCAACACCGGACAGCCGAAGATTCAGGCCGACCCGAACGATCGCATTACTCGACATTCCGGCAAGCTCTTGAGGCTTTCAACGCTCTTGTTGACACGCTAGAGGATCAGCCTTGGCTGGTGGCCCTTGGTGCGGCTGTCGTGGTGACTGGCGAGGCGGGTGCCGGCAAGTCACACCTGCTCGCAGACGCCTGTGCCTACCAGCTGCAGAAATCCCGCCCCGCACTGCTGTTCTTAGGGAGCAGTCTTGTCGACACGGACGTCTGGTCCCAGCTCATTCAACAATTGGGCCTGCCATCTCACTACACGCGCGATACATTCCTTGGGGCTCTCGACGCCGCCGGTGAAGCTGCTGGTTGCCGAAGCCTGCTTATGATTGATGCCATAAACGAGCGGCATGGACGACAAATATGGCCGGATCGTCTCGGCGGCTTTCTCTTCGACGCTGCCAAGTACGCAAACGTCGCGGTCATTTTCTCCTGTCGGTCAACCTACCTCTCACAAACCTTGCCATCAGACCTTGGCGCGCGATCCCCCTTGCAGCTTGAGCACACAGGCTTCTCAACTTTCGATGCGCGCGCATTTTTGGCTTTGCGAGGCATCATGTTGACTGAGCATCCATTTCTCGATGTCGAACTCCGAAATCCACTGTTTCTCAAGACGTGCTGCGACGCGCTAGAGCGGGAAGGCAAGACTCGCTTCCCGAAAGGTCTTCGCGGCGTCACGGCCGTCTTCTCAATGTACCGAGAGGCTGTATCTGACGCCATTCAGCGACGAATGAATCTGAATAGTCGGCGACGGATAACCGAGCGCGCCATAGACGCCTTGGCCCACGAGATTGAATCCACCCAAGATCCGTATATTCCCGTAGACCGAGCCTTCGAGATTATTGACGAGATTCACGAGGGGAAGGGCGACCAAGACAGCGACCTTTTGCATCAATTGGAAACAGAGGGAGTAATCTCGGTCGAACCCGTCCCCGCTGATGAGACCTCAGATTCCGATCTCCATGACCACGTCAGGTTCACGTTCGAGCGTTTCGCCGATCACACTGTCGCACGTTCAATACTCGACGAAACTCTGGTCGAAGCACGGCTACCGTCTCCGCTATCGCCAGACAGCCCGCTAGCGCGCGCTTGTGTGCGAGGTGGTCTTCCTTGGGGGGTGCGCGAAGCGCTGGCAGTTCAGCTTCCTGAGCGCACGGGCGTAGAGCTCTCCGACGCGTTGGCAAACATTCCCGGCGTAATGACCAAGAGCCTCATAACACCGGAAACGGTGCGATTGCGGGCACCGTCGAGCATCACCGAACGTACTCTGGAACTACTTGAGGACTCTGGCGGTGTAGATGCCCGTTGGGATGCACTCGTGCGGCTAAGCATCGATTCTGAAAGTACGTTCGATGCGTACTGGCTACATGAACTTCTGAAGGTCATGAAAATTTCCGAACGCGATGCTGATTGGTCGATCTTTGTCGCAAACTACGGCGATGACAGCTCAAACCCCGACAATTCGGCGGCTGTGGACCTCATTGCATGGGCAAGAGACGTGCAAGCTGGAGAAGCTGATCCGAACATTGCGCAGCGCGCGGCGATAATTCTTACCTGGTTTCTTTCGACCTCAAGCCGGCGCGCGCGAGATACGGCGACAATGGGTCTCGTGAACCTCTTCGCCAGGTTCCCCGCCGTGGCAGACGAGTTGTTAGAGCTTTTCGATGGCGTTAACGATCCCTACGTTGGCGAGCGTCTCAGTGCATCGCTCTATGGGGCTGCTCTCCAGGGCCGCTGGGGTGCTGATGACCTAGGCGTCATCGCCAAAAGAGTGGCGACTCAGTTCTTCCAGCGTGGCCCATTACCCTTAGACCTTCTGTGGCGCGACCATCTTTCCTCCCTCTTAAGGTACGCAGAGAGCAGAGGATGCACCGATTTTATTCCGGGCGGCGTCAACACCCATCCGCCCTTTTCTAGCAATTGGCCGCTTGAACCGGTACCGGATGCCCAGATCGCTACGTATACCCGTACGTACCGAGACGGCGTGATACTGAGCGATGAGATCGTGTCCTCTACTGGTCATCACGGGGACTTCGGATCGTACGTCATCAAGTATGCCGTAGGAGGCTGGAGCCCAGCTGGCCGTGAGGAGACGACCCCTCCGTCTTCCGCGGATCTGTACTCACTATGGCGCGCTGAATTTGATTCTTATTCGACGCCCGAAATGGTGCACTTGTTCGAAGAAATGGATGCGCTCCGGGCCAAAGGTCCGGAATGGGCCTATGCCAGCGGCGATAGCGCAAAGGAGCATCAGAGAATCGAGGAAAAGTTTCGGGATACGCTAGGGACTGAGCGGTTTGAGCGATACCGCGTGATGGCGCGTCACTGGCGACCTTCGGCTGGTTGGGGTGAAAATCCCGCCGAGTTCAATGTTGCCTGGGCGCAGCGTTGGGTCTGCATGCGCGCCCATGATCTCGGTTGGAGCGAAGGGCTCCACGGCCAGTATGACCGCACGTGTGGCCATGGACGGACCAGTCACAAGAGCGAACGCATAGGCAAGAAGTACCAGTGGATCGCACTGCACGAACTGATGTCCAGGATCTCCGACAACTGCGCTGCAACGAAAGGGGATTGGACCGTGCAGTATCGCGAAACAGTACGGCGGCTTCGCAAAATTGATCCGTCCCGGCTGATGGAAGAGAGCCACGACTGGGGCTGGGCGTCGTTCAACGAGCCAACGTTCTGGATGCCAGTGATTCCGAGGAAGGCAGCGATGGATCGTGATGCTGCCTGGGAGTGGCTGGATGCCGACCGCGAGCTGCTCGACGGCGCCTGCTTTGTCGACCTGAAATCGGATCACAACGGCCAGAAGTGGTTGCCGTTGGGGGGCTTTCAACATTTTCGGTTGCGGGGCACAACCCAGGAAACCGAGCGAATCCTGCGTGAAACATGGCTTCGGCTCGAGTGTCTTATAGTGCATATCGGTGATGAATCTGCTGGTCTTGACCAGCTTAAAGATGCTCTCTTTTTGGGAAATCACGATCTCGGACTAAATCAGGATGGCCAGGACGATTGGTATTTGGGCGAGTACGACTGGCGCAATGACCGCGATCCGCAGTGGTCACGCTGGTGGGGGAATCGCCAACATCGACGAGCTGGCGTCGAGGCGGCCGCAACAACGGTTCAGTTTCTGCAAGAAGCGGGGAGTTATGACCATAGTCTGAAACAAAACTTCTCGGTGCGGTTGCCCGCCCCTTGGGTGATCCAGGCGCTCGGACTGCGACTCGCCGATGGCCGCACGGTTCGATACGTAGACTCGCAGGGCAAGACACGGGCGTTCGATCCGTCAGCAGAACAAGCGGGGCCGAGCACAGTACTCGTGGCCCGGACGGAGTTTTTGCAGATGTGCCAGGCTAAAGGCTTTCGTCCGATCTGGGTGCTGGCCGGAGCTAAAGAGGTCCACGACAAGCAAGACTCGGATTTGTTCGGTCGCCGAAATTTTACGAACGTCTACACGGTTGATGGTGACACAGTTGTTTGTCGACTGAAAAAAGCTGAGTCCGAAGGAGACTCGACTTCGAGATAGGATCGCAAGGCCGGCTGCCTTGGCGCCGAGGCAGAGAGAGTGTCATTTGGCGCTGACGGCAAAGCCGCTGAAGCCGCTTAAGCGAAAGCGACGTTGCGAAGGCTCTTGGCTGGGGTGCGCTTTGATGCTGCGCGGCGAACGCTGGTGAAGGTCACGGCGATGGATCACAAGAAAAGAGACCCATCATTGAAAAGCTGTTGGAATGATGGCGAGGGGCCTAGCACTATCGCTCTGATTGCGTCGAACTCAATGCGGGAAACGCGCCGCCTAGCGTTGCCATAGAGATCCTGGCGGAGAAGACTGCGGCCTTGGCAAACACTACGATCAAACCAACAACGATCACCCGCGTGGGCTATGAGTATCAAGACCTCGTAGGGATCGAGGCGATAATTCGCTTCTATCGGGACCCCAAATCTTACAGTTGGGTTGAGCTTGAGGCTGACAAGACAGATAGCTCGCTGGATGATGTCGTCGTGGCTCGCAGCGATGGATCACTGGAATACTACCAAGTTAAATTTACGGTGGACCAGATCGACTATCCACTCACCTGGGATTGGTTACTCAAGAAGAAACCCCGAGGGACCTCGCTTCTCCGCAAGTGGGCTAGTTCTCTGAAGAACGTGGCCAAGCAAGGTTCTATCCATACTGCGAGCCTTAGAACCAATCGCATCCCTGATGCTGATGTTGCCGCATGCCTGAAAGGTACTCTGCTATCGCTCGACCTCGTTCCCAGGGACACAAGGCTAAAGCTTGAGAAGGAGTGCGGTGGTCGAGAAGCAGCATTGGCGTTCTTCGGGAAGTTCGAGTTTGTTCACAGCGCGCGGAATTTCGACGCGTACGAAAGCCACCTTCGTGACCAACTTGTGCCGACCGACTTGGAAGCGAGCGGTTGGCTCTATCTTCGGGAACGTGTCAGGCGATGGACAACGCGGCGTAAGGAGCCGAAGCCAGCGGGACGAATCCTTTACGAGCACCTCACTCAAGTCATCTCGCGGGGACGTCCCGAGCCCATCCGACAGGACTTCCGCATTCCCACAGGCTATTCTGTTCCGTCGACCACCTTCCATGCCGATTTTTCGAGACGGATCAGCGATCGGAAAACGCCAGTCTCAATCGTTTGGGGTACGCCGGGCCGTGGGAAAAGCACCTACCTGAGCTACCTAACTGACGTGCTTCGCAAATCAGGGTTACCGGTCATTCGGCACCACTACTTTCTAGCGGATGACGATCCTACAACTGATCGAATGTCCTTCGTCGCTATTGCGGGTTCCCTCATCAACCAGCTCTTCATTCTCTACCCAGAGGCGACCAGAGGAAGCGGCGACGAGTACGACAAGCTTCAACATATCGTCTCGGGGGCCGCCCAACATTTCAAGGCCCAGTCGAAGCGACTGTACATCGTCATGGACGGGTTGGACCATGTCTGGCGCGACACCGCCAAGACCGACCAACTGAACCACATCTTCAATGCTCTCTTGCCGCTCGCGGACAACGTGAGCTTGATAGTCGGGACCCAACGGGTGCCCGACAATCAGCTCCCCAACAGGCTCGTCCGCAAGGCGAAGCTGTCAGACTGGATCGAAATCCCAGCCATGGACGAGGTCGCCGTTCATACCTGGGTGAAGGCCCAGGATGCCGCTGGTAGGGTCATGGTCAAGGGCCACAATCGGGGAGATCGACGCGAGGAGCAAGTGTCTGAGATCGCTTCCAGTTTCTATTCGATATCACAGGGCCACCCGCTGCACTTAATCTATGCGTTTGAGAGCGTTACCCGAAACGGTGCGCCCATTTCGAGTGAGGACGTAGACCGGATCCCGCCGTGTCCCGATGGTGACATCCGGAGCTACTATGGAGGATTGTGGACCGGGCTTAAGCCCGCAGCGCGAGATACACTTCACATGCTAGCCGGCTCCGACTTCCACTGGCCCAGCTCGGGGATTCGTCAATGCGCCGGCGGCTATGAGGAAATCGACTTTCTGCTCGAGCCGAGAGAGTCTGGCATGGTGCCGTTTCATTCGAGCATCTTCGCCTACGTTCGCGAGAGATCTGATCATGCGGATGCATATCAGGCCCTGTTGCCGCGAGTTACAAGTTGGCTCGAAACGGCAGCGCCCGCGTTCTGGCGATGGGGTTGGCTCTGGCTCAGCAAAGCAAAACAGGGACAGTACGAAGACCTTATGCGAGGAGCAACCCGCGCCTGGGCTATCGAGTCGCTCGCAGATGGATGGCCTGACCACCAAATTGTAGCGATTTTGCGGGTGGCGGAACGCAAGGCCTTTGATGACGGTGATCTGCCGAAGACTGTTGAACTGAGGTTGCTCAAGACGCGCGCGCTAAACGGCGCGGAATTTCAAGTCTCGGACAGCGCATCATTTGTTGCGGCAGCCATTCAGGCTTCCTCGAACTGGCAGCAACTGCGGAACCTCGCGGACAACATACAGAATCTCAATCGAAACGAGGTTTCGCTTCTCCCCGCGATAGCGCCGCCCGACCTGAGGGAGGAGCTGGGCGCTGCCGCATTGCGGGAGCTAGCCAGGCGCATCAACGTATGGATCGAGCTGCGACACAAATCTGAACAGGACTTCATTGCCTTGGCACGGCTCTTCCTCAAGGCGGCGGCATATGTCGGTGGAGACTCGGTCGGACAAGCATTGAGGTTCGTTCTGGGATTTCGAGAACCCGAAGAACTGGTTCGGTTTTTTGTTGAATGGCTTGGGAACGCTGACAATCTTGACGGACTGATCTTCGTGCACGGCAGGCTTCAGGCAAAGAAATGGAAGGACGTTCGTCGCGCTATATTCGATGAGATCGTGCGAACCTGCTGCGTCATCGGAGCGGACTTGACCGCGCTTTTGCCTGCGCCGGACGAAGCAATAGCGCCGCTGTCTGCGTGTTGGTTTCGCCTGCAACGGCCGACCATTTCTCACGAGATGCTTCTTCCGGTTGCTGCATCGAATCTATTTAGCGACGACCATAGATTTGGACGAGACCCCGGTCTTGAGGCCTTCTTCGTAAATGTGTTCTTCTCCGCCCTTGCGACTTCGCTAATAGCAGAAGGTGATTATTCGTCCCTGTACCCTGGCGTGCCCCGCGACGACATCGGATGGATGCGTCTCGCGATCGACACGCTCGAAAATACCGCAACGCAGGTCTCGCGTGGGGAACTCTACGGCTTTTCTGCTCCATGGCTCGGTGCGGCGGACGTGGCCGAGCTCAAGCACGGGCCGAACACTGAGAGCGAGTATTTACTCTACGTGAGTTTCAGGCGAGCACTTCTCAAGATTGCGCTCGATCTCCACCTTATCTCAGCGGACGGCTCGACCTCCAACGTGAGTGTCGCAGCGCTCGAGATTGCGCGCGCATCGGTCCATTGGTCGGACGAAATATGGCTAGCGGAGAACGTAGAAAACCAAAAAGCGATTCTTGACGCCACCGGTGCGGCGACGCTTGTGAAGGAGGTTGCGGATAAAGAGGCGGCTACAGTCACCCAGTTTCACGAACGATGTGACCGATGGGTCGAACTGGCCCGGTTTTGCGACCTTTACGGGTTGGCTGGCAGCCGCCAGTTCATGGTGCGGGCATCAGATTGCCTTCTTGGGTACGGATACCACAAGGATTTATGGGCGATCGACGTTCTCGATGCCGTCAGGGAAGTCCATCAAGCCGGCGCCCGTACAGCTCTCCCGTTCCTCAAGGACCTCGTACCGATTATCGACGAGATTACCGAGTTCACCGATGGCGATGAAACGGACCACGTCCGCTCGGAAATGATAGAGGTTGTGGCGCAAACCTACCCCGATCGAATGCCTCAGTTCTTTCGTCACTATCTCCACAATGACGAGTGGCGATATGCCGATGAGACGTTGCAGCAATTCACGCACGTGCAGGGATTTGAGTCGGAGTTCGAGCGCGCATTGCCTGACACATATCTCGATCATAAGACGCTATATCAACTCGAAAAGGAAACTGCGAGAAGTTCAGCGGCTGCATCGATTCATGCCGCTCAAATAGTGTTTCTCGGCGGCAAGCCCGAGGACCGTCACGAACGGCAAGGAACAGCTAGGAAAAAGCCGCGCAAGCCCCGCCGGGATCCAACCAAACTGGGATCATCCGATTTTTCGGCGTTGGTAAAAGTCGTGTCAGGCAATTTTCCCTACGAGCACCGCAAGGAATTCATGGGCGACTGGCTTCGGCATTGGACGGATGCCGGCGAAGGCAAGCGGGCACTCGCATCTATCGAGGCCTATTTCGCAATCGGAGGACCTACATTTCAGGCAGATGACATTCTGGATGATGCCTTCCTGGCAAGTCTGCGCCTTGAGGGGAAAGCTAAGGCCTATCGCTGGCTGGTAAAAGGCCACATCTTGCGAAGCGGATGGGCAAGCTACTACCACTCGGAAGAGGAGGTCATGAACCGACTGAAGCTTGCGGCAAAGCACTATGCCGCAAAGTGGCTCGATTACATTCGCGATACCGCTGGACCAGCGACGGGGTGGAGGCGTCGTGAGAGCTTCTCAATCGGCCTGCGGCACTTGGTTCGATTCCTGATCCTTGTGGGTCAAGAGGATGTAGCAGCCAATGTGACCGAGACGTTGGTTCGGGTCCTAAAGCAGGAAGTGAGTGATCTGCCCTGGTTGGACGCGCCATGGCTCCAGTGACAACCGACACTTCGGAACCTGCGCTTTCATTGCTTATGGATCGGCTTAGCTGGCCAGTGAAGATGGTCAGGTGGCGGACGGCAAAGGCAATCAGGACACTTCTGGAACAGGAGCCGACGCGGGAGAAGGCAACGCGAGCGCTTCTTGACTGGATGGCGGCGCGCGATCTTGAATCGGAGGTCTGCTCAGTGCTCTCGTTGCTGACTGTCGTAAATGAGGAGGCGAAACCCGATCTCCGCGACGTCGCTCCCTGTGTGAAACGGCCATCTATCCTGTCGGACATACTGCTTGAAGTGGCCTATGGCTGGAGCCTGGGGGGATGGGATGAGGGTCTACGCCCCGATGCACCCGAATATTTCGAGCCGAGCCAATATTTTGAGCAGCACAAGACGGCGCATGTCCCGCCAATTCTTCTGAACAGCCTCTCAAAACTCGAGGCCAAGTCCGGTAAGCCGTTCAAGCGGCAATGGGCATACGAATGGCACGTGCTGCGCGAAGAAACCGGCATTCTTTTTACCCAGTATCCCTACTATTTCGGTGACTTTGCTCTAGCTCGGTCCGGAATTCACGGTCAGTTTCTGCAGCGACAGTCGGAGCTGTACCGATCCGCCTACCTTCGGGTATTTGCACACGCCGTCGCGGCGTGGGATATGCCCGTTCGATCGGCTACGGCGTACTGCCTTGAAGTGCTTCCGGCTGTGCCCGGCTTGTTTGAGGTGGAACCTCAGGCTCGGCCTAAATGGGTGTCCGATTTCCCGGCGAAACTCCACGACCCCAGCGCTGACTTCCAAAAACTTGGACGTGCGCTTGTCAAAGCGGGCGTGTCGAGGTCCCGGGTTGCTGTCTCGCTAGACGTTCCCTTGCCAAAAGAGATTGCCGAATTTGGGGCAGTCTCCGCTACCGCGTTCCTCTGTTCGGCAGACTTCGAGCCGGCCGAGGATTTTGACCCCTTCCTGCCCGAGACACTTGTTTTTTCTCATGACGTTGGACTGGGAGACGACATCCGTTTTCGAAACTTCGAGGACGTTCGCGTTGACGGGAAAGTCGGATGGTGCGCTCCTGTGAGCACGCACCTGATACCGATGCCGTCCGGTCTTTGGCACGATGAATACCTTGGCGCTGGGATGGCAATACCCGCGGCTTACTGCTTCGACTCGACACCGCGGCTCTCAGCAGACGATCGGGGATTGGCCTTGTCCATCGGCAAGGATCTCGTTGCGACCACCTCATTCTGGCACGATGACTGGACGCCGCTCGCGCCCAAGAAGGGGGCGACGCGAATCGGCGTAGTATCTTGTATCAACCGGCGGCTTCTTAAGAAGACACTTCAACGCTTTGAGGCTCGCCTGGGGTGGTTCTTACGGCTTTCAGCGTTGGAAGGAGAACGCATCTACGGTGATCTCAAGCCTCGCGAACGGCTAACATTCTTTCTCGATACCAACGAGGTAGGGCCTTAACTGGCTGGCACCTCGCGCTATCAGGAAGGCACACGTGCCATAAGTCGCCGCCTTCCAATTTGTAAAATCGAATCTAGCGTCCCACTTTGTCCATAAGCACCCGCAATTCGGGCTGAGGCGCGACTCAGAAAGTTCGAAAAGCCTCCAGGAACCTCAGCCAAACACTTGCAAGGACTTAGCAGAAACTTGGCCTCGCAAGGCAAATCCGTGTCGCGTTTATGTCGCGTCGGCGGCCGACATGAGTATTCGCTCGGCTGCCGCCAGGACGTCGGCGTCGTTCGTGTTGGGGAAAAGGTGGCCATATGCGTCCATCGTCATAGTGATGTATGAATGTCCCATGCGCTCCTGCACTACCTGGGCGGAAGCCCTAGGCCGCCATGCTGCTGCTCGTTGATGCACCACGATGCGAAGAAGTGCCTCAACGAATGCATGCCGGTATATTTGGCCTCCTGAATTGGAGCGCCCTGCCCGTCTTTCTTGCTGGTGTCGATCGAGCGCATCACCACTCTTTCCCAGGCGGAGTATGACGCTCTGTCACCTCCCGAGCGGGCAACGCTCTATCTGATGATGGGCTGACTGCCTGGCTCGCCTTCACGCTTTCCGCGGGTGTCGTGCTGGCCCTGGCTTAGCCCTTTTGAGGTCGCCTTAGGAACGGGTATGGATTGTAAACCGTTAGTTGATATGACAAAGTTCAGGCACGAGGGAGAACGATCAATGGCGGACATGACTCAGCTCAAAGCCGATCTGCTCGAAACCGCACGTAACGGCATTGGCGCGCGAAAGCTGACGGCCGAACTCATGGCTAAGGGTTATCAGAGGCGAGACATCCAAAGAGCGCTTCAACTGTGCCTTGAGCGAGGACAATTGCGGCTAGGCTCGGAGATGCAGCTCGTTAGGGAAGCTGCGTAACTTGCCAATATGGTCGGTGCAGGATCGGCAGGATCGGCGCCATAACATCTCCAAAGGCGATCAGCGCCGCGATTTCGAGAGAGATCGCGACCGGATTATGTACTCTTCGGCTTTCCAGAGGCTGGCCGGGATAACACAGATAGTACGCGCTGGCGAGGCAGACGTCTTTCACACCCGCCAACAACATACGTTTAAGGTGGCCCAAGTTGGTAAGCGCATAGCGCAATACTGCCAGCAAAAGTTCGGCCCCGCCTGCGATGAGCTAGGAATCGATCCCGAGGTCGTAGACGCGGCCGGTTTGGCTCATGATCTGGGACATCCTCCGTTCGGGCACGCGGGCGAGAGTACCTTGGACAAGCTGGTAACCGAAGCCGGTGATAAGGAAGGGTTCGAGGGCAACGCTCAGACCTTTCACATAATAGCGATGCTTGGCGTCAGATATGAGAGTTGTTCAGGCTTGGATTTGACACGGGCCACGATGGCGGCATGCATGAAATATCCTTGGTTCAGGGAGATCGGGAACCCGGATCGCGAGAAGAAGTGGGGTGCCTATAAGTGCGATCAAGCAGACTTTGATTTCGCCCGAGCATTCCATCCTGAAGGCGTGCAAACCGCCGAAGCAGCGTTAATGGATTGGGCCGACGACATCGCCTATTCCGTACACGATCTGGAGGAATTTCATCGCTGTAGAGCGATTCCGTGGGAGACCATCTTTGGCGACGATGGCGAAGAACTGATAGGGAAGACCCTACGAAACTGGCATGGGGCGCCAGCTCGTGCAGAGGAGCGCCTCAAGGTAGCGTTCACCCGCTTGGAGGACGTCCTTACAGGCATTGGGCAAGTCCGCGAGCGTCCCTACGAAGGCAGCCGCGCTCAGCGAATCGCTTTGCGCAATATGACCTCGCATCTCATAACGCGATATCTTGAAGCCGTAACCCTTCGGCCATCAGATGGCACTTCCGGCGTCATCATCGATCCCGATCGAGAGGCGGAAGTGAAGCTCCTAAAGCAGATCGCCCGCCAATATATCATCTCGTCACCTGCACTTTTGGCACAGCAGCACGGTCAGGGACTGCTAATTCGAGATCTATTCGATTGCTTCCATGTGTCGAAAGAAGTCGAACTGGAAAAACTCAAGGTTTTCCCCCCTAAATTTCTTCCAAGCCGCCTTTCTTACGTCCAGGACTTCGAAATTTCGCGGGCTCGCTTTGCAGCAGACTGTGTGGCTAGCCTTACTGAAGGTGAGGTAATGAAATTGCACGCTCGGCTTTTCGGACGGGAAGCTGGTTCCGTCCTTGATCCGATAGTGCGTTGAACGGGCAGCGAAAGATAACCAGCCCGCAATTCGGCTGGAGACGCTAGACAGAAAGTTCGAGAAGCTTCCAGGAACCCAGGTGAGCCAAATGCCCGCGGGTACTTGGCCTCCGCGAGTGCCTATCCCTCGCCTTGGCTTCATAGCCTAGGTTTGTAGCGCTCTTGACTGCCTGACTGGGCCGGATAAACTCCATGTCGTGCCTTGAGAGAAGCGGCCCTGGGCATCTTGGCGAAGCCGCGTGATAACCGACGATGGGGGAGTCCGTACGTCGTAGACAACGAGCAGCACGGCTGCCCAACAAAACTCTTTGAACACATCAACTGGCCCGCTGACCTGCTCATGCACGTCTGCGGCCGAACGAACACGTTTGGAGATGGAGTCATGCGGATACAGAGTGGCTATTGGTGGGCGATTAGCATTCGGCAGGAGGATGATCGGCCCGAGATCATCGACGTAGGTTCTTATTCCTTTGGCCAAATGGCCAATCGCGTTGGGGATGCCGATCCATTCGACTTGATAGAATTCGAGCTACTGCAATGGCTTGATTCCAGCCTCTGGCCAACAGAGGTCGCCGTCGATCCGTCTAGAATTCGCGAGGGCTATTGGTGGGCGCTTGACCCGGCAGAGAACGCATATCAGATCGTCTTGGTGGGCAAAGATAGAGCAGTTCGAACCTTCAATGGCGATTTCGATAGCTGTCTGGACGAGTTCGAATTTCTGATGCCTCTGGATCTCATCCCCACGGCTCGCGCCGATCACTAGGGCCTGTCGCCGTCACGCTGGCTGCTTGCGCGTCACCCCGAACCCTGGTCATGTCGCCTCCTGATCCGTTGCGCGATACGCTCCATGGCCAACCTTGATGAGTGGCCCCTCGTTACCCCTTCGGATGAGATAGCAACGAGCTGAACGCTATCTGAATCCCTTGATATCAGCACCTCCACTCGGTTGAAGCAAAACGAGATCTAATCGCATAGACTCACCGCGAATGGTGCGTTAGCAGACGATTTCAACAACAGCGCTGTATTGGCGGTAGCCCTCTCCCGCTACCACCTCTCACCTGTACGGCCCGGAGACATAGGTAACAGACTGTACCTAAGACATGGGTGACAACCTCGCGCTGAACGGGTTGGACAGGCCCACGCTGATGCGGGTCGCGTGGGGAGGAACGTCTACACCTCTTCCGTCTCGAGCACGAATGTCCCAGCGGGGATGCGGTTGGTGATCATGGCGCGGATGCCGGCATCGATGGCGGGGTCAGTTTCGTCGAATAGGCCGCAGGCCTGCAGCGCCTTGCGCTGGTCGACGGAGCGGCCGAGATATTCCAGAAGCACGACCGAGGCCGCTGGTCTCCGCCCTCGTAAAAGGGGCATGCCCGTCTGGATGCCGACCAGATAGGCGACGCTCGTCTGGTAGCTCGGATAGAGGATCACCTGGGTGATGCTGGTCTTGAGCAGGGTTTCGGATTCGAGCGCGAATATGCGATCGCCGAGCAGCAGCAGGGCGGCCGAATATTTCGAGGTCTTCACGCCATATTTGCCGAAATGGACGAGCCTTTCCATGCATTTCCAGAAATAGCGGCCTTCCTTTTCATAGATCACGACCAGGCATTTGATGATCTTGCCGGCATAGCCGAACGAGTAGAAATAGCGGAAATAGTAGCCGACATAGCGCCCGAGATCGCCGGAACGCTGATAGAGCTGCTCCATATGCACCAGCATGTCCGACGGCGCGTGGACGCCGAGCGGGCGGCGGCGCAGGCCGACGATCTCGGCAAAGCGCTGCTGGTCCATCAAAAGCTCGCCTTCGCTCACGCCGAAGAAATCGCAGATCTTGCGCATGTTGCGGCGGGACGGCCAGGTCTGGCCGCTCAGATATTTGTTGAACTGCTGGCGGTTGATCTGCAGGCGCCGGCACACGGCGGCGATAGACGGATAATAGCTGCACAGGAAGGCGAGGTTCTGGGGAAGCGGTTCGGTCTGCATGACCTAATGCATACTGACGCCAGAACAGTGTCAAGTCGCGAAGGGTCGCGAAATTGTGCGGCACCGCCGATTTGCCCAAAGTGGCGCTCTCCAACAGAGGCCTCGTCATGCGCACAGTGTCCAACTTCCCCCATCCGATCCGCTCGGTCGACCATTTCGAGATTCCGATGCCGGACGGTCGCCGGCTTGCGGCGCGCATGTGGCTCCCCGAGGGTGCCGAACAAAAGCCGGTGCCGGCTATCCTGGAATACATCCCCTATCGCAAGAACGATCTGACCGCCGCGCGTGATGTCGTCATGCACCCCTACGTGGCCGGCCACGGCTACGCAGTGGTGCGCGTCGACCTGCGCGGAACCGGCGATTCCGAAGGGCTGATGCTCGACGAGTACCTTCAGCAGGAGCTGGACGACGGCTGCTCGGTCATCGAATGGCTGGCCTCCCAGCCCTGGTGCGACGGCAACGTCGGCATGATCGGCATCTCCTGGGGCGGCTTCAACGGATTGCAGATCGCGGCCATGCGGCCGCCTGCGCTGAAGGCGGTGATCAGTTGCGCCTCGACCGACGACCGCTACGCCGACGATGTCCACCACATGGGTGGCACGCTGCTCATCGACAATCTCTCCTGGGCGGCGATCATGTTCGGGCGCAACACGCTGCCGCCCGACCCACGCAACAAGCCGCACAATTGGCGCGCTTTGTGGCACAGTCGATTGAAGGAAAGCGGGCTATGGCTGAAGAACTGGCTGGAGCACCAGCACCGCGACAAGTTCTGGAAACACGGTTCGGTCTGCGAGGATTTCGGCGCGATCACCTGCCCGGTCTACGCCGTCAGCGGCTGGGCCGATGGTTATTGCCGCTCGGTCTTCCGCCTGATGGAAAAGCTGCAGGGCCCGCGCAAGGGGCTGGTCGGGCCATGGGCGCACACTTATCCCCATATCGGCAAGCCTGGTCCTGCCATCGGCTTTCTGCAGGAATGCGTCCGCTGGTGGGATCAATGGCTGAAGGGCCGTGACACCGGCATCATGGACGAGCCGATGCTGCGCCTGTTCATGCAGGATAGCGCCCCGCCGCAAACTTCCTACGAGACGCGCGCCGGACGCTGGGTCACGGAGCCGGCATGGCCATCGCCGAATATCGAGCGGCAGTCCTTCTTCCTTTCCGGCAATGGGCGCCTGTCCCTACGCCGGGCAGACGATGCGGCCGGAACGCAGACGGTCCGCTCGCCCTTGTCGGTTGGCCTGCGCGGCGGCAAATGGTGCTCCTATGCCGTGCCCGGCGACCAGCCGGCTGACCAGCGCGGCGACGATGCCGGCAGTCTGGTCTATGAGACGCAAGAGCTGGCGCACGATGTTGAGATCGCCGGCGATGCAATGCTCGATCTTGTCTTCGAAAGCGACAGGCCCGTCGCCATGGTGGCCGTCCGTCTTTCGGATGTCGCCCCCGATGGCGCGACGACGCGCGTCAGCTACGGCCTTTTGAACCTGACGCATCGCGATAGCCATGAGAGGCCCGAACCGCTCGAACCGGCAAGGCGCTACCGCACCTCTGTCCCCTTCAAGCACGTAGCACAGCGCTTCAGCGCGGGGCATCGCATACGCCTTGCCATCTCGACAAATTACTTCCCGATCGCTTGGCCTTCGCCCGAGCCGGTCACGCTCACCGTCCATCCGGCGGATTGCCGCCTTGAACTTCCGGTCCGCGTCGGGGGCGCCGGAGATCCGGCACCGGCGCCTTTTGCCGAACCCGAAGGGGCGCCGCCCTTACGGGTGGAGACGATCTCAAAGCCGCAAAAGGATTGGACGATCACGGAGAATCTGGCAGTCGCTTCGACCGTCGTTGAGATCGGCGAAGGCGCCGGCACCTATCGCATCGTCGACAACGACCTAACCATTACCTCGCTCGGCCGCGAACGCTATTCCTTCCGCGGCGACGATTTCGGGTCGGCCAGGGCCGAGGCGAAATGGGAGTTCGAATTTTCGCGCGCTGATTGGCGCATGCGTTCTGTGACCGAAACGACCATGACCGCGACGCCATCGCACTTCCACGTCGAGGCGCATCTCGAGGCATGGGAAGGCGACGAGCTTGTCCACGAACAGAAATGGACCGAGGCGATAGAGCGTCGCCTGCTGTGACATTCGCGAACTGACGCTAATCTCGCTCACATCTGCGTCGGCAGCGAAATTGACCGGCTTGCCGGCTGAATTGAAGAATGCGCCGTCCGAACTCGCGGCCCCATCAGGCGGCGCGGTACCAAAAAGAGGGATCCCGGCAATCGCCGGGAAACCCGCTCAGTTGAAAGGGGAACGAAACCGTGAATGGAATGAAATTGAATCGCAGGCATTTCCTGCAGGCAGGCGCCGGCCTCGGCGCGGGGATCATCGCCTCCGGTCTGCCCTTGTCGCAGGCCGTATGGGCGGCCGAAGGCAAGGTACTCAAGGCCCGCGCCTATTCCGATATCGACAAGCTCGATCCTGGCTTCTACCAGAACGCGTACAATGTCGACGTCATGAACTGCATCTACACCAAGCTTACGCGCTATAAACCGGGTTCGGAGTGGGGCTGGGAACTCGAGGCCGCCGAATCCGTCGAGCAGATCGATCCGACGCACATCCGCTTCCGCCTGAAGAAGGGCATCAACTTCACTGGCGGATTTGGCGAAATGACCGCCGAGGACGTGAAGTTCTCGTTCGAGCGCGTCATCCAGCACAATTCTCCGGTCAAGGGCGACTGGGGTCCGCTCGACCGCATCGAGATCGAGGACGACCATACTGGCGTGATCGTGCTCAAGACGCCTTTCGTGCCGCTCTGGAACATCACTCTTCCCTATGGTTGCGGCCACATCGTCTCGAAAAAAGCGGTGACGAAGGCAGTTGCCGACGGCGGCGATTTCGGCATGAAGCCGCCCTGCTATTCAGGTCCCTACGTGTTGTCGGACTGGAAGCCGAACCAGCTCGTCCTGTTGACCCGAAATCCCGAATGGAAAGGCCCCAGGCCGGGCTTCGACGAAATTCATATCCTGCCGATGAGCGATATCAAGACCGCCGAGCGCGCCTATCAGGCCGGCGACATCGATTTCACCGATTTCAGCCTCGATTCGCTGGCCACGTTGAAGGACAGCCCGCCCGAAAACACCAAGATCGAAGAAAAGCCTTCGCTCTACTATGTCTATATCGGCATGAACTCGGACCATCCGAAGCTGAAGGACGTCAATGTCCGCAAGGCGATTCAATGGGCCATCAATGTGCCGCAGATCATGGACGCGGCCTATTCAGGCCAGGCCCAGGTCGCCACCGGCCTTATCGCTCCGGGCTTGGTGGGACACCGGGAAAAAGCGCTGATACCGCCGGAGGGCGATCTCGAAAAGGCGAAGCAGTATCTTGAGAAGGCCGGCATCACCGAACTCAGCCTCACCATCGACGCGCTCAACGTGACCACCTTCTCCACGATCGCGGAAATGGTCCAGGCGCAGCTGTCGCAGATCGGCATCACGGTCGAGGTCAATGTTCAGGATTCCGGTTCGTTCTGGACCATCGGCATGGAATCGGAAGGCGAACGTTGGAAGGACATGCAGCTGATCGTGCAGCGTTTCTCGATGGTGCCGGATCCCTATTACGCCACCACCTTTTTCGTGCGCGACCAGGTCGGTGTGTGGAACTGGGAGCGCTTCCGCAGCGAGCGCTTCGACGAGCTCAACGCCAAGGCGGTAACCGTCGAAGACCCGCAGGAACGGGCCAAGATGTATTATGAGATGCAGGACATCATGGAAGATTCCGGCTCCTACCGGTTCCTCACCCATGAAGGCTCGCCGATCATGTACCGAACGACGCAACTCGAGGCCGAGACGCGCCCAGACGGGCGGCCACTCTATCTCGGCTTTGAGCCGAAATCGGCCTAGGGCGTTCTAGGAAAAGTGCGTAGCGGTTTTCCGTCCGGAATTGCGAAAAAACAAAGGGTTAGAGCGGGTCGGCGATTCTATCAAACGCTGAACCGCTCTGACGCGGTCGCTGGGACAGGCTGAGTCAAAACATGTGGTTATATCTTGGCAAGCGTATCGTGCTGGCGGCGGCAATTGTCGTCGTTGCCGTCACGCTGCTGTTCCTGATGATCCAGGCCGTTCCCGGCGATCCCGCCGCGGTCCTGCTCGGACCGCGTGCGACGCCGGAACTGAAGGCGCAATTGCACGAGGAAATGGGCCTCGACAAGCCGCTGCCCGTGCAGATCGTCTCATTCTTCGGGGGGCTGCTGCACGGTAATCTCGGCACCGATGTCTTTACCCAGCGCCCTGTCGCGGCCATCGTTTTCGAGCAATTGCCTTACACGATCGAACTCATCCTGGTTTCGATCGCCTGGGCCGTTATCGGCGGCGTGCCGCTCGGCTGCTATTCGGCGCTGCGCCGCAACTCCGTGATCGACAAGGTCGTGGGTGTATTCGCGGTCGGAACCATCGCCATCCCGTCCTTCGTCATGGCGATCTATGCGCTGTTGATCTTCTCGGTCGGCCTGCGCTGGCTGCCGGCCATCGGCGCCGGCTCAGGCTTCCGCGACGGGTTCGTCCATCTCATCCTTCCAGCCTTCGTCGTCGGTATCGGCTGGGTGGGCTACATCTCGCGCATCGTGCGCGCCTCCATGCTGGAGATTCTTGGCGAGAACCACATTCGCATGGCGCGCTCCTTCGGCCTTTCGGAGCGGCGCATCGTGGCGCGCTACGCGCTGCCGCTCGCGATCCTGCCGACAGTGACGATCATCGGCGTCGGCATGGCGCACCTGCTCTCGGCGGCGGTTTTCGTCGAGGTGGTCTTCGCCCGGCCCGGCATCGGCGCTCTGATCGTCAAGGCGGTGGACTCGCGCAACTATCCGATCGTCATGGGCACGGTCCTCGTCACCACCGTTCTGTTCGTCATCTCCACGACGCTCGCCGACCTCGTCAACGCGGCGCTCGATCCAAGAATCCGCGAGAATTTGTAGCGTGTCCGAAGTTCAACTCATTCGCGAGGCGGTCGATGAACGCAGCGGGCAGGGCGCGGCCGCCATGTTCCTGCGGCAATTGCGCAAGTCTCCGCTCGGCATGATGGGCGCCGTGCTGGTGGTGCTGATGGTGGCGACTGCGGTCTTCGCCACCTGGATCGTGCCTTACGATCCGATCAAGATCATGGTTGGGCCCCGGCTGGCGCCGCCCTCTTTGCATTTTCTTCTCGGCACCGATCAGTTGGGACGCGATGTCTTCTCGCGGGTCGTCATGGGCGGAAGGATCGCGCTGCTCGTCGCCTTCGTCTCGTTGGGCGCCTCGCTCAGCGCAGGGCTTGTGCTCGGCCTCATCGCCGCCTTCGGTCCGCGCTGGCTGGACAATCTGCTGCTGCTGGTCTTCGACACGATCCGCTCCTTTCCGGTCATCATCTTCGCCTTGGCAGTGGTGACGCTGCTCGGGCCGAGCCTTGCCAGCGTCATCTTCGTCGTCGCGATCACGTCCGTGCCGATCTATGCGCGCGTGGTGCGCACGCAGGCCCACGCACTGCGCGAGAGCGAGTTCATCACTGCGGAGCGCGCCATGGGCGCCGGCATCGTGCGCATCCTTGCCGTGCACGTGCTGCCCAATGTGATCGGGCCGCTGCTGATCCTGGTCAGCATGGATGTTCCGCTGGTCATCACGCTGGAGGCCGGCATGAGCTTCCTAGGCATGGGTGTCCGTCCGCCGACGCCGGACTGGGGAACCATCCTCAGTGACGGCTATGGCTATATCCACAAGACGGTGTGGCTGGTGATCGCCGGCGGCATCCCGATCGTCATAACCACGCTGGGCTTCACTTTCCTCGGCGAGGCGCTGCGCGACATTTTCGACCCCAAGCTTCGGAAAGACCTATGAATCCCGGCGCTCAGGCAGGACATTCTCCAAACCGCGACCCGCTTCTGGCGATCCGTGGTCTGTCTCTCGATTTCGGCACGCCGCGCGGTCGCGCCCATGCACTGCGCGATATCCATATCGACGTGCCGGCGGGCGAAGTGGTCGGCATCGTCGGCGAAAGCGGTTCGGGCAAATCGACGCTCGCCTATGCCGTGATGGGGCTGCTGGCGGAAAATGCCGAGATGGTGAACGGCGCCATCCTGTTCGAGGGGCGCGACCTGCTCGGCATGGCTCCGGCGGAGCGGCGCGGCTTACTCGGCAACCGCATGTCGATGATCTTCCAGGATCCGATGACGGCGTTGAACCCTGTGCGCAGCATCGAAAGCCAGATGATCGATATCCAGCATCACGAGGGCGGCTCGCACCGGGCCAAGCGCCAGCGCGCCCTGGATATGCTCAATCGGGTCGGCATTCCGGACCCGGAGAGCCGCATCGGCGGCTATCCGCACGAGTTTTCCGGTGGCATGCGCCAGCGTATCTGCATCGCCATGGCGCTGCTGGTGAAGCCGGCGCTGCTCATCGCGGACGAACCGACCACAGCGCTCGACGCGACGCTGGAGGTGCAGATCATCCATCTGTTGAAAGAGCTGCAAAAGGAGATCGGCTGCTCGATCCTGTTCGTCTCTCACCACCTCGGCGCTGTCGCCGAGCTCTGCGACCGGGTGGCGGTCATGTATGCGGGCGAGGTGGTCGAATACGGCACCGTGCGCGACATCTTCCGCCGACCGGGGCATCCCTATACGCGCGCGCTGCTCGAATGTGATCCCGGACGCATCAGGCAACGCACCCGCCAGTTGCCGACGATCCCAGGCGAGGTGCCGAGCCTCCTCGGTACCCAGGCGGGTTGCATCTTCCGTCGGCGCTGCCCGCAAGCCTTTACCCGGTGCGTGGATGACAGTCCTGTCCCGTGCGCTATCGGCGCAACGCACACCGCACGTTGCCATCGTCTCGACGACACGCTGGTGGCGCCGGTATGAGCCCCCTGCTTTCTGTCGAGGATCTTCGCGTACGCTTCCGCACCATGGGCGCGCTGAAGGCGCTCGCCAGCGGCGTTAAGAACCCGTTCGTGGACGCCGTCTGCGGCGTTTCCTTCGAGATCCGCAAGGGCGAAACGCTCGGCCTCGTCGGTGAAAGCGGTTCGGGAAAATCCACCATCGCCCGCGCCATCATGGGCCTGCGGCCGCCGACGGGCGGCACGATACGCTTCGATGGTCAGGTGCTGAACGGCCTCGCCCCGACGGAGCGCAAGCCGCATCTTCGGCGCATGGCGATGATGTTCCAGGATCCGGTCGGATCGCTGTCGCCGCGGCTCACTGTACGCTCGCTGCTGATGGAGCCTTTCCGCATTCACGGCATTACCGGCCGCGACCCCGCCGCCGAAGCGGAACGCCTGCTCAACATGGTCGGCCTGCCCGCCGACTTCGGGCGGCGATATCCACACCAGCTTTCCGGAGGCCAGGCGCGCCGCGTCGGCGTGGCGCGGGCCCTTGCATTGCAACCCGATCTTATCATCGCCGACGAGCCGACCGCGGGACTGGACGTGTCCGTTCAGGGTGAAGTCCTCAATCTGCTTGGACGCTTGCAGGGCGAACTCGGCATCGCCATTCTCATCATCACGCATAATCTCAATGTCGTGCGCCACATGACCGATCGCATGGCGATCATGTATCTCGGCCGCTTCATCGAGGTCGGCTCGACTGAGCGGATATTCGCGCAGCCGCGCCACCCCTACACGGAGGCGTTGCTGTCGGCCAATCCGGAACCCGACCCGGACGCCGTGCTCGACAGGGTCGAGCTCAGCGGCGAGGTGCCGAGCCTGATGACGCGCCCAGCGGGCTGCGAGTTTCACACCCGCTGCCGCTATGCGCAGGGCATCTGCAAAAGCGTCTTCCCGTCCCGGGCAGCCGACCGGGAAGATCCCCGCCATGTCTTCAATTGCCACTTCCCGCTATCGGAACGTGCGCTCGCCGGAGCCACCAATGTCTCGTGAAATTCTCGATGTTCCTCTTGCCAACGGCACGCCGGGCAGCCAACACAGCGTGCGCATCATCCGGTATGGTGCCGCCGACGCGCGCCCGAAAGCCTACATACATGCCGCGCTGCATGCCGATGAAGCGCCAGGGCTGCTGGTATTGCACCATCTGGTCGAGCAGCTTGACGCCGCCGACGCGCGCGGCGAAATCCGGGGCCAGATCGTCGTCGTTCCCTACGCCAACCCGCTCGGCCTGGCGCAGTTCGTCAATGGCGATCATCTGGGGCGTTACGATCTGGCCAGCGGCCGGAATTTCAACCGCAAATGGCCTGATGTCGCCGGCGAATTGACCATCCGACTTGCCGATCGGCTCGGAAGCAGCGCCGACGACAACACGGTGCTCATCCGCAGCACGATTCGCGAAATTCTCGACGAACGCGGCGCAGGGCAGCCTGTCGATTCCCTTTACACCGCCTTGGCACGCGAGGCTTTCGATTCCGATCTTGTGCTGGATCTGCACTGCGACGACGAAGGGCTGATGCATCTGTTCGTGCGGCCCGAGATCTCGGCCCAATTGTCCGACCTTGCGCGGGAACTCGGTTGCCGGGCGGTGTTCTCACAGGGTTCGTCGGGCGGCTCAACCTTCGCCGAAGCAAGCGTCGAGCCCTGGATCAGGCTTGCGGCTGCCCTTCCCGATAAGGTGATCCCGATCGGCTGCCTCGCCGCGACGGTGGAACTGCGCGGCTTCATCGACATCAGTGATGAGATGGCGTCGGCTGACGCTTCCGCCTTGCTCAACGTGCTTCGCCGCCGCGGCTACGTCGCGGGGCAAGCGGGCCTGCCGCCCGCCGCGCTTTGCGAGATCACCGGCTTCGATGCGTGCGATGTGGTTCGCACGCCCGCTTTCGGTGTCATCGTCTACCGCGCCGAACTGGGTGAACGCGTCACTTGTGGACAGCCGATCGCGGACATCATCGTGCCTTCTTCGCTGGGCCGCGAGGCGCGCGTGACGGTACGGGCGCGCACCGACGGGCTCGTGGTGACGCGAAGGCTGAAGAAACTTGTCGCCGCCAATCAGGTCATTGCCAAGGTGGTGGGCCAAAAGCCCCTCGCCCACCGGACAGGCTATCTGCTGGAGGATTAGATCGATCAGCGGGCGCGGGCACTTCTTGACCGCAGATCGATGATTGGCGGCCACGCGTAGAAACGAGGTCCGTTCGACCTGATCCTGTCCCGGGCTCTAGGCCAGGGGCCGACCGCCGTCGACCGGAATGATAACGCCGGTCACGAAACGGAGATGGGTCGCAGCCGCCAAAACCGCCTCGGCGACATCGTCGGGCGTGCCCAGCCGCCCCAGCGGCGTCCGGCTTGCCTGTTCGTCCCGCCAGGATTCGTCACGGCCCTTGATGAAGTCGGTGTCGACGACGCCGGGCGAGACCGACACGACCCTGATTCTCGGGGCCAGGGCACGCGCCAGCGACTTGGTCAGATTATCGACAGCGGCTTTCGACGCACAATAGGCGACGTTGCTTCCCATGGCGGTGACCCCTGCGATCGACGAGATGTTGACAACAACCCCGCTGCCGGTGCGATCGAGCAGCGGCCGCATGGCCCGCGTCGCAGCAATCACACCGCGCACGTTGACGCTGAAGATGCGGTCGATCAATTCATCGTCCAGGCTGTCGAGATCCGGATGTGGCACGAAGCGGGTTGTCCCGGCGCAATTGACCAGGACATCCAGCCGGCCAAAGCTTTTCTCGATCTGACCAGCGAGGCGCGCGAGGCAATCGCTGTCCGTCACGGTCGCCTCGGCGACGAAGTGATCGCCGTACGCCAATGACGAAACCAGATCGTCGGCCGTCTGCCGCGAACGGTTGTAGCCGATGACAACCGAAGCCCCTTCCGCAGCAAGCCTGGATACGATCCGCGCGCCGATGCCGCCGGTTGCTCCAGTGACCAGGGCAACCTTGCCTGTGAGTGTGGCTGTCATGGCCGTCTCCTGAGTGTCAAACCCCGGTGCTTCGCTTATGGGCGGCCAGCGCCATTAGATTGCGGTCGCGCCAGGCGCTGCGTTCGGCGAGTTGGGATGCTGACAACTTTTCGCGGCGCGCTTCCTCGGCCTTGGCAACCAGCCCTTCCGACCAGGGGGCCGGATCGCGCCTGGCGAGGGCGATCGAATGGTAGAGCGGTCCCAGACGTCTCGCGTAGTCCGCGATCCCGCCGGGCGCATTCAGATCGATCGTCTCGAAAGGCCCCATGAAGGACCACCGGTAGCCGAGCCCATGCGACACCGTAAGGTCGATATCGGCGGCACTTGCCACGCCCTCCTCGAGCAGGGCCCAGGCTTCGTTCAGCAATGCCCCCTGAAGCCGGTTGAGGACGAACCCTTCGACTTCCTTGCGCACGATCACGGCAGCCTGCCCTACGGCCTCCATCTGCACCCGCAGCCACGCAACGGCCTCCGCGTCGGTCCAGGGCGCCGGGACCAGTTCCACCAACGGGATCAAATGCGGTGGATTGACGGGATGAGCGACGAGAAAACGCCGGCGGTTGGCACAGGACCCGGTGAAGGCCGAGGCCGGAATGCCGGAGCTGGAGCTGCCTACGACCGCGTCGGGCCGCATCGCCCGGTCAATCTCCAGACAGACCGCCTCCTTGATGTCGCGCACTTCCAGCACCGACTCCTGGATGTAGTCGGCATCCGCTACCGCACCCTCCAGCGTATCGACAACGTTCAGCCGCCGCATGACTGCATCGACGGCATCTACCAGCCCGGCCTCTTGCATATCGGCAAGGCTGGCCCGGATCTTGTCGAGCACCGCGGCGCGGATGTCGGCGCTGCCGTCATAGATGGTCACATCATGGCCGGCCCGGGCGAAGACGATCGCCCAGCCACGGCCGACCAGTCCGGCACCGACAATGGCGACTTTGCGGATTGCATCCATCATTGCACCCGTGACGTCTCGCCGTCCGCGAGGCAAATTTCGGTGATCCGCAGGCCATCCTGAGTGATGCGGGATGGGAACCGGTCCTTCAACCGCTCTTCGTGGATGGGAATGACCCGCCGTGCCTCGTGGCCCACCTGCTTCATCATCTCCTCGGTGGCGAGAACGAGATTGGTCTGGCTGCCGACCGCAAGCCCCACCGGAACGTAGAGCGTCTCGATATCGACGGCAGCTCCCGAGCCCTCGATGTTATCGAAGACGTAGACCAGATCGCCAGCCAGCACCCAGGTGTCGTCCTTGCCGTTGCGCACGGTGACCCACATCGATCCGTAGGTATGGCTGTCAAAGGCGGCATGGAGATCGATGTCGGGCAGGACGTCCTGTTTCGCTCCGTCGATCGTCACCAACCGCTTCTGACGGGCCAGGTCGACGCCGCGCACGATGTCGCCCGGGTCGACGGCTACGTTCACCCAGCGCATGCGATCCGGCAGCGACATCGCCCAGACCCACTTCGCGATCTCCCTCTCCTGGATGTAGAAGGTCGCATTCGGGAAGTCCTCGACATTGCCGAAATGGTCGAAATGCGCGTGCGTGACGAAAACCGTGTCGACGCTCTTTGGCGAGAGGCCGATTTCGCCAAGAACGGCCTCGGGCGAGTGCCAGTTCTCGACGCCAAATTTGTCGGCGAGATGCTTGCCGTAGTCCTTGTTGTTGTAGCCGACATCGACCATCGCAACGCGACCGTTGCCCTTGATCAGCGCGTAGCAGTAGGGAAGCTTGACGTAACCCTGGTTGTGGGCGCCGTAGAGCACGCCGCTCTTGTGGTAGTTGCTGACGTAGCTGTACTCAAGCACCCAGATCGAATATTGGCTCATTGCTTCCTCCCTGTTGTCGCCAACGCTGCGCACAGCTGCAGCAGGCGTGATTGAAATCGACCGGCGTCATACCGGCCCGCGGTTCCGACGCCGCCTGCAGCCCGGCGTAGGCGCGTTTGATCCTCTCCCCGGCCCGGTCGAGCTCCTGCTGCCAGTCGCGCCGCAGTCGGGCCGAACCGAAATCGTCCAGGACCTCGCCCAGCATTGCATGGGCGGCCCCCAGACGCGCGCAATGGCTTTCGAGCCCATGCGGCGCGTGCAAGGCGCCCAGCCGCTGCTCCACCTCCGTCCACCGTTCGCGGGCCACCGGAATGTCAGGCAGATCGAGCACGTCGCGGCGTCCGCCGGCCTGAGCCAGGACCAGCAGGCCAGCGAGTTGGCCGATCAGCCGGCGCAGGCCTTCGTAGACGGGGCGGGTTGCCACGACGTAGCGGACGATGGCTTCGTCGGCCAACGCGGCATCGTTGACGGTGGCGACGGGTTCCTCGCTTCCGGTGACGGAGACATGGGGCGCCGCGACGACCTCGCAGTCATAGCGGTGGACGCTTACCGCCCGCTCGAAGAAGCGCTTTCCCGGGATATCAGCCATGGTGCCTTTTTCGCGTCGTCGCGCGCTCGATCACCGCGCCGGGCGGGATTAGTTGAACGATCGGCTCCCGGCCGGAATTCGTGCTCAATTCCTTCGCCAGGCTGACCGTGGCCTCGAGCATCTGGTCAATGGGCTGCCGGACGGTCGTCAGCCCGTGCGAAGGCCAGTGGGCCATCTCGATATCGTCGAAGCCGACGATCGAAATGTCGTCCGGCACGCCGAGCGCCAGCTCTCGCCGCACGCCGTCGAGAAAGCCAATGGCGAGAATGTCGTTGGCGCAGAAGACACCGTCGGGAACCTCTTTCAGGTCACGCAGCTTGCGCGCCGCTTCGTAGCCGGCGTGATAGCTGAACTGGCCTGCCTCGATAACTATCGGCGCGGCGAGGCCACGCTCGACGGCGCGTTCGCTGAAGCCCCTGTGGCGTGCGACATTGGTGGAGGCATCGGGCAAGGCGGCGATGTAGGCCAGGCGCCGGTGGCCGGTATCGACGAGATAGTCGGCGATGCTGCGGCCGCCGAGTATATTGTCGCAGGAAATGCCGAACGCGTGGTCGTCGGCCGAGAGTCGGTTGAAAAAGATCACCGGAGTGCCGGCCCTACGGCATTCCTGCGCGGCCGCCGAAGACAGGGTGGCCGCCAGGATGATGGCAAGATCTGGCTGGTAGTTGAGCAGCAGGCGTAGCGCCTGGTCGACGTCTCCCGACTGGTCGGCGGCGACGAGCATCACGTTCATGTCGATGGCACGAAGGGCGGTGGTCAGCCGCGTCAGCACTTCCGGATAGAACGGGTTCTTGATGTCCGCGACGACAATACCCACGATACGCGTCTTCTTGGTGATGAGGCTGCGCGCGAAAGGGTTCGGCGAATAGCCGATCTCCCTCGCACGGTTCAGCACCAGGTCCCGCGTATTCTTGGCGATCACGGCATCGGCGTGAAAGGCCCTGGATACGGTCGAAACAGACATGCCGAGATCGCGCGCCAGATCCTTCACGGTCAGGCGGGGCTTGCTGTTCTTGTTGCGGGCGATGATCGACATGAAAACTCCGTTGGCGCGCTGGCTTAGGCCTGGTTGCGACCTCCATAGCGGCGGACCCGGATGTTGGCCTGCTCGGCATGCCCATAGAATCCCTCGAGGACACACAGGCGCGAACAGTACTCGCCTATCATGGCGCTCGCTTCGTCGGTCAGAACGCGTTGATAGGTGCAGGTCTTGATGAACTTGCCAACCCACAAACCGCCTGTGTAACGGGCCGCCTTCTTGGTCGGCAGCGTATGGTTGGTGCCGATGACCTTGTCGCCATAGGCAACATTCGTACGCGCTCCCAGAAACAGAGCGCCGTAATTGCGCATGTTGTCGAGGAAGTAGTCCGGATCGCGCGTCATGACCTGGACGTGCTCGGATGCGATCCGGTCGGCCTCCGCGACCATTTCCTCGTAGGAAGCGCAGACGATCACTTCGCCATAGTCCGCCCATGCCTTGGCGGCGATCTCGGCGGTCGGCAGGATCTTCAGCTGCCGCTCGATCTCGGCCAGGGTGTCGCGCGCGAGCCTCTCCGAATTTGTCAAAAGCACGGCGGGACTGGTCGGACCATGCTCGGCCTGGCCGAGCAGATCGGTCGCGCAGATCTCGCCGTCGACACTGTCGTCGGCAATGACCAGCGTCTCGGTCGGGCCGGCGAACAGGTCGATGCCGATACGGCCGTACAATTGCCGCTTGGCTTCAGCGACGAAGGCATTGCCAGGACCGACGAGCATGTCGACGCGCCCGATGGTTTCGGTTCCGAGCGCCATGGCGCCGACGGCCTGCACACCGCCCAGAACGTAGATCTCGTCCGCGCCGGCCATGTGCATCGCGGCCACGATAGCCGGATGCGGACCGCCCTGGAACGGCGGCGCGCAGGCGATGATCTTCTTCACCCCGGCGACCTTGGCCGTCACCACGCTCATATGCGCGGAGGCGACCATCGGGTATTTCCCGCCCGGCACGTAGCAGCCGACTGTTTCCACGGGAATGTTCTTGTGGCCGAGGACAACGCCGGGAAGCGTTTCCACTTCGAGGTCCTGGAGGCAGGCGCGCTGCTTCTCGGCGAAATTGCGAACCTGGGCCTGGGCGAAGCGAATATCCTCGATGTCGCTTGCCGACACCTTGGACATCGCCTGCTCGATCTCGCTGTCGCTGAGCCGGAAGCTTGGCGGCGACCATTTGTCGAAACGCTCCGACAACTCCCGGACAGCGGTATCGCCTCGCTTTTCTATGTCGGCAAGGATCGTCTCGACGGTCGTCCGGACGGCCGCATCGCTCTGGGCGACAGCTTCGGGATCCCTGCCCCGTTTCAGAAAAGTCGGCATATTCTCATCCTTATGTTGAGTCAGGTGGGCGGCAGGATGCCGTCCACCTGTTGCATTGCTGATCGTCAGGGTTTTACCGTCGGCTCGATCTTGGTGAGCTTGTATTCGTCGGCCGGAGCCTTGCACGATGAGCAGTTGATGCCAGGGGCATCGGGCGCCTGCTTCACGTCCGCAGGCAATGCCTGAATGGTCGCTCCTGGTGTTGGCTTGCCCTCGAGCGCCGACTGCAGCGACAGTTCCGGCAGCAAATCGGGATTGAAGACCTCGGTGACGAAGGAACTCGGGACCTTGTCGGACGGGAAAACATTGCACCCGTCGGCGAAGGTATCGCCTTTGCAGGGTTTTACTTGATCCGCTGGCACCCAAGGCAGCGGGTACTCGATGTTCATCGGCTTCAGGTCGCGCTTCTTGGTCAGGATCTCCATCATCAGCTTGAAGGCATAGCCTGACGTAGCAGGCGGCGAACCGGCGGACACACCCTTGAGACCCATGCCTTGCATCTTCGGGTCTGCCAGTCCGAGACGAAAACCGTCCGAGTTCTCGCCGGTCATCGGAACCAGTTTGTTGCCCTTGTCGAGCAGCGCTTGAACGGCGCCATATTCGCCTGCCTGAGCCCAGATGCCGTCAACATCGGGATGCGCAGCGAGAGCCTTGGCCGTCTCCTGCTGTGTGGTGCGGTCATCCCAGTAGGAGTAGTATTCCGCGACGACCTTGATGCCGGGATACTGGTTGAAAATGTGCATCGCGCCGTCGGTGTGGCGCTTATCCACCGAGTTGCCCGGGACGCCACGGCTCAGGAAGATCTTGCCCTTGCCTCCCAGGATATTGACCAAGGCCTGGGCGGTGTTCTCGCCGAAGCCTGCGGTGATATAGCTGACATTGTAGGCGCAAGGCTCGGTCACCGTGGCGTCGTACATGAAGAAGAGCACGCCCTTCTGGCAGCCGCGATGGACCGTGCGGTTCAGCGCCGTCGACGAGATCGGGAAGCTGATGATGCCGTCGGCGCCAGCCTGTATCATGCTTTCATAGGCCGAGATCTGAGCCTGGGGGTCGGTTCCCGAGATGACTTCCTTCAGCTCCACCGTCTTGTCGTAGGGCGGCGTCTGCGCCAACGCCTTGACGATGTTCGCGGCCTCCGACTGCCACGAATTGCCGCTGTAGCTCAGCGACAGATATATCTTGAACTTCTTGTCCTGCGCTTGGGCATGGTCGACAACCATCCCAACGCCCATGGCGGTGGCAAGCGTCAGCGACGCGGCCAGTCCCAGTCTTTTTAACAGCCTCATTTCGATCAACCTCCCGTTGGAATTTGGCCCTTGCAGGTGCCGGACCAGAGCTTGTGAGAACGTTCTCACAATTGGACAAAACGCATTTCACGCACAGGCATGGTCACTTCCTCCGCGTCAGCATTCGATTTCCGAGATCGGCCAGGAATTCACCGCGCAGCACCAGCAGGGCGGCGACAATGATTGCGCCCTCTATGACGGTGCGCCATCCTTCGTTGAGGCCGATAGCGGAGATAACGGTGCCAAGCGTCGTCAGAAGAATTGCGCCGCCGACCGTCCCGATGAAAGTTCCGCTGCCGCCGAGGATCGAGGAGCCGCCGACCACGACGGCAGCGATGGAAGGCAGCATGTAGCTGTCGCCCATCCTCAGCGTCGCCCCGTTCGAATAGCCCACCAGCATCATGCCGACGAAGCCTGCGCAAGCGGCACTGATCGCATAGGGGACGAGCTCGAGCCGATTGACAGCGACGCCGGCGATGAGAGCGGCGTTCCTGTTGGTGCCAAGGGCGTAGAGCCGGCGGCCGAGCGCAGTGAAATTCTGCAAGAACCAGCCGAACAGGATGAAAGCGACGGTGAAGTAGATGACCAGCGGCACGCCGAGGAACCATTCCTTCATCAGCCACAGCAAGGCGGACGGAGAACCGCCGCGCGGCGTCCCGCTGGTGTAGCCCAGCGCCACCGATGCCACGACGATCGAGGTCGCCATGGTCATGATGAAGGGAGGAACCTTCAGCCAGACAATTCCCAGTCCGCTGATCGTGCCGACCAGCGCGCAAATGACCAGAATGGCCGGCAGCATGTACCAGATGCCGGCATCGCCGCTACCAATCCACGTCGTCGTCAACACGCCGCCGAGCGTGATGAGGGCGGGGACCGATAGGTCGAGCCCACCGATCAGGATGACGAGCCCTTGCCCAAACGACAACACGATCAGGAAGGACGCGAGGATGAGAACCGTCAGCACCTGATCCCAGGAACCCAGCGCCGGACTGATGAAGCGCGAGCACACCACAAGCACGATACTCAGCCCAAATACGACAAGCGTATTGACCACCTCCCGGTCGAGCCTTTGCCTGCCGCGCCGGTCGGAGTTGGCCTCGAAACGCGTCGCAACGTCCTTATGCGCGTTCACCGGATCTCTTCCTTCTTGAGCAGGCGCGCCACGGCGCTGCCGAACACGATCGCAAGCACCAGCACGAAACCTTGGAATATGCCGGTGTAGAAGGACGAGACCCCACCCGAGAAAAGCACCTTCTGCAAAAGCATCAGCGTACCGGCGCCCAGGATCGAGCCAACGAGGCTGCCCCGGCCGCCACTCAACGGCGTGCCGCCGAGCGCCACTGCGGCAAAGGTGAGCATCAGGAATGGCGTGCCGGCTGTCGGATTTCCTGTCGCCGTCTGGGCGCTCAGCATGAAGCCGGCGACGCCGTAAAGGATGCCGGCGCCGACAAAGGCCGTGATGCGTACCCCTGCCACGGGCACGCCGGAGAAGCGAGCCGACTGCTCGTCGGCGCCGATCGCATAGAGGCCGATCCCGGTATTGGTCCGCCGGAAGGCAAGCCAAAGCGCGATGGCGGCAACCAGAAACAGCCCGGCGATCGGGATGATACCGAACAGGGTGTCGGTCAGCGTATAGGTGACGAAGTCGGCAACCATACCGCCAGGCGCGTCCAGGATAACCAGCGCAAGTCCCTGGCAGACGATCATCGTGCCGAGCGTCGCCGCGATGGTCTGCAGTCCAAGCCTGGCCACGAGAATGCCGTTGATTGCGCCGACGGCACCGCCGATCGCACAGCACATCAGGAGGCTGGCCAGCGCACCGCCCGGACCACCGAACGGATAGACCGCCATCAGCACATTGGTCAGCGAGACGACGCCTGCGACGGACAAGTCGAAGCCGCGGCTGATGACGACCAGCGTCTCGCCCGCTGCCGCGAGCGCCAATGGCGTCGAGTTGTTGACGAGATCGGTGAAGGTGTAGACCGAAAGCGCATCCGGTTGCCAGAACGCGTAGAGCGCATAAAGCAGGACATAGATCATCGCCACGATGCCGGTGCCGCTGATGACAGCCCTCCATAACGCGGAGCGGCGGGGCGCGGGATTTGCCTGGACCGCGGTCATGCGGCCACTCCATTCACCGCGCCCGCAGCGTGGCCGATCAGCGCGCCGACGATAGTCGGCTCATCGATGGCATCGCCCTGATATTCGGCGAAGACGCGGCCGCCATAGAGCACCATGCAGCGATGCGCGAGATGGACGAGTTCCGGCAGTTCGGACGAGTAAAAGAGCACCGAGCCGCCATCGGCAGCGAACTTCCGGATCGCCTCGTAGATCGACTGCTTGGTTCCGACATCGACTCCACGCGTCGGATCGAAAAGCAGTAGAGTGCGCGCACCCGTCATCATGACGCGCGCCAGAAGCGCCTTCTGCTGGTTGCCACCGGAAAGCTCATCGATCTTGAACTGCAGATAGCGCTCCTGCAGTTCGACCGCCTCAGCGGTTTTTTTCGCAATGCGACGCTCGCTGGCCGGCCAGACGACGCCACCCTGCGCGATACGCGAAATGATAGGCAACACCATGTTGCTGGCGGTGCTGAGGCCGGCGAAAATCCCTTCCGACTTGCGGTCCTCCGGCAGGTAGGCAAGGCCGTTGCCGAAATGGAGCGCGGCGCCCGGGCTGGCGATCTGGGCGGGCACGCCGTCGATCTCGATGCCGCCGCTTTTCGCCTTGGAGAGGCCGATCATCGTCCTGAACAGGTCGCGTTGGCCCTGCCCCTCGAGCGCGGCGATGCCGACGATCTCACCTCGCCTGACATCAAACGACACGTCGCGCAAAATGCCGCCGGAGAGGCCCCGAACGCTGAGCGCGACGGGCGCGGTGTCGGCGACCAAAGGCTGCGAGGCGGTCGTCTCACGCGCGCTTCGGCCGACCATCATCTCGAAAATGTTCTCGTCCGAAGCGCCGGACAACTCGACGGTGCCGATGCTGCGGCCATTGCGCAGGATGGTGGCGCGCGAACACAGGGTGCGCACCTCGCCGAGGCGGTGGGAAATGTAGAGGATGGCGGTCTGCAGGTTCTTCTGCCGGCGCACGAGCTCAAACAGCCATTCGACGTCCGCCAGCGCGGCCGTCGGCTCATCGAGGATCAAGAGCTTCGAGGCATGGGTGAAGGCGCGCACGATCTCAAGCCGCTGACGATCCGAAAGCGAAAGCACGCCGACGGGCGTGTCAGGATCAAAGTGGGAGAGAGCGTAGTCGTTAAGAACCTTGCCAGCTGATGCCTTGGCGGTGCGACGCGAGACGAGACCTAGCTTGCCCTTCGGCATTTTCGGCAGCACGAGATTCTCGGCGATGCTGAGATTCGGCAGCAGGCTGAGTTCCTGAAAGGCCGTCGCCACGCCCTGCGCCCGCGCATCGATGATGCCATGCGGCGCATAAGGCTTGCCGAAGATCGACATGGATCCGCCGTCAGGCGTCACGACGCCGCTGAGGATTTTCACGAGCGTCGATTTGCCGGCGCCGTTCTCGCCCAACAGCGCATGGACTTCCCCTGGCCGCAGATCAATGGAGACGGAATCGAGTGCGACTGTGGGTCCGTAGGATTTTGCAATATTCGCGATGCGAACAGCCAGCCGGATCTCGTCGGTACCCATACCTCCTCCCAAAGGTAAGTCCGCCGCAGCGGTGAGAACGTTCTCTGAGAACGTTCTCACTAATCCACAAGCACCGCCGGCTTGTCAATTGTGAATCGTTCATTCCTTGTCGAACGCACCAGGCTCCCGGCCTCCGGGCGGCACTTGGCCGTCTTTTGAGTGCTCAGAAGTGGCTGAGCCGGCGCCTTTTCTGGGCGGCTGGTCGGGGGGCGCCCGCCGGGATGGATTCTGCCCCTCGGACTGATGCGTTTTCTCATTCACCTCGCCTGAAGGGCGCGTCAGGCCTTGCCCGGACGCCGGCGGCTTGTTGCCTGCGGCGTCCTGGGAGAATGAATCGGCGGGATCGCCGTCGCTCCTGGCCGGATATTTGGTGGCACCAGTCTCGCGGCGATTTTCGCTTCCAGTCATGGCCGGTCCTCCTTTGGCACAGTCATAACCTGGTTTCGACCGGCAGGTTCCAGCGGCTAGGCCGGAAGCGCAGATTTGAATCCGCCGCCGCTCCTATGGCCGGAAACCAATTTGGCGGCGCTGCGTTGACCCCGCAGGATCAGATCCCCCAACAGCTTCGGAGAAAATTCATGCTCGACCGCAGCGGAAGCGCCGTCCTGACGACCGACAGTCTCTGACAACGGACAGCAACATGGCTCGCATCGAGCGCGGACATTGTTTTTGCGGTGCCGTCATGGCGGTGATGGAAGGAGAGCCTTTCTGGATCTGCTTCGATCATGACGACGATTGCCGGCGGGCGACCGGCGGACCGATGACCATCTGGATCGGCTATCGCCCGCACCAGGTCGAGCTGACCGCCGGGAAGCCGAAGACCTTTTCGAAGACGAAGGGGGTCATCCGCTCCTTTTGCGCCGATTGCGGTACCTCGATCTTCTATGCCGACGAAGGCCTGCGTGACGAACTCTATGTCTCGATCGGCTTCATGGACGCGCCGGAGCGGTTTCCGCCACAGGCACAGGCCTATTGGGATATGCACCTGCCATTCATCGACATGGCCGACGGCTTGCCCCGCGTCGACGGCTACACGAGGCGCCGTGATCCAGCCCTGGGCAATCCGCGCGAACGTTGATGACGCGCGCCACACTAGGCCCCGCAGGCTATTGCCCGATCAGGGTCAGGCCAAAGAGAATGGCCAGCCACAGGCCCACCGCCGCGACCGCGAGCCTGGGGAGGATGCCCTCGCCCGCCAGATGCATGAACAGCAGCGCGATCACCACTGTCTTGGCAGCCGCCGCGGCAAGATTGATCGCGGAATTGAACCCACCGAGGTCGACAAACGAAGAGCCGACGGTAAGCGCCAGCAAGGCGAGCAGCGCGAGATAGGCGAATGTGAGCTTGGCGAGGTCGCTCATCGTCGTCAGGCCCGGTTGATCAGATAGAGGACCGGGAACAGGAACACCCAGACGATGTCGACGAAATGCCAGTAGAGTCCGATCGCCTGCACGCGGCGCGCCCGGCTCGCCTGCGCGGTCCTCGGCCAGAGCAACAGCATGCCGGCAATCACCGCGATGCCGCCTATCAGATGCAGCGCGTGCAGCGATGTCATGGCGAAATAGAGCGCGAAGAAGAATTCGGCATGGGCCGGATCTGGGCCTGCGAAGCGGAACGGCGCGCCGAGCACCGGCGCCAGGCCCTCGCTGAATTCCTTGCTGTATTCGACGGCCTTGATCACCAGAAAGATGCAGCCAAGCAGGCTCGTGGACATCAAGGCCCAGAAGGCGGGCCGCCAACGCCGGGCAGCCGTGAACATATGGGCAAGCGCCATCGCGAAGCTGCTGGTGATCAGAACCGCCGTATTCAGCGTGCCGAGCGGCAATGACAGATGTTGCGACGCCGCGGCGAATGCCGCGCCATAGCTCAATCGGGCGTAGAGGAACACCAGCACGATCGCGCCGAACAGCATCGCCTCGGAGCCGATGAAAATCCACATGCCGAACGCATCGGCCGCCTTCTCGCGGGCCCGTGTATCGAAGGCAATGCTTTCGGTCGGCCCGCTCATGAGGCTTCGTCCCTGTGCGGGCTGAACGTCTCGTGCCTCAGGCCTTTCATGGCATAGTCATAGGCCGGCCGCCTGACCACGGGCATGGTGTCGAAATTATGCGGGGGCGGCGGCGAAGCCGTCTGCCATTCAAGGCCGGTCGCGCCCCACGGGTTGGCCGGCGCCCGCGTCCCGCGAAACAGCGACCAGCCGAGATAGAGCAGCGGCATAAGATAGCCGACGGCCAGAACGACCGCGCCGGCCGAGGACAATACGTGCCAGAACTGAAACTCCGGCGGATAGGTGTGATAGCGCCGCGGCATGCCGAGAAAACCGAGCACGAATTGCGGGAAGAAAGTCAGGTTGAAGCCGAGGAAGGTCACGGTCGCGGCGATACGGCCCCAGGTTTCGGAATAGACGCGGCCGGTGATCTTCGGCCACCAGAAATGCAACCCCGCCATGTAGGCCGTCACCATGCCGCCGACCATGATGTAATGGAAATGCGCCACGACGAAATAGGTGTCATGAACGTGGACGTCGACGGCGAGAGCGGCCAGGAACAGGCCGGCCAGCCCCCCGAAAGTGAACAGCGCCAGGAAAAACAGCGCATAAAGCATGGGCGTCTCGAAAGTGATTTCGCCCTTGCGCAGCGTCAGCGTCCAGTTGAACACCTTTATCGCCGAGGGGATCGCGACGCAGAACGACAGGAACGAGAACACGATGCCGGCATAGGCCGACTGGCCTGATACGAACATATGGTGACCCCAGACCAGGAAGCCGAACACGGCAATCGCCATCGAAGACATCGCCACCGCCTTGTAGCCGAACAGCGGGCGCTTGCTGAAGCAGGGCAGCACTTCGGAAACCACGCCCATGCCGGGCAGGATCATGATGTAGACCGCGGGATGTGAGTAGAACCAGAACAGATGCTGGAACAGCAGCGGGTCGCCGCCCAGCGCGGGATTGAAGATGCCGATACCGAAGGCACGCTCCAGCACGATCAGGATCAGCGAGGCGGCCAGCACCGGCGTCGCCAGCACCATGACCAGCGCGGTCGCATACATCGTCCAGACGAAGATCGGCAGTCTGAACCAGGTCAGCCCCGGCGCGCGTAACGTGTGGACGGTGACGATGAAGTTGATGCCGGTCATGATCGTCGAGAAGCCGACGATGAAGACACCCAGCGCGGCCATCGAAACGAAGCCGTTGGCATAGAGCGTCGAGAGCGGCGTGTAGAAGGTCCAACCCGTGTCGACACCGCCGGCGAGCACCGCGGCCAGGGCAAAGGCGCTGCCGAAGATGAACACGTACCAGCTGGCGAGATTGAGCCGCGGAAAAGCGAGATCGCGCGCGCCGATCATCAGCGGCAGCAGGAAATTGCCGAGCGTCGCGGGGATCGACGGCACCAGGAAGAACCACACCATGATGATGCCATGCAGGGAAAACAGCCTGTTATAGACATCGTCCGACACCAGATCGCCCGCAGGCGACGCGAGTTCGATCCGGATCATCACGGCAAAGGCACCGCCAAGAAAAAAGAACGCCGTCAGCGACATCAGGTAGAGCCAGGCGACGCGCTTGTGGTCGGTGGTCAAGAGCCAGGCGGCAGGTCCGGCCTCCCCATGCAGATAGCTCGAAGGCGCCAAGGCTTGCCTGCTCATTGGGTCGCCCCGCTTTCCCTGGTTGCTCGCGGCGACAGGGATTTGAGATATGCCAGCAGCATCTGTAGCTCCTGCTCGTCGACAAGGCCGTCAAAGCTCGGCATCACGGGTTCATACCCGGCGGCGATCTCCTTCTTCGGATTGAGGATGGAATCGCGCAAATAGCGGTCGTCGGCGATGACGGTCTGTTGATTGTCCAAGGCCACCGGCCGTCCGAAGACCCCAGCCAGATCCGGCGCCCTCACCTTGCTGGAATTGCCATGGCAGCCGGAGCAGCCGAGCGCGCGGAAGAGTTTTTCGCCGTCGGCCGCAAGCGTTTCACCCTGGCCCTGGTTGCCCAGCCACGCCGCATATTCTTGCGGCGGCATCACGGTCACCCAGCCGCCCATCTCCGAATGCTGGGTGCCGCAATATTGCGCGCAGAACAAATGATACCGCCCGGGCTCGCTGGCGATGAACCAGACATGCGTGGTGCGCCCCGGCACCGCGTCCTGCTTGACCCGGAAGGCAGGTACGAAGAATGAGTGGATCACGTCCTGCGATGCCAGCGACACGATCACCGCCTTGCCGACCGGCACATGCAGTTCGTTGATTTCACGCTGGCCGCCAGGATGACGGAACTCCCACATCCATTGCTTGCCAAGGCCGGCGATCTCGAGTGCGTCAAGGGGCGGGTGTTCGCGGCGCAGGAACAGCACGGCTCCCCATCCGAAGATGGTGAAAGCGATCAGCAGGCTGGCGACTGTCCAGGTCACCTCGAGCGGCGTGCTGCGCGCACGCTCCCCCGTTCGCTCCACCTTGGAGCCGGCGCGATATTTGATGGCGTAGAAAACGACCAGGCTGGTCAGGAAGACGCCCAGCGCGACGGTGAAGGCAAGCAGCACGTAGAACAGGGCGTCGACACTGCCGGCAATCGAGGAGGCCTGCGGCGGCGTAAAAGGGATGCCGAACGTCAAATCGGCCTCCTTCGCGACAGAACGAGGATGGTGGCGCCAAGGCCAAGCAGCGTCGCCATGCCAGTCACCTTCACGACTGCCCAGACCGCTGGCGTGTACTGGCCCTTTGATGCATCGAAGCCGGCACACAGCAGAAAGACGTGATCGGCGATGGAGCCAAGCCGCCCGGCCGACGCCTCGACCAGGGCAAGCCTGAGATCTCGCGGCTCGAAACTCAGCGCCGGAAGTACTTGCGCGATGCGGCCTTGCGGCGTCAGCGCGATGACCGCGATCGGGTGGACATATTGCGAGATCCGGTCGCGCCGGTCGAATGTGATGCCGGCCTCCACGGCAAGGGCGGCGCCAGCGCCATCCTCGCTGGTCAGGAAGCGCCACGCGGACAACCCTGCCTGACCGGCGGACCGCCCGACTTCGGCTTGGATGGACGCCGCATCCGCGACGGTCTCGGAAGCATCTATCGAGACGAAGAGAGCGTGGTAGGTCGCGGGATCGAGGCCGGTCTTGTTCAGATCCGAGGCAACCGCCTGCTGGGTCACGCCGCAGAGGTTGGGGCATTTGTCGTAACCGAAGATGAGCAGCGCCGGCCGCCCGCCGAGAATGCCGGAAAGCGTCTGCCGTCCGCCCGAAGCCTCGCGGAAGACTGTATCGAGGCTGAGCTGCGCGCCGATCTGCGGTTCGAAAACCGGCCGCGCGCGCACGCTGGCGGTCATTGCAGCCAGGAGCACGAGCGGCAGGACCAAACGCCTCATGGCCTCGCCCCCATGGCCGGTGCGGCCTGGCCCTGCTGCGGCGCCCTGGCGTTTGGCTGCGCCGCGTCCGCTCGGGCGCGGCAAATGCCGGCCTGCGGCGCGCGCGGAACCTGGCCTTCGAGCAAGGCGCAGTCCTCACCGGCCGCAGCGGGCGTTACCGCCTCCGGCAGTCCCTGCGCGGCGATCAGCTTCATGGCGTCGTCGATCGGAATGCGCGCGATGCCACCATTGCGGTCGACCCATGCAAGCATGCCGAGTTCACGATCTTCCTGCTGACGGAACGCGGCAAGATCGGCCCCGGGGAAATCCTGCAAGGCGGGACCTGCGGCGCTGCCGTTCATCTGCGTGCCCGCAAGTGGCCAGAACGGGGCCGTATCGAAAATCAGTCTCAGCCCAAGCGCGGCGAGCGCCAGGAAGACAAGCAGGCCGAGGCCAATGAGCACGAGCGCCCTCGGCCAGACATCGCGTGTTTCGGGATGACGCACGACCTTAGCCACGGGCCAGCCTCCCGCGCCAGACGACGATGCGATCAGGCCTGGTCCAGATATAGACGAAGCACCCGAACCAGATGCCGCCCGCGCCGACCATTGCCGCGAGGTCCGGCCACGACACTCCTGCACCGAGGGCGGACAAAGCCGGCCGGACGCGCCAGGCGACATCGGCGAAATGTCCGGCCAGCAGGAACGCGCCGAGCCCTATCAGGCCAACGCGGCTGCGCTTGACGGAGCGGTTCAGGAAACCGGCGAAGGGCAAGGCAAATTGCAGCGCGATCAGCAGCCAAAGCAGATACTGCCAGCCATTTCGACCACGGATGACATACCAATGGATTTCGTCGGGCAGGTCGCCGCCCCAGACGACCAGCCACTGCATGAATGCCAGATAGGCCCAGATGAGCATGAAGCCGAACATCATGTTGGCGAGGTCTTCGCCGAGCGCCACGTCCTCCTCGCCACCCGGCGCCGACTCGATCGCACGGCCGGCCGAGAGCACCGCCAGCGCCAGCCCGCACACGCCGACGACCTCGGCCGCCGCTTCGAGCATCGCATAGATGGTGGAGGAAAAATCCGGCTCTATCGACATCATCCAATCGATGGCAAACACCGTCACGGCAAAGCCGTGCGCGACGAGCCCGATGGCGTAGCCGCCGCCGGTCCTGCTTGCGGCCGAACCGGGCGCCGTCCAGCCAAGTACAAGCCAGGCCAGCGCCAGCCAGACGACAGCATAGACGATGAAACGAACGACGAAGAATGGCACGTTGAGATAGGTCATTTTCTGGCGCACCGCTTCCGTCAGCGCCGGGTCGGCTCCTGCCCAGGGAAAGACCAGATCGAGCCGCGCAAGCACCGGCAGCATCAACAGCAGCGCGACAGGCAAGGTCGCGACGGCGGCCCGCAGCGGCGGCCGCAACGCGTCGCCCCAGCGCCCCCCGGTCAGCCCGTGCACCATGAGCAGGGTCATTGCGCCAAGCGGCGATCCGAGCAGGAACACCGCCGTCATCAGCCAGCCGGCCAGTGTCGCGCGCGGGGCGACGAACAGCCCGGCCGCGCACAGAGAGAGCCCTGCGGCGGCGGCTGCGAGCAGCAGGACGAGGTGGTCGTCGGGCCGGGCGGCGCGCTTCATCGTGCCGCCTCGGCATCGAGTTTCGCGCGAACGGATTCGGGCAGCGTGCCGGCCGCAGCATGTCGCGAATATTGCAGCGCCCGGATATAGGCCACGATCGCCCAGCGGTCCCGCGGCTCGACACGCGCGGCATAGGGATACATCGCACCGTAACCGTCGGTGATGACGTCGTAGAAATGCCGGTCCGGCGCCTTGCGCAGCGCATCTTGATGGTAGGTCGGAGGCGGCGGGAAACCACGCCTGACCACCATCCCGTGCCCGTCGCCGGTGCGGCCATGGCAGGGAGAGCAGAATATATCGAAGCGTTGCTGCCCACGCTGAAGCAGCGCCATGGTGATCGGGTACGGGAATTTGTCCGGCGTCGCCGCCAGGTCGGCGTCGCGCGTCACCGTGCCTTCGACCGGTGTCCTTGCCGACATGCCGTCGGCGAACTCTCTGCTGGTTTCGAGCGGATCGTAGCGAGGCTGGTCGGCCATGTCCTGCTTGCAGGCGCCGAGGAGCAGGCAAACCGGCAAAAGCAGCCGCGGGTTCATATCGCCACCTCTTCGACCGTCTCGGCGCCAAGCCGTGTCAGCTGCCCCTTGGTGACGCCCTTGCGGTATTTCGGGTCGGTGGCCTCGATCAGCAGGTAGAACTTGCCGCCGCTCGCGTAGGTGAAGCTCTCGGCGTTGAAGACGGGGTGATAATATTGCGGCAGCCGGTTCTCGGCCAGCATGCCGAAGAAGCCGGCAAACACGCTGGCCAGGATCGCGGCTTCGAAGGCGATGACCGTGAACGGCGGCCAGGAATGCAGCGGCCGGCCGCCGACATTGACCGGATAGTCGATCTCGACGGAATAAAGGATCAATGCATACACCAGCACGCCGCCGGCGACGCCACCCGCCAGCATGACCCATGGCAGCCGTGTCTTTCGCATGCCCAATATGTCTGTCAGGCCGTGCACCTCGAACGGCGAGAACGCATCCATATGCCGGTACCCCTTGTCGCGCATCGCTTGCGCCGCCCTGGTCAGCGCATCCGGATCGGCGAAAGCCGCGATGACGCCATGGACGCTCATGCCGCGCCGCCTTTCTGCTCGGCCAGTTCCTCGACCTCGAAGATGGTTATCGCCGGCAGGATGCGGATAAACAGGAAGACCAGCGCGAAGAAGGTGCCGATCGATCCGAGCAGGATGCCGAAATCGAGCCAGGTCAGCGACTGCTCGCCCCAGGACGACGGCAGGTAGTCGCGGCTCGGGCCGGTCACCACGATGATGTAGCGTTCGAGCCACATGCCGATGTTGATGACCAGAGCGATCGAAAACAGCAGCGGCATATTGGATCGCACACGGCGAAACCAAAGCAGTTGCAGCACCGCGCAATTGCAGAAGAGCATGGTCCAGAACAGCGGCGCATAAGGGCCGACGGCGCGCTGGACCATCATCGCGCGCTCGTAAGGCTCACCCGAATACCAGGAGAAGAACGCTTCCGATGCATAGCCGTAAATGACGACCATGCCGGCCGCGATCATCAGTTTGGCGGCGTTGTCCATGTGGCGCGGCGTGATCAGGTCTTCCACAGCGAATGCCCAGCGCAAGGGAATGGCTATGGTCAGCACCATGGCGAAGCCGGAGAGGAGCGCGCCGGCGACGAAATAGGGCGGAAAGATCGTCGAATGGAAGCCCGGCGTGATGGCGAAGGTGAAATCGAGAGCGACGATCGAATGAACCGAAACGACCAGCGGTGTTGCGAGTGCCGCCATCAGGAAATAGACCGTCCGATAGCGCGCCCAATGATAGGCCGAGCCGCGCCAGCCCAGCGCGAGGACGCCGTAGAAAAGTTGCCCGCCACGCGACTTCGCCCGGTCGCGCAGCACGCCGAGATCAGGCAGCAATCCCGTGTACCAGAACAGCAGCGAGACGGTGGCGTAGGTGGAAATCGCGGCGAAGTCCCAGACCAGCGGGCTGCGCCATTGTGGCCAATGCATGTGGGTGTTGGGCAGGGGCAGGAGCCAATAGAAGAACCACGGCCGGCCAAGATGCAGGATAGGGTAGAGGCCGGCCATCGCCACGGCAAACAGCGTCATCGCCTCGGCGAAGCGGTTGATCGAGGCGCGCCAGGGCTGGCGCAGCAGCAGCAGCACCGCTGAGATCAGCGTACCGGCATGGCCAATGCCGATCCACCACACGAAACTCGAGATCATCGTGCCCCAGACCACGGGAATGTTGACCCCATAGGCGCCAACGCCGACCGAGACCAGGTAGGTGATGGAATAGAGGAACAGCAATACGAATGCGAAGCAGACGAAGAACGCCGACCAGAAGAACCGCGGCAACTTCCCTTGCAGGACCACCGCGCTGATACGGCCGCTGATCTCTGGAAAATCGTGACGCCCGCGCAGCACAGGTGTCATGCCTTTGCTCGTCCTGCGGGCGGCCACGTCAGCCATCGCCGCCCTCCGAGCCGGATGTCGCGGCGAGCCTGTCGTTAGGGTTGCTGACCTTGCCCAGATAGGTGGTGCGCGGTCTTGTGTTCAGTTCTTCGAGCAGCGCGTAATTGTGTGGCGAGGCCTTTTCCTGGACGACCTGCGAATCCTTCCTGTTGAGATCGCCGAAGGTGATGGCTTTTGTCGGGCACGCCTGCTGGCAGGCGGTGACGATCTCACCGTCCTCGATCTCCCGGTTCTCGATCTGGGCGCGGATCCGTTTTTGCGAAATGCGCTGTACGCAGTAGCTGCATTTTTCCATGACGCCGCGCGAACGCACGGTGACATCGGGATTGTGGACGGCCTGCTCCGGTCCCGCGCTGTCATTGTCGAACTCCTGGTACTCCAGGAAATTGAACCGCCGCACCTTGTAGGGACAGTTCTGCGAACAGTAGCGCGTGCCGATGCAGCGGTTGTACACCTGCGCGTTCAGACCGTCATGCGTATGGATGGTCGCATTGACCGGACAGACGACCTCGCAGGGGGCCTTCTCGCAATGCATGCACGGCACTGGCTGGAAGAACATGTCCGGATCGTCGATCCCGCCCGCATAGTAGCGGTCGACGCGCAGCCAGTGCATTTCGTGTCCGAGTGCCGCCTCGTCCGGCCCCACCGTTGCGATGTTGTTCTCGGCCTGACAGGCCGACACGCAGGCCATGCAGCCGATGCAGGCCGACAGGTCTATCGACATGCCCCAGGCTTCCTGGTCGTAGCTCCAGTCGGGGTAGAGCGATTCCACGGGCGCTGGGGGCGCGTGGTCGCGCACGAAATGGGGATTTGCCCTGAACGCATCGAGCGAAGCATGGCGGATGATCGCCCTGCCCTCCATCGCTTGATGATGTTGGGTCGTGACTACACGCGCCGAACCGCCGCGCGGGCTCAGGACGACATCGTCGGCAAACCATGGCGCATCGCTGGTCCGGATCGCGAAGGCATCGTAGCCGCCCGCGAGTGCCGCCACCGAGCCGGCCTTGCGTCCAAAACCGAGCGACAGCGTCACTGTGTCGTCAGGCTGTCCCGGCGTGATCCAGACGGGTGCGTCCAGCGTCCTGCCGTCCCGCGCCAGGTTGACCACCTGCCCGTTTTCGAGCCTCAGGCGCTGCGCGGTGGCTGGCGAGACCAGCGCCGCATTGCCCCAGACGAGCTTGCTTAACGGCCGGGGCAATTCCTGAAGCCAGGATGAATTGGCGTGGCGGCCGTCGCGAAGCCAGGGATCGGCGACGAAGCGAACCTCCAACCCTTTGGTGGCGGCATTGGGTGCCGAGCCATCGCTATCCGGCGGTGCCGAAACGGCAGCGGGACCAGCAGCAGTGTTCGGCACGATGCCGTCGCGCAGCGCCTTGCGCCAGGCCACCTCGTCCATGGCGGCCCACGTCCGGCGCACCGGTGCCTGCGCATTGGCGCCGAATTCACCGCCCAGCGCGGCAAGCAACTGATGCAGGCTCTTGCCACCGAACAGAGGCTCTATGAGCGGCTGCACGATCGAAACCGTACCGTCATAGGCCCGGATATCGCTCCAGCTCTCCAACTCGTGCGCGGCTGGGATATGCCAGCGAGCCAGAAACGCCGTCTCATCGCGGTAGAGTCCCCAGTGGACAAGAAGCTTCAGGCTCGAAAAAGCCTTCCGTGCATCGATGTCCGATGGCGCCGTGTGCAAGGGATTGGCGCCGAGCACGACGGTCTTGTCGATCGAACCATCCGTGATGGCCCCGCAGAGCGTTGCAAGATCGCCATCCACCGGCATGGCATCAGGCGGCTCGATCAATTGCAGCGTGTTGCCAAGGGCACCAAGCCTGGCATTCATCGCTAGGGCCAAGGCATGCACGGACGGTGCCTGGTGCGCTCCGGCCACCACAAGCGCATTGCGGCCGGCGCCGCGCAGATCGTCGGCAAGCGCGTTTGTCCATTCCGGACCGAGCGGCGACAAGCCGGCCGCGGCATTGTCGCCATCGAGGGCGGCCTTGATCGCCGCCGCAACGCTTGCGACGGCGCTTGGCCTGATAGCTCGGCGATGGTCGGCGGCAGCACCCGTGATGGTGGGAGTCGTCTCGACGACATAGAGGCGGCTCATCGTGTCCGGAGATTTGCGCACCCGCCGCCGCTGCGCGAAATCACGAGCATAGGCCAGGCGCCCCGGACCATCGCCCAGGAAATCGGCATCCAGGCTGACGATCACATCGGCGCGGTCGAAACGGTAGATCGCCGTCAACGGCCTGCCGAACAATGTACCCGTTCCCTGTTCACCGGAATTGGCCGCAAGCGGATCGTGGCGGAAGACGCGAAGTCTGGGATAGCGCACCCTCAGCGCCGCGATCTGCGCCTTCGTCGTCGGCGATGTCGTCGCCTCGAGCAGCAATGCCAGCCCTTGCCCGCCTGAAGCGAGGAATCCACCAGCCAGTTCGGCGATATCTTTCAGGAACTCATCGTAACTTGCGGGCTCGCCCAGCTTGAGCGGCGTGCGAGATCGCTCGGGATCGAACAGCGACAACACCGCCGCCTGCATGACGGCATCGGTGGCGCCGCGCGATGCCGGATGATCCGGGTTGCCCTCGACCTTTGTCGGCCGGCCCTCATGGCTCTCGATCACGGCTCCGATGCCGTAGCCGTCGCTGGAGAGGGCTGTCGCGTAGTAGAGCGGCCGGCCGGGAATGATGTTCTCCGGCTGGCGGACATAAGGCACGATGCTCTCGGCCTCGCTGCAGGCGGCCAGTCCGGCCAGCGACAGCGATGCACCCATCAGTTTCAGGACGGTGCGCCGGTCGAAGCCAGGCTGAAGGGGATCGGCCATCGCGGGGAATTCCGCCTCCACAAAGCGCTGGAACTCCGCCGTGTCAGCCAGTTCGTCCATGCTTCGCCATGGCTCGCGCCCCGCCGCGGCGACCCGCAATGCCGCAAGATCGAAAGCCGGATTTCGGTCAACGGTGGCAGACATAGCAATCCGTCATGGTCTCGGGATGAATGTCGAGCACGCTGATCAGGGAACGCCGGATCTGCTCGATGTCGTCAGGCGGCTTCCAGTGCATCAGGAAAACGGCTTGCGGCGGGCGAAGGTTGGGACCGGGGTCGCGGTGGCAGCCAAGGCACCATTCCATCGACAATGAATGCGCCCGTCGCGTCAGCGGCATCTCGTCGACCGCGCCATGGCAGGTCTCGCAGGCGATGCCCTTGGCGATATGGATGGAGTGGTTGAAGTAAACGAAATCCGGCACCGAATTGACCCGCTGCCATTGCAGCGGCTGTCCCGAGGCGAGACTTGCGCGCACCGGCGCCAACATCTCGGCATTGGTGAAGAGCTGCGAATGACAGGTCATGCACACTTCTGTCGCCGGCAGCCCCGCCGAGGCTGATGTCTCGACCCCGTTGTGGCAATAACGACAGTCCAGTCCGATATCGCCGACATGATGCTTGTGGCTGAACGGAACGGCCTGGGCCACCGGTTGCCCCACGCCGGTAACGAACCCTGAACGCAAAAACGCCGTGCCGCCGACGGCCGCCAGAAGCGCGAAACAGCAAACACCCCACAGAAAGAAGCGGGCAATCCCATTGGCGTTGCTGGAAAAGACCTGCGGCATCCTCGCCGATTTTTCGCTTGGAACAAGCTTTTGGATCGAGCGCCTAACGGCGGCAAAGCGACAAAGGTTCCGTCGGCGCGGAATGCTCACAAAATGGTGAGTTGGGAGCACCCTCGAAAACCGCGGCCGATCGCAACCATGCGGGACGGCCAGCGTTCGAAACAATCATGAGCCTGTCGTAATGGAAATGCTGTCATGACTTCTGCCAATCCGAATCTCGCGGACAGGCGTCGCTCCGGCGTCGCCTTCTGGTGGACTATGTTCGTGGGTGTGCTGCTGGCAATACTTGGTCTGCTGATCGGCGCAGGCGGCGCCTGGCTCGTCGCGCTGGGCGGCTCCTGGTACTATTTGCCCACCGGAGTGGCTCTCCTGGCGGCGGGTGTTTTGCTTTTGAGCGGCAATGCCGCCGGAGTCTGGCTCTACGTCCTGACCTGGATCGCGACGCTCGCCTGGGCTTATTGGGAAGTTGGCATGGACGGCTGGGGGTTGATGCCCCGGGTGCTCGCGCCGACGGTCATCCTGATCTTCGTTCTTTTGACCTTGCCTGCCTTTCGCGCCGGGCACGCGAAACGGGTTCGCGACCGCGGCTGCGCAACCGCATCCGCTGCCCTTTTCATTGTCGGCTGCGCGATCGGGCTTCAGCATTTCACGCCCTCGGCACAATCCCAGGAGGCATCCCCGGTTACCCCGGTCACGCCACCCGCCGCAGGAAGCGCATCCGGTCAGTCTCCGGTCAGCCCTCAGCCCGATGTCGCGATACACCAGGCTGGACCGAATTGGCCCGTCTATGGCGGCTCGGAACTTGCCACCCGCTATTCGCCTCTCAAACAGATCACCGCCGACAACGTCGCGAAGCTGACCAAAGTTTGGGATTTCCACACGGGCGATATGCCAAGCAAGGCGGCGACCGACAAATACTCCCCGGAAAACACCCCCCTCGAAGTGGACGGGCACCTGTTTGCATGTTCGGCCAAGGGCATCGTCATCTCGGCCAACGCGGCAACCGGCAAGGAGGAGTGGCGCTATGATCCGAAGGTATCCGACGCCGCCATCCCATACGGCGCCAGTTGCCGGGGCGTCGCCTACTACGCCGTTCCAGGCGCAAGCGCCGATCGACCATGCGCAACACGCATCTTGTGGGGCACGCTCGATGCAAGGCTGATTGCCATCGACGCCAGGACCGGGAAGGCATGTGGCGATTTCGGCCAGCAGGGCGTCGTCGATCTCACCCAGGGGCTCGGCAAGACCGTGCCCGGCTGGTATTCGGTGACGGCGCCTCCGACCGTCGTGCGCGGCATTGCCGTGCTTGGCGCCCAGGTGCAGGACGGCCAGGCCGAGGATGCGCCGTCAGGCGTCGTGCGCGGCTATGACGTGATGTCGGGGAGACTGGTCTGGGCTTGGGACATGGGCCATCCGGACCGCACGGGCGCACCGCCCCAGGGCGATACCTACACGCGCGGCACGCCGAACATGTGGACCGTAGCCGCCGCCGATCCGCAGCTCGGCTATGTCTTCCTGCCGCTCGGCAACGCCGCCGTCGACTATTACGGCGTCGATCGCAAGGACTTCGAAAACCAATACAATTCCTCAATCGTCGCCATCGATGTCACGACGGGCAAGCCGGTCTGGCATTTTCAGACCGTCCATCACGACCTTTGGGACTATGACCTCGGTTCGCAGCCGACACTCGTCGATTTTCCGTCAGTCAATGGAAAGGTTCCCGCAATCATCGTGCCCAGCAAGCAGGGCCAGATCTATGTGCTCGACCGCAAGACCGGAAAATCGCTGTTCCCGGTCGAAGAACGGCCGGTGCCGTCGGGCGGCGTCGAACCAGAGAAATTGTCCAGGACGCAGCCTTATTCCGGTTATGCGCATCTCGACCAGCCTGTGCTGACCGAGAAGGATATGTGGGGCATGAGCCCGCTCGACCAGCTCTACTGCCGCATCCAGTTCCGGCAGGCTTCCTACCAGGGCGAATATACGCCCCCCACGGTGGACAAGCCTTTCATCGAATATCCCGGCTACAATGGCGGCTCCGACTGGGGAAGCGTCGCCGTCGACACCGATGCCGGCATCCTGGTCGCCAATTACAACGACATGCCCAACTATGATCAGTTGATACCGCGCCAAAAGGCGGACCAGATAGGCTTCAGGTCGATCGAACAGGGCGGCGCTTCGAAAAGGGCCAAGGACATGGGTGACCCGCAGATGGGTTCGCCGTACGCCATTGCCGTCAACGCGGGCTGGCGCCTCTCGACGGGGCTGCTTTGTTCCGAGCCGCCTTACGGCCATATCCGTGCCATCGAGTTGAAGACAGGCAAGACGCTCTGGGACAAGCCGCTCGGCGAGGCGGTCGAGAATGGCCCCTGGCGCATCCCGTCCATGCTGCCGCTGGATATCGGCACGCCAAACAATGGCGGGCCGCTCGTGACCGCCGGCGGCCTGATCTTCATCGCGGCGGCGACGGACGACAAGCTGCGCGCCATCGACATCAAGACCGGCAAGGTGGTCTGGCAGACGGATCTGCCCGCTGGCGGCCAGACCACCCCGATGACCTATGAGGTCGGCGGCCGGCAATATGTCGTCATCGCGCCCGGCGGTCATCATTTCATGGAGACGAAGGTCGGCGACGACGTGATCGCCTATGCGTTGCCGGCCGACTGATGGCGCGCCCGGCGTGGCCCGGACTGGCTTGCGCTTGTCGGCTGGCAAAGCGTGACCCCGGCCGTCAGCTCCCGTGATTTCTGGGGAACCTTGCCGGGATGAGCAGGTTTAGCTGCCTGAGACACTCCAAATTCGTCGGAAGGAGCAGCTCATGAGCAACGATCCCGACAAGGAGGGGCCTGTTTTTCCGCAGAGGATGCGCGGCAAGGCGAGATTATCCTGCGAACGCGAACGCGCCGTATCATCTTCATTGCGGGACTTGTCGGCATCGTGCTGGTGATGATGCTGCTGCACTTCGCCTAGCGCGGCCGGCCACAAACCCTCAATCTGAAACAGGAACTTTTTCGGACGCGGGTCCGTTGATTTACGTCCTTCCAGTACGCGGCTTTTGCCGCACCAACCCTACCGCGGACCGCTAACGTGGACACGAATTCTCCAGACGTCGCACCGGTCGACGAAAGACCTCAAACAAAACGTCGCCCCGATGCACGACCGAAGCGCGCCTCGTCGCGCCCACAACCGAAACAGGACCTCGATGCTTCCGCCGGGAACAAAGAGGGCCTGTTCGGCTCGCTCAGGCGGCACCCCTACGTCACCGCGGCGGTCATCCTTGTTCTGCTGCTGGCATCGGCCGCAGCGATAATCTGGTGGCTCCAGGCGCGACAGTATGAATGGACCGACGATGCCTTCATCGACGCCCGTACCGTAACCATAGGTGCCGAAATCGCCGGCCGCATCACCGATGTGGCGGTGACCGACAATCAGAGCGTAAAGGCCGGCGATGTCCTGCTGCGCATCGATGACAGGGATTATCAGGCATCCCTCAAGCAGGTTCAGGCGCAGGTGGCGCAGGCCGACGCCGAAACCGCTGACATCGCAGCCCAGATCGAAGCGCAGCAGGCCAAGGTGGACCAAGCCCAGAAGCAGGTGTCGCAAGGCCGGGCAGCGCTTGATTTCGCGAAAGCCGAAAATCAGCGCAACAGCGAATTGCTTGCCAAGGGAACCGGAACGCTGCAGCAGGCGCAACAGGCTGCCTCGACGCTTCGCCAGGCCCAGGCGACGCTCGACAGCTCGCAGGCGAACGTCGTGGCGGCCCAGAGACAAGTCGCCGTCCTCGAGGCCCAGCGCAAAAGCGTGGCGGCAAAACTCGACCAGGCCCATGCCAGCGAAGAGCAGGCCCGCACCGCGCTTTCCCGCACCTCGATCACCGCTCCGGTGGCCGGACGGGCGACGAACATATCCGCCGCCGTGGGCGCATATGCCCAACCGGGGCAAGTGCTGATGATGTTCGTGCCCGAGGACGTGTGGGTGAAGGCCAACTTCAAGGAAACACAACTCGACCTTATGCGGCCTGGCCAGCCCGTCGAGATCGATATCGACGCCTACCCGGAGCAGACCTTCAGGGGCCACGTCGACAGCATCCAGGCCGGCAGCGGAACCGCTTTCAGCCTGCTGCCCGCAGAGAACGCGACCGGCAATTTCGTCAAGGTGGTGCAGCGCGTGCCCGTGAAGATCGTCTTCGACAAGAAGACCGGCCTGCTGCTCGGGCCCGGCATGTCCGTCGTGCCGACGGTCAAGGTGCGATGACCGGCCAGGCGACCGCGCAAGCCGGCGAAAGCCGGTCCGCCGCGGGCGGGCGCAATCCCTGGCTTATCGCCATCGTCGTCTCCATCGCCACCTTCATGCTGGTGCTCGATACGTCCATTGCCAATGTGGCGCTGCGCAACATAGCCGGCAGCCTCGCGGCCGGAATGGACGAAAGCACCTGGATCATCACCACCTATCTGGTCGCCAATTCCGTCATCATCCCGATCAGCGGCTGGCTCGCCGGCGTGATCGGCCGCAAACGCTACTACATGATCTGCGTCGCTACCTTCACCCTCGCGTCGCTGCTCTGCGGCCTCGCGCCGAACCTGGAAATGCTGATCCTGTTTCGCATCCTTCAGGGGCTGGGCGGCGGTGGGATGGCGCCCAGCGAGCAATCGATCCTCGCCGATACTTTCCCGCCCGAAAAACGCTCGCAGGCCTTCGCGCTCTACGGCATCGCCGTCATCGTTGCACCGACGGTCGGGCCGACCATCGGCGGCTGGCTGACCGACCATTTCTCCTGGCATTGGATCTTCTTCATCAACGTGCCCTTCGGCATCATGTCGTTGGCCCTTGTGCAATGGCTGCTGGTCGAACCAGACGTGCTGGAGCGCGAGCGCCAGGAGAGGCTGAAGGATGGCCTCAAGATCGACTGGATCGGCTTCATCTTCGTCGTGCTGGCGCTCGGATCCCTTGAGATCTTCCTTGACGAGGGCCAGCGCAACGACTGGTTTGCGTCGGGCTTCATCACGACATTCGCCGTGATCTCGGCCGTCTCGTTCTTTTTCCTGATCCCCTGGGAGTTTCGCCATCGCGATCCGATCGTCGACATGCGGCTGGTTTTCACCCGCCAGTTCGGCACATCCTTCCTGGTGATGATGGCGGTCGGCGCGGTGCTGTTCAGCACAACGCAGATATTGCCGCAGCTCCAGCAGACCACCTTCGACTACAC
>NZ_VFWW01000011.1:0-290914 GCF_006442955.1 Mesorhizobium sp. B1-1-1
CTGGCGGGTGTAGATCTCGCCCTTGAAATCCATCACGCCGATCATCTCGCGGCCGGTCGATTTGTTGAATTCCTCGACCTCCGGCATGGGTTCGGTCAGGAGATACATGTGCTCCATGGCGAGCACCGGCAGCTCGAGGCCGACCATGCGGCCGATCTCGCGCGCCCACAGGCCGCCGCAGTTGACGACATGCTCGGCGTGAACCGTGCCTTGTTCGGTGATGACGTTCCAGGTGCCGTCGACCTGCTGCGTCAGTTCGACGACGCGGTTGCGCAGCACGATCTCGGCGCCGAGTTTCTTCGCCGCCTTCGAGTACGCAATCGTGGTGCCGGACGGATCCAGATGGCCTTCGACCGGATCCCACATGGCGCCGACGAAATTCGTCTCGTCCATCAGCGGGAACATCGCCTTGGCCTCGGATGGCGTGATCAGCTCGGTATCCATGCCGAGGTAGCGACCCTTGGCGTGGGCAAGCCGCAGGAAGTCCATGCGCTCGGGCGAATCGGCCATCATCACGCCGCCGGTCAGGTGCAGGGAACAGGACTGGCCGGAAAGCTCCTCGATCTCCTTGTAGAGCTGCACGGTATAGGCCTGCAGCTTGGCGACGTTGGGGTCGCCGTTGAGCGTATGGAAGCCGCCCGCCGCGTGCCAGGACGAGCCGGAAGTGAGCTCCGAACGCTCGATCAGCATGATGTCGGTCCAGCCGGCCTTGGCCAGGTGATAGAGCACCGAGCAGCCGACGACGCCGCCGCCGATGACAACCGCTTTTACATGGGATTTCATGAAGCTAGGTCCGTTTTTGAAGAGATTGAATCGGGTGAGTGCGGTATGAAAACAAAGCGGAGGTCGGATGCAGCGATGTTTTCGACCAGCCTGTCGTCGAGCGCGGCGAGGATGGTTTCGCACACGGGAGTACGGTGTTTCAGGACGTCATAGCTCCAGAGGCGCAGGATCGAGTAGCCTTGGGCGCGCATGAAATCGTCACGGCGGCGGTCGTAGGAACTGTCGGCGTGCTGTGAGCCGTCGAGCTCGACGATCAGCCATTTTTCGCGGCAACAGAAGTCGGCGTAGTATGGTCCGATAGAGAACTGGCGTGTGAACTTGTAGCCACCAAGTCTGCGGGCTTTTAGCTCGAGCCAAAGCAGTGCTTCGGCTTGATTGTTGCCTTGCCTCAGCTTTCGCGCGCGTTGAGTGGTGCCCATCTTGCGGCGACTGCGGGTTTCACGAGCGGCTTCCCCCACTCCGTCTCGGCTTCGCCGAGCCACCTCTCCCCCCTCCGGAGGGAGAGGAAGGGAGCCAGCCTGGCCAAGCCCGCGCCCTTCCTCTTCCCCGTCGATCGGGGGAGAGGTGTCGAGCGTAGCTCGACGGAGTGGGGGTCGACCGTTCATCGAATCCATACGCGTGATCAGTTCATCGACAACGCAGACGATCAAAAATCGGTCGGGGCGCCGCCTTCGGCGCGGCGCTTCTGGACGAAGGCGTTGAGTTCTTCGCGGATCGCCGGGTCCATGTAGGGCTCGTCATAGGAGGCCAGCCGCTCCTTCCACACCTTGTTGGCCTTTTCGAGCGCCGTCGGCGAGCCGGCTTCGGCCCAGGTCTCGAAATTGCGCCAGTCGGACAGGATCGGCGAGTAGAAGGCCGTCTTGTAGCGATCCTGCGTGTGCTGTGTGCCGAAGAAGTGGCCACCGGGGCCGACCGACTGGATGGCGTCGAAGCCAAGCGCCTGTTCGGACAGGTCGAGCGGGGTCAAGAATTCCGCCACCATCTGCAACAGGTCGATGTCGAGGATGGTCTTCTCGTAGGAGCAGCGCAGGCCGCCTTCGAGCCAGCCGGCGGCGTGCATCATCAAATTGCCGCCGCCCTGAATGGCGCCCCACAGCGAGAACACGCTTTCATAGGCGGCCTGTGCGTCGACCGTGTTGGCGGCGCAAGTGTTGGAGGTGCGGTAGGGGATGTTGTAGCGGCGGGCGAGCTGGCCGCCGACGAGCTGCGCCTTCATGTATTCGGGCGTGCCGAAGGCGGGCGCACCGGACTTCATGTCGACATTGGAGGTGAAGCCGCCATAACCGACCGGCGCCCCCTTCCTGACCATCTGGGCAAACGCGATGCCGGACAACGCCTCGGCGTTCTGCTGCACCAGCGCGCCGGCAATGGTCACCGGCGCCATGGCGCCCGACAGGGTGAAGGGCGTGACGATGACGACCTGGCCCTTGCTAGACATCTGGATGATGCCTTCCATCATCGGCACGTCGAGTTTCAGCGGCGAATTGGTGTTGATGATGGTGAAGACGGACGGTTCTTCGAGCAGCTGCTCGTGGCTGATGCCGCGCGCGATACGGGTGATCTCGATGCCGTCGACATTTCGCTCCTTGCCGAGCGAATAGATGTGGAACACCTTGTCGGTCAGCGTGGCGAGGTCGCGGATGCATTCGAGGTGGCGGACGGAGGGGTGGATGTCGATCGGCTCGACCGGATAGCCGCCCGTGCAGTTCAGTATGTTGTGCATCTGCGCCAGGCGCAGGAAATTGCGATAGTCCTGCTGGTTGCCGGGCCGGCGGCCACGATCGATGTCCGAGCAATTGGGCGCCGAGGCCATCATCGAGATGATCAGATTGTCGCCGCCGAAGCGCACATTGTGCGCGGGGTTGCGGGCATGGATGGTGAATTCAGGTGGGCAGTGCGACACCAGATCGAGGATCATGTCGCTGTCGAAGCGCACGCGCTCGCTGCCTTCGCGCACGTCGGCGCCATGTTCCTTCATGATGCGGCGGGCTTCGTCATGCAGGACGTCGACACCGATCTCCTTCAGCACCCGCAGCGAGGCCAGGTGGATCGATTCCAGCTCGTCGTCGGAAACCAGCTTGGTCGGCTGGAGCGGGATTTTCAGCTGGCGGAACGGCGGCTGCTCGAACGCGGCCGAGCCGCCTGCGCGTTTTCCGGCGCGGCCGCCGCGGCGGGCACGATCGGTTGCCAATGCCGGTTCGGCGGGTTGAAGGGCGGCGGTCATGAGGGGCCTCGTACGATGCGAAAGTGGGCGGCATAATGGACCGGCGGCTGTCCGGCCATTGCGGAGGCGGCGACCACTAGAGCGAGGGAAGCGACATGCCGGAACGGCAGCTGCGTGGTCCCGAGGCGGGCCCGCGGATAAGGGGGCGCCATTCGTTGCAGTGTCGTCTTTTGCTTCTGATAAACTTGTGCGTCGAATATCTCCGGAGGGAGAGCCATGCCTGACGTCGTCAAAGTGCGTGCCGCCACCAACAACGAAGTCGCGTTCCTCTCCTGGGACCTCGACGGGATGATCCCGGGCTGCCTGGGCTTCGAGATCGTTCGCCTCTATCCCGACACCGGCGAGGAGCGTTGCCTGGCTTCCTGGGTGCCCTTCAAGGGACAGCGCAACAAGGATTGGATCCCCCAGGATACCGGCGTCTGGCCGGTGCAGAAGACATTCTGGCGCGATCTCACTGTCCGGCGGCGCCGCGACAGCCTGGATGTCAGGCCAGACGGCCAAATGATCGCCTACCGGGTGCGTCCGGTCGGCGACATGAAGGCCGGGCTCGATCCCGTGCCGGTGCGCCCGGAAAAGACCTATACCGGTCCAGCGCGGCCGCTGGGCTATCTCGGCCGGGGCGCGGTCAGTCCGCCGATCTTCCTCGGCCAGATGTTCGGCAAGGCGCGCGTCGCCTTCACGAATGGCGTGCTGTCGACGCAATGGATGTCGCGCGCGCTGGCCGAGGCCGGCATCAAGGTCGGGCAGCGCGATAAGATCAGGGCTGTGCTGCAGGACCCGACCAGCAAGATACGCGCCTACCTGCATGGCGACGTGCCTGATGTGCTGACCAGCCTGCTGAAGCGGGCCAAGGCCGAGGGCGGCACGGTCAGGCTTGCGCTCTACGAGCTTGGCGACGACGAACTGTGCGACGCAATCATTGCCGCCAAGGATGTCGTGGAGGTCATTCTTTCCAACTCGGGCAGGGATGACCAGACGAAGGCCTGGGACGCTGGCAACGCGCCTTACAGGAAGCGGCTGCACGACGCAGGCGTCGCGGTGACGGATCGCCTGTTCAACAACAACCATATCGGCCACAACAAGTTCGCCGTCTATCGCGATGCCCAGGGCAAGCCGCAATCGGTGATGACGGGCAGCACCAACTGGACCTCGACGGGCATTTGCGGGCAATCCAACAACGCCTTCATCCGCGACGACCCGGCGATGGCCGAGATATTCGACGCCTACTGGCAGCGCATGAAGGCCGACCTGTTCCCGCCGCCGGCCACGGAAAGCGCCGCCGGCCATGTCGCGCAGACGCAAGGCGTGCCGTTTCGCAGGGAGAACCACAGGTCAAACCCGCTCAACGGCGCCACGGCGGCGCTGGACGGCATGACGGTGTGGTTCTCGCCCAATGATCCCGAGCGCAACAAGAAGGACATCTCGGTGCGGCCGGTCGATCTCGAGGACCTCTTCGCCCGCATCAAGGCAGCCAAGCGTGCCGTGCTGTTCCTGGTGTTCAATCCTTCGCGGCTCGGCGACAATTCGATCGTCGACCAGGCGGTGGCGGCGGCAAGGGCCGATCCGAAGCTGATCGTGCAAGGGGCGATCAGCGATGAGACCGCCATGCCCAACTATGTCGCGTCGACCAAGGATCCGGTCACCCATAAGTCGAACAGGGACGGCAAGTCGCCCTTCGTCTATCCGGAGAAGGTCTGGGAGGCGCCGAACGTTTCCATCGTGCGGGCGGCAAACCTGACCGGCGCCACGATCGCCCGCGATTTCCAGGCGGAGGTGCTGACCGTCGGCCATGCCATCGTGCACGACAAGATCGTCATCATCGATCCGATGGAGGACAACGCAACGGTCGTCACCGGCAGTCACAATCTCGGCTACAAGGCTTCCTACGAGAACGACGAGAACATGGTGATCGTCGAAGGCGACAAGACCTTCGCCGCGGCCTATGCCGTGCATATGCTCGACGTGTTCGACCACTACAAGTTCCGCGCCTGGCGCAGGACCATCGGCAAGGGACCTTCGGATGACGATGGGCTCTCCATCGACGACAAGTGGCTGAAGCCTTACGCGCAAGGCAGGAAAGGCGCGATCGCACGGTATTTTCCATAGTGCTGCCGGCGGGTGCCAACGGCTTTTGACGCGAGCCTTCCGGTGCACGGCGCCGGCCGTTGGCGCAAGCGGATTTCGCTGTCCGGCCCTTCCTTTCCCGTGATCGAACCGGTAGCTGATGGCTTGCCGATCCGCAGGTCGGCGATTCACTCATGGAACGGCAGCATGGTCGCGACCGGCTCGAGCCAAGGCGAAGCGGCAACGCAGTGGGCAGCGCTCGCCGGCGTCACCGCAGCGCTGGCGATGTTCGGCGCCGCGCAAGGGCTGAGCTCGCCGCTGTTCACGCTGCTGATGCAGAAGCAAGGCATGTCGCCGGGCCTGATCGGCCTGTCGGCGGCGATGATGCCGGTTGGCTTGATCCTGTCTGCCTCGTTCGTGCCCGCTGCCGTGCGGTTGGTCGGCGCCCGCACGCTCGCCGTCGGCTGCTCGCTGATCGGTGCGCTGTGCTTCCTGGGTATCGGCTATCTGCAGGACTGGGTGGCGTGGTTCCTCCTCCGTTTCCTCATCGGCGTGGTCATCAACCCGCTCTATATCCTCGGCGAGGTGTGGGCGCTGTCGCTGGCGCCGCCGGCGCGGCGCGGCCGGGTGATGGGCGTGTTCAACACGCTGATGGGGGCCGGCTACGCGGCCGGGCCTTTCACACTGACCCTGCTCGGCACGTCCGGCTGGGCTCCCTTCAGCGTCGGCATTGGCGGGTTCGTGCTCTGCGCCGTCATTCTGCGCCTTGTCTCCTCAAAGCTCACCGGTTTCGAGGATGACGGCCAGCCAGCCGGCAGCTTTATCGGTTTTGCCCGGCTGGCGCCGGCGCTGCTGCTGGCGGTGCTGGTCTCGGCAGCGGTCCAGCAAAGCACCTATGCGCTGGTTCCGGTCTTCGGCGCCGGCTATGGCTTGCCGGAAGCCGTGCTCGCCGCTCTGGTGATGGCGTTATCCCTGGGCAATATCCTGCTGCAGATCCCGCTCGGCCTGCTCGCCGAATGCTTCGGCGGCCGCCCCATGATCCTGGCCTGTGCGGTGGCGACCACCGTTTGCGCGCTTCTGCTGCCGCTGCTGATCACGACGCCGCTGATCTGGGCGGTGCTGCTGGTGATGGGAGCGGTCGGCTATGGCGTCTACACGATGGCGTTGGTGGAACTCGGCAGCCGCTTCAAGGGCTCGCTGCTGGTCACCGGCAACGCCGCTTTCGCCTTGTTGTGGGGCGTTGGCGGCATTGTCGGTCCGCCCAGCGCCGGTCTGCTGATGCAGGCGATCGGGCCTTTGGGATTGCCGGCGGTGATCGTCGGCCTGGACGCGCTGCTGGTCGCCTTCGTGCTCTACAGATCGGCCAGCCGCAGAGGCTCCTGACAGGGTTTGGCCGGAACAAGCGTGGGTTCGGACTTTGGGGCTTACGGCTGTCGGGTCGAAACGCTAAGCCTGCAGCCGAGAGGCGATGTGGATCATGGACCGGGTGGAACCGAAGCGCGACGATACGATGCAGTGGGCAGCGATCACCGGTGTGATCGCGACCGTGTCGGTGTTCGCCATCGCGCAGGGACTGTCCTATCCGCTCTTGAGCTTCATCCTGCAGCGGCAGGGCGTTTCGCCTGTCATGATCGGCCTGTCGGCGGCGATGACGCCGATTGGCTTCATCGTCTCGTCGCCGCTCATCCCGTCACTGGCGCGGCGGTTCGGGGCAGGGCGTACGGCGCTGACCTGCGCGGCGCTTTCGGCGGTCGTGCTGGCGCTGATCGGCTGGACACAGAACGTCTATCTCTGGTTTCCGCTGCGGTTCCTGATCGGCGCGGTGACCAATCCGCTCTATGTCTTAAGCGAAATCTGGGTGATCGCGCTGGCGCCGCCGGCCCGGCGCGGCCGCATCATGGGCGTCTATTCCACGATCATCTCGGCCGGCTTCGCCGCCGGGCCGCTTTGCCTGCTGGCCGTCGGTACGGAGGGCTGGCCGCCATTCCTGGTCGGCATTTCCGCTTTCATCTTCTGCGGCGGGTGCCTCGCCCTGGTGGTCGGGCGCCTGCCTAAGGTCGACGAAGCCGGGCATCGGCTTTCGGTGATGGGCTTCATGCCGCTCGCCTGGCTGCTTTTGTCGGCAGTAATCGTGGCTGCCGGCTTCGAGCAGGCGGTGCTGGCGCTGCTGCCCGTCTACGGCACGCATTATGGCATCGCCGAGAACCGCATGTCGGCGCTGTTGTCGACGATGATCGCCGGCAACATCGCCATGCAGGTGCCGCTCGGCCTGCTGGCCGAGCGGCTGACGGCGCGCCTGGTGCGGTTCATCTGCCTGGTGCTGACGCTGCTCGGCTGTCTGCTGCTGCCGCTGTTGATCGAAACGCCGCTGGTCTGGCCGATGATCTTCGTCTGGGGCGCGGTGTCCTACGGCATTTATACGATGGCGATCATCGAACTCGGCGAGCGTTTCAGCGGCTCGGCGCTAATTGCAGGCAATGCCGCTTTCTCCCTGATGTGGGGCGTCGGCGGCATCCTCGTTCCGCCGCTTGCGGGCGGCGTGATGGACGGGATCGGCGCGAGCGGCCTGCCGGTGACGCTCGGCGCGATCTGCCTGGCGCTGGCGGCTGCGACTGTCATCCGGCGGCGGATCGTGTGACGGCCTGAAGCGATCTGCCGCGATGACGCGGCTTCAACACCTTGAATCCGGCGCCCTTTGACGCGATGTAGGCAGGGCCGCCCCCCGACTTCCCGGAGACCCGCATGACCATTTCGACGACAAAGCCTGGCTTGGCGACCGATGATCCCTTTCTTTGGCTGGAGGAAAGGACGAGCAAGGAGGCGCTCGACTGGGTACATCGCCAGAACGAAGTCACGGTGGCGCAATTGCAGGGTGATCCGTCCTACCAGGCGTCGTTCGAAACCGCGCTCGATCTGATGACCGCCGAGGACAACATAGCCGTCGGCTCCGCGCTCAACGGCTACGTCTATAATTTCTGGCAGGACAAGAGCAATGTGTTGGGCCTGTGGCGCCGCACGACGGTGGCTTCCTACAAGACCGACAGACCGGACTGGGAAACCATCATCGACTTCGACCAGCTCGCGGCGAAGGAGGGAGTGAAGTGGGTGTTCGGCGGCGCCAGCCGGCTCTACCCCGATTTCAACCGCTGCCTGGTTTCGATGTCGCCTGATGGCGGTGACGCCAGCGAGATGCGCGAATTCGACATCGCCGCCAAATCGTTCGTCGAGGACGGTTTTCGCGCGCCCGCTTCCAAGTCCGGTTTCGGCTGGCTCGACAAGGATATGGTGATCGTCTCGGCAGCCTTCGAAGAGGCCGACAAGACCGAATCCGGCTACCCGCGCGTCGTCAAATTGTGGACGCGCGGCACGGACCTTGAAGACGCGACGCCGATCTTCGAAGCGCAGAAGGAAGACCTCGCCGTCGGCGCCGGCCTGGAGTTCGATGGCGAGAAGCGGCATTTGTTTCTAACGCGGACGCTCAACTTCTTTGCATCGCACAGTTTCCTGCGTCTCCCGTCAGGTGAAAACAGACGCATTCCGTTGCCCGACGACGTTACCGACACGGCGCTTTTCAAGGACCAGATGGTGTTTGGCGTGCGTACGCCTTGGACGGCGCCGGATGGCACGTCCTGCAGGCCGGACGGGCTCTATTCGTTCGATTTCGCGCATTGGATCGAGACCGGCAGTTTCGGCGTCATCGAGACCTTGCTCGCGCCGGCGCATCGCGTGTCCATCGCCACTCTTGCCAGGACGCAGGACCGCCTATTCATCAGCCTGATGGACAATGTGCGCGGCAAGGTTGTGGCCTGCGAACGCAGGGACGGCGCCTGGTCGCTGAAACCGGTCGCGTTGCCGGAAAACGGCACGGTAGGCATCAGCCATGCCGAACATTTCGGCGCCAGCGTCTCCTTCTCTTTCACCGATTTCCTGACGCCGAGCTCGATCATCTGGTCCGACGACAATGGCGAGACGCTCGCCACAGTGAAGTCGCAGCCGTCGCGATTCGATGCTTCGCAGCTCGTCTCGGAACAGTTCGAGGCGCGCTCGAAGGACGGCACGATGATTCCCTATTTCGTCGTCAGGCGGCGTGACCAGAAGGGCCCGGTGCCGACGCTGCTCTACGGCTATGGCGGCTTCGAAGTGCCTTTGCTGCCTGGCTATGCCGGCGTGCGCGGCAGGCTGTGGCTGGAGAAGGGCAATGCCTATGTGCAGGCCTGCATCCGCGGCGGGGGCGAGTTCGGCCCGGCCTGGCACCAGGCAGCGCTCAAGGGCAACCGGCAGAACGCTTTCGACGATTTCGCGGCGGTCGCGCAGGATGTCGTCAGGCGCGGCATTGCGACAGCTGCCTCGCTCGGCATCCAGGGCGGCTCGAATGGCGGCCTGCTGACGGGCGTCTCGTTGACGCAGCATCCTGAGCTGTTCGGCGCCGTCATCATCGAGGTGCCGCTGCTCGACATGCTGCGCTACACCGAATTGCCGCCCGGCGCTTCGTGGATGGCCGAATATGGCGATCCGTCGAAGCCGGAAGATGCGACCTGGCTGGCCGCCTACTCGCCTTACCAGCATGTCGAGGCCGGTGCCTATCCGCCGGTGCTGCTCACCACCTCGACCGCCGACGACCGGGTGCATCCCGGCCATGCGCGCAAGATGGCCGCCCGCCTGCAGGAGGCCGGCCACGCCGGGACGCTCTTCTTCGAAGAGACCGAGGGCGGCCATGGCGGCCGCGGCGACCGCCGGCCGCAGGCGGCACAGGCCGCGATGAAGTACGTTTTCCTGCAGAGGACGCTGGGCGGGAAGGGCTGAACCGAAAGCCTTCGGACCGGAGCGAAGGGTGGTTCACCTCGAACCTTCTTTGCTCTAAGGTGCCTTCATGGCTCCCGTGGTGACATTGGCCGGCCTTTTCGGGGTTCGGGCATTTGGGGGCGCGGTGACGCCGTCGCTGCGCACGTTGCGCGCCGAGCTTTTGCGGCTTTGCGCCCGCATAGGTTATTCGCCACCCGCTATCCTCTGAAGAATCCGCCCCGGCGCAGCCGGATTGGTTCCAGAGGAAGATCAGATCCATGACCTATCAAAATTATTCGCTGAAGCAGCTTCAGCAGATCGACGCCGCGCATCATCTGCATCCGTTCACCGACCATAGGGAATTGCGCGAGGCCGGATCGCGCATCATCACCCACGCCAACGGTCCCTTCATCTACGATTCCGAAGGGACGGAACTGCTCGACGGCATGGCGGGGCTGTGGTGCGTCAATATCGGCTATGGCCGCGACGAGCTCGCCGAGGCTGCCTATGCGCAGATGAAGGAGCTGCCTTACTACAATTCCTTCTTCAAATGCTCGACGCCGACGCCTGTGCTTCTGTCGAAGAAGCTGGCGGAGATCGCGCCGAAGAATGTCAACCAGGTGTTCTATGGCTCGTCCGGCTCGGAAGCCAACGACACTGCGCTCAGGCTCGTGCGCCACTATTGGGTGCTCGAAGGCAAGCCGCAGAAGAACCGCGTCATCTCGCGCAAGATGGCCTATCACGGCTCGACCATCGCCGGCACGTCGCTCGGCGGCATGGACGCCATGCACAAGCAGCTCAACGGAGAGGTGCCCAACATCGTCCATGTGATGACGCCGTACGCCTATGAGCTGTCGCTGCCGGGCGAGAGCGATCATGATTTCGGCCTGCGCGCGGCAAAGGCGGTCGAGGACGCCATCCTCGAAGCCGGCGCCGACAAGGTCGCCGCCTTCATTGGCGAGCCGGTGATGGGAGCTGGCGGCGTGAAGATACCGCCGGCAAGCTATTGGCCCGAGGTACAGCGCATCTGCCGCAAATACGATGTGCTGCTGATGCTGGACGAGGTCATCACCGGCTATGGCCGCACGGGCGAATGGTTTGCCGCGCAGACGCTTGGCATCCAGGCCGACACCATCACCACCGCCAAGGCGCTGACGTCGGGCTACCAGCCGCTGTCGGCGCTGCTGGTCGGCGATCGCATTGCCTCGACGCTGATCGAGAAGGGCGGCGAGTTCAATCACGGTTATACCTATTCCGGCCACCCCGTGGCTTGCGCCGTGGCGCTGAAGAACCTGGAGATCATGGAGCGGGAGGGTCTGGTCGACCGCGTCAGGAGCGACACCGGGCCCTATTTCGCCAAGGCGCTGCAAGAGCGCATCGCCGGGCACGAGCTGGTCGGCGAGGTGCGTTCGATCGGGCTGATGGGTGCGATCGAGATCGTCAAAGACAAGGCGACCAAGGAGCGGTTCCTGCCGGCTGGAAGTGCCGCGGTGACCGTGCGCGACCATGCAATCGCCAACGGCATGATGCTGCGCGCCACCGGCGACACAATGATCCTGTCACCGCCGCTGATCTGGACCCGCGACACGATCGATATGGCCTGCGAGCGTATCGGCAAGGCGCTCGACCTGGCGCAAGCGGATCTGCGCAAACGGTAAAAGAAATGGCCGGGCGTTCGTGATCGAGACGCCCGGCCGCTGGCCCCAGACAGACTGAGGGTTCCGGTCGCCGGCGCTATCGGTTCCAACCCGCCAAGGCAGTTTTGCCGACGGGGAACGCGATGGCCGGACAACCGCTCAACCAGCCCGCCGAAATCCCGGCTGAGCTCGATCGCTGGAATTGGGGCGCCTTCTTCCTCAACTGGATCTGGGGCATCGGCAACTCCACCTTCATCGCCCTGCTGGCGCTGATCCCGATCGTCAACATCGTCATGATCTTCGTGCTCGGCGCGCGCGGCAGCCGCTGGGCATGGCGGAACCGGGTGTGGCGCGATGCCGAGCAGTTCCGCAGAACGCAGCGCAACTGGGCGATCGCCGGTCTTGCCGTCTGGGTGCTTAGTATCGGGGGCTGCGCGACGATGGTCGGTGGCATCCCTTTCATGATCAAAGGCAGTGACGCCTATCACATGACCATGGAGGTCGTTCGCGCCGATACCCGGGTGAAAGCCGCCATCGGCGACGACGTGACCGCCAATTTCTGGGTCGGCGGCCATCTCAACGTCAACGCAAACGGGACGGGTGACGCGCAGTTCAGCATTCCCATCCACGGCACCAAGGGAAAGGGCACGGTGTTTTCGCATCTTGTTCGCAATGCAGGCACGTGGAGCACGCGCCTGCTCGTGGTCGGGGTCGATGGCGCCGATGCCCCGATCGTGCTGACCAATGAAGATCACGTGCCGATCCCGAACGCGGCAATCGGAATATGAGAGATGTCGGATCCTGGAACGCAAAAACCGCGCCCCACCGGGAACGCGGCTTTGCCAGATACGCTTGGCGTTTCGCTACGCAAACACTTGGCGAAACTTACGGGCTCCGGTACGCGAGACCTGATCCGGAGCGCCGGGCGGACGCGATATCCGCCTCGCAGTCCGTTTTATAGGGACATCGTTACCGCGGAGTTATCGAGAGCTTAAGCAAACCTAAATTTTGCGGTTCTCCGGCGGGGCGTACGAAAGAAAGACGAACTTTATCAATCGCTTATTGATTGACGCCGCGCAGAAAATTTATGATCCCGGAAAAATCGGCGCCGGCGTTCCCTTGCGCGTTGAACAGGCCGTAGAGCTGTGTCGCTTCGGCGCCAAGCGGTGTCACCGCGCCCGCGGCTTGTGCGGCTTCCTGCGACAGCTTCAAATCCTTCAGCATGAGCGCGGCGGCGAAGCCGGGCTTGTAGTCGCGGTTGGCGGGCGAGGTCGGCACCGGGCCGGGCACCGGGCAATAGGTGGTCAGCGACCAGCACTGGCCTGAAGAGGTCGAGGCAACGTCGAACAGGGCCTGGTGCGCCAGGCCGAGCTTTTCGGCCAGCACGAAGGCCTCGGCGACGCCGATCATCGAAATGCCGAGAATCATGTTGTTGCAGATCTTGGCCGCCTGGCCGGCGCCGTCGCCGCCGCAATGGACGATGCGCCCGGCCATGGGCTTCAGGATCGGCTCGGCGGCGGCGAAGGCGTCGTCCGAGCCGCCGGCCATGAAAGTCAGCGTGCCGGCGGCGGCACCGCCGGTGCCGCCCGAGACCGGCGCATCGACCGACAGCAGGCCGTGCTTTGCGGCGATGGCATGCGCCTTGCGCGCCGATTCGACGTCGATGGTCGAGGAATCGATGAAAAGCGCGCCCTTCTTTGCCTTGGACGCGATCTCTTCGTAGACCGACAGGACATGCTTGCCGGCGGGCAGCATGGTAATGACAACATCCGCATCTTTCACTGCGGTCAAGGCATTGGCCATGATCGTAACGCCATGTTCTTTGGCGACGGTGAGGTTTTCGGACATTAGGTCGTAACCGTGCACGGCATACCCCGCTTTGACCAGGTTCGCCGCCATTGGATTGCCCATATTCCCAAGGCCGATGAAGGCGATTGTGGTCATTGTGTCTCTCCCGGAGTTTGCACGCTTCAGCGACCGATCAACGCGCGGGCGATGATGACGCGCATGATCTCGTTGGTGCCTTCGAGGATCTGATGCACACGCAGGTCGCGCACCAGTTTCTCGATGCCGTAATCGTGCAGGTAACCGTAGCCGCCGAGCAGCTGCAGCGCATCGTTGGCGACGTTGAAACCGGTGTCGGTGACGAAGCGCTTGGCCATTGCCGACCATTTCGAGGCATCCGGTGCCTTGCGGTCGAGCTTGGAAGCGGCGGCATAAAGAAAGATGCGCGCCGCCTGCAATTCGGTCTCCATGTCGGCCAACTTGAACTGCAAAGCCTGGAACTGGTTGATCTTCGAACCGAAGGCCTTGCGCTCGGCTGTGTAGGACAGCGCCTTGTCGAGAGCCGACTGCGCGCCGCCCAGCGAGCAGGCGGCAATGTTCAGCCGGCCGCCGTCAAGCCCGGCCATGGCGATGCCGAAGCCGGCGCCTTCGCCTGACAAAAGGTTTTCAGCCGGCACCTTGCAATCCTCGAAAATGACCTGGCGGGTCGACTGCATATGCCAGCCCATCTTGTGCTCATTGGCGCCGAAGGAGAGTCCCGGCGCATCTTTCGGCACGACGATGGTGGAAATGCCTTTCGGTCCCTCGGCGCCGGTGCGCACCATGACGGCATAGATATCGCTGTCGCCGGCGCCGGAGATAAACTGCTTGGCGCCGTTCAGCACGTAGTCGCCGCCGCTCTTCACCGCCCGCGTCTTCAGGGCAGCGGCGTCCGAGCCGGAACCCGGCTCGGTCAGGCAATAGCTCGCCAGCCATTCCATGGAGGTGAGCTTCGGCAGGAAGCGCTGGCGCTGGCCGTCGTCGCCGAAACGATCGATCATCGAGGCCACCATATTGTGGATCGAGATGAAGGAGGAAAAGGCCGGGTCGGCGTGGGACAGCGCTTCGAAGATCAGCACGGCGTCGAGCCGGCCGAGCGCGGAGCCGCCGACATCGTCCCTGACATAGATGCCGCCGAGGCCCAGCGGGCCAGTCTCGCGGATCACGTCGGCGGGGAAATGCTTATTGCGGTCCCAGTCTAGCGCATTCGGCGCGACGCGATCGGCGGCGAAGGCCTGAGCCATCTCCTGGATGGCGCGCTGGTCCTCGTTGAGTTCGAACTGACTGGTGCTCGCATCGACCGCGGCGTCCATGGCGTGCTCCCTATATGCTGGCCAGCTGGCTCGCTGGCCTGTCGTTTTTGGCTTTGCGCGCGCACCAATCTAGACCAATGATGCCGCCGCGCAACCCGAGCCGCCGCGGAGCGGCTGTGCGTCAATGCATGTCCGGAGCAAGATGTGACGACAAAATTCGATGAGCTGCTAGAGCGGTTCCACGCCTATCTCGCTTCCGTGGATGACTTCCTGGTGCAGGATGCGGTGGCGCGCATAGGGTGGGATATGCCCGCCCGCGAGCTTGAACCGCACCCACTCGGCTGCCTGCGCCATCTCGATCGCGCCGCCGAATTGACGCCGGCGCGGACCAAGCAGCTGGTGCAATTTCTGGCGCAGGAGCGCGGCGAATTGCGCTGGGGCCAGACCTACGGCGAGTCGGATTTCGGCAAGGCGTTCATCGACAATTATGGCTGGCTCGAAGTATTCGGCACCCGCGGCCACTTCGCCAACGACGAGGTCGCCGCCGGCGTGCTAATCCTTGGGCCTGATATCGTCTATCCCGACCACCATCATGTCGCCGAGGAGATCTATATCCCGCTGACCGGCGGCACCGAGTGGCGCATGGGCGAGGACAGCTTTCACAAGCGAGAGGCCGGCGAGGTCATCCACCACGCTTCTAAGGTCAATCACGCCATGCGCACCGGCAAGGAGCCGTTGCTGGCGCTCTATATCTGGCGCGGCGGGCCGCTGGCGCAGAAATCCACGATCACCGGGACCGCGACGCAGGGCAGGGGCTGAGCCATGGCTAAAGCCATTATGCTGCAAGGCACGGGTTCGGATGTCGGCAAGACCGTGCTGGTCGCAGGGCTGTGCCGCGCCGCAAAAAAGCGTGGGCTGAAGGTGCGTCCGTTCAAGCCGCAGAACATGTCGAACAATGCCGCTGTCGCCGATATTCCCGGCGACAACAGGGCTGGCGGCGGCGAGATCGGCCGCGCGCAATGGCTGCAGGCGATCGCCTGCGGCGTGCCGCCATCGGTTCACATGAACCCCGTGCTGCTCAAGCCGCAGACCGATGTCGGTGCGCAGGTCATCGTGCAAGGCAAGGTGTTCGGCGAGGCGCGGGCGCGCGACTACCAGGCGCTGAAGGGCGGGCTGATGGACGCGGTGCTGGACTCCTGGGGCAAGGTCGGCGAGGGCGCCGATCTCGTCATCGTCGAGGGCGCGGGTTCGCCGGCCGAGATCAACCTCAGAAGCCGCGACATCGCCAATATGGGTTTTGCGACGCGTGCCGATGTGCCTGTCGTGCTGGTCGGCGACATCGATCGCGGCGGCGTCATCGCCTCGGTCGCGGGCACGCATCTGATCCTGCCGGAGGAAGACCGGCGCATGATCGTCGGCTATCTCATCAACAAGTTCCGTGGCGACGTGTCGCTGTTCGACGACGGCATCAAGGCGATCGAAGCGTTCACCGGCTGGCGCTGCTTCGGCGTCGTGCCGTGGCTGAAGGCGGCGGCGCGGCTGCCCTCGGAGGATTCAGTGGTGCTGGAACGGCTTGCCTCCGGGGAGTCGCGTGCGCTGAAGGTGGCGGTGCCGATGCTCGGCCGCATCGCCAATTTCGACGATCTTGACCCGCTCAAGGCCGAGCCGCAGGTGGAAGTGGTGTTCGTGCCGCCTGGAAAGCCGTTGCCGCAGGATGCGGGACTGGTGGTCATTCCCGGCTCGAAGTCGACGATCGGGGACCTGCTGAAATTCCGCGACAATGGTTGGGACCGTGATCTTCTCGCCCATCGCAGGCGCGGCGGCCATGTCGTCGGCATTTGCGGCGGCTTCCAGATGCTTGGCCGCATCGTGCGCGATCCCGACGGCATCGAGGGCAGCGTCACCGAAGCGGAAGGGCTTGGCCTGCTCGACATCGAAACAGTGATGGAACCGGAAAAGACGGTGCGCAACGTCAGCGCCCGCTCGGTGCCGTTCGACCTGCCGCTCGAAGGCTACGAGATCCATCTCGGCCGCACCACCGGCCCGGACATGCTGCGGCCGTCGGCGATCATCAATGGCGCCGAGGACGGTGCGGTCTCGGCGGATGGCAAGGTGGTCGGAACCTACATGCACGGCCTGTTTGGCGCCGACGCCTTTCGAGGGAGGTTCCTCGAAAGCCTCGGCGTCAAGGGCGGCGGCATCGACTATCGCGCCGAGGTCGAGAGGGCTCTCGACGAGGTCGCGGCCCAGTTGGAGAGCCATCTTGACTGCGACGCGATCTTTTCGCTGGCGCGGTAGCTAGCTGCTCTTTTCTCCCGCCTTCGGCCAATAGGTGCCGAAGGACCAGACATTGCCCTCCGGGTCGCGGCAGATGAACTCGCGACTGCCATAGTCGCGGTCGGTCAATTCCTGGAGGATCGTGGCGCCTGCCTTCTTCGCCTTGGCGTAGGCGGCGTCTGCGTCGTCGACGGTGATGTAGATTGACTTGCCGCCGCCTGTGCCGGGTTCGCCAACCATTTTGCCGTAGTCGTCGTCGCGCGCGCTGCCGAGCATGATCATCGAGGAGCCGAAGACCAGTTCGGCATGGTGCACGACATCGCCTTCGCCGTAGCGAGCACGGATGCTGAAGCCGAAGGCTTCGCACAGCCAGCGGATCATTTTTGCGGCGTTCCTGTAACGCAAGGCGGGGTAGAGGCGGGGGGCTTCAGCGGGCATGGCAACTTCCTTCATTCGAGCTCATCGATGAACCCAGTCTGAGCGACAGCCGTTCCGGCGTCTTGAAGAAATGTTACCCGGGACTTCAGGCCTGTGCCGAACGCTCGATCGCGGTCGGTGTCTCGCCGGCAAGGTCGCGGAACTCACGCACCAGATGCGCCTGGTCGGCATAGCCGCAATCGGCCGCGATGTCGGCCCAATCGCAGGCTTGCTGCCTCGACAGGCCAAGCGCGCGGTTGAAGCGGACGATGCGCGACAGCGTTTTCGGGCCGATGCCGGTCGCGTCCGCGAATTTCCCCGCCAGATGCTTGCGGCTCCAGCCCAGCCTGTCGGCCAGTGACGAGACGCGCACGCGGCCGCCGGAGGCGAGGATCCTGTCATAGGCCCAGGCAACCCCGGCCTGCGTTTCCGGCGCATCGGCCAGCCGGGCGGCGACGAACATCTCGACAAGGGCAAAACGTTTGCTCCAGTCCGCCGCGTTGCCAAGCCGCTCGCGCAAGGCGACGCCTTCGATGCCGAGCACATCGTCCAGGCTGACCATGCGGTCGGTCAACCCGCTCATCGGCTGGCCAAAGAATCGGCGTGCGCCAAGCGGGGTGAAATTGACCTGGACGCAGCAGGCGCCGCCGAAGGATTCGATCATCACGGGTCCGGCATAGAGGCCGGCGGCGAAACTGGCGAAGCGATCATTGTCGCCGGGCGGCTTGCCAAGGCCGATGGCGAAAGGTTCGGCGAAGCTGATGACCAGAGGCACGGTAAGGGAGGCATATTCGACATTGCGGTAATGGCCGGGCGCCGTTTCGCGATAACCGCAAATGTCTGACACAATGCCCGCGAGGGCAGGGCTGGGAAGGCGCCGCCGCATCTCGAACCGCCCGGGGACTGACCGGTCCTGTTCCTCCTGACATGGCATCTCGATTGGCATCGACAGGACTCTAGCAGAGCCCGGACCCGAATCAAAAGCGCCCGGCTTTTGGCCGGGCGCTCCGAATTGCCTGAGATTTGAATGTCAGGCGCCGCGCATCAGGCAGCCGCCGGCACGCACGAGGTAAGCAATGGGCACGGTCCACACCGACGCGAGTGGATGAACGAAAGAGGCCGAGGGCGGCGAGAATGCCGATGAGGCGATGACAAGGGAGATGATGAAAACAATCTCGGTAGGTGCGCTGAGATTCATGTGCGGGTCCTCTCCTCGACATGATTCGAACAGCGGCATTCCATCAGGCGCGCGGGTCACACACCAATCAGGACGCGCAGCGGGTTCGCCGGGTCGGCCAGGAGCTTCGCCGCCAGAGCGACGCAGACGATGACAAGCAGCGGCTTGATCAGCCTGGCGCCGATGCGCATGGCCAGGCTGGCGCCGAGGCGGGCGCCGAGGAACTGGGCGACGCCCATCATCAGGCCGATCTTCCAGGAGATGACACCGACCGCGGCGAAGACGACGAAGCCGCCGATGTTGGAGGCGAAGTTGAGCAGCTTGGTGTGGGCCGTCGCCTTGAGTACGCCGTAGCCGGCAAGCGCGACGAAGGCCAGCATGTAGAAGGACCCGGCACCCGGCCCGAACAGGCCGTCGTAAAAGCCGATGGCCGGCACCAGCGTTATCCCGAACAGGAAGGGCGTCATACGTTCGGCGCGGTCAACGTCGGTCATGTTGGGCTTCAGGGCGAAATAGAGCGCGATGGCGATCAGCACCAGCGGCAGAAGCGCCCGCAGCAGATCGCCGGGCACGACCGTTGCCAGCAAGGCGCCGACGGCACCGCCGGCAAGCGCCAGCAGCGCAGAAGGCAGTTGCCGGCGAAGGTCGACATGGCCTTTCGCGGCATAGTGGATGGTCGCAGATCCCGAGCCGAACATGCCCTGCAGCTTGTTGGTTCCCAGCGCCTCGACCGGCGAGAAGCCGGCCAGCAGCAGTGCGGGAATAGTGATCAGCCCACCGCCGCCGGCAATCGAGTCGACAAAGCCCGCGGCAAAACCGGCGAAGGCGAGCATGGCGACGGATTCTAAGGTGAAGTCGATCATCAGGGAGAAATCAAGCCAGAGATGCTCCGGCTTCGATCACGAACACCCCGTTTGCGCAAGACCGATTTCACGCTACTTCTATCCAAGCGCGTCGCGCCTGGATTTCGCGTTGTGCTGTCATTATCCCAAAACCGCTGCGCTTTTTTGGGCTACATGGATTAGAGGAATCGGCAAAGGGGCTCCCGATGGCATTCGAACTGCTCGACCAGATACGCTCGATCTTCGATGGCGACCCCGGGGTGCGCAAGGTGGCGGACGACCCCGTGTTGTCGGCGGAACTTCTGATGCTGTTCCGCATGATCCTGGCTGACGGAACGGTCAGCGAGAGCGAGATGGTTGCCTTCCGGCGCATCTGCAAGGATGCCTTCGGCATTCCGGAAACCAGCATCGACGCCGTCATCGAATATCTCAACGAATTCGGCTACGAAACCAATGGCTCACAGGCCATCGCGCTGTTCCGCGACCTCGATGTCGAGCGGCGCAAGCAACTGGCGCAGCATATGGCCGAGATCGCCAAGGCGGACGCGCAATTGGCCGAGACCGAGGTGCGCCTGCTGCGCCGCACGCTCGACCTGCTCGACATCAGCCCGGTCGACGTGGTGAAATCTGAGCAGTAGGTTGATGGGATCCCAGCCGGGCCGGCTGTCTACGGCAGCCTCCGGCATTTGCGGCCTTTCACTCACACGGCGGATTCGCTTCGCGAACCGATCGCTCACCCCTGCTCCTGCATACGGCGTGCAATTGCCCTGTGCAGGTCCGGCGCTGCGGCGACAAGCGCCTTGGCCGCCTCGGATTGCGGGTGATCCAGCACCTCGCTCGTCCGGCCACGCTCGACGATCTGGCCGTCATGCATGACCAGCACTTCGTCCGTTATGGCGCGGGCGACGGTGAGGTCGTGGGTGATGAAGAGATAGGCGATGCCGAGTTTCTGGTTGAGCTCGGCGAACAGGTCGAGGATCTGAGCGCGGATCGAAACATCGAGCGCCGAAACCGGCTCGTCGGCGACGACCAGTTTTGGGCGGGTGATGATGGCGCGGGCGATCGACAGGCGCTGGCGCTGGCCGCCGGAAAATTCGTGCGGATACTTTTCCATGTCGTGCTGGTCGAGGCCGACCTCGTGCAGCGCCTGCGCCACCATCTCGCGGCGCTCGGCGCGCCCCGGTTTCCTGTCCAGCACGTGCAGCGGCTCGGCGACCAGTTTCTCGACCTTCTGGCGCGGATCGAACGAGCCATAGGGGTCCTGGAACACCACCTGCATGTCGCGCCGCGCCGGCTTCAGGTCCGCCTCGCTCTTGCCGGTGAGGGGCTCGCCGCGAAAGCGGATGGTCCCCGAACTCGGCCGGTCCAGCGCCAGGATCATGCGCGCCAAGGTGGACTTGCCGCAGCCGGAGCGGCCGACCAGCGCCACCGATTGGCCCGGCGCCATCGACAGCGACACGCCGTCGACGGCGCGGATATCAGGCGCGCGCCGGAACAGCGAGGTGCGCCGGCCTGGATAGTCGCGCGTCACGCCCTCCACCTCGAGCAAGGGCCGGGCTGCCGAGGCGCCATGCGGCCGGGCGCGGGCCGGCACGTGCATCGAGGCCAGCGCCAACTGGCGGGTATAGGGGTGGAGCTGTTCAGAGAGCGTGCGGGCCGTATCGCCGGCTTCCATGACTTCGCCCCGACGAAGAATGGTGATGCGATCCGCCATCTCGGTGACCACGGCGAGGTCATGCGAGATCAGGAGCAGGCCCATGCCGCTCTCCGCGACAAGGTCGCGCAAGAGGGTGAGGATTTGCGCCTGCAGCACCACGTCGAGCGCCGTGGTCGGCTCGTCGGCGATCAGCAGCTTCGGCTTCAGCGCGCAGGCCATGGCAATGACGACGCGCTGGCGCTGGCCGCCGGACAGTTCGTGCGGATAGCGCGACAGCGGGAATTTTGCCGACGGCAAGCCAACCCGGTCGAGCGTTTTTCGCGCCCGCTCTTCCGCCTCGGCGCGGCTCGCCTTGGCATGCCAGCGTATACCTTCGGCGACCTGCTCGCCGATGGTCTTGAGCGGGTTCAGCGCGGTCATCGGCTCCTGGAACACCATGCCGATATCGTCGCCGCGCAGGGCGCACATCTGATCCTCGCTTGCCGCGAGGATGTCGATGCCGTCGAAGGTGATGCGCCCGCTGGCACGCGCGGCATATGGCAAGAGCCGCATGACGCTCAGAGCCGTCATCGATTTGCCGGAGCCGGATTCGCCGACCAGCCCCATTACCTCGCCGGGCGCGATGGAGAACTCGATGCTCCGGAGGATCGGCGTGTCGCCGATCGCCAGCGACAGATTGTCGATTTCCAGCAGGCTCATCGTTGCCGCCGCGATTTCGGATCGAGGATGTCGGCGATGCCGTCGCCCAAAAGGTTCAGCCCAAGCACGGTGATCACGATCGCCATGCCGGGAAAGATCGCCATCCAGGGCGCCACCACCATGCGGGTCTGGGCGTCGAACAGCATGCGGCCCCAGCTCGGCATTGGCGGTTGGGCGCCAAGGCCCAGATAGGAAAGCCCGGCCTCGGCCAATATGCCGAGCGCGAACTGGATAGTGCCTTGCACCAGGAGCAAGGTGGCGATGTTGGGCAGCACATGTTCGATGGTGATCAGCGCCTTGCCCTTGCCCGCGGCGCGGGCGGCGAGGATGAATTCGCGCGGCCAGATCGCCAAGGCGCCGGCGCGGGCGACGCGAGCAAAGACAGGGATGTTGAAGATGCCGATGGCGATGATGGCATTAACGGCGCCGGGGCCGAAGATGGCGGTGATCATGATGGCCGACAAAAGCGCAGGGAAGGCGAAGACCAGATCGTTGACGCGCATCAGCGCCTCGTCGACGAGGCCGCCGCGCGCCGCGGCGAAAGCACCGAGCGGCACGCCGATGCCCATGCCGATGCCGACCGCGACCAGCGCTACCGCGATCGAATTGCGGGCGCCGACCATGATCATCGACAGGATGTCGCGGCCGAAATGGTCGGTGCCGAACCAGTGCGCCCAGGACGGCGCCAGCGTCTTGTCGGATATCACCAGCCGGGTCACGTCATAGGGCGTCCAGAGATAGGAGAGGATCGCCACCGCCGCCACGAACAACGTGCCGGCGAAGCCGGCAAGAAACGAGCGGTTGCCGAACGCGTTGACGAGGATGCCGCCCAGCGTCTCTTCGGGGATGTCCGGATGCAACATCATTGCCGGCTTCGGAGGCGCGGATCGACGACGGCATAAGAGAGGTCGACGACGAGGTTGACGGCGATGACCGCGGCGACCAGCAGCATGACGACGCTTTCCACGACGATCAGGTCGCGCTGGGTGATCGCCTGGAACACCAGCCGGCCGAGGCCGGGCAGGTAGAAGACGTTCTCGATGATGATGGTGCCGGCGAGCAGGAAGGCGAATTGCAGGCCCAGAATGGTCAGCACCGGGATCATGGCGTTGCGCAGTGCGTGCCGCCACAGGACCGCGCGATAGGGCAGGCCCTTGGCGCGGGCGGTGCGGATATAGTCCTCGTTCAGCACCTCGATCAGTGCCGAACGGGTGACGCGTGCCAGGATCGCGGCCTGCGGCAATGCGAGCGCCACAGCCGGCAGCAGCAGTGATTTCAGCGCCGGCCAGGCACCGGCCCCCCAACCGGGAAAGCCGCCGGCCGGAACCAGCCGCAGCCAGACCGCGAAGAGATAGATCAGCATCAGCGCGAACCAGAAATTGGGAATGGCGACGCCGAGCTGCGCGGCGCCCATCGCCGCTGTGTCACCCATCCGCCCGCGATGGTTCGCTGAAAACAGGCCGACCGGGATGGCGATGAGGGTGGATAGGGCGAGCGCGATCAGCGCCAGCGGCAGCGAGACGACGAGACGCTCGCGCACGAGGTCGATGACCGGCACCGAATAGGTGTAGGAGCGGCCGAAATCCAGGCAGAGCAGGCCGCCGGCCCAGTGCAGGTAGCGCCAGGGCAGGGGCGCGTCGAGGCCCATCTGGTTGCGCAGCAGCTCGACCTGGTCGGCGCTGGCATTCATGCCCAGCATCAGCCGCGCCGGGTCGCCGGGCAGGATCTCCAGCACCGCGAAGACGACCATGGAGGCCAGCGCCAACGTGGCGGCGGCGATCGCGAGACGCCTGAGGAGGTAGGCGGTCATCGCTTGATCGGCCAACAGTCGAAATCGGCGCTGCCCCTCATCTGCCTGCCGGCATCTTCTCCCCGTATAGAGACGGGGAGAAGGACGCCTTCGCAAAGGATTTCGCCAATCTTCAGCGTTGCAGAAAGGGTGCCGAGGTTGCGGCCAGCCCCCTTCTCCCCGTCACTATACGGGGAGAAGTGCCCGGCAGGGCGATGAGGGGCGGCGCAAACCTGAAGCGATCGTCCTGCGGCTCGGGTCAGGCAGCCCGGCAGGGCAGAGGGGGGTGAGGAGCGCAAGCGTCGCCTCTTGGCCAACGGCTTCACTCGTTCCACTTCACCTTGGTGAGATCATTGGCCTGGATCGGCGCGTTTTCCCACAGGCCCTGCAGCTTGGCGTCCCAGACGCCGACCTTGGGCAGTTCGTAGAGGAAGCCGACCACGGCGTCGTCGGCCAAGATCTTCTGTGCCTGCCCCAGCAATTCCTTGCGCTTGGCTTCGTCGGAGGTGACGTCCAGATCGGCGATCACCTTGTCGAAGGCCGGATTGTCGTAGTTGAAGTAATAATCCTTACGCGCATAGATACCGATGTCGTTGGGCTCGGTATGGGAGACGATGGTCAGGTCGTAGTCCTTCTGGGTGAACACCTGGTCCAGCCACTGCGCCCATTCGACCGGAATGATCTCGAGGTTGATGCCGACGTCACGGAGCTGCGAGGCAATGATCTCGCCGCCGAGCCTGGCATAGGTGGGCGGCGGAAGCTTCAGCGTCGCCTTGAAACCGTTCTCCAGGCCTGCTTCCTTCAAGAGTTCCTTGGCCTTGGCGACATCGTGCGGATAGCGGCCGGTGAGGTCGACGTAGTCCTTGTTGGCCGGCGACATATGCGAGCCGATCGGCAGGCCGAGGCCGGCCGAGGCACCGTCGATGATCGCCTTGCGATCGAGCGCGTAGGAGATCGCCTGCCTGACCAGCAATTTGTCGAAGGGCGGCTTCTTGTTGTTGATCGACAGGATGGTTTCGCCTTCGGTCGAACCGATCACCACCTTGAAACGCGGATCGTCCTTGACCTGCGCGAGACTGTCGGGATCGAAGAATGGGAACGCCTGGATATCGCCGGAAAGCAATGCCGGTACGCTAGCAGCGGCATCGGGCACGATGCGGAACTCGACTTTGTCGAGGTAAGCCGGCGTGCCCCAATAGCTGTCGGATTTCACCAGCGTGATCGAGGATCCCTTGGCCCAGCTCTGGAATTTGAACGGGCCGGTCCCGACCGGCTTTTCCTTGTTGGCGTCAGCGGATTTCGGCGAGACGATGACAGCATCGCCCCAGCCCATATTGTAGAGGAAGGATCCCTGCCGGTTCTTCAACGTCACCTTGACCGTTGCCGGGTCGACCACGTCGACCATATCGATGGCTGCGAACAGGGCTTTTTGCGCATTGACCGAATTGTCGGCGCGGGCGCGGTCGAGCGAGAATTTCACGTCGTCGGCGCTGAAGCCGGCGCCATCGTGGAATTTCACGCCGGTGTGCAGCTTGAAGGTGTAGGTCTTGCCGTCGTCGGAGATGGTCCAGCTTTCAGCCAAATCCGGCAGGACCTCGCCATTTGGCCCGATGCGGGTCAAGCCTTCGAACACGTTGGCGTAGAGAACCTCGTCGATTGCCGCGGCCGCGCCGGCGGTCGGATCGAGATGTGGCGGTTCGAGCGGGATGCCGATGACCAGATCGGTTCGCGCCGCCAGCGCGGGAGTGCCGACGGCCAGCGCCAGGACGGCCGCGGCCAGGATGGTTTTCCACAATTTCATCGTGCTACTCCCCGTGTGGTCAAACATGCGCTCAAACCGGGCGAATAGAAGCGTGATTTCGCACGGGAGTAAATTGCGTTTCGTGCCGCGCGGCGGCGTAGCCGGGAATGTTTTTCTCCGGACGGCCGCGTCGACCGTTGGCTCTTGCCCGTGCGGCGCTATCGGGCGCCGCGCAGCAGCACGTTGAGCCCGAACGCCATCACCTTGGCCGATTCCACCATATCCGAGATGCCGACCCATTCGTCAGGCCGGTGGGCGAGATCGAGAATGCCCGGGCCATAGGCGATGCAATCATAGACATGGCCGATGCGGGCAATGTGCTTCTGGTCGTAGGTGCCCGGTGAAATGACGTAGTCGGGCTCGCGATCGAAGATCGCGTGGACGCCTTGCGCGATTGCCTTGACGACCGGAGCGTCGCGTTCGGTCATCAGCGGCAGCACCTCCATCAGGTCACGGATCTCGTAGTCGAACTTTTGCCGATCGCGCTTCAGCCGCTCGAGAATGCCGATCACCTCGCCCTTGACCGTGGCGAGATCCTCTTCGAGCAGGAAGCGGCGGTCGATGGTCAGCCGGCAGGAATCGGGCACGTTGGGCGAGGGCAGGCCGGGCCGGAAATCCTCGGTCTGGCCGCCATGGATGGAGTTGATGTTCATGGTCGAACGCTTCGCCCCTTCGGGCACGACCGGCATGCGCGTCATCTTGCGGTCGAGCGCGGGGAACAATTCGTCCTCGAAGGCCTGCAGCACGGCGCCCATATGGCGCACCGCATTGTCGCCGAGGAACGGCATCGAGCCATGCGCGATTTCGCCCTTGGTCTCGATCTCGGCCCACCAGACGCCGCGATGGCCAAGGCAGATGCGGTCCTTGTTCAACGGTTCGGGAATGATGACGTGGTCGACCCTGGGTTTCGAGAAATAGCCGAGCCTCGCCAGATGCGCGACACCGCCGAAGCCGCCAGATTCCTCGTCGACCGTGCCTGATATCTCGATAGCACCGGGAAAATCGGGAAATACCTCCATGAAGGCTTCGGCCGCGATGATCGAGGAAGCCAGGCCGCCCTTCATGTCGCAGGCGCCGCGGCCGTAGACCTTGCCGTCCCTGACGATGCCGGCGAAGGGATCGACGGTCCAGCCGTCGCCGGCCTCGACGACATCGATATGCGAGTTGAAATGGACGCAGGCGCCAGGCGAGCGCCCATCGAAGCGAGCGACGACGTTGACGCGCGGGTAGCGGTCGGTGTCGCCGGGCGTGCCCTCGGCACGGATGAACTCGGTCTGAAAGCCGCTCTTCTTCAGCCGCGCGGCAAGAAATTCGGCGCATGGCCGGTACGCTTCGCCGGGCGGGTTGATGGTGGGAAAGCGGATCAGCTCGGCGGTCAGCGCGACGAGATCGTCACGCCGGTCATCGATCGCTTGGAAGAGTCGCTCGTTCATGGCCCGAGTTGAGCAGCGATCGGCGTCGTTTTGCAAGTCCGCTGGCAATTAGGCCGTTGCGGCGTGTCGTTACGGCAACTCTTGCGGGAATTCGTTCAAATTCGCTGCTTTGGATTGGCGAATTGGTCAAGGGTATATGTTATGCCGTTCACCTGTCATTAAAGAGATGAAAAACGACGTGAAGGCAGGCAAGGGGCAATCAAAGGGGTTTGATCGCATGAAAAAGACAGTTCTCATGGCAGCAGCACTTGTCACGATGCTGTTGGGTGCTTCGGTGCAGAGCTGGGCAGCCAGCCTCATTGCAAATATAGACGTGTCGTCGCAGACGATGACGGTCAGGTACGGCCAGGACGTTTACCGGTGGAGCGTGTCCACGGCTCGGTCCGGCTACTTCACGCCACGCGGCACCTACCGGCCGCAGCGAACGGCCCGGATGTGGTATTCGCGCAAATACGACATGTCGCCGATGCCTTATTCCGTGTTCTTCCACGGCGGCTATGCCATCCACGGAACGGGCGCGGTGAGGCAGCTCGGCCGACCGGCGTCGCATGGCTGCGTGCGGCTGCATACGGCCAATGCGGCGGCTTTCTACTCGATGGTGCGAGAAGTCGGCTTCGGCAACACGCGCATCGTCGTGAGGAACTGACTGCTAAGCCGGCTTGTGCCGGAGGCGCATCGGACGGCTCCAGACTACGCGCTTCGGGTCTTTGCCTTGCGTCGCTTGCGGCTGATGTCCCATCTCTTGTGGAACCACATCCACTGGCCGGGATCCTCGCGCACCCAGCGCTCGACCACGTCGTTGAGAAGCTGGGTGGTGGCGCGCACGTCGACACTGCCATCGGCGGTGCGGGGCAATGTCAGCTTCTCTTCTATCTCGAGCCTGAAGCGATTGCCCGGCAGCCTGACGCAGCGCGCCGGGTAGACGTCGCAATCATAATGACGGGCAAGTGTGCCGAGCACGCGATTGCTCTGGCAGGGGCGGCCGAAGAATGTCGTTTCCAGGCCGCCCGTGAACTTCTGGTCGACGAGGACCCCGATATTGCCGCCGTTTTCCAATACCGAGGCGAGCGCGAACGAAGCGCCCGCCATCGAGGGCAGCAACGATCCCATGGTCGCGCGGCGCGTCGAGAGGATGTAGTCAGCCAGGTACGGATTGTTGGGCGGGCGAAACAGCGCGGTGATATTCATGCCGAAAGTAGCCGCCGCCACCGGCAGCAATTCAAAATTGCCGAGATGTCCGGTGAAGACGATGTGCGGCTTCTTTTCGGCCGCGATCTCGACGAAATGGTCTACTCCCCTGACCTCGACACGGCCGGGACTGGTGGCGGCTGGATCGTAGTCGAACAAGGCGTCGAGAAAGATGTATTCGGCGGCCAGACGCGCCATGTTGCCCCACATGTCGGAGGCGATGACCTGGATCTCGGCTTCGCTCTTGTGCGGATAGGCCTTGCGCAGATTGTCGACGGCCACATTATGGCGTCCGACCCATGGACCGATGCGGCGGGCGACGCGGTCGGCGAAATTCAGCGCGCTGTCGGGCGGCAGCAGGCGCAGCACCGAGATGATGATCATCGCAATGCGCGCGACCAGCCAGTGCTCGAACCGGCGCAATTGCCGGCCGTAGCGGAACATCAGGTCGCGGCGAAGCTTCTTCAACACAGAAGTCAGGGCCTAGACGACGCGTAGGATGATCTTGCCAAAGACGTCGCGGCCTTCCATGCGCTTCAGCGCGGCGTCGATGTCGTCGAAGCCGACTTCGGTATCGATGACGGGTGCGACCTGTCCCGCCGCCATCTTCTGCATGGCGTTGGCCATGTTCTCCATGCGGCAGCCGAAGGAGCCGAACAGCTTCAACTGCTGCTGGAAGAGCTGCATCAGATTGACCTGCGCCGACACGCCGGACGTCGAGCCGCAGGTGACGAGCCGGCCACCGCGCTTCAGGCACAGCATCGAGCCGGCAAAAGTGTCGGCGCCGACATGTTCGAAGACGACGTCGACGCCCTTCTTCTTGGTCAGCTTGCGCACGACGCCCTCGAACCGGTCGTCACGGTAGTTGATGACATGATCGGCGCCGAGCGCCTTGGCCTTGTCTATCTTGTCGCTCGAGCCGACCGTGGTGATGACCGTGCAGCCCATCCGCTTCGCCAGCTGGATGGCGGCCGAGCCGATGCCGGATCCGCCGGCGTGGACAAGGATCGTCTCGCCGGGCTCGAGCCTGGCATTGTCGAAGAGCATGTGTTCGACGGTGCCGAAAGTGACGGGGGCGACAGCCGCGCCGATCTCGCTCACGCCTGGAGGGACGGGGACCAGCAGGCGCGCCGGCAGGTTGATCTTCTCCTGCGCGAAGCCGTCGAGGTGGAAGCCATGAACGCCCGAGACGTGTTCGCAAAGATTGTCGCGGCCTTCGCGGCAGGCACGGCAAAGGCCGCAGGTGCGCGCGCCGTAGATCGAGACCAACTGTCCCGGTAGCAGGCCGGAAACGCCGGGACCGACGGTCTCGACCTCGCCGGAGGCTTCCGCGCCGACGACCAGCGGCAGCTTGCGCTTGGCGAAAGCCATGCCGCGCCAGCCCCAGACGTCAATGTGGTTCAGCGCCACTGCCTTGATGCGCAGCGTCACCTCGCCGAGCGCGGGCGGCGGCGGGGGCGGCAGGTCCACCGTTTCAAGACGGCGGTCCTCGATAAGTTGCAGTGCGCGCATGGAGCCTGTCGGTTCTGTTCTAGCGGAAGTGGCTCGCTTAGACCGGTTCCCGCGCCATGACAAGGCAAGTGTTCTGGCCGCCAAAGCCGAAGGAGTTCGAAAGCACGGTGCCAACCTGCGCATTGCGCTTCTTGTTGGGCACGACATCGAGCACGATCGCCGGATCGGGATTGTCGTAGTTGATGGTCGGCGGAATGACGCCTTCGCGCATGGTCATGAGAGAAAACGCCGCTTCCACCGCGCCGGCGGCGGACAGCGTATGGCCGATCATGGACTTGTTGGACGAGATCGGCATCGAGCCGATCCGCTCGCCGAACACCGTCGACAGCGACAGGTGCTCCATCTTGTCATTTTCCGGCGTCGAGGTGCCATGCGCGTTGACATAGTCGATCTCGTCCTCGCCCAGGCCGGCATCGGCGAGGGCGGCGCGCACCGCCGCGATGGCCGGCGAACCATCCGGCTTGGAGCGGGTGCGGTGGAAATCGTCCGCCTTTTCGCCGCAGCCGCGCAGAATGCCCAGAACGCTTGCTCCACGGGCGAGCGCTGCCTCCAGCGATTCCAGCACCAGAGCGCCGGAACCTTCGGCCAGCACGAAGCCGTCGCGGTCCTTGGAGAAGGGCTTGGAAGCCTTTTCCGGGATGTCGTTGTGGGTCGAAAGCGCCGACAGCAGCGAAAAACGGATCAGCGCCTCGGCGGTCGCCGAGCCGTCCGCGCCGATCGACAGCGCCCGGTCGCATTCGCCTCTGCGGATTGCCTCGACCCCAAGCTGGATGGCCGTTGCACCGGAGGCGCAAGCGGTCGACAGCGTGATCGGCAGGCCGCGCGTGCCGAAACGGTCGGCGAGCCGGTCGGCGATCGACCCGAACTGCGTGGTCTCGAATGTATCGAGCTCCTTCAAGCCGCGCGCTACCCGAAGCAGCCTTTCGGCACCGGCGTCGTGCTTGTCGGAATTATAGAGCGCGAACCGCTCATGCCAGTCGAGTTCGACCGGCGGCGAGGCCAGAAACAGCGGTCCGCCGAAGTCGCTGGAATTGAGGCCGGCTTCGGCAACAGCTTCCTGCGCGGCGGTCTCCGCCAGTTCGTAGGTGAGGGGACTGGCGCCCTTCGAGCTCGACGCAAGGAAATCGACCATGCCGGAAATGCGGGTGTTGAGGTGGTCGACAGGGAAGCGGGTGATCGGGTGGATGCCCGATCTGCCCGAGGTCAGCGCCGTCCAGTTGTCTGATTTGCCGGCTCCAAGGGAAGTAACCACGCCGATGCCTGTGACGGCAACGATCGGCCTGCCCATGTGATCTCTGAGATTGGCCATCCGGAAGCCCTAACCTTTATCGTTGTATGTGGCTGGCCGCTCTATGCGGCGTTGACCAGCGCCATGCCCTCGAATTGGTGGTAGCCGATCGCCGTTGCAAGGACGCTTCTTGGAATGCCTTCGAACGGTTTCTCGGCAGCGGCATCGAAAACGGGATAAGCGGCCTTGCGGTCGACGGCGAGCGCCGCCAGCGCCACGGCGAAGGGAAACTGCGCTTCCTTCATGTGGCCGGTCAGCGTCGCGAAGCCGCGCACCGCGATCGCGGGATTGGCGTCGAATGCCGACTTCTCGGCGGCGGTAGCCGCGTGAGCGCCTGAGGCGCCAGACAGGGAAAGCAAGCCGCCAGTCGGCACGGCGGTCTTCTTGAGCAGCGCGGCGATCTCGGAATCGAGCTCGCCCTGCCGCCGCCTGGCACGGCCGGAGACGACCGGGCCGAGCTCGGCATAGATCTTGCGCCCCCGGCTTGCCGCGTGTTCGCGCTGCTCCAGCACCAGGAAAGCGCCGCCGGATCCCGACACCACGCCGCCACCTTCGGCGCCTTGCCGCTGCCAGACGGGCTTCCAGGCGCCGCGATGCAGGTAGCCGGCAAGCTCATAGCCGAGCAACATATCGGAATGTTCGGTCTGAAAGGCGCCGCCCACCAGTATATGCGTCGACTGGCCGGAACGAATGCGCGCGGCAGCCGTCTCGACGGCGGCTACGCCGGCGCCTTCCTCGCCCATGAAGGTCCTGGACGATCCCGTCACCTTGTGGACGATGGAGATGTTGCCGGCGAGCAGATTGGAAAGCTGTGCCAGGAACAGGGTGGGGCGCAGTTCGGTGGTGAGCTTCTCGTTGAGCAGCACGTCACGGTCGTTGCGGCTTTCCGAGGCGGCCAGGATGGCGGCATCGACCGCTTCGTCGCGCTCGCCGCCGCCGGCGGCCACGACCATGTCCATGGTCGTGCAGAGCTCGTCATTGCCCTTGATGCCGGCATCGTCCAGCGCAAGACCCGCGGCATAGGTGCCGAGCCTCTGCCAGGTTTCCATCTGGCGCTGGTCGCCGCGCTTGGCGATCTGCAGGTTCCAGTCGATCTCCGGCAGCGGATGGACGGTGTAGGGCGCGAAACGCTCGGCTTCGAGCACCGGCTTCTGATCCGGCTGAGTGAGCTTGCGCCAGTGTTCATCGGGGCCTTCTCCCAACGAGGAGACAAGGCCAATGCCGGTGATGACGACGTCGCGGGGGCTCATGGATGATCGGGTACGGATCAGGCGGTCTTGGCGGCGACCAGTGCGTCGATCTTGGCGCACAGGTTCTTCATGACAAAGTAATCGTCCGTCGAAGCCTTGCCGTCATTGACTTCTTGGGTCCACTTTTCCAGCGGCACCTTGATACCGAATTCCTTGTCGATGGCGAAGACGATGTCGAGGAAATCGAGGCTGTCGATGCCGAGATCGTCGATCGTGTGGCTCTCGGGCGTGATGGTGTCGATGTCGATCTCGCTGGTGTCGGCAATGATCTTGGCGACTTTGTCGAACGTGGTGGACAAGGGCTTTTCCTTCGGTTGCGGGCGGAATCTGTCCGCATCTTGTTTGGGCGCTGTCTAATCGGTTTTTCCCGGCAGGAAAAGGCCTGATACGCCGGGCGCAGATGGGTAGCGTGCCCAAGAAACGCAAGACGGGCCGCCGGTCAACCCGGCGGCCCCTCCATGGCTGGCGACCGCGGATGATGTTGGCCTCATCGTCGCGGCCCTAGCGCGGCATCTTTTTTGGGTGGTATTTTGGCAACATTACCTCTGTCGCAAGTCCTCATCGCGTGGCTGCTCGCGGATGCGCCGGTCGGCCCCGATTTAGAACGTAACCCGGCCGAGCACACGCAGACCCTCGCCCTGCGGCTCGACGACAACGGCTTCGCCCTCGCGCGGCGAGACGCCGGTCAACGCAGCGATATTTTCCAGATGAGTGACCATGACCAGGTTGTCAGAGCCGGAATAGGCGCGGATTTCCTTCATGATCGCGGCGATCTGGGCCGCCTTTTGCGCCGCGTCGCCCTTCAGCAGGTCGAGCGGCGCGAAAGGCTCCGGCTCGGTCTCGAAGGCGATGCGCGCGGTGTCGAGGCAGCGGCAATAGCGGCTGGACAGCACGCGCTCGATCGGCGCGGCGCGGGCGGCAAGCAAGGCGCCGATCTTGCTCGACTGCTGCTTGCCGCGTGCGGACAGATTGACCTGGGTGGCGCAGCTGTCGATATCAAAATTGGCGGGATCGGTGGTGCCGGTGACCATGGCATGGCGCAAAAGCACGACATGGCCGCCATCGCGCAGCAGCGCCCAGCCGGCATCCGTCGCATGCGCTGCAGCCGGAACGCCAAACAGGAACAACGCCAAGGCAAATCGGATCATCGTAATCCTTCCAGAAGCCGGGCACCGGCCACCCGCATATAGGGATCGGAAAGCAGGTACAAAGACAAGCGAAAGGCCTGCGGTCTCCGCGGTCTCACTTCTCCTTCGTCATCCGCTGCTTCACCAGATCGGTCTTCCGGTCGTGAGCGGGATGGGAAACGTCCAGCCGCCTTCGGCGATGCCCGCTTGGCAGAACAAATTCGGGGTCGAAGAAATTCGGGCGCGATTGCACCGCGACCTTGGCTCGCCTATCCCTGGAAAAATGTCTCCGCTTACCGAAACCGTCCTTTTCGTCTTCAGCCTCGTGGCGCTCGGCTACCTCGCCGGGTTCACCGGTTATATGAAGCCGGCGAGCGGCGAGGGGATATCCGATTTTGCGGTCAGCGTTGCGATGCCGCTGCTGTTGTTCCAGACGATGGTGAATGCCGATTTCCACGGGGTGGCACCGTGGTCGCTATGGGGGGCCTATTTCGCGGCGGTGGCAATCACCTGGGCCGCCGGCCATGTCGTTACCACGCGGATATTCGGACGCGACGCACGCGCGGGTGTCGTCGGCGGGGTGTCGTCGGCCTATTCCAATGTTGTCCTGCTCGGCGCGCCGTTCATTCTCGGCATATTCGGGCGGGATGGATTCGAGGTGCTGTCGCTCCTGGTTTCCGTGCATCTGCCTGTCATGATGATGGCTTCGATCGTGCTGTTCGAGATGTTCGGCCGCGGCGGCGGCGAGCATGTGCACCCCGTGCGCGTCGTCCGCAATTTCCTGAGGCGGCTGTTCATCAATCCGCTGATCATCGGCATTCTTTTGGGTCTCGCATGGCGCTTCAGCGGCATCCCGCTGCCCGAACTGGTCATGCGGCTGGTGGACGCGCTGGCCGGCACCGCCGGGCCGGTGGCGCTGTTCGCCATGGGGCTCAGCCTGCGCCGCTTCGGCATATCAGGCAATGTCCGCCCGGCGCTGGCGCTATCAACGCTGAAGCTGTTCCTGATGCCGGCGCTGGTTCTGATCTTCGTCTGGTTGCTCGGCCTGCCGCCCTTGACCGCCAAGGTAGCGGTCGTGGTGGCGGCGCTGCCATCCGGCATCAATTCCTATCTCATTGCCGTGCAGTTCAACACAGGCCAGGCGCTGGCGTCGAACCAGATGACCATCGCGACCGCGAGCGCGGTCGTCACCACTGCTTTCTGGCTGGCGGTGAGCGTGCACGTGTTCGGCTGACATGAATAAGACCGGGGTCTGAGCCGCTCGGCGTGAATCCGGTTTGACGCGATGTCTCAGCGGTGAAATCAAACCTCGGCTCTCGCCTTGCACTGGCATAACCCCTATATGCCATCTTGCGATTGCTTGCGGGGCTTTCCCTAGGTTAAGAGCAATGGCCCCAGCGCACGGTGCGCTAATCGAAGACATCCAGATAGCGGCCCGTGAGCGCCGAACGGAGGCTAGACCATGCTTCAGAAAACCAGCCATTTCATGCGCCAGGCCAATCTTATTAACGGCGAATGGGTGCAGGCCGACAGCGGCCAGACGGTCGACGTCACCAATCCGGCAACCGGCCTCAAGATCGGCACCGTGCCGAAAGCGGGCAAGGTCGAGACCCGCCGCGCCATCGAAGCCGCCGACGAAGCTTTCAAGACCTGGCGCAAGACGACCGCGCTCGAGCGCTCGAAGCTGCTGCGCAAGCTGCACGATGCCATGATGGACAATCAGGACGTTCTGGCGGAGCTCCTGACCATTGAACAGGGCAAGTCGCTGTTCGAATCGAAGGGCGAGATCGGCTCGGCCGCCTCCTACATCCTGTGGTTCGCCGAGGAGGGCCGCCGCACCTATGGTGATGTCGTGCCGTCGCCGTGGGCGGACCGCCGCATCCTGGTGACCAAGGAACCGGTCGGCGTCATCGCCGCCATCACGCCGTGGAATTTCCCGTCCTCGATGCTGGCCCGCAAGCTCGGCCCGGCACTCGCCGCGGGTTGCACCGCCGTGGTCAAGCCCGCCTCGCAGACGCCTTACTCCGGTCTCGCCTGGGGCGCGCTGGCCGAGGAAGTCGGCTTCCCCAAGGGCGTAATCAACATCCTGACCGGTGCGGCCGGCGAAATCGGCGATGAGATCTGCGCCAATCCGCTGGTCAAGAAGATCACTTTTACCGGCTCGACCGAGGTCGGCAAGATCCTGATCCAGAAGTCGTCCGTCACCGTGAAGAAGGTGTCGATGGAGCTCGGCGGCAATGCGCCGTTCATCGTCTTCGACGACGCCGACATCGACCGCGCCGTCGCCGGTGCGATCACGGCCAAGTACCGCAATTCGGGCCAGACCTGCGTCTGTACGAACCGCTTCCTTGTCCAGGCCGGCGTCTATGACCGGTTCGTCGAGAAGCTGGCTGCCGCCAGCGACAAGCTGAAGGTCGGCTCCGGCCTGGAGGAGGGCGTGCAGCAGGGGCCGCTGATCGACGAGAAGGCGGTCGAGAAGGTCGAGGAACTGATCGCCGATGCGACTTCGAAGGGCGGCAAGGTCGTCGCCGGCGGCAAGCGCCATGCGCTCGGCGGCTCGTTCTTCCAGCCGACCGTCATCGCCGATGCGACGCCCAAGATGCGCTTCATGAAGGAAGAGATATTCGGGCCGGTGGCGCCCGTCTTCAGGTTCGAGACCGAGGAAGAAGCGATTGCGCTTGCCAATGACACCGAATTCGGCCTCGCCTGCTATTTCTACACCGGCGATCTCGGCCGCGCCTTCCGCGTCATGGAAGGGCTGAAATATGGCATGGTCGGCGTCAATGAAGGCCTGATCACCACGCCGGAAGCACCGTTCGGCGGCGTCAAGGAGTCCGGGCTCGGCAAGGAAGGCGGACATCAGGGTATCGAGGATTACCTCGACACCAAATATGTCTGCATCGGCGGCCTCGGCCTCTGATAGACTGTCGCCGGGACAGGCAGGCCTATGATCTGCCTGCCCCGGCTACGAAACGGGCCGTCTGGATCAACTGACGTTTGCGGGCATGGCAATGAAGGACGGCGAGGTTTTCGGCACCACCCAGGCGGGCGACCCGATTCGCCGCTTCACCATCAGAGGCGGCGGACTTAGCGCCAATATCCTTGGGCTCGGCGCGATCATCCAGGACCTGCGCCTGGCCGGCCACGATGCGCCTCTCGTGCTCGGCTATGATAATCTATCATCCTATGAAACCGACACGGCTTTCTTCGGCGCGGTCGTCGGCCGCTATGCCAACCGCATCCGCGACGGCCGTTTCACCATCGCCGGCAAGCGCTACCAGACCGAGCGCAATTTTCTCGACAAGCACACGCTGCATGGAGGCTCGCAAGGCTTTTTCCATCGGCCGTGGACGGTTTCGCTGCACGGGCGGGACTTCGTCACGCTGACGCTGCACGATCCCGACGGCACGATGGGCTTTCCCGGCGCACTCGACGTCACCTGCACCTACCGGCTGAAGATCCCCGGCACGCTCAGCGTCGAGATATCAGCCACATGCGAGGAGCCGACGCTGTGCAATCTCACGCAGCATTCCTACTTCAATCTCGATGATGGCGGGACGGGCGACATCCTCGATCACCGGATGATGCTCAATGCCGGCGCCTATCTGCCGGTGGATGGCGAGATGATTCCAACGGGCACGGTGAAGCCTGTCGACGGCACGCCTTTCGATTTCCGCCAGGCACGGCCGCTGCGCATGGAGATCGAGGGCGAGCAGCTTGCCTATGACCAGAACTTCTGCCTCGCTTCGGCGCGCGGGCCGCTCAAGCAGGCGGCGTGGGTGCAAGGCGCGAGCTCCGGCGTCGAGATGGAACTGTGGACCACGGAGCCCGGCGTCCAGCTCTATACCGGCCAGTATGTGACGCCGCGCACGGGGCTGGAAGGGCGAAACCACAAAGCTTTCTGCGGTTTCTGCCTGGAGCCGCAAATATGGCCGGACGCGCCGAACCGGCCGTATTTCCCGCAGGCGACGCTGTGGCCGGGTGCGATCTACCATCACGTGACGGAATATCGGTTCCGGCTGCCCTGACCCTCAATCCGTTTCGAATGCCGCACGCAACGTCTCGAATGGCGCCAATGCGCCGCGAACCTGCACCACGCTGGCCGCGACACGGTGCGCGCGCTTTGTAGCCTCCGCAGGGGTGTGTCCGGCGAGACGCGCGGCGAGATAGCCGCCGTTGAAGGAATCGCCCGCGCCCGTGGTGTCGACGGGCGTGGCCACATGGATCGCCTGAACGTCCCGCAGCATCCCGTTCTCGACGATCAGCGCCGGCTGTTCCCCGTTCTTGACCACGACTTCGCCGACCAGTTGCCCGAGCCGCCCAGCCGTTGCCTGTGGCGCTTCATCGCCGAACAGCATCTGCTCGTCCGGGAAAGTCGGCAATGCGATGTCGGTGACGGCGAGCGCCTCCAGGATCGCGGCTTGCGCCTCCTCGCGATCGCGCCACAGCCGTGGCCGGTAGTTGGGATCGAAGGCGATCAGCGACCCCGCGGATCGCGCCTCGGCCACGGCCGATAGCAACGTGGCGCGCGCAGCGGAGTCCAGAATTCCCAAAGTGATTCCGGAAAAGTAGACAAGCGCCTGCTTTTCAAGGCTTTTTGCCAACGCAGCCGGATTGGAGGCAAGCTGCCTGGCAGCCGCATCGCCGCGCCAATAGGTGAAGGAGCGTTCCGCGCCGGTCAGCGTGATGGCATAGAGGCCGGGCCGCGCCCCCGGGATAACAGGGCTTTCGCCAATGCCGATGCCATTGTCCGCGAAGAAGCCGATCTGGTCTTGCGAGAAAGGATCGTCTCCGAAAGCCGAGACGTAGGTCGCTGGCCTTCCACTCAGCGCATGCAGGGCCCACAGCGTGTTGAACGTATCGCCGGCAAATCCCATGCGCCAGTTCGAACCTGTTTGGCCCGAAAGCTCGATCATGCATTCGCCGATCGAGGCGACACCTTTGCCGATCATGATCCATCCCCTGTTACGATGCTGCTGTAGCTTTTTGGAGAGTAGAGCGCCATGCTTGGCAAGGGCGGTTTTTTCCGTCACCTGCGATTCCAACAGGTTTGGCGGGATGCGATCGGTGCGGCAAAACGTTATCCCCTGAAGAGGAACCGGCTTGGCTTCGATATGGCGTTATCTTTTGGCGGGTCTTGGTCTGGCAGCCTTGCTGGCTGGCATCCTGGCAGTGGTCTATCTGACCGCACCGCGAACCGCGCAGGTTGCCGGCCCGGATATCTCCCGAACCAAAAAGACCGAGAACGGATTGTTCATGGCGAGCTTCGCGCCGGAACGCGGCGTCGTCCGTCAAGGCGAACTGGAAGCCTGGCTGTTGACGTTGAAGACGATAGCCGGGACGCCGGTGGAAGGGGCCGCGATCGCGGTATCGGGAGGCATGCCGCAGCACCGCCACGGCCTGCCGACCAGCCCGCAAGCGACGGACTATCTCGGCGACGGGCGCTATCGCATCGAAGGCGTGAAATTCACCATGAGCGGCTGGTGGCAGCTGCATTTTGTCATCTCCGCGACGGCTGGGTCGGATACGGTCGTCTTCAACGTCGTGCTGTGAGCCGCAGATGAGGCGTCTTGCGCGCTTTTTCGTCTTGATGGCGATGGCCGTCCTTGCCGGCTGCGGCAAGCCGGACTTTTCCGATGCCGAGAAGAAGACCATCGCCTCGCTGGCGCTGTCGAGGCTGCCGGCGCTGAAACCCGACACCACCAACCGGTTCGCCGATGTCCCGGCCGCCGCTGCCCTTGGCTCGACGCTGTTCTTCGACGCCAGCATGAGCCGCGACGGCACGGTGTCCTGCTCGACCTGCCACAAGATCGACAGGCAGTTTCAGGACGGCCTGCCGCAGGCGGTTGGCGTCGGCCGCACGAACCGGCGTACCATGCCGCTCGCCGGCATCGCGCGCGATCCCTGGTTTTTCTGGGACGGACGGCGCGACAGCCTGTGGGCGCAGGCGCTGACGCCGCTGGAGAACCCCCTGGAGCAGGCGGGAAACCGCGCCGCCTATGCGCATTACATCAAGGCGCGCTTCGGCGACCGCTATGAGCGCATCTTCGGTCCGCTGCCCGATCTGTCCGACATACCAGCCAATGCCAGTCCGCTCGGCAGCGATGCCGAGAAGGCTGCATGGCGCGCCATGAGCGACCAGCAGCGTGACGCGATAAACGGGGTGTTCGCCAACATCGGCAAAGCAATCGCTGCCTTCGAACGCTCGATCGAGCCGCCGCAGGCCCGCTTCGACCGGTTCGCGCTGGACCTGGCGACCGGCGCCGAGCCGAAAGGCGACGCCGCCTTCTCCCGGGAGGAAATCCTCGGCCTGAAACTGTTCATCGGCAAGGCCAATTGCGTGACCTGCCACAATGGGCCGCGCTTCACCGACAATGGGTTCCACAACACCGGCGTGCCGCCGGTCAACGGGCTGCCGCCGGATCGCGGCCGCGTCGACGCGGTACGCCAAGTTCAAGCCGACCCGTTCAACTGCTTCGGCGCCTATCGCGATGGCGATGTCGGCGCCTGCGGCGAATTGCGGTTCATGGTCAAGGATGCGCCGGAATTGGTGCGCGCCTACAAGACGCCTTCGCTTCGCGGCGCGGCGACGCGGCCGCCCTACATGCACGCCGGTCAGTTTGCGTCGCTCGACGAGGTGGTGGCGCATTATGCCAAGGCTGCCCCCAGTGTGGAGGGGACATCCGAAATTCATCCGCTGGCGCTGTCGGACCGCGAGCGCGCGGCGCTGGTGGCGTTTTTGAAGACCTTGGCGGAGTGAATTATCGATCCTTCACAGTCTCCATCGCCACGAAGGTCGAGGTCTGGGCGACATGGGGCAAGGCGGAGATGCGTTCACCGAGCACGCGGCGGTAGGCGGCGATGTCCCGGGTCCGCACCTTCAAGAGGTAGTCGAAGCTCGACGCCATCATGTGGCACTGCTCGATCTCGGGCACGGCCTGTACGGCACGGTTGAAGGCATCGAGTGCGGCCGAACGGGTGTCGGACAGTTTCACCTGGACGAAGGCGACATGGCCTTCGCCCATGCGCTCGCGGTCGATAATCGCCTGGTAGCCCCTGATATAGCCGTCCTTCTCCAGCCGCTTCACCCGCGCCTGCACCGGCGTCTTGGACAGGCCGACCTTGGCGGCGAGCTCCGACATGGAAAGCCTGCCGGCGCTTGCCAGCGCCGACAGGATGTTCCTGTCGATGCGGTCCAATTGGTCTTCCCTCATCGAAAATGCAGCCTTCTTCGGGTAGTTTGCGGTGATATGATAGATCGATCGAACTGCAATGTCGATTTCTTCAGACCGCCTGAAAATCGGGACTTGTGCTAGCTTGCGCCATTCGGTCCGGTGACCGCCGGCCCGCTCCCTTGTGCTTGCCCGTAGGACCCGCCATGCCAGCGCTCGACGCCATCCGCCAGCAAATCCGCGCCAACTATCTGCCCGACGAGGATCAGGCCGTGAAGGCGCTGGCCGAGGCGAGCGGCCTCTCGGCGGAGGACCGCCGGGCGATCTCGGCTCATGCCGCCGATCTGGTGCGGGCGGTGCGCGGCTCGTCCGATCCGCGGCTGATGGAGGTTTTCCTGTCCGCCTATGGCCTCTCCACCAAGGAAGGCGTGGCCCTGATGTGCCTGGCCGAGGCGCTGCTGCGCGTGCCCGATACCGAGACCATGGACGACCTCATCGCCGACAAGATCGCGCCGCACGACTGGTCGGCGCATTCGGGCGGCTCGAGCTCCATCTTCGTCAACGCCTCGACCTGGGCGCTGATGCTGACCGGCCGCGTGCTCGACGAAGGCGAGGGCGGCATCGAAGGCACGCTGCGCGCCATGGTGCGCAGGCTCGGCGAGCCCGTCATCCGCAAGGCGGTGGCGGCGGCGATGCGCGAGATGGGCGAGCAGTTCGTGCTCGGCCGCACCATCGCCGAAGCCGTGAAGCGCGGCCGGCCGATGACGCAGAAGGGTTATCTCTATTCCTTCGACATGCTGGGCGAGGCGGCCCGCACCGAGGCCGATGCGCTGCGCTACCACAAGGCCTATGCAGACGCCATCTCGTCACTCGATGCCGGTTCAAACGGGCCTGATATCCGCCACAACCACGGCATCTCGGTGAAGCTCTCGGCGCTGCATCCGCGCTACGAGGAAGCGCAGAAGGAAGAGATGCTGCCTGTCATGGCCGAGCGGCTCCTTTCGCTGGCGCTCGCGGCGCGCCATTCGCGCATGGGCCTCAATATCGATGCCGAGGAGGCCGATCGCCTCGACCTCTCGCTCGACGTCATCGAGCGCGTGCTTGCCGAGCCGGAGCTTGCAGGCTGGAACGGCTTTGGCGTCGTCGTCCAGGCCTATGGTCCGCGCGCTGCCTTCGTCATCGACTGGCTCTATGCGCTTGCCACGAAATGCGATCGCACCATCATGGTGCGGCTGGTCAAGGGTGCCTATTGGGATACCGAGATCAAGCGGGCGCAGACGCTGGGGCTCGCCGGCTACCCCGTCTTCACCCGCAAGGTCAACACCGACGTTTCTTATCTCGCTTGCGCGAGAAAGCTTTTGTCGATGACCGATCGCATCTATCCGCAATTCGCCACCCACAATGCCCACACTGTCGCCGCCATCCTGTCGATGACGAAGAACCGTGAGAGCTTCGAGTTCCAGCGCCTGCACGGGATGGGCGAGGCGTTGCACGAGACGGTGCGCAAGGCCGAAGGCACGCGCTGCCGCATCTACGCGCCTGTCGGCGCGCATTCCGACCTGCTCGCCTATCTGGTGCGCCGGCTGCTGGAGAACGGCGCCAATTCATCTTTCGTCCACCAGCTTACCGACGAGGATGTCGAGCCCGAAGACATCGCGCGCGACCCGCTAGAAGCGGTCGAGAGCCAAGGCCCCGCCGCCAATCCCGCGATCCCCCGGCCTGCCGTCATCTTCGGTGCAAGCCGCCGCAACTCGAAAGGGTTCGACATCACCGATCCGGTGACGTTGGCAGCGATCGACAAGGAGAGGACAGCCTTCGCGGGCCCTAACCGCTGGCACGCCAAGCCGATCACGCGCGCGGCCGGCTATGGCGAGCAACGCCCGGTCGTCAATCCCGCCAGGCCTTCGGAAGTGGTGGGCATGGTCAGCGAAGCCACCGCCAAGCAGGCGGCAACCGCCGTGCGCATCGCCGTCGAAGCGCAGCCAGCCTGGGCAAAGCGTCCGGTTGCCGAGCGCGCGGCCATCCTCAATCGCGCCGCCGATCTCTACGAGGCCAATGCCGTCGAATTCTTCGCGCTGGCCACCCGCGAGGCCGGCAAATCGCTGGCCGACGGCGTCGCCGAAGTGCGCGAAGCGGTGGATTTCCTGCGCTATTACGCGGCCGAGGCGGCCAATGCCGAAGCGGGCACCGAGGCGCGCGGCGTCATTGTCTGCATCTCGCCGTGGAATTTCCCCCTCGCCATCTTCACCGGCCAGATCGCCGCAGCGCTCGTCACCGGCAATTCGGTAATTGCAAAGCCCGCCGAACAGACGCCGCTGATCGCTTTCCGAGCCGTCGAAATGCTGCGCGAGGCCGGCGTGCCGGAAGACGTCATCCAGCTTCTGCCGGGCGATGGCCCCTCGGTCGGCGGGCCACTGACATCAGATCCGCGCATTGCCGGCGTCTGCTTCACCGGCTCGACCGAGGTCGCCAAGCTGATCGAGAAGCAACTGGCCGAGACAGCCGCGCCCGATGCCATGCTGATCGCCGAGACGGGCGGGCTGAATGCCATGATCGTCGATTCCACCGCGCTGCCTGAGCAGGCGGTGCGCGATATCCTCGCCTCCGCCTTCCAGAGTGCGGGCCAGCGCTGTTCGGCGCTGCGCGTCCTCTATGTGCAGAAGGATGTCGAGAAGAAGATGCTGGAGATGCTGAAGGGCGCCATGGAGGCGCTCAAGGTCGGCGATCCCTGGGCTATCTCGACGGATGTCGGTCCCGTCATCGACGACGAGGCGCAGGGTTCGATCCGCGATTACTGCACGACGATGGGTTTGCAGGGACGGCTGATCGCCAAGCTCGAAGCACCCAGGGATGGCCGCTTCGTCGCGCCGCATGTGTTTCGGGTCAAGGGTATCGAGGAGATGGAGCGCGAAGTGTTCGGGCCGGTGCTCCATGTCGCCAGTTTCGACGCCGATGAGATTGACGCGGTGATCGCCGCCATCAACCGCAAGGGCTACGGCCTGACGTTCGGTCTGCACACCCGCATCGAGGGTCGCGTGCAGCATTTCGTCGACGGGATCCATGCCGGCAACATCTATGTCAACCGCAACCAGATCGGCGCGGTCGTCGGCTCGCAGCCATTCGGCGGCGAGGGGCTGTCCGGGACCGGGCCCAAAGCCGGCGGACCGCATTATCTCCGGCGCTTTCGCAAGGGACCGGAGGCAGGCACGCCTGTTGGCGACGGCCACAAGGTGACGGCGACCGAACTCGCCGACAATCTGCCCGATCCCGCGCTTGGCGGCTGGTCGACGCGGCCGGACCGCATCGCCATCCTGCGCAAGCATTTGCGCGGCAAAGGTGCCGCGGCGATCGGTGCCGCCGCCGCAATCGATTTCGGCCAGGTCGACCTGCCCGGGCCGACCGGCGAGGCCAATACACTGTCATTGGCGCCGCGCGGCCGGGTGCTGTGCTTGGGACCGGACGGCGACACGCTGTTTGCGCAGACGATCCAGGCGCTCGCCGCCGGCAATGCGGTGCTGGCGGTGGCGCCAGGCGCGCCGGCGGCGCTTTCGGCGCTGACCGGCAAGGGCCTGCCGCTGGCGGCGATCGACGGCCGCCCCGATCCGGTTGAGGCGCGTTCGTTACGCGTCGACGTCGTCGCCTTCTCGGGGACGCCGGAGGCGGCGCGCATCGTGCGCAAAATGATCGCCGAACGCTCAGGGCCGATCGTGCCGCTGGTCAGCGAGGTGCTCAATCCGGCGGCTTACGCGCATGAGCGGGCCGTTTGCGTCGACACGACCGCCGCGGGCGGCAATGCCAGCCTGCTTGCGGCGGCGTGAGGACCCTTATCCGGCTGGCGAGGTTGCTTCAGGCGCCCTCGACGACCGAAAAACCCTCGAACTGGGGATGGCCGAGATAGTGGACCTTCGTCGTGCCGACGTTCCTGTGGGCGGCGCGAAAGTTCTCCGACTTGGTCCAGGCGATGAAATCGTCGTGGCTTGCCCAGACCGTGTGCGAGGCAAACAGCGTATAGCCTTCGGTCTCGTTGACTGGGCCGCGCAGCAGATGGAACTCCCGGAAGCCCTTCATTTCCGCAAGGCTGGAATCACGGTTTTTCCACACGGCCTCGAAATCGGCTTCCGAGCCGTTCTGCACCTTGAAGCGGTTCATGGCGATGTACATGGAGTTCCTTTCGATTTCCTGGACTTAGACGGGTGGTGCCGCAGGATGCCGCGTGCGGCCCCACGCCGTGCTCAGACCCCGAAGGCGATGCCGGTCTTGGCATCTGTCTTGAGTTTTCGCATGCAGGTGTTCGGCTCGACGCCGGTGCCGACGCATTCGGTCGCGCTGTTGATCAGCACGCGGCTGACCTTGGCGCAGTTGGTGCCAGCGAGATCGAAGCGCGTCACCTTCGTCTTGCCGGCCGGCAAGTCCTTGAAATCGAGCACGGTCAGGCGGTCTACGACGCCGGCGTCGTTGAACAGCGCGATCTCGAACGCCGCCCTGGAAAGGTCGGCGCCGAGATTGTTGGTGACCACGAAGGTCAGGCGGCAGCCCTTTTCAGACGGTTGCGCGCCATTGAGTTCGAGGGAGAGAGCAGGCGCCGGCGCGGACTCTTGTGCCCACGCCGGAACCGCTGCAAGCGACATCGCCAGCGCCGAGGTCAGCAGACGAAGGGATGCCGTCAAGTTCGTCATCATCATCCTCCAAATCGCATCGTTGCCGCCAGCTTCAGCGTTATGCCCGGTTCATAGACCGCGACCGTGGTGCTGCCGTTCAACGGATTGGCGTATTTGACATCGAACAGATTGTCGGCGCGGAAATCAACCTTCAGATTGTCGGTCGCCTGGTAGCTGGCGAAAGCGTTGACCAGCGTATAGTCCTCGGCGATCAGGTTACCCTTGGGCTTGCCATTGTACTGCACCTCGCCGCCGACAGTGAGTTTGTCCTCGAGGAAGCGCAGGCCGAGCTGCACGGTGACCTGCGCGGACGGTATCGTGGCAAGGTCCGCCCGATCGCCTTCGTAGGATATGGTGTGACCATTGATGATGGAGACGGAAAGTCCGGCGTAGCCCCATGCTGCATCATAAACGCCTTCCATCTCGAAGCCGTTGATCTTTGCCTTGGCGAAGTTCTGGTACTGGAAGCAGATCGGAATGCCCGGCCCGAAGGGGCAGCCGCTGGTCGGATCGAAGGCCGACAGCGTAACGCCGTCAATATAATCGTCGACGTCGTTGTTGAAATAGGCTGCCTTCAGCCGAAACGCGTCGCCGGATTCCAGAATGTCGTTCTGCTTGTAATTGACACCGAATTCGACGGTCTTGCCGGTTTCGGGCTTCAAATTGGGATTGGGCAGGAACGGGAAGCTGACGCCCGCCGGATGGTTGCCGCTGATCAGGGTTTCGGTCAGCGAAGGCGACCGGTAGCCCTCCGCGTAGGTGCCGTAGAATTGCAGGCCGGCAAGGCCGGCGCTTTCGAAAGGCGAGACGCCGACGGTGATGCGCGGCGACAGCCGGTCGCCCGACGTTTCGTGCGTGTCGTCCTCGAGGCTGTAATTGTCATAGCGCAGCCCGGCAATGACTTCGAGCCAATCCCAGCTGAGCTTGTCCTGAACGTAGGCGCCAGAAACGTTGCGCTTGCCGGAAGGCGTGTAGAAGCTGTCACCGCCTGCCGTGCCGCCAGTCTCGACGTCGTCATTCACCCAGTCGCCGCCATAGGTCAGTTCATGCGCGAGGCCGCCTGTCTCGAATCGCGACGTGTTCCAGATGTCGATGGCGGCGGTGCCGACATCGAAGGCCGACGTCGAACCCGCCGGCAACATCACGGGAAGGCCGGTGACGGGATCGAAGCGGTTTTGCGGAACAAGGCCGGTCAGGTCGAGATTGGTCTTGTTGTAGGAGGTGTTGACGTGGAGGTCGAGCCAGCTCCTGTCTTCGTCCGTGATATTGTAGCGAGCGGTGAAGGTGTTCGACTTCAGGTCGACGTCATTGACCGGCATGCCGCCGCTGATCTCGTTCCAGCCGTCGCTCGAACCGACCCAGCCGAGCTTCAGTTCGCTATTGTCGCTCGGGCGGATTGTGGTCTTTAGCAATCCGCTCAATACGTCGAAGCCGGTGCCCTTGACGGTGTCGCCGTCGCCATCCTTGTAGTCGTCATAATTGCGGTAGACGATGTTGCCCAGCGCATCCAAATTGTCGTTAAAGCGATAGGCGCCGGATGCGCTGGTGGTCCAGCCCTTGCCGTTGCTCTCGTAGCGTCCGGTGACGGAACCAGCCCATGTCTCGTCCGGCTTGAGGAAGTCCTGGGCGTCCTTGGTGTCGAAGAAGACCACGCCGCCGATCGCGCCCGAGCCATAGGTGTTGGCGACCGGCCCGCGGATCACGTCGACGGATTTGATAAGCTCGGGGTCGACGTAGAAGGTCGATTGGGTGCCATGGTCGGAACGTTGGAAGTTCTGCCGCGCGCCGTCGACGATAACCGCGACGCGACCGAAATCCTGCAGGCCGCGGATATTGACGCTGGTGCTGACGCGCCTGGCATCGGCCTGCGCCGCGACGCCGGGCACGCCGAACAGCATTTCGTTCGGCGTCGTCGCCATGCGGCGGTCGAGCTGTTCCTGGTCGACATGGCTGGCCGAGGCCAGCGATTGGATGGCCGTTTCTCCGGTGCGGCTGATGACCAGAACCTTGTCGAGCAGTGTTGCGCCCGCTGGCGCCGGCTTTTCCTGCTCAGCCTGCTTCGATTGATCGGCCTGCTCTCCCGCCGCCTGTGCTGATTGCTGAGCGTTGGCAGGTGGCACGAACAAGGCAATCGCCGCCACGCCCGCCAGCAAAGCCGCTGCACCGTTCGGCCCCGACCAGCCGCGCCGTTCCCAAATCGCTAACCCCATGTGCCCCAACTCCAAAGTTTCCAGGTTCGATGCGGGCTGGCCTGGGGCTGGCTGGCATTTGTGATCGTATTCGCGTCTTAAATCTTGACTAATTTAATCCGGTATTGCACTGACTAGTAAACATGATTATTCAAGTCAAGAATGAATCGGATTACGCAAACGCCTAGCCAGACGCCCGGCACAGGAAAGGGACCGATCCACATGAACACGCACAATCCCAACGACTTCCGCTATCGCGTCCGCCGGTCCGACGATGCTTCCGCCCGCTTCGACCGCGTTCAGCTGGCGGTGCGGACGCTGTCGAGCAACACGCTGTTCCAAGGTGAGCACGAGATCGGCATCGAGCATCACGGCGCGCTCTACCGGCTCAAGATCACCCGTCAGGGCAAGCTCATCCTCAACAAGTAAGCGTAAGGCAGCAGGACAATGGACCAGCGCGTAAAACCCACCCCGCACGAAATCCGGCGGGCGCGGACGGATAATCCGAAAACGCGCGAGCGCGATCTGGCCGCACAGCTTGGCATTTCGGAGGCTGAGTTAGTGGCCGCGCATTGCGGCGACGGTGTCGTTCGCGTCGAGCCACGCGTCAACGATCTTCTGACCGGCCTCGAAGCCGTCGGCGAGGTGATGGCGCTCACCCGCAACGAAAGCGCCGTGCATGAAAAGATCGGCGCCTACGACAAGGTCGTCACTGGCAATCACAATGCCATGGTGCTGGGCGAGAACATCGACCTGCGCATTTTCCCGAAAATATGGGCGCACGGCTTTGCCGTGGAAAAACGCGACGGCGACGACATCCGCCGCAGCCTGCAATTCTTCGACGCGGCGGGCGAGGCGGTGCACAAGGTGCATCTGCGGCCGGGGTCAAACCTCTATGCCTATCAGAAACTGGTCGCTTCGCTGGAATCGCCGAACCAGGAGCCACTGGTCGCCATTTCGGGGCCAGCCGCCGAGAACGAAGGCGAGGCGGTGACAACGACCGCGAATCTCGACGATCTGCGCGATCGCTGGAGCCGGCTGACCGACGTGCATCAGTTCTTCGGCATGCTGAAGACGTTGAAGCTCAGCCGTCGCCAGGCGGTGCGCATGGTGGGCCAGGACTATGCATGGCTGCTCGACAATGATGCGGTGAGAGCCATGTTCAATCGTGCCGCCGAGGGCGAGATGCCGATCATGTGCTTTGTGGGAAACCGTGGCTGTATCCAAATCCATTCCGGTCCGGTCAAGTCGATCAAGCCAATGGGGCCATGGATCAATGTGCTGGACGAGACCTTCCATCTGCACCTGCGCACCGACCACATTCATGAGGTCTGGGCCGTGCGCAAGCCGACCAAGGACGGCCATGTTACGTCGCTGGAGGTCTACGACGCCGGCGGCAACATGATCATCCAGTTCTTCGGCAAGCGCCATGAAGGAGAGGGTGAGCGCGACGACTGGCGCTTCCTGGCCGAAAACCTGCCGCGCATTCCAAGCCCGACGGCAGCCTGAGGAAACGATGATGGGTCTTCTCTCCGGATTGACGGCTGCGCGCGGATCGATGCTTGGCCCGATGGTCGGCCTTTCCTTTGCTTTCACAGCGCTGCAGCCGGCCGGCGCCAGCGACGGTGTTTCCGTCTTCGCCGATCCCACCAGGATCGCGTCGATCGGCGGCTCGATCACCGAGATCGTCTATGCGCTCGGCGAGGAAAAGCGTCTTGTGGCGCGCGATTCCACCAGCCGCTATCCGAAAGCCGCTCTCGACCTGCAAGATGTCGGCTACATGCGCCAGCTGTCGCCGGAGGGTGTGTTGTCGGTCAACCCTTCGGGCATGCTGGCGCTGCACGGTAGCGGCCCCAAGGAGGCGCTCGATGTGCTGAAGAAGACGAGCATCCCCTTCATCGAAGTGCCTGACCGGTACGACCGTGAAGGCATCCTCGAAAAGGTCCGCGTGATCGGCAAGGCGCTCGGCGCCGACGCCAAGGCCGAAGCGCTGGCCAGGGAGATCGATGCCAAGCTGCAGGCGGCGGAAAAGCAGACGGCCTCGATCGAGGAGCGCAAGCGCGTTCTGTTCGTGCTGTCGATGCAGGGCGGCAAGATCATGGCGGCCGGCAGCGATACCGCTGCCAACGGCATCATCAAGCTGGCCGGCGGCGTCAACGCGATCGAAGGCTTCTCCGGCTACAAGCAACTGTCCGACGAGGCTGTTGTCACCGCCAGGCCGGACGCGATCCTGATGATGAGCAATGCCGGGCCGCCGGTATCGGACGATGAACTGTTCGGCAACGCATCGATCGCCTCGACGCCGGCCGGAACCGCGCGCAAGCTGATCCGCATCGACGGCGGCTATCTGCTCGGCTTCGGACCACGCACGGCCGACGCCGTCCACGACCTCGCCGCCGCGCTCTATGGCACGCAAATTACGGACTGAGCGGCATGGTCGACCAGTCGATCGCCGGGCCGGCGGAGAGGAAGATGGCCAGCGACGGTGACCGTTCCGGGCGCGCCCGTCTGGTCATCGCGCTCGCCTGCGTCATGCTTGCGGCAGCGGTAGTGCTGTCGCTGACCTCCGGCGCCTCGGATGCGTCCGCCGTCAAGGTCGTCGGCGACTGGCTGTTCGGCGCAGCGCCTGGCGACGTGGCGATGAGCGCGCGAGATCGCCTCATCGTCTATGATATAAGGCTGCCGCGCGTCGTGCTCGGCGTGCTGATCGGGGCCGCCCTCGCGGTGTCCGGCGCGGTCATGCAGGGGCTGTTCCGCAATCCGCTTGCGGATCCCGGCCTTATTGGCGTTTCGGCGGGCTCCAGCCTCGGCGCGGTGGCCGTCATCGTGCTCGGCACGACCGTGCTGTCGTCGGTGACCGCCTGGTTGGGCGCGCTGACCCTTCCTCTGGCGGCCTTCGGCGGTGGTTTGTCGGTGACGTTGCTGCTCTACAAGGTCGCGACGCGGCAGGGCCGCACATCCGTCGCCACCATGCTGCTTGCCGGCCTGGCGCTGGCCGCACTTGCCATGGCGCTGACCGGTATCCTGATCTTCATGGCCGACGACCGGCAACTGCGCGACCTGACCTTCTGGCAACTCGGCTCGCTGGCCGGTGCGACATGGCAGAAGATCGGCTCTGTCGGCCCGGTCATCGTGCTTTCGCTGGCGGCGATGCCGTTCCTGGCTCGCGGCCTCAATGCGCTGGCGCTGGGCGAGGCGACCGCCGGCCATCTCGGCATCCCGGTGCAACGGCTTAAGTACACGGCCATCGTCGGCGTCTCGGCGGCGGTCGGCGCCTCCGTCGCCGTCAGCGGCGGCATCGGTTTCATCGGCATCGTGGTGCCGCATCTGCTGCGCCTGCTGATCGGCCCCGACAATCGCTATCTGCTGCCTGCCTCGGCGCTGCTCGGCGCCTCGCTGCTGCTTTTGGCCGACGCGGTCGCGCGCACCATCGTGGCGCCCGCCGAACTGCCGATCGGCATCGTCACGGCGATCGCCGGGGCGCCGTTCTTCCTCTGGATCCTGCTGCGCAAGCGCGGCGTCATCGACCTGTAGGGGTGTTTCATGATCGAAGCGCGCGATGTTTCGGTGGCGATCGGCAGGAAAGGCATTGTCGCCGGCGTCGATTTCGAGGTCAGGCCGGGTGAGATTTCGGCCATTGTCGGCCCCAATGGGTCGGGCAAGACGACCTTCCTCAAGGCGCTGTCGGGGGAACTCGCGCATACCGGCCGGATTGCCATCAACGGCCGCGAGCTCTCGACGATAACGCCAGTCGAGGCGGCGACGCTGCGCGCGGTGCTGCCGCAGGCGACGACCTTGTCGTTTCCCTTTACCGTGCGCGAGATTGTCAGGCTCGGCCTTGTCGGAGGCCGCTCGGGTGTGCTGCCGGGCGTGGACGAACGTCTGCCGGAACGGGCGCTGGCGCGTGTCGACCTCGACGGTTTCGCCGGCCGCTTCTATCAGGAGCTTTCCGGCGGCGAGCAGCAGCGCGTTCAACTCGCCCGCGTGCTGTGCCAGGTCTGGGCGCCGGTGCTCGACGGCAAGCCGCGCTATCTGTTCCTGGACGAGCCGGTGTCCAGCCTCGACATCAAGCACCAGCTGATCATCATGAACATTGCTCGCGACTTCGCCAGAAGGGGCGGCGGCGTGGTTGCCATCCTGCACGACCTCAACCTGACGGCGATGTATGCCGACCGGATTTTCGTCATGCACCGCGGCCGGCTTGCCGCCACCGGTTCGCCGCGGGATGTGTTGAGCGACGATCTGATCGAAAGGGTGTTCGGTTGCCGCTTGAGGGTCGGAGTCCTGCCCGCCGGCAATATGCCGTTCGTGCTGCCTCAATCAGCGGCCTAGATTCTGGCAGCGGCCTAGATTCTGGACGTTCGCCGCAGGTCCAGCCTGCGGCGAACCGGATCAGGCCGCCGGTGCGCGGCGCTCCAGCAGGTCAATGCCGAGCAGGTTGCGCACGTTCGGACGCGCCGCCACGAGATCCGCGATCGTGTAGCGGGCAAGCACCGCGAAGAAGGCGTTGAGCGCCTCGCGCAATGCGGAATTCAACGCGCAACTGTCGACCAGAGGGCATTCCGCGGCATCGTTCTCGAAGCACTCGGCCATGGCGAAGCTTTCCTCCGTCACGCGCACGACGTCGAACAGATTGATCGATTCCGCGGCACGGCCAAGCCTGACGCCGCCATTGCGGCCACGCACCGTCTCGACAAGGCCATTCTCAACCAGTGGCTGGAGGATCTTGAACAGGAAAAGCTCCGACACCGAATAGGCGGCGGCGATCTCGGGGATGCGGCTCAGCCGATCGGTATTGGCCGCGCAATACATCAGGATGCGCATGGCGTAATTGGTCTGGCGGGTAAGTCGCATCTTGTCCTCACAAAGCGCCGGCGAGCTGCGATCACGCCAGATTTTGAACTTTGCTGGTGGGGCTTTGCTCCGAGCTTTCGGATTCGCCACACTGGCCTCGGCGGAATATGGCCTATACCTTGGAATAATTCCAGACTAGCTTCGCATAATAGCTGAATATCTCCGTCAACTTTGTGTGCGCAAGGCGGCAAGACGCGGGCCGAATCGGCTGTCACGCGCATTTTCTCAGGCGAAACACCAGAGCGGTCCAGTGATCGGCAGAATGGCCGACCGCCCTAACTCTTTGTTTTCACGCAATTCCCTGGGGAAAGCGCTAGGCGCTTTTCCAGAGAACAGCGTTACACACCTTTCCTGGAATGCTCTAAATAGATCAGAGATCGACGAGGAGCGGCTCTGACATGTCACAATCAGCCACGGCCCTGGCTTCCGGCGGATATGATGCCGACGCGCATGCCAAGATTGTAATGCTGCGGCGGACCAAATTCGTCGCCACGGCGGCACTTGCGCTTTGCGTCGCCGTGTTCGCCCTGGCCAAGTCCTTCGAGAGCACCTATCCCTGGCTCGGCTTCGTCGCCGCTTTTGCCGAGGCGGCGACCATTGGCGGCCTGGCCGACTGGTATGCGGTGGTCGCGCTGTTCAAGCGGCCTCTCGGTCTGCCGATCCCGCACACCGCGATCATTCCCGAGAACCAGAACCGTATCGCCGATAATCTCGGCCGTTTCATCGAAGCCAATTTCCTTGCCCCCGAGCCGGTGCGCGAAAAGTTGGCCGAGGTCGATTTCTCGGCGCTCGTAGCCGACTGGCTGGCCGATTCCGAACGTGCCGCGGGCCTGTCGCGTTTCGTCGTGCGCCTGGTTCCGCAGACGCTTGCCGCCGTCGAGCAATCGGGGCTGCGCGGCTTCGTCACCAGCCGGATGCTGGAGCAGATCGAAAAAGTGCCGCTGGCGCCGTTGGCGGCCGAATTGCTCTCGGCCCTGACCGACGATCGCCGTCACCAGAGGCTGTTCGATGAGTTCATCAAGGTGATCGGCCGGTTCCTCAACGATGAACAGGCGCTGACGACCATGCGCGAAAAGATCCGCGAGGAACTGCCGTCGCTGTTCAACCTGTTCAGGGCCGACGCCTATCTCCTGAAGAAGATCGTCGCCTCGGCCGGTTCGCTGCTCGACGAGGTGAGAGCCGATCCCGAGCACCCGATGCGCGCAGAATTCGATCGTTTCGCACAGGGCTTCGTCGAGCGGCTGAGAACGTCGAAGCAATATGCAAGGCGCGCCGAGAAGCTGAAGCGCGATTTCCTCGCCAGGCCGGAAGTCAAGGCGCTGGCCGGCGACATGTGGGAAAGCCTCAGCCTGTTCATCGAGCAGGATGCCAAGGCGCCGCGATCGATCATCCGCGCGCATCTTGCCAACATGTTCGTCGAGGTCGGCCGGCATCTGGCCGGAGACGCCAAGATCAGGGCCGACATGAACCAGGGATTCGTGGTGGCGCTGTCCTCTTTCGTCGAGAGCCAGAAGAGCGGCGTATCGAAATTCATCGCCGACCAGGTCAAGCGCTGGGACCTGGCGCAGCTGACGCGGTTGATCGAGATGAATATCGGCCGGGACCTGCAATATATCCGCTTCAACGGCATGATCATCGGCGGTCTGGCCGGCATCGCGCTTTACACAGCTGAGCGGCTGTTTCTCGTCAATTGACGGGCGCACGCCATGCCCTATTCTCATGGACGGGCATCAGCAGTCGCGGCAACAGGGGAGCAGATGAGCATGGCCAAACAACCGGATTCCGATTCCTTCACGGACATGTTCGGCCGGTTCGGCCGTGACCTGAAACTGCCCAATGTCGATGTCGAGGCGATCCTCGCGCACCACCGCAAGAACCTTGAAGCACTGGAGAAATCGGCGCGGGCAAGTGCCGCCGGCGCGTCGTCGCTGTTCTCCAGGCAACGCGAGATGCTGCAGGACACGCTGCGCGAAATTGCCGACATGACGCAAGGCTACAGAGCGCCCGGCACGCCGCAGGACCTGATGGCCAAACAGACTGAGTTCGCCAGGAAATCCTTCGAGACTACGTTGAAGAATGCCAGCGAAGTGGCCGAGCTGGTCAGGAAATCCGGCACCGAATCGGTCGACATCCTGCGCATGCGCATCAAAGAGGCGATGGAGGAAATCCGCGCCGGCTACGAAAAGAAGTAGCTTGCGTGACAAAGACCGGTTGCCTGCCAACCCTGCGCCAGGCGAAGTTTGTTCGGATGCTCTTTCATCGGCCGCTATGCCTTTACACCATGGGTACCCTCAAATGCCAAGGCCGGGCGAACACGGCTTGACGTAGAGTGATGCCAGGATTCGCATCGATCCCAAGGGGACCGAATCATGCAGGGCGAATTGACAGAGGCCGCCGGTTCGTGGTCCGGAAGCGTTGGAAACTATCGGGAAAACAGGAATGACCGAAATACGGCCTAAGACGCCGCCGACCTACGAGCAGTTGAGGACGATGTCCGGGCAGGAGCTTGGCGTCTCGGAATGGACGACAGTCGACCAGAACCGTATCAACCAGTTCGCCGAATGCACCGGCGATCATCAATGGATCCATGTCGACCCCGAACGGGCGCGGCGGCAAAGCCCGTTCCGCACGACGATCGCCCATGGCTATCTGACGCTGTCGATCATCGGCGCGCTGGCGCTCGGCATGGGAATCGTGCCCGAGAACACGCAGGCCGCCTTCAATTACGGCTTCGACAAGGTGCGTTTCCTGGCGCCGGTCAAGGTGGGCGCACGCATCCGGCTGCGCACCACGCTGCTGTCCATGGAGGACAGGGGGCCGGGCCAATACCTGATGAAGGCCGCCAACACCGTCGAGATCGAGGGCGAGGAAAAGCCGGCGCTGACGGCCGAGACGCTGGTCATGCTCTATGAGCGCCGCAAGCGGGCAGGGGCCTGAGCGGCATTCGCCCAAGCCCCTGAATTGATCTTCGTCAGGCATTCTCCGCCCGCCGGCTCGGCAAAAGGCTGAGCGCCAGCGCCGCCACCGCCAGTGCCGTTGCCGTCTGGAAGGTCACCTGCATTCCGCTGGCCGCCGCCGCTGACGTCAGCATGCCTTGGCCGCCGGCTTCGCGTCCTCCGGCCGATGCGGCGGCGAATAGGGCGCCCATCACGGAGGCGCCCGTGATGAGGCCAAGGTTGCGCGACAGATTGAGCAGGCCGGAGATGACGCCGCGTTGACCGCCGCCGACGCTGCTCATGACGGCGGCGTTGTTCGCTGTCTGGAACAGGGCATAGCCGAAGCAGGTCACGGTGATGGGGACGACATAGCTGGCGATGCCGAGTGTCGTTATCGCCAGGGACAGGAGGAACGTGCCCGTGGCAAGGCCGAGCAGGCCCGCGACCATCATCCTTTTGGCTCCGAAGCGATCGGCAAGGCGTCCGGCAAGCAACGCCGACAGCGCCGAAACCAGCGGGCCTGTCGAGAGCACCAGTCCGGCGTTTGCCGCGTCCAGTCCGAGCCCGCGCGAGAGATAGAACGGCGCGACCACCAAGGTCGCCATCATCACCGTGGCGACGATCAGGTTCATGGCAAGGCTGGTGCTCAGTGAGAGATCGCGGAAGGCGGAAAGCTCGACCAATGGGTTTTTCGCCATCCTTTGCGCCGTGGCGAACAGGAAGATGCCGATGCCAGCCGCGACCAGCAGGCCGATGTTGATGGGGCCGAAACTGCCTCTACCCAGTGTCATCGCCAATGCGTAAGCCGCCAATGCCAGGGCCAGCAGGCCCGTGCCCAAACCATCGAAGCCGGCTTGGCCGGTCCGCACCGTCCGGTTGCCGGCAGGCAAAGCACGCCAGGCCATTGCAAAGGTCAGGATGCCGAGCGGCACGTTGACCAGGAAAATCGAACGCCAGCCGAGAGCGGCGATCAGCAGGCCGCCCATGGAGGGGCCGAGCGTGGTGCCGATGGCAGACATGGCGCCGAGCAGGCCCATGGCGCTGCCGGTCCTGGCCTTGCTCACCGTCTCGGCGACAGCGGCCAATGTCAGCGCCATCATCAGCGCCGCGCCAAGCCCTTGCACCGCCCGCGCCGCGATCAGCAGCCACAAAGCGGGCGAGAGGCCGCAGAGCACCGACGCCGATGTGAACAGCGCGATGCCGAAAAGCAGCAGCGGCCGCCGGCCGAGCATGTCGGCGAGGCGCCCGGCACCGACGATCAGGATGGTGATGGCGAGCAGATAGGCAATCACGACCCATTGCACCTGTTGGAACGAGGCATCGAATGCCTGCATCAGCGAGGGAAGGCCGACGCTGGCGATGCTGGTGCCGAGCGACGACAGCAGCGTGGCCAGCGACAGGCTCGCCAGCGCCCATCCAGCCGATGGGATTTTCTGTGCGACCGATGCGTGCTCGTTGCGATGTTGCTCAGTGACTGCCACGGCGATCTCCCTTTGTCGGCTTCAGGTCGAAGCTTCGAAGATCTAATCGTTTGCAGGATGTGGCGGAACGCGCAGCATTTGCATTCTATTCGTGCGTTGCACGCCACATCAGCGGATTTCGTGCTAGGATCGAACCATGTCGCCGCCCGATCTCAACCTGCTCGTCGCCCTCGATGTCCTGCTGGACGAAGGCAGCGTGGCGCGTGCGGCGACGCGATTACGGCTCAGCCCCTCGGCGATGAGCCGCACGCTGGCGCGGTTGCGCGCGGCGACGGGAGATCCGCTGCTGGTGCGGGCCGGTCGCGGCCTTGTTCCAACGCCACGCGCGCAGGAACTGCGCCAGCAGGTCGGCCGTGTGGTTCAGGATGCTGAAACGCTGCTGCGCCCGGCGAGGCTGCTTGATCTGCCGGGCCTGGAGAGGACCTTCACGCTGCGCACCAATGAAAGCTTCGTCGAGGAGTTCGGGCCGCGCCTGATCGCCCGCATCCAGGCCGATGCGCCGGGCGTGCGGCTGCGTTTCGCGCCGAAGTCGGACAAGGACATGGCGTCACTGCGCGAAGCGGCGATCGACCTGGAAGTAGGTGTGGCCGGCGAGACCGGGCCGGAGGTGCACATCCAGGCGCTTTTTCGCGACCGTTTCGTCTGCGCGGTGCGCAGCGGCCATCCGCTGGGCCAGGGCGCGATGACGCCGGAACGCTATGCGGCCGGCCGCCACATCAATGTTTCGCGGCGGGGCCGCGAAAGGGGGCCGGTCGACGAGGCCTTGAGCCGGCTCGGATTGCAACGAATGGTCGTGTGCATGGCTTCCGGTTTTTCGGCCGCGCTCGCGATGGCGCGCGCCTCGGAGTTGATCGCCAGCGTGCCCGAGCGGCATACGCAAGGCGCGCGCGCCGGCATGCAGACTTTTTCCCTGCCGGTCGACATTCCGGCGGTCACCATTTCCATGCTCTGGCATCCGCGGCTCGATGCCGATCCGGCGCAGCGCTGGCTGCGGAGTTGCGTGCGCGACATTTGCGTGAAGTCCTGATCGCGCAAGCCGCGCCGCAGCCGTCAGCGCGGCATGGCTGCCTCCAGCACCTTGAAAATCCGCTCGTCTTCGCATTGTGCAACGTTGAAGCGCAGGAATCGGCTGGCTGATCGCGACAGGCTGAACGCGTTCCCGGGCGCCAGCACGACATTGGCCGCAAGCGCGCGGCGGGCAATCTCGGCTGCGTCCACTGCATCCGGCAGACTGCACCAGAGGAACAGACCGGCGGGCTGCTCGATCCAGGGCGTGATCCCGATCGCCTTCAGCCGAGCGCCTGTCTCGATCATGGCGCGTGAGAGCCGGGCGCGCAGCAGGTCCATGTGCTTGCGATAGCTGCCATCCCTGAGCAGGGTCAGCACCAATTCGGCCGCGAGCCGCCCGCCGCCGAAGGTGGTGGCGATCTTGAGGTCGGCCAGCCCTTCCATCCAGTCACGGGGCGCGGCGATGAAGCCGCAGCGTATCGAGGCCGAAAGCGTCTTGGAGAAACTACCGATATGGACGACACGCTCGAGACCGTCGAAAGCCGCGAGCCTTGGGGCAGGAGCGTGTTCGAAATCGGCGAAGATGTCGTCCTCGACGATGGTCAGGTCCGATTGATCGGCGAGCTTGAGCAGCCGGTGCGCGGTGACCGGCGACAGGATCGCGCCGGTCGGGTTGTGGATGGCGGAGTTGGTGATGTAGAGGCGCGGCCGATGCTCGGCCAGCGCCTGCGCAAACAAGTCGATATCCGGCCCCGATGGCGTATAGGGGACGCTGACGACCTTGGCCTGATGGGCACGCAACAGTGCGTGGAAATTGAAATAGCAGGGATCGTCGACCAGCACTGTATCGCCGGGTTCGAGCAGGAACCGGCACAGGAGATCGATGGCCTGCGTGCCCGATTCCGTCAGCATGATCTGTTCGGGTGAAGCCTCGATGCCATGCGTGGCCATGCGCCGCGCCAGCAATTGACGCAGCGGCGGCAGCCCGAGCGGCGTGCCGTAGTCGGCAAGGGCCACATCATCGGCGCGCGCCACGTTGCGCAGCGCGCGACGTAGCGCTGCCTGCGGCATCCACGAGGCGGGCAGCCAGCCGCAGCCGGGCTTCAGCATCTCATCGCCCGCTTCCAGCGACTGCCGCGAAACCCAGAGCGGATCGACGGCGCGATCGAGTCGGGGGCCGATCTCGGCCAGCGACAGCGGCGCCAGCGATCCGGCGGCATAGAAGCCGGAGCCTGGCCGGGAACGGATCGCGCCTTCCGCCGCCAGTCGCTCATAGGCCTCGACCACTGTCGATTTGGAAACCTGCATGGATTTGGCGAAGGCGCGGATCGAGGGCAATCGGGCGCCGGGCGTGAGGCTGCGCGCGGCAATTCGCTGGCGGATGGTGGACATGACGCCTTCGACAAGGGTTCCGCTGTTGTCGAATCTCGCTGATACGTTCATCTGTACCTTCCGGCAAACCATTACAGTTTTGTTGAATTGTACTGCATTGTCTCTGGTGACGCCATGGGTATGGGCCCGATAGAGGGCGCAACGGATGGAGTGCCTGCAATGGACAAGACGACGAGCGGCTGGGTGAGCGGATTCATCGGCGTGTTGATTTTCAGCGGCTCCTTGCCGGCAACGCGCGTGGCGGTGATGGATCTCGATCCGACATTCCTGACGTCGGCGCGCGCGGTGATAGCAGCTTTGCTTGGCCTCGCGCTGCTGCTCGTCTTCCGCGAGAAGCGCCCGGAGCGTCATGACCTGATGTCGCTTGTCATCGTCGCGTTGGGTGTGGTGGTCGGCTTTCCCTTGCTGACAGCCTTGGCGCTGAAGCATGTCACCTCTGCTCATTCCATCATCTTCGTCGGCCTGCTGCCGCTGGCGACCGCGATCTTCGGCGTGCTGCGCGGGGGCGAGAGGCCGAGACCGGCCTTCTGGCTGTTCTCATGCCTCGGCAGCGCGCTGGTGGGCGGGTTTGCCCTTGCGCAAGGCGTGACGGCCTCGCCGGTTGGCGATGCACTGATGCTCGCCGCAATCGTCGTTTGCGGCCTGGGCTACGCAGAAGGCGCCGCGCTGTCGCGCAGGCTGGGCGGTTGGCAGGTGATCTGCTGGGCGCTGGTGCTGTCACTGCCGGTCATGCTGGTGGTGACCCTGGTCACCTTGCCACCGTCCTTCGCCACGGTCGGGACCAATGCATGGATCGGGCTTGCCTATGTCTCGCTGTTCAGCATGCTGATCGGCTTCGTGTTCTGGTATCGCGGCCTCGCGCAAGGCGGCATCGCCGCCGTGGGGCAGTTGCAACTGCTGCAGCCCTTCTTTGGCCTCGCCCTGGCGGCGTCCCTGCTGCATGAACAGGTCAGCCCCCTGATGGTCGTCATCACGCTCGGCGTGGTGCTGTGCGTATTCGGCGCCAAAAAGTTTGCCAGGCGGGATTTGCCACGGCCCGCAACCGGCGCCGCTGGCTAAAACTTCGTCACCACACCGATGCCGATGCCTTCGAAGCCGCCCATCGCCATCAGTGCAGCCGGCGCTTCCTCAAGGCTGATCTTCTTGCCGACCAGAAGCTCGGGTTTCAGCTTGCCGGTGCGGATCATCTCCATCATCGCGGGGTAGCGGTAGGCCTGCATGCCGTGGCTGCCGAGGATTTCGAGCTCGAACGCGATCACCTTGTCCATCGGAACCTGCGGGCGGGCGTGATCGCCCAGCATCAGGCCGACCTGCACATGGCGGCCGCGCCGGCGCAGATTGGCGATCGAATTGAACGAGGTCGTGGGATGACCGAGTGCATCCATGGACATATGCACGCCGCCATTGGTGATCTGCTTGACCGCCTTGACGACGTTCGGGGTCGTCGCCGCGTTGATGGTCGCCACCGCGCCGATCTTCCTGGCAAAGTCCAGCTTCTCTTCGGTGAGGTCGATGGCGATGACATTGGCACCCATGGCGCTGGCGATCATGATCGCCGACAGGCCGACGCCGCCGCAGCCATGCACCGCCACCCATTCGCCCGGCCTCACCCGGCCCTGGTCGACGATGGCGCGGAACGAGGTGACGAAGCGACAGCCGAGGCTGGCGGCAGTGGCGAATTCCATCTCGTCGGGCAGGCGCACGAGGTTGGTGTCGGCGTGCTCGATGGCGACATATTCGGCGAACGAGCCCCAGGCGTTGAAGCCCGGCTGGGACTGGTGCTCGCAGACCTGGTGATTGCCGGACGTGCATTCGAAACAATGGCCGCAGCCGACGGCGAACGGGACGGTGACGCGCTCGCCAGCCTTCCAGCGGGTCACCTGCTTGCCGGCGGCTACCACGACGCCGGCCAGCTCGTGACCGGGGACATGCGGCAAGCGGATATCGGCGTCATGGCCCATCCAGCCGTGCCAATCGCTGCGGCACAGGCCTGTCGCCTCGACCTTGATGACGACGCCGTCCGGCGCCGGCTTCGGATCGGGAACGGTCTGGATCGTCGGCGCCTCGCCGAATTTTTCGAAGACGACGGCTTTCATCGGCAACTCCACCTTGCGCGCACTTCGGGAAACGATAGCCGATTCCCTGGCCGGTCAAGCGGAAATCGATTCCGCCAGACAAGCCGGCCGTTTGGGCATACGCCGATGGCGACGCTGCGCGTCGCCGAAAAGGTTACTCGGCATCGATCTGGTTTTGCGGCGCGGCGTTCTGAAAGGCCGGCAGGGCCATGCAAGCGGCGTTGATGCGCGAGATCGTCGGGTAGGGCGCCATATCGACGCCGAAACGGGCATTGCTGGTGACTTGTGCCGCCAGGCAGATATCGGCCAGCCCCGGCGTGTCGCCGTGGCAGAAGGTGCCGGTCTCGGGCGAAGCCATCAACAGGTCTTCGAGTGGCTTGAAACCCTCTTTGACCCAGTGCCGGAACCACTTGGCGACATCCTCGTCGCCGGCGCCGAACAGGGTTCGCAGCGCGGTCAGGATACGCAGATTGTTCACCGGATGGATATCGCAGGCAATCATCTGCGCCAGCATCCTGACACGGGCGCGCCCAACTGCGTCCTTCGGCAGCAGAGGCGGTTCGGGCGTCGTCTCGTCGAGAAATTCGATGATCGCCAGCGATTGCGTCAGCAGGGTGCCGTCGCCCAGGATCAGCGCCGGCACTAGGCCCTGCGGGTTGACCGCGAGATAGGCCGGTTCGAGATGCTCGCCATGGCGCAGGTGATGCGGCACGTAGTCATAGGTCAGCCCCTTCATCTCCAGCGCAATCCGCACCCTGTAGGAGGTGGAGGAGCGGTAGTAGTTGTGAAGGACGATGTCGCTCATGCACTCACCGATTTGGCTGGCCGATGGTCACTTCGATCGTGCCGATGCCGTCGACGCCGCCGGTCATCGTCTCCCCAGGGTTGACCGCGCCGACGCCGGCCGGCGTGCCGGTGAAGATGAGGTCGCCTGGCTGCAATTCCATGCCTTCGCTGCAGATCGAGACGATGTCGGAGATCGGCCAGATCAACTCGGCGAGGTCGGCGTCCTGCCGGACCTTGCCGTCGACGGCCAGCCAGATACGGCCTTGGCTCGGATGGCCGGATTTTTGCGCGGGAACCAGAGGACCGCACGGCGCGGAGCGGTCGAAAGCCTTCGACCAGTCCCAGGGCCGCGCCGCTTTCTTGGCTTCGTCCTGGAGATCGCGGCGGGTGAGGTCGATGCCGACGGCATAGCCCCAGACATGATCCAGCGCCTGGGCGCGCGGGATGCGGAAGCCCGGCTTGCCGATCGCGGCCACCAGTTCGATCTCATGGTGCAGGTTGGTCGTCAGCGGCGGGTAGGGGATCGTGGCGCCGGAGTCGGCCACCGCATCGGCGGGCTTGGTGAAGAAGAAGGGTGGATCGCGCTCGTCATTGCCGAACTCCCTGATATGCGCGGCGTAGTTGCGCCCGACGCAAAAGATGCGGCGCACCGCAAATCGTTCGTTCGAGCCGGCCACCGCGACCGAGGGCGTTGGCGGAGCGGGGAGGACAAAGGCGGTCATGGTCTGTCTCTGCTGTTGGATGTCGGGGTCGCGGGCACCTTCGGCCGAATTAAGGGGTCGGGCAAGGCGTCGCTTTTCATAAAGCATTGGCTTGCCGGCCCGTATAAGGAATCCGGAGTTTCCATCACTTTCGCGGCGATGCATCCTCCGTTGGGATAGACTATTTGCCAATAAGTCGGCCATGGTCGCGGGATTATGCTGCGGCCGGCAAACCGAAACGAGCCACATGACAGCAGCCACTGACAGCGCCCGGTTCCTGATCATCGACGATCATCCGCTGTTTCGCGAGGCGCTGCACAGCGCCGTTCAGATGGCCTATCCGGAGGTCGACACGGTGGAGGCGCGGTCGATCGCCGAAGCACTCGACCTGCTGGCCGGGACAAAGCCGTTCGACCTTGCCCTGCTCGATCTCAGCATGCCCGGCGTGCACGGATTCGAGGGGTTGCTGCAGCTTCGGACCCGCTATCCGCGCCTGCCCGTGGTCATCGTGTCCGGATACGAGGAGCCCAAGATCATCTCCGAGGCGCTGTCCTACGGTGCTGCCGGCTTCATCCCGAAATCGGCGCGCAAGAGCGATCTGGCCAACGCCATACGCTCGGTGATGGAAGGTGCCATCTATGTTCCGGAAACTTATGAGGGCCGCCCGCCCGACGCCGACAGCACCGACCGTGCCGACATGGTGCAGCGCCTTTCGACATTGACGCCGCAGCAGTTGCGCGTGTTGCAGATGCTACGCCAGGGCCTGCTCAACAAGCAGATCGCCTATGAGCTGCAAGTGGGCGAGACCACAGTCAAGGCGCACGTCTCGGAGATCCTGCGCAAGCTCAACGTCTACAGCCGCACGCAAGCGGTGATCGAGGTTTCGAAGCTTGATAATGCGGAGCTTTTCAGGGATCAGGCGGGGTTTTGAGGGGCAGGTCTAAGCCAGCAGATGTGCCAGCAGCGCCCTTAGTTGCGCGGGCTTGAGCGGCTTGCGCATCAACTCGATGCCGCCGGCCCGCGCCGCCTTGGCGACGGCTTCGGAACTGTCGGCGGTGACGATCAGCGCCGGCACCGCGCGGCCGAGATAGCGGCGGACCTTCGATATGGTGGCGGTGCCGAGATCGCCGCCGTCGAGATGCTGGTCGGCTATGACGATGTCGGGCACCCAGTCCGTGTCGCCGAGCATGTCGAGCGCGTCGTCGGTCGAGGTCGCGGCGCGCACCAGGCATTGCCAGCGTTCGAGCAACGAGGTCATCGCCTGCAGCACCTCGACATCGTTCTCGACCAGCAGAACCTTGGTGCCGAACAAGCCGTAGCCGCGCGGCCGCTCCAGGCTTGCAGCGCTGGCGACGGCGTCCGCCGTGGCACCGATGCCGACGGGGACATCGATGTGAAAAATCGTGCCGCGACCGACCTTCGAGGAAAACGTCACGGGATGGCCGAGCGCGCCGGCGATGCGCCGCACGATGGCCAGCCCAAGGCCGAGGCCGCCGCCGGCGAGTTCGGCATTGGCAGGCATGATGCCGCGATGAAATTCCTCGAACACCGCCTCGCGCTGGTCGTCGGGAATGCCGCAGCCGGTGTCGGCGACATCGATGCGGATGGCATCGCCGCGGTGCCTGGTGCCGACAAGGACACCGCCCGAGCGGGTGTAGCCCAGCGCATTGGAGAGGATGTTCTGCAGGATGCGGCGCAGCAGCGTGCGATCGGAGCGAACCACTGCGTTGACGGCGCGGAATTTCAGCGACAGGCCCTTCAGTTCGGCCACAGGCTGGAAATCCGACCGCAGCGACGAGAACAGCGCCTCCAGGCTGACGTCGCCAATGTCGGGCTGGACCACACCCGCATCGAGCTTGGAGATGTCGAGCAGCGTGCGCAGCAGGTCCTCCATCGTCTCCAGCGAGCGCTCGACCTGCCGTACCAGTTTCCGGCCCTCGTCGCTGGTCTGCACTTCGGCAAGGGCGGAGACGGACAGATGCGCCGCATTCAACGGCTGCAGCACGTCGTGGCTGGCCGCCGCGAGAAAGCGGGTCTTGGACAGGTTCGCCTGCTCGGCATTTTCCTTGGCGGCGCTGAGGTCGATGTTCGATTGTTCCAGCCGCCGCAAGGTCGAGTGCAGTTCCTCGGTGCGGGCGCGTACCCTGCTTTCCAGTGAGATCGCGGTCTGGAACAGCGAGAAGGCGTTGCCTTGCTGGTCCATCGAGCGCTCGACGCGGCTGACCAGCGCGGCGTTGATCTTCTTCAGCCTGTCGGGATCGTCTATGTCCTTGAGGGGCACGGCAGCGCTCACTCGGCGGCCGGGCGCTCGCCGAAGGCGATGCCGGTGAAGGTCTGGTTGAGATGCATCGACCGGTATTGTTCGCCATAGGTGCCGAAGCCGATGACGTTGTTGACCCGGTAGAGTTCGGAAATCTCGCGAAAGACCTGGCGGTTGCGCGCATCCAGCCGGCGCAGGACACAGTCGAAGCCGATGATCATATCGATGCCGCCAAGCCTCGCCTCGACGTCGAGCAGAGCCGCGCGGGTCGATTCCACCATGTCCTTGGGTTGGGCGATCGACAGCACGACACCATCGTCGATGGCGCAGAAGAACGACAGCGAGCCGTCCGCATGCATCTTCTGGATGGAGCGGCAGTAATATTCACCGCCTACCTTCACCACCACCGGATGCGAGGCGAAGCTCAGCGGTGTCAGCGTCTGCGCGACGATGCCGACCGAAGCGGCATATTCCTCGGCCGCATTGGTGGCATTGAACTCGCGCACGATGCGGTGATCGGGATCGGAGGCGGTGACCACCAGCTTTTCGTCGGTGGGAACGAAATTGTCGGTCTTGAAGACATGGAAAGGGATTTCCGTGGCGACCAGCACGATGATGGCGCTGTCGGAGGTGACCTTGCCGTTGGAGATCAGGCTCGTCGTCTCGAATTTCAGGTCGTCACCGGCGGAACCGCCGAGCAGTGGTATGTCATCGAGGCCCCAATGGATGGCCGAACTCACCGCTTCCTCGGCATAGGACAGTCCGTCGATGAAACAGAGCGCGAAGGTGTTCCCAGCCCGCTCGCCGCCGATGCGCCCATACAGCGTGCGCCGCAGATCCTCGACATCACCAGTGACCCTGTCCAAGCCCGATGACGACAGGTTGTCGACCGTGGTGCTGACCGCGGTAAACGACGCCGAAGGGAGCAGCATGGCGAGGATATGGCCCTCCTCGAGGCCCTGCGGCGTGATTTCGCCGGCGGTCGAGCAGCCGGCGTAGTGGAGCGCCGGCGCATGAGCCGCGATTGCGCGCGAAAGGGCGCCGGCCTCGACAAGGCGCTGGGAAAAGAACAACAGGGCGAAGCCGGCCTCGATGGCGGCCGCCTCCGCCGCCACCGCGCGTGCGAAGACGTCCGGGTCGGGCTCGTCCGTGGTCAGCGCCGACAAACCGCATGCGTAGCGCGTCCGTGAAACGGTCAGCGACGTTCTCCCGCATTTCCTCCGACGCTGCCTGTGCGCGGCTGTTTATGTGCTTCTTGCGCGCCAACGTCGAAAGCCATTGTTGCCGCCAATCGGCATTTTGGCAATGGGGCGAGGGCAATGCGTGTTTCGCCCTGCCATGGCCGAAAGTACAATGATCCGGCTTTGCGCTGCGCTGTTTTTTACGGCTTGTGCGGTGTACGAATAACGCATGGCCGAAGCCAACACCGCGTCGGCAGCGTGATGACCAAGGTGATACCCAGGGAGGATTCATGTCGGACGTTTCGTTGATGGTGAACGGAAAACAGGTCCGCGGTGCGGCCGAGGACCGGACGCTGCTGGTTCACTTCTTGCGGGAGAATCTCGGTCTCACCGGTACCCATGTCGGTTGCGACACCTCGCAATGCGGCGCCTGCGTCGTCCATGTCGACGGCAAGGCGGTGAAATCCTGCACGATGCTCGCGGTGCAGGCGTCCGGATCGAGCGTGGTGACGATCGAGGGGCTTGCCAATGGTGCCGACCTGCATCCCGTGCAGACGGCGTTCAAGGAGCATCACGGACTGCAATGCGGCTTCTGCACGCCGGGCATGATCATGACGGCGACCGACATGATCAAGCGCCACCCCGAAGGCCTCGACGAAGCGACGGTGCGCGCAGAGCTCGAGGGCAACATCTGTCGCTGCACCGGCTACCACAACATCGTCAAGGCGATCCTCGCCGCATCGGAGGGGATGAGCGGCAAGGTCAGGCAAGCGGCGTGAGAAAAGTTGAGTAGTGAGTAGTCGGTACGAACCGGCGCCGATCTCCACCACTCACTACTTCCTACTCACTATTTCGGGAGGAATTTCTGATGGGCATTGAAGGTGTTGGCGCTAGCGTGGCGCGCAAAGAAGACAAGCGGTTCATCACCGGCGCCGGTCGCTATGTCGACGACATGGTGGTGCCCGGCATGAAGCATGCGGCCTTCGTGCGCAGCCCGCACGCGCATGCCCAGATCGTGAAGATCGACGTCGACAAGGCTCAAGCCATGCCGGGCGTCATCGGCGTGCTGACCGGCAAGGAGCTGAAGGCCGATGGTATCGGCAATCTCATCTGCGGCTGGATGATCCATTCCAAGGACGGCTCCCCGATGAAGATGGGAGCCTGGTCTCCGCTGGCGTTCGACAAGGTTCGCTATGTCGGCGATGCAGTCGTCGTCGTGGTCGCCGACACCAAGGGGCAGGCGCGCGACGCCGCCGAAGCGGTCGAGATCACCTACAATGAACTCGAGGCGGTGGTGGATGCGACGAAGGCGCTCGAAAAGGGCGCTCCGCAACTCCATCCGGAAGCCGAAAACAACCTGATCTTCGACTGGGAGATCGGCGACGCCAAGGCGACCGACGCGGCGATCAAGGCGGCTTCCCACGTCACCCGCATGAAAATCGTCAACAACCGGCTGGTGCCCAACGCCATGGAGCCGCGGGCAGCGCTGGGCCACTACGACAGGGCGGAAGACCACTATACCTGCTGGACGACCTCGCAAAACCCGCATGTCGCCCGGCTGGTGATGAGCGCCTTCTACAACATCGCGCCGGAAAACAAATTGCGCGTCATCGCGCCCGATGTCGGCGGCGGTTTCGGCTCCAAGATCTATATCTATCCCGAAGAGATCGTCTGCCTGTGGGCGTCCAAGAAAACCGGCGTGCCGGTGAAATGGGTGGCCGACCGCACCGAGAGCTTCCTCTCCGATGCGCATGGCCGCGATCATGTCTCGACAGTGGAAATGGCCTTCGACAAGAACAACAGGATCACCGGCCTCAAGGTCGACACGTTGGCCAATCTCGGCGCCTACATGTCGCTGTTCTCGTCCTGCGTGCCGACCTATCTCTACGCGACGCTGCTGTCGGGCCAGTACGATATCCCGGCGATCCACGCCAATGTCCGCACGGTCTACACCAACACGGCACCGGTCGATGCCTATAGGGGGGCAGGGCGGCCCGAAGCCACCTATCTCATCGAGCGCACGATGGAGACCGCGGCGCGGGAACTCGGCGTCTCGCCGGCGGAGCTTCGGCGGACCAACTTCATCACCACGTTTCCGCACCAGACGCCGGTCATCATGAACTATGACGCCGGCGACTATGGCGCCTCGCTCGACGCGGCGATGGAGGCCGCCGACTATGCCGGCTTTGCCGGACGCAAGGCGGAGGCCGCCAGGAACGGCAAGCTGCGCGGCATCGGCATGAGCTGCTACATCGAAGCATGCGGCCTGGCGCCGTCGGCCGCGGTGGGCTCGCTCGGCGCCGGCGTCGGCCTTTGGGAATCGGCCGAGGTGCGCGTCAATGCCGCCGGCACCATCGAGGTGCTGACCGGCTCGCACAGCCATGGCCAGGGCCATGAGACGACCTTCGCGCAACTGGTCAACGAACGGTTTGGGGTGCCGATCGACAGCGTCTCGATCGTCCATGGCGACACTGACAAGGTGCAGATGGGTATGGGTACCTACGGCTCGCGCTCGGGCGCGGTCGGAATGTCGGCGATTGCCAAGGCGCTGGACAAGGTCGAGGCCAAGGCCAAGAAGATCGCGGCGCACCTGCTCGAGGCCGACGAGGGCGACATCGTCATCGAGAACGGCACGCTGAAGGTCGCCGGCACCGACAAAAACGTGCCGTGGTTCCAGATGGCGCTGGCGGCCTATACCGCTCATAATTTGCCCGGTGGCATGGAGCCGGGATTGAAGGAGACGGCGTTTTACGACCCGTCCAATTTCACCTTTCCGGCCGGCTGCTACATCTGCGAGGTCGAGATCGATCCGGAGACCGGAACGACCGAGATTATCCAGTTCGTCGCGGCCGACGATTTCGGCAACATCATCAACCCGATGATCGTCGAGGGCCAGGTGCATGGCGGCATCGCGCAGGGCATCGGCCAGGCACTGCTCGAAGGCGCCCACTATGATGCCGACGGCCAGCTTCTGACAGCGAGCTACATGGACTATACCATGCCGCGTGCGGATGACCTGCCTTCGTTCAAGGTCTCGACCTCGAACACGCCGTGTCCGGGCAATCCGCTCGGCATCAAGGGCTGCGGCGAGGCCGGCGCTATCGGCTCGCCGCCGGCGGTGATCAACGCCATCACCGACGCCATAGGAATCGCGGATATCGCCATGCCGGCTTCGCCGTCTACGGTGTGGGCCGCGATCCGTGCGACGGCGAAGCACTGAAAAAAGGAGAGTGAGTAGTGAATAGTGAGTAGTGAACAAAAACGCGGTTGCCGCGGCAATTGATCACCCGCTATTCACCACATTACCGACCAATGCCTACTCACTAATCACTACTGACTACTGACTATCCACTCTTCACCAGGGAGAGCCTCCAAATGTACGCAGTCAATTACCACCGCGCCGCCTCAGTCGCCGATGCCGCGAAGCTCGTCACGGGCGGCGACGCCAAGTTGCTGTCGGGCGGCATGACCCTGATCCCGGCCATGAAGACGCGGCTGGCGGCCCCCTCCGATGTCGTCGACCTGTCGCGGATCAAGGAGTTGCAAGGGGTGACAGTGTCCGGCAGGACGGTCACGATCGGCGCCGCCACCACGCATTTCGATGTTGCCAGCGACGACAAGTTGAAACAGGCCTGCCCGGCGCTCGCGCATCTGGCATCGCTGATCGGCGATCCGGCAGTGCGCTATAGGGGCACGATTGGCGGCTCGATCGCCAACAACGACCCTGCGGCCGATTATCCAGCGGCCATGCTGGCGCTAAATGCCACCATCATTACCAACACGCGCCAGATCGCGGCCGACAAGTTCTTCGTGGGCCTGTTCGAGACGGCGCTGGAGGACGGCGAAATCCTCACGGCCGTCACCTTCACCGCGCCGGCAAAGGCAGCCTATAAAAAATTCCGCAATCCGTCCTCCCGCTACGCCATTGTCGGCGTGTTCGTGGCCAAGGGTGAGGACGGCGTCAGGGTGGCCGTGACCGGGGCCGGCGACGATGGCGTCTTCCGCTCGAAGGAGATCGAGGCCGCGCTCGCGAAGGACTTCGTGGCTTCGGCGCTCGACGGCGTCAAGGTGCCGGCGACCAAGCTGATGAGCGATATCCACGCTTCCGCCGACTACCGTGCCAATCTGGTCGCGGTCATGGCCAAGCGCGCGGTGGCCGCCGCCAACGCCTGATTCCTTCCTGCTCCTGTCAGGCAGGAGAGGGACTTCTCGCCCCTTTTCCGCAGACGGGCGCATTGTGGCAATCTCGCACTTGCACAAAGCAATATTGCACTGCACTATGCCGGCGATCAAACGCGAGCCGGGTTCGGAGTGTTCATCACGACCTGCGACCCTATTCGCATGTTTCAATGCGAAGGGAGCGGCATGACCGACATCTCCGCGACGCATGTTGTGCCGCCAAGATCCGTCGCCGACAGATCCGCCAGGACAAGACTGGCCTATCTCGACGGCTGGCGCGGACTTTCGATCGCGCTGGTGCTTATCGGCCATTTCTTTCCCGTTGCAGGGATCAATCTCGGCGTACTGGGCGTCGAATTCTTCTTCGTGCTCAGCGGCCGGCTGATGGCCGAGATCCTGTTCGTCGAGCGCTACCCGCTGAAGAAATTCTTCAAGCGCCGCTTCTCCCGCATCTATCCCGCGCTGCTGGTGTTCGTGATCGTTTCGATGATTGCGTTGTCGGGCACGTTCGTCGCCTTCAAATGGAAGGCGGCGCTGACGGCGCTGACATTCACCTACAACTATGCCGGAATTCTCGTGAACCGCGCCGGCGCGCTCGACCACATCTGGTCGCTCTGTGTCGAAGAGCATGCCTACATCATCCTGGCAGCGATCAGCGCACTTGTCGCAAGCCGTAGCCGCGTCATCCCGCTGCTCCTGGTGCTGGCGGTGCTGGCCATGGCAAACGGTGCGGTTTCGTACTGGTTCCTGCACATGGACTACGAGACCACATACTGGCGCACCGACGTGCATATTGCGTCGATCCTGCTGTCGGCCGCCATCTGCCTGCTGAAGACCGACGGCAAGCTGCCGGCCCTGTTGAAGGGCCCTTATGTGGCGGTGGCGGCGGCCATCGCGGCGGTGCTTCTGTTCATGGACCCGGTACCAACCCCGATCCACTATCTGGTCGCCGTGCCGCTCCTGGCGCTTGCCGTCAACGCTCTCGATTTCAGCACGAGATTGTTTTCTGGACTGCTGTCGTCCTGGCCTATGGCGACGCTGGGTCTATGGTCCTATTCGCTCTATCTGTGGCAGCAGCCATTCTATAAATTCGTCTATGAGCGAGGCAGCGACCCATGGCTGATGCTGGCTGGGGTCTTTGCCTGCGCGCTCTGCAGCTATTATGTCATCGAGCGGCCGTCGCGTGAGTGGCTGAACCGCAACTGGTGAGTGACGCCGCAGTGTCCCTCCCTTGCGTTGCCTAGCGGCCAAGGTCAGCCTCGCTCGATGCCGCCTGTCCGGCAGCTTGTTTGGTAAGTTCGTCCTAATATAGCCAGGGGTTACCTGGCGATCTGCTTGCCGGATAGCCCAATGTCCTTAGACATTGGTATTATGGCAGCTATTCCTTGTTGTCCCGCCCCGTGCTCCGCCTAGTTTATTCGAATCGGAGCATTGCATGGGAGGATGGAATGGCAACGACCAGGGAAAACGCTGGCGGCTGGCTCGATCGCTCGCGCACGATCGCCGAGCCCGGTTTCAGCAGATGGATGGTGCCGCCGGCGGCGTTGTGCATTCATCTTTGCATCGGTCAGGCCTACGCGTTCAGCGTCTTTAACCTGCCGATGTCGAAACTGATCGGTATCACCGATTCGGCGCCCGACGACTGGAAGCTGACCGGACTCGGCTGGATTTTTTCGATCGCGATCCTGTTTCTTGGCCTCGCGGCAGCCTTCGGCGGCGGTTGGCTGGATCGCGTCGGCCCGCGCAAGGCGATGGTCGCGGCCGCCTGCTGTTTCGGCGGCGGTTTCATCGTGTCGGCGCTCGGCGTCACCTTGCATCAACTGTGGATCATCTATCTCGGCTACGGCGTCCTGGGCGGCATCGGCCTCGGGCTCGGCTACATCTCGCCGGTCAAGACGCTGATCACCTGGTTTCCCGACCGGCCGGGCATGGCGACCGGCATGGCGATCATGGGGTTTGGCGGCGGAGCCTTCATCGCTTCGCCGCTTTCGGTCTATCTGCTGAAGCTGTTTTCGACCCCGCAGCATATCGGTGTCGCCGAAACCTTCATCGTGCTGGGCATTGTCTACTTCATCTTCATGCTGATCGGCGCTGTCATCGTCAGGGTGCCGCCCGATGGCTGGCGTCCGGCCGGCTGGACGCCGCCGACGACACAAAACACGATGGTGACAACCGCCAACGTCCATCTCGACGACGCGTTGAAGACACCGCAGTTCTGGCTGTTGTGGGGCGTGCTGTGCCTCAACGTGACGGCCGGCATCGGCGTCCTCGGCCAAGCCTCCGCCATGAGCCAGGAGATGTTCCCGGGACGCATCACGCCGGCCGCCGCCGCCGGCTTCGTCGGCCTGCTATCGATCTTCAACATGCTCGGCCGCTTCTTCTGGGCGTCGACCAGCGACTATATCGGCCGCAAGACGACCTACGCGGTCTTCTTCGTGCTGGGCGTGATCCTTTATGCGGTGGTGCCGTGGACGGGCCAGTCGGGCAACGTGTTCCTGTTCGTGCTGTTCTATGGCATCATCTTGAGCATGTATGGCGGCGGCTTTTCCACCATTCCGGCCTATCTGCGCGATGTCTTCGGCGTGCGGTATGTCGGTGCCATCCATGGCCGCCTGCTGACGGCGTGGTCGGTGGCGGGCGTGCTGGGGCCGGTCCTGGTCAACTACATCAGGCAGTACCAGATCGATGCAGGAGTAGCGAAGGCCGATGCCTACACGGTCACCATGTACATTATGGCCGGCCTGCTCGTCGTCGGTTTCCTGCTCAACCTGATGATGCGGCCGGTGGATGCACGGTTCCACATGAAGGCCGAACCGGCTGCAGCGTAAGGAGAGTGATCATGGCGCAAGACAACAGCAATTCTGTCAAATTGGTCCTTGCCTGGCTGCTGGTCGGCATCCCGCTGTTGTGGGGGTTCTGGACGACGCTGGTCAGTGCAGCGGCGTTGTTCCAGTAGCGGCAGAGACCTGGAAAGGAGCAGCGCTCAGGCGATGATCCGCCTGACGTAGTAGCGCACCGCCTTCTTGCCGCCGTGGATCACCGCGTCGCCGACCTCGGTGAAGCCGAGCGCGGCATGGAAGGCGTCCGAAGCCGGGTTGGGCGGGTCGGCATTGACCTCGCATGTGACCAGTGCGTGGCCGGCGCGCGTGGCGTGCTCGAACAGGTCCTGGTAGAGCAGGCGGGCATGGCCGCGGCCACGAGCTTGCGCGGCCACCACGACGCGATCGACATAGACGAAGCGCTCGTAGCGTTCGCGAAACCAGAGAAAATTCGGACTGTCGTACCGGGCCCCCTGATCGAAGGTCATGATGAAGGCTTCGAGCGCGCCGATGCGGCGCGCATAGAACGCCTCGCCAAGCAGGAAGGACAGGCGCTCGGGCTCAAGCCAGGACAATTCGGCGGCATGCTCGTTGTTGAGCGCGAGTATGGCCGCTTCGTCGCTTTGCGAGACACGGCTGATCGGGGAGAGAGCGGTCATGCCTTGGCCGCCGCGATCGTCGCTGCCACAAGCGGCGTATCGGTTAGCGTATTGCGATACTCGCGGTCGAGGTCGGAGCCGCCCATGCCGACCTTGGGATTGCGGTAGCGCATGGCGCTGGGCACGTCCTTGAGGGCGGCGAAATGCATTTCGGACAGTCCAGTCCTTTGCCGCACCTCGGCAATGTTGCCGAGATCGAGCCCGCCGCAGCCGAGAATGACGATGCGGTCGCCCCCCTGTCGCACCAGGTCCGCCAACAGCGACAGGCCCTCCATCGCCGTGTCGCGTTGGCCGCTGGTCAGCACGCGGCCGACCTTGCAGCGGATCAGCGCTTCCAACGCCTCGGCCGGGTCGCGCGTCATGTCGAAAGCGCGGTGACACGTGACGTTAAGGCCGCCGGCGGCCTCCGTCAGTTCGCTCATGCGGCGCTCGTCGATGGTGCCTTCGGCGGTGAGGCAGCCGAACACCACGCCGGGCACGCCGAGGTCGCGCAGGGCGGCTACGTCGGCCAGCATCGAACGGTACTCGGTTTCGCTGTAGAGAAAATCGCCGCCACGCGGCCGCACCATGACATGGAACGGCACAATCGCCTGGTCGAGCGCGGCGCGCACGGTTCCCAAGCTCGGCGTGATGCCGCCTTCGACGAGGCTGGCGCACAGTTCGACCCTGTCGGCGCCGCCGGCCTGTGCGGCCAGAAGGCCATCAATGCCCTCGACACAGATTTCGATCAGCGGCGGGCGGGCTTCTTCAGTCAAGGTGTGATCCTGTCCATGATGTTGTGAGAAGCCCGTAGCACCCGCGCGGCGGGCGCGAAAGCAGGAACGGCACGGCGCATTGGACCAGGGGGCATTTCCCTGCTTGACAGTCTTATAACTACATGGTTATGAGTTAACCCATAGCCATCGAGTTATTGATCGCGAGCGGTGGCTCGACGACGACTAAGAGGAGCACGGCATGACACAGACCAAATCGATCGTCGTTGAACGGCTGATTCCGCATTCGGCGGAGAAGATATGGCGTGCGCTGACAGTGCCCGAACTCGTCGCAGAATGGCTCATGCAGAATGACTTCGCGCCGCAAGAGGGGCATCGCTTCACGTTCCGCGCTTCACCGGTACCGGGCTGGTCCGGGGTGACGAACTGCGTCGTGCTGAAAGTCGAGGCGCCACGCCTGCTTGCCTATAGCTGGGGCGACGGAAGCGAATCCGACAGCGGACTGAAAACCGTGGTGACCTGGTCGCTCACGCCTGAGGGCGCGGCGACCCGGGTGCGGATGGAGCACTCGGGGTTCCGGCCGGCCGACGAGCGTGGATATGTCGGCATGGGAAGCGGCTGGCCGCGTATTCTTGAGCGACTTGAGCAGGTGGCTGCGAAGCAAGGCTGAGCGCCGACTCTCCTCGACCGACCGGTCGCCATGGCCGGCGAACCACAACAAGTCTCCCGGATGCGCCGCTCCCGGGCATGGCAAACCGCGCCCTGACCAAACTTTTCAAACGGAGAAACACCATGGAAGCCAGGCTCAAGAACCCCGTGATGCTCATCCCCGGCGCCCTGCAGGCGCTGCTGGCGCTGGACAAGTCGACCGAGGCGGCCGATTTGCCCTATGTGACGCGCAAGCTCGTCCATCTGCGCGCCAGCCAGATCAATGGCTGCTCGGTTTGCGTCGACATGCATGCGCGCGAACTCAAGAAGGCTGGCGAGAAGGACGAACGCATCTTTGCCTTGTCGGCCTGGCGGGAGACGCCGTACTTCACCGATGCCGAACGCGCCGCGCTTGCCCTTGCCGAAGCCGGCACAAGGCTGGCCGACAGAACGGATGCCGTGACGGACGAGGTATGGGACGAGGCCGCCCGGCACTATGACGAAAAGGCGCTTGCCGGGCTCGTCATCCAGATCGCCGTGATCAACGCCTTCAACCGGCTGAACGCCACGACACGCCAAATGGTCGGCGCCTGGGGCTAAGGCCGCGCGAAGGCGAGCCGTGCCACGGTGCAATGGCGGCTGGACTCGCGGTGCACCAAACCTGCTTGCCTAGCCCGGCCGGGTCGCGGCCGGCGGCAATTCGAACAGTTTGGCGCCATTTTCCTCGCCGCGTTCGACATAGCCGATGGTGCGAAACCATTTTGCGATTTCCGGTCCCGTGAGCCAACTGCGGGAGTGAATAGGGAGATTGCCGGCGAGCGCCTGGATCTGCCTGATATGCCGCCTGCAGAAACGCACGGTCGCGGCCCTGAAAAAGCCCTCGCGCGCCGCGAACAGCGTGTCCGCGGCGTCGCCATGCTCGTGCCAGGCGACGATTGCTACGGTCCCGTCGCTGTCGACAAGGGCATGGGCGCGGCCCTCCTTCAGGTTCATCATCAGATTGTCGTAGGCGACCTTGCTGTCCTTGCCCGCGGCGATGTATTCGTCGGACATCCGCTTGGACAAATGGCGAAACACGTCTTCCAGATCGCCGACCGTCGCTGTTCGTGCTCTCATTTCTGCTCCTTGAGCCCCGGCAGGGAGTTTGCTCCAGGAAAAGGCATTCACCAAGCAAAGGGATTTCGCGAAAAACCCAACGGGGGGAATCCGGTTCCGCCGGTAAGGCGGGCAACCGGCGTAGCATCGTCAGCCCGGTCGTGCGGAACCGGATGTGAAGAGCTGGGCCAACGCTTAACGCGGCGCGCTCCCGTGGCGAGACAGTTCGAGGAGCCGGAGCAGCGGTGGCTTACTGGCGCAAAACCGTGTTCTTGGTGCCTTCCTCGACCTGGTCGATCACCAGCAGCTTGACCGGGCCTTCACCGATATTGGTGGCCTGATGCCACTGCCCGATCATCTCGATGATGAAATCGCCAGTCTTGTAGGTGTTGCTGTTGCCGGTCTCGACATTGGTGACCTTCAACGTGCCGGCCTCGACATAGGCGTAGCGCGGGAACGGATGCTTGTGCACCGGCAAGGTCGCGCCCGGCGCTATGTCGTAGGTCGACACCAGCACCTGCACGTTCTTCTGCGGCAGCGTGATCGGCTGGCCGGAAGCGGTGGTCGTGCGCGAGGCGAGGGGTGTCACGACGACGGGTGTGCCGCTGCTGTCCAGCGCATGAGCGCCGGTCGCGAACGCCGCAGCCGCCAGCAGCAATGCCGATGCCAGGACTTTTCGCATGATTCCTCCCCAAACCGCCGCATCTATCGCGCCGCGAAGGCCGGTGCGCAAGCATGTCCCTGACGAATCTGATTGGACTCGCTGGCCTGGACGTGGCGGGCGACGTGTCAAATCGCTGCGGTAAGCTGGATCTCGACACGGATCTCGGGCAAGGCGAAGCTCGCCCCGACCGTGGCGCGTGCCGGTGGCTCCACGCCGTCGAGCCATGTGACCCAAGCCTTGTTCATCGCGTCGAAGTCTTCGACATCCCTCAACCAGATCTGCGCGAACAGCAGCTTCGATCTATCCGAACCGACGCTCGCCAGAAGGCGATCCGCCTTTTCCAATATCTCCTTCGTCTGGTCAGACGTGCCGGTTTTCTTGTCATCGGCCGTCAAGCCCGAGAGATAGGCCGTGCCGTTGTGAACGACGATACGGCTAAGCCGTTCGTTCTTGTCGAATCGTTCGATGTTCCCCATGGCGGAGGCCCCTGGTTGCGTTGGTCAAAAGCAGGCCGCCGTACGCAATCCAGCGGTCTGCTGAGCGGGATCAGACGTGCGCGACAGCGGAGCGCTGGGCGTGGGCCTGGAAGAAGCGTTGCGGACGAAACGTTTCCATTTCGTCATGGATTTTGCCGCGCACGACTTCGTCGGCGACCACCTTGCCCAATTGCGGGCCGATGGTCACACCACTGTGCGTTACGGCCATGTAGTGGCCGACGATATCCGGCATGGCGCCGGCACAGGTGTAGCCGTCCTCCGGGAACGGCCGGACCGTCGTGCGAATGGCTTCCACACCTGCGTCGCGGAGCGAAGACAGGACCTTGGTCGCCGCATCCAGGAGCGTCGCCGCCTCGTTCCCGGCAGGGCTGAGCACCTCCGGCTTCTCCAGGGTCATGTCCACCGAGACCTTATGGATCATGATGCGGCCCGCTCCGTCGGGACGGATATCCAGATCGTCGGCATGCAGCTGGCTGCGGAGCGTCAAGGCCACCGGCGGGGTGAAGGCGAGCACGCCTATGGTCGAGGAAAGTGGAATACCCTGGGCATCGCCGAGCCTCTCACTAGAGCAGCCGCCGGTGCAGCTCACGACGGCATCCGCAGGGTGTCGGTCTCCGTTCGCCGTCCGAACTGCCCGTACGCGCCCGCTTTCGGTCTCGATCTCGGTCACGCGGGAACCGAGTCTGACCTGTGCTCCCCAGCGCTCCTTCGCCGCCCGCAAAAGCCAGGCCGAGTAGAGCACCGGATCGACCCAGCCTTCTTCCGGATAGTAGGAGATTGGACAATCACCGAAGGCAGAGACATCGATATCGGGCTCCATCTCGGCGACGCGCTTCTTGTCGATCCACTCGACGCCGTAGCCCCATTCCTTCATCTGCCTGAAGTTCTCGAAATAATCGTCCATCGACTCCGGCACTGTTCGCCAATCGAAACTGCCGGTCTGGGTGAACCAGGGAGCGACGCCGAAGTCGCGCTTGAGTTCAAGATGGGCGCGCATTCCCGAGACGTTCAGATCGAAATACGGCCGGGGCTGCTTGGTCGTCGCATTTGTCCAGGCAAAGCTTACCGCCGACGTGCCGCCTGCTATCCGTCCGGCCTCCAGCACGACGACGCTTGCTCCCGCCTTGGCGCATTCATAGGCGGCGGAACTGCCGACGATACCGGAACCAATGACCACGACACGCATAAAGATGACCTCCAAAAATTCCCGGGCTAATGACGTCATCCGATACGAGTAATCTCTGAAAGACGAATCGATGCAAATGCCGCTATATCGTTGAGAGATGTTGCTGGAGTTCTTGACAGTACTGCTGACGCCGCTCTTCTTAATTCGATCGGCGCCTGCGATGTGTTTGCAACCCCGCACAACATCCTCGGTTGCCTGAAAACATTGCAATGGGTGCCAACTGCGGTCAATTGAACTGGTCGCTGCCGTTCATGGCCAAAAGTTATGAACCAATGTCCCAGCCATCTGCGGCTGCCCAGGTCGGCCCATTAGCCCGCACGGGCAACTTCTCGTGCGAAGTTATCAAATTCGGGCGCAACCGTTTGCGAGAGCAATGCTACGCTTATCGGCGCATCGGGGATCGCGGAATGGAAGAGACTGCACGGTGAGTGGCGAGCCGGAATTCCTCCTGATCGACAAGAACGCGATCCGGGACATTTTGAGCCTATCCCTGGCTCTTGAAGCGACCGAGGCCGCACTGCGCAAAACATCGAGCGGCATGGCGCGCCAGCAGATCAGGCGCACACTTGAGCTGCCGGGTGCGGCCGGGAGTTGTCTGTCGCTTATGTATGCTGCGCTGGATGACCGGCCGCTGTTCGGGGCGAAGGTGCTTTCCGTGTTTCCTGACAATTTCGCGCATGGGTTCGCGTCTCATCGCGGCGGTGTCTTCCTGTTCGACAAGGATCATGGACGGCCTGTAGCCTTGATCGACGGGGGAGAGCTTACGGCTTGGCGGACCGCGGCGGCCAGTGCTGTCGCGACGAGGGCACTTTCGCGCGAAGACAGCACCACGCTGACACTGTTCGGATATGGCGAGCAAGCGCGCCGGCATGTCGCGGCTATTGCGGACGTCCGGCCGATCCATGCGATCCATGTTTGGGGTCGCGACTTTGCAAAGGCGCAGCACTTCGCCGAGGAGCAGTCAGCCGCCGGATTCCAGGCGAAGGCACATCGCGACCCTGGCGAGGCCGTTCGCGAGGCCGACATCATCTGCACCACGACATCTTCCGAAAAGCCGGTGCTGTGCGGCGAATGGCTTCCGCCTGGTGTCCATATCAATGCGGTCGGGGCGAGCGTCGCTTCATGCCGCGAGCTCGACCTCGACTGTGTGCGCAGAGCGCAGATCTGGGTCGACTACCTGCCTATGGCGCTGACGGCCGCGGGAGAACTGATCGAGGCGATTGAAACCGGCGTGATCGGCGTCGATCATATCCGTGGCGAGGTCGGCGACGTGCTGGCAGGTGCGAAACCCGGCCGCACTGGCGACGATCAGATCACGCTTTTCCGGTCTCTCGGCGTTCCCGCGCAAGACATCGAGCTTGCCAATCTTGTCTATATCTCCGCCCGCAACGCCGGACTCGGCACCTCAATTGATTTCAGGTTGTGATGCCATGCTGAGCTGCCAACGAGATCTCTTCTCCATTCCCCGCGAGACAGCTTATCTGGATGTCGCATACATGTCTCCGATCCCGACCGCCGCCGTCGCGGCCGGCGAGGCCGGCGTCAGGGTGAAAGCCGAACCCTGGAAAATGACCATCGCCTCCTATTACGACGAGGTGGAAGAGGCTCGGCAGCTCGCCGCATCAATGGTGGGCGCCGATGCCGATGAGATCGCCATTGTGGCCGCCACCAGCTATGGCATGGCTATCGCAGCCGCCAACGTTTTGGTTGCGGCAGGTTCGGCCATCCTTCTGATGGAGAACGAACACACCTCGCACAGATATGTCTGGTATGACCTCGCGCAACGCGCCGGCGCCTGCGTTGATATCGTCCCGCAACCAGCCGACGGCGACTGGACCAGCGCGATCGTATCGGCAATCCAAGACTCGAGCCGTCCCATCGCGGTCGTTGCGGGGACGCTGGTGCATTGGTTCGAGGGCGTGGCGATCGACCTGGAGGCGGTGGCCGCCGCCACACGGGCAGCGGGCGCCAGTCTTGTCGTTGACGGAACCCAGTGGGTTGGCGCGATACCCTTCGATGTCCGGCGCGTCCGACCGGACTTTCTCGTCTTTGCCACCTACAAGTTCCTTCTGGGGCCATATCGCCTCGCATTCCTTTACGCCGACCGGCGTTGGCACACAGAGGGGCGCACTCTGGAGCATCATTCATGGAACCGGATGGGCGGGGACAAATCGGACTTCTACAAGGTGGCCGTGGCCGAGTTTCTTCCCGGCGCGCGGCGGTTCGACATGGGGGAACGCTCCGATTTCGCGGTCCTGCCTATCGCAATCGCCGCAATGAAGCTCATCCGCGGTTGGACCGTCGGGCGCGTGTTTGAGCGCCTGCGTCACCTTAATGAGCTTGTCTGGGCGCAGGCGGAAAGCAGAGGGCTGCCGGTCGCGCGTCCGCGACACCCAACGCCCCATATCGCGATCCTCGACATAGGGGGCCGTCTCGCGCCGAATGCGGCACAAGAGCTGAAGCGGGCTGACGTGCACGTCACGCTGCGCGGCACGAAGATGCGCGTGTCGCCGCATGTCTACAATGACGAAGCCGATATCGGCCGCCTGTTCGAATGCCTGCCGCTCCGCTAGAGGCTTTCAGCGGTGAATGAAAACAGTTCTGTCGGCCTGGCGGCGAGGACCCAGGGCGGTGATTCCTGCCTCTACGCCGTTCATAAAGCTTCGCGTCGTCTGGATAAGATGCTCGGTGAAGGCGTCCGCCGCCGTCGATGCAATGACACCCCAAGGCCGGTAGACGCTGAGGTTCAGATCGAGACGTGGCCGGAAATCCCTGATCTCGATCGGCAGGTCGCGTGCCAGCCACGCCGAAAGCCTGTCGACGACGCTCACGCCCGCCCCGGACGCGACAAGGGCGATGCACGCACTGGACAGACTGGCCTCTATCTTCAACAGACGTCCCACTCCGCGTTCTTCGCACAAGGCATCGAGCTGCTGCCGCATCGGATCAGCGGAGCCCATCGAGATGAAGTCGAGACCGTCGAGATCTTCTGCCTGCACCACGTCGAGCTCGGCCAGACGGTGACCCGCCGGCATGACGCAAACCGGTGGGGTCGCTGTCAGCGCTCGCCTGACGATTGAAGAATTCTCGTCCGATGCCGTTACGCCTATTCCGATGTCGAGCTGATTGCGGCTCGCCCGCTGCACCACCGTGGCGGAGCTGCGGATATCCAGGGAAATCGACACGGATGGATGCTGTTTTGAGAAGCTCGTGATGATGGATGGCAGCAGCGTGGACCCGAAGGCCGGGAGCGCGCAGATATTCAACCTGCCACTTCGTAGCTCGCGTATCTCCCTCGCGGCGCGCGAGATGCCGCGCGCGGACTCGAAAACGCGCTTCACCTCGGCATAGAGCATGTGCGCTTCAGGTGTGGGGATCAGCCGCTGCCGGCTTTTCCTGAACAGCTGGAAATCCGCCTTCTCGCTGAGTTGCTGGAGCATCTTGCTGACAGCCGGCTGCGTGATGTCAAGTGCGTCGGCCGCCTTGGTGGTTGTTCCATGCAGCATGACCGAAGCGAAGACCTCGATCTCGCGAGGCGTAAACTCTGCCTCCTTCGTGACGGTGTCCTTTTCGCCAAATTTCATGCCCGCTTACCTTGCCAGGCAGCTGGATCGCTGTGCCGAAACAGCGAGCTGCGAACGCCAAGATTAATGGGAAGGGTCGGATGTTCCAAGAGGCGCGCGAAGGAAGTTTATTCCTGGAGGTTATGAACTTTCAGCGATTTGGCGGAACTGATTTCAGTTGCTTGTCAACATTTCGGCGAGATCGAGCAAACCGGCGTCCTGACCCGGACCTGCGGCCAGTTGCACCGACACCGGAAGCCCGTCAGGAACCGGCAAAGGAATAGCCAACGCCGGCATGCCAAGCATATTTGCCCAGCGGCGGAAGCGGCCGCCGGCCAGTCCCCACGGCACCATTTCCCCATTCACCTCGGTAAGTTCGTCGGAAAGCCGCGGCGCCGATCCAGGCGCCGTAGGAATGGCAAAAGCGTCCAGGCCCGCGATTTTCTCCAGAAACCGGCCTCGCACGCCGTTACGGATTTCGATGGCGCTATCATAGGCGCCGGCATGGATGCGAATGCCGCCCTGCAGGAATGAGTGAACCGCGTCGCCGACCATGTCCGGCTTCTGCTCGATTGCATTGCGGTAGATTCGCGCGAACTCACATTGGAGGATTGTCAGTCCCGCGGCAACGAACGCCTCCCTGTCGTCGAAGGTGATCTCGACCGTGCGCACTTCAGGACGATCGAGCATGGTAGCCAACGCGATATCGACTGACGTGTCGACGTGAGCGCCAAGCAGTTCGGGGCAGATGCCGATCGTGATGCCCGTTGTCGTTTTGCTGCCCCCGCTTGCCGACGGGGCGAGCCGTTTTCCGGCAAGCGCCTCGGTCATCAGGCGAACGTCCCTGACCGAGCGTGCAAGAACGCCGACGCAGTCCAGCGAAGGCGCTATGCTCATGACGCCCTGCACGGCGATCAGATCATTCGTCGGCTTGTAACCGAACAAGCCGGTTGCAGCAGCCGGGGATCGGTTTGACCCGCCGCTGTCCGTGCCAACCGCTGCCAGGCAAAAACCGGCCGCGACCGCTGCGGCCGACCCGCTGCTCGTGCCACCTGTCCCACGGTCCGGATCAAGCGGGTTGGCGACCTTGCCGTGCCAAGGATTGTCGTGGCCGCCGACGCACAGTTCGTGCAGGTTCGTCTTGCCGATGATGATGGCGCCGGCCGCCTGAAGATTGGCAATGCATGTTGCCGTTTCCGTCGCGACGTGATCCCGAAACAACCGGGAGCCAGCCGTTGTCGGCCAATCCTTGACGTCGATAACGTCTTTGACCGCGATCGGCACGCCATGCAGCGGGCCGCGCCTGTGACCGGATCTGATTTCGCGTGTGGCCTGAAGCGCGGCGTCCAGGGCATCAGCTTCGGCCACGAAAATCATCGCCTTGATGTGTTCATTCAGTTCCTGGATGCGATCGAGGCAACCCTCCATGATTTCCACGGGCGACAGGCCGGCAGCGATCTTTTCGCTCATCTCCTCGATGGACCGGCAAGGGCTGCTATTCATATGACGACCTTAGAGCGAACGCACCGGACCGACCGCATTGCGGCCGGCCATCCCGGAACCAGCCGACGATGCCACATCAGAAATTTGGTGGACAGTCGCGAGCTTATTCCCGTGGGCGCGGGACTATCGCTGAAAACTCATAGGCGCGATCAATGGCGGCGTCGTGAACCGTTCAATTCAGCCCTGTCCTCGCACGCGCCGATCAATGAGCGCCGATCGTTTGCCGGTCGCCGGACTGCGTCACTCGAAGGGGCTATCGTCATAACTATTGGTGATGAACCGCACGGCAGGGGGCATTAGATCGAGATCATTTGAACTGTTAGCGTTTTCAAACACCGCCCTGAAAGAAGGTCGACTGAGCCGAATGGCCAAGTTCGCATCGCCGACATCCGAACCAGTCCACGATGCTCGATGCTGCCGGCTGGCCACGGGCCGACGTCGAAAGATCGGCAGATGCCCGGCTACCAGCATCATCATTGCGGAAGATACAAATCCACATAAACAAAAAGGGGAACAATCATGAAAAAGCTTGCACTCGCCTTGTCACTGATCGTGGCGGTATTTGGCGCCGCCAATTCATCGTCGGCGGCCGACGATGTCATCCGTTTCGGTGTCGCCGCGGAGCCATACCCGCCTTTCTCCGTCAAGGATGCCAGCGGCACCTGGCAGGGCTGGGAAATCGACCTGATGAATGCCGTTTGCAAAGAGATGAAGGCGAAATGTGAGATCGTCGATATCGCCTGGGACGGCATCATTCCCGCGCTGTTGGCCAAGAAGTTCGACGTCATCTGGAGCTCGATGTCGATCACGGACAAGCGCAAGGAGGTGATCGATTTCACCGACAAGTACTACTATTCGCCCAACGTGCTTGTCGGCGCCAAGGCGGATACGCGGCAGTTCGACGTGACCAAGCCGGAGACATTCAAGGGGATTGCGGTCGCGGCACAGAGTGCCAGCCTGCAGGCGACCTACATGCAGGATAAGTTCAACGGCATTGCCGAAGTGAAGATCTATCCAACACTCGATGACGAAATCGCGGACATCCAGGCCGGACGCGTGGATCTCATGGCTGCGGCAGGCATCCAGATCCAGGATTTCTTGAAGAAGCCGGAGGGCCAAGCTTATGAAATCAAGGTGACGCTGCCGCATGAGAAAATGTTTGGATACGGCGACGGCGGCGGCCTGCGCAAGGAAGACACCGCTCTGAGGGACCGCCTCAATGCAGCACTCAAGGCGGTGCGCGCCAGCGGCGAGTACGAGACGATCACCAAGCGCTATTTCGATTTCAACATTTACGGCGATTGATCATCTGGTTCAGGCCCGGGGGACGGCCGGCCCGGGGCGGCCGTCGCCATCTTCATTGAACTGGAACGCGCTGTATGAACTCGACCGTGTCTTGGGCAACCCTGCTCAGCTTCGGGGACAAGGGCTGGGGCGACGAATTGCTTCTTGGCGCTTGCCTGAGCCTTGGAATTTCGATCAGCGCCTATCTCGTGGGCCTGACCCTCGGCCTCATGGGTGCGGTGGCCAAGATCTCGAAGAACCGCGTGGCGGTCTCCGCAGCCGTTGCCTATACGACAATCATCCGGTCCGTACCGGACATTCTCATCATATTTCTCGTCTACTATACCGCGACGGACGCGTTGCGCTGGGCCGTGAGCCTGGCGGGACTGACTTCCGAATTCCAGGTCAATGGGTTTGTCGCCGCGACGCTGTCGCTTGGGATCGTTCAAGGCGGCTACAGCACGGAGGTCCTGCGCGGCGCGATCGTGGCCATCCCGCGAGGTCAGGTCGAGGCAGCCTATTCACTCGGTCTGACACGGCGCCAGACCTTCTTCCTGGTGACCGTGCCGCAAATGGTTCCCCTGGCCTTGCCGGGGCTTGGCAATTTGTGGCTGGTCGTCTTGAAGGAAAGCTCACTGGTCAGCCTGATCGGTTTTACCGAGCTCGTTCTCGCCGGCAAGATGGCTGCCGGCGCGACGCGCGATTACTTCATGTTCTATTGCGCGATCGCGTTCGTGTTCCTCGCCATGTCGGGCATATCGGCGATGCTTTTCCATGCCCTCGAAACAGCCACCGTCCGTGGCGGGAGGCGGGGCTAGCGTGACTGAGTTTGGAGCCTACCTCGCCAATCAGCTTCTGGCCGGCGCCCAGGTCACCATAATCCTGTTCCTCGGCTGTGCGGTGGTCGGCAATTTGCTTGCTATCCCGGTTGCACTGGCCCGGTTATCCAACAGGAAATGGCTGCGATATCCTGCGGTTGCGTTTATCCTCGCGTTCCGGGGGACCCCGCTCCTGGTCCAGCTTTACCTCTGCTACTTCGGTATCGGCCAAATTCTCTCGGGGATCCCCTCGATCCGCTACAGCCCGCTCTGGCCCATTTTGCGAGGCGCGGACTTCTATGCGTTTTTTACCCTTTCCCTGAACACCGCGGCCTACTGTGGCGAGATTTGGAGAGGGGCGATACAGGCCATTCCAGAAGGGCAGCGTGAGGCCGGCCAATCGCTTGGCCTGTCGAAAACACGGATCATGATTTCCGTCCTTCTCCCGCAGGCTTTCAGGTTGGCTTTGCCGGCGATCGGCGGCCAGAACATCCTGCTTTTGAAGGGGACCGCACTGGCGTCGACGATCACGGTCTTCGAACTGATGGGCGCGGCGAACCTCGTTCGCGCGCAGACATTTCGGGTCTACGAGCCTCTGTTCGCCGCCGCGCTAGGATATTTCCTGCTGGCGGCATTGATCACTATCGGCTTTGGTTTCTTCGAGAGACGGCTTGCTCGACAACATTGAGCGGAACGGATCGGTGTATCGAGCCGCTGCGTGGAAGGCGACGTGACCTTCAGGCACGCCGAATTCGACATAGAATCGCGCCGCTTCGATGACCTCGCCAAATCCCGTTTTGCAAGCAGCGGCTATTTCGTCGCGGAACTGATCCCACTCTGTCGGGGCCGTTCGCGCGCTTGACCGCGTCGGACAAAAAACTTCTCGGCCCCTACATGAACCCCAGGGTATTTCTTGAGGGCCTCCTGGTCAGTGGCGCCAAGCGGGCACGAGGTGTTCTCGCGTGCCCAAAATAACCCGAAGTTCTCCAGGGATTTTGCGCCTGTAGCGCCATCCGGCTTTGCCGCGTTTCTGAATGTGGTTCACGCCGATCGTCATAGCCCAGTGTACCCCGCAGTGTACCTCTGGGAGGCGGAAAGCCTTGCAGTGCTTGGGTTTAAAGACATTTCTGGATTAAGTGGCTCCCCGGGCCGGACAAGTTCGACAAATCGAACCGGGTGCAAAAAGTCCAGAAAACTCCTTATTTTCAATCGCTTGATGCGATCACTTCCACAGAGCGTCGGCCGCTTTGGTGTATCTCAAGCGGTAGCAGCGGTGTATCTCTCAGTCAAGAGCCGTGCCAAGAGTGCCACACCATATGCGTCTGAGCCTCATGCGGATTAACAAGGCCAGCCAGCTTGATTGCTCTGAACGACCGTAACGGCCTACCAACAAAGGATCGACTGAAAACTTTGCTGCTCATATAAGCGTTGGTCGGCCAAACACGATTGCGGCAGATTCTGGGGGCTCAATGTTAGACGGCATCAAGTTGATCGATATTCAAGCGGAAACTCGATATCCAATAGTAAGCGCATATGAATTTGAGTTTCTGAAGGGTGAAGAGGAGGTAAAAGAGCGGCTTAAAGGTTGTACAGTTTACTGCATCGTGCAACGCCCTCTTATGTGGTTCCAAAACATAACGATGGGTCAAGGGGTAATCAATTTCGAAATTTTGGACGGAATCAACAAGCCCTTAGTGTGTCGGTTCGACCTCGCGGAAGCCGAAATTATGGAAGCAGGGGGATTAGTTCAGGTCGAGATACAATACTATAAGGATGAGCCTGATGAATATCCTCCATATATGGACGTTGCTGCTTTTAAGATACTTTCAGACGATGGTAAATTTATTCTATGGGAAACTCCTCAAAAATTTTTGTATGAGGTAATAGTCAATGGGTTGCCCGCTGATATTGAGGGAGACATCGAGCCATATCTTGAGTATCATGTCCATTACATAGGAAAGGCTTGGTCTCAGGAGATTTGGGAACGCCTGACTGGACACGAAAAACTCCAGAAGATACTGACTTTGGAGGATGCGATTTCACTCCAAAGTCGAAAGACCAGCTTCGAGATCGCAATCCTTCTTCTTGATATCGTTGGATTCGATGAAGCCAATTTGATTGGCGGATACGAGTTTGCCATTCCAAAAGGTGTCAAGCCAATCTTATTTGAAATGAAGAATGAAGAAGAGATGGATAAGTTTTTCAACCAGCCAATTATAAAGCCACGCGCTCCCGAACTTACGTCTGAAGTAGAGGCTTTGCTTATCCACTTGTTTAGACCGCAATACAACGACGTATTATTTCAGAAATACCCAAATATTACGAAAGGTACCCGCTCTGTCGGCTACACGTCCGCCAGTCTTACGATAAATAGGATGCCAGTGCTTCTGAAGACGGAATATCGGCCAGCCGCAGCAATGGGGGACATGAAACTTGAAATGGAGGAGGATTCTTAGTGCCTATTCTGATTGTGTTTGAGGGATGGCCCGGTGCCGCCGCCGCTGACTATGTAATCTGACAGCCTATGCAAAATGCACATGTATGGATGCACCCCTAGTATCCTAGTAATCACCATCCGAGAGCTCCTCCTGCTCGTGAAGGTAGCTTAAACGAACGTCGGCCCAGGCTTCCGTCTCCAGCAATCTCCCGGGGAGCCTCTCGTCCAACAAGAGGAGAGCCCGCGCGAAACCCTCAGGGTCTTTGTGAGGTCGATCCTTCAGTGCCCGAGCTAGGCTTTTGACGTAACCTTGAGCGCGGCGTTCTGTTGCGGTGTCGTGATCAATCTCTGGACGATCCTCACCTTTAGCCACGCGTTGGGCTTCTGCCCAACTCATTCCCAACATCTGGTCCGCAGTTACTGCCTGCTTGGTCAATTGTCGCTTGACCCGCCTCATATTGGCCACTGAACTCTCAGCTACGGCGCATTCTAAGGCGACTTGGCTCTTGGAATAGTCGGTCCGAGCTGTGAGCTTCCATGCGGCATTTGTCTTGTCCTGAAGACTCATAGGCATCTTGTTCTTGGAATTCAGAGAGACCGCTTTCGCGAGAGCCTGTGCGAGGTCACCTGTGAATACACGGACCGGGATATCCCTTACGACTTTCGCTCGCTTGTAGGCGAGCCGCCTGTGGTGCCCGTCAAGAATGTACCAGCCCGATCCGCCCCACCAAACGGTGATTGCCTCAAGGTAGTTGGGTTTCTCAGGTCTTCCGATGGCCTTCGCCAAGACATCAACGTGAGCTTCGTGTTCTCCCTCCCGAAAGGTCAAATCCCTTGGCTGGAAGACGCTTTCGACAGCACGCAGCTGGTCGAGGTCGAGAGTCTCAGGCTCACCCTGAGGAGCCCCCGGGGTGATGGCAAGGGCCTTTCCTATTGCCTCCATAGCTTCTGCTGTATCTAGATCGTCGATGTCAGAAGCAGTCAAAACAGGCTTCCCTTGATTGCAATGGTATAGGACGCTGCGCTCAGGCCGCGTTAGCTCTGTGAAGGCCGATGCGCACAGATGCGAGGAGCGTCGCGTAGCCTTCGCCGATTGGTGATTTCACCGGCTGATCCCACAGGGACACCCCAAGATGCAAGGAGCTCTTTGCCGCAGCCAGAGCGTCAGCGCCAAGCAGCCGCTGGACCGTGCCGGACACCTTCTTCCGCTGCAACTGCGTGTGCGAAGACCAGACAGTCGGGTGTCTTGGGCCGTTGGCCGTGTAGAGGATTGTCGTCGTGTCCTTCGTCATCACAGGCATAGTCCATTTTCGGCTTGGGGTTCCCCTCTGGGTCGCCCAGCTTCCCGCCTGCGTCTCTATGAACCTCTTGCGAAATTCGGGGAGGCCATCGAAATGGAGCAGAGCCCAGCCCTCGACCGCTGCCGCGCGAATGAACCATTCCCGGAAGTCCCCGCCATTCTTGGCTATGGTAGCTTTGACGATCTCGGCACGGCCTCGTTGGGTGATCCTGCGGTGCAAATCACCTGGCCGCACGGCCCAGCTCTCCGGACGGTTGAACTTCCGGGCCTGGAAGCGCAGTTCTTGCTCGATCTGGTCTCGCTGCATCGGCAGACAGTCCTGCTCGATCCATCGCTCGATGGCCTTGGAGAAGACCTCAAGTTGCCCAAGGCTGGGCACGGTAGCAACAGGGTCTCCGATGTCCCGTAGCCGATCAGCATGGGACCGGCAGAAGCGGCTAAGCCCGGCTCGCTGATTGGTGCAACCTTTGTGGCTACAAATTAGGGCTTGGTTCCGGAGCTTCCGAAACTTGGTGAGACTGGAGCGGTCGCTTCGGTCCGTGGTCATCCACGTTGTTGGGTTTCCCCTTTGGCTCGTCACTGTGATTCTCTGGGTTATCATAAAGAGCGTGGAAGTAGCACTGGCTCCACGCCGGTATAGGATTATAAGTGTAGCAACGAATCATGGAGAATGTATGGTATCTCATCAAGGATGCTGCAGATATTTCTTCAGTTTGCTTACCTCCAGCTTGTGTCCTTTGCTGCGCCCACCAGCAACCACACGCAGCTGGATACATGTGGTGATGGTGACAGCGGAAGCGATGTCAGCGAGGAGTTCTCGATACCTAGCAGCAAACCCTTGCAGCAGAGACCTCTCTGCAGCTTCACTCCCGAAGGGCTTTTGCACATACATCAACTCCCCACGTGGTCGACGGTATTCAGCGGGACGTATTAGAAACTCATGTTCGACCCTGTTGATAAACTTTGGGTCAAACTGCTCGCGACCGGCCCCCGGGTGCCAAGAGACGATGAGGTTGCTAAGCTGGTTGTAATAACCGTGGATCTCAACGGATGGGCGCTCCGTTAGCCAGTTTGCAGGCTTCAGTAGCGCTTCAACATTGGCAACTTGAACGCCAAAGTCGTCATCGGCTTGATCAAACAGCTCACGTCTAAGATCTTTCGCGCCAAGGTCCGCAGCGGCTTGGAAGTAGTCTCCACTGGTCTTGTCGGCCGCCGGATCAACGTATCGTTTCGCGACGAGCTTCATGGAGTTTGTCCCTTCGCCGCAGCACCGGCTTTGAGGATGCGGAAGACGCTTGCTCGGCCGATCCCCAGCTGACTAGCAACGGCGTCTGCCGTAAGCCCCTCAGCCCTAAGGCGAAGCACGTCAGCAGCCTGACGCCGAGCGGTTGGAGCGCGGCCTTTATATTTGCCTTCGGCCTGGGCCTTGGCAATGCCCTCGCGCTGGCGCTCAAGCATGAGGTCGCGCTCAAACGCCGCAATGCCTCCCAATACGGTAAGCATCAATTTGCCGGTGGGCGTCGAGGTGTTGAGATCGAGCGATAAGATGCGGAGCGCAACGCCCTTGCCCTCGAGGCCCTTAGCGATCTGCAACAAGTCCAGCGTCGAGCGTGCCAGCCGGTCCGGTTTGGTGACAATGAAGGTGTCCCCATCTCTGACATACTCCAGAGCCGCATCAAGCTGGGGGCGTTTCGTGGCGACTGAAGATAGTTCTTCGTGGAATATCTTCAGGCAACCTGCGGCCAAGAGGTCCCGCTGTTGTGCTGCTAGTCCCGCCTTTTGATCTGTGGTTGAGGTGCGGGCGTATCCGACAAGGTGGCCTTGTGGCGCCGTGGGTTTCGTTGGTGGCATCCTTCACTCCGAGAGTATCATTTAACTCTTAGAGATTGTGATCCGGGCGTATCATAATGTCAATGCCCACTTGTGTGATACAACAAAAGGGGGCGCTTCTATGGTCTCACAAGGGCAAGTCTCAAAGAGACTAGCAAAGGCAACGAGACACGGAGTTCGCTGCGAAGATGCAAGCGCGAAGGTGAGCGATTTCCTAAGCGGCCTCCAGGGGGCAGGGGGAGATTGACTAGGCAAAGTATACGTATTGCGGAAACAAATTTTTCTGAAAAATGTTTCAAAGAGAGGCCCCGTACACCAACGGTCAAACCACCCCAAGTGTCTTACGAAAAACCTCTCGATTGGAAACGATCGTCAGTCTGGTGTCAGATACTCACTCGAAACTCCGCTATCGAAAAGGGTCCTTGCTTCCTTGGCATCGGCCACCGCCTTGCGGACTTCCGCGTTGGTGAGGTCCAGCACCCGGTACTTGTCGCCTACCTTCTCGACTGCCTCGATGCGGCGGTAGACGTTGGGGTGCGTTTCGGCATAGCGGGCGAGGCCGCGGAGTTTGGGCATAGCGTCGCTAAGGTGGGTGCCATGGGGGTCGACGATATCCGCAGCGATCGTACCATTCGGTTGCAAGGAAAAGAAAATAAAGTCCGGGCGGACAATCTTGGTCTGCGTGTTATTGAAATACGCGACCCCGAGAGAGTCCTGACTCGGTCGCGACGGATTGCGGTACCACGCCTGGAACCCCGGATGCCGCATCTCGGTCTCAAGCACCTTGATTTCTGGCGTGTTCATTTCGGCTGGAAAGCCGCCGGTCTCGTCGCAGAGCATATGATGCTCGTAGGTCGGGAGAGCAGTTTCGCTTCCATTCGTTTCGCGCACTGAGGTGGCAGCCATCCATGAGTTAGGTCTAGCTAGATCGATGTCCTGTGGTTCGGTGCTCATTTCCTTGATTTGGCGGTATGCGTCTCGGCGCTCGTCCGAGAGTCCCTTAATCGCGACGCGGTACTTTTCCAGCCATTCCTTGGAAAGTTTGTCCGCCTCCCCGTCCAAGTACGTCTTCACCTCTGAGACCAGCCCCAATGCCGCAATATCCGCATGGGCCTCCATGAGGGCGTCTTCTGGGGTATCTGCATGGGCCGCCTTCGTTGCCAAATATTCGGCATAGGTACGAGAAAGGTCCGGGCTCAATGCGCGGGATGCCCTGCGATAGGCGTCTTCAATAACCGAATAATCAGCTTCCTCCCAAAAGTCGTCGAAGGACTTTTCCTTCTCCTTTAGATCGGCGGTCAACGTCTTGCCGTCGACAGTGAGGACACCTTTGCGCGCGGTGGCGATTTCACCGGCGTATCGGGTCCTAGCAGCATCGAGGACCTTGTGCATCTCGCCGTGCGCAGTTTTGCCCGCGTCGGGCAGCAGCCCGTCTGCGGCTAGTTCATGAGCAAGAGCGGTCAGTCGTTTCACGGGCCTCGCTACCCGCTGGGGCAAGGCCTGTGATGGCAGCGATAGAAACTTTTCCCATATCGACTCCGGGATTGACGGGTTAGGAGTCATTTCCTTGGGGTTGATAAGAACTCGACGGCCGGGAAGTGGCGCGTCTCCAACATCACCACCTCCGTTCATCAGTGCGTCTGCAACGGCCTCTACCGACTTCACGTCGAAGAAGGGTAGCAGGCATTCAACGGAATTGAGCCTCTCGTTGCCTGGGATACGACGGGCCAACGGGGTGCGAACCATGCGCCCTAATAATTGCGTGATATGCGTACGGTCTCTGGCCGGACGGAAGGAGACCATGACCTCGGCTCTAGGGCAGTCCCACCCAGTGCTAATGGCGTCCTTTGCGATCAGCACGCGAACCCAAGTCGATTCCTGCACTCGTTCCGGGGAAATGTACGGGATTGCATGAACGCCGAACGTCTGAGTGCTGTGCTCGCCAAAAACGTGCGCGACGGAGTCGCTTGTCAGCTCCGGCCAATGCTGGAAGATCATATCCAGAGCACGCCCAATCTCATTGGGATCCGGAGTATTTGGTACCTGAAGGACCATCAGGGGCTTCACGACATCTGCATCATCTTGCTGCTTGGCGTACTCGGCCCAGGCCGCGCTGATTTCCTTGATCTTGTCCGTTGCTCGTCGGACGAGTACCGTGTCGAAATGTCCTGCCTTTTCAGGGATGTCGAGGATGATCGTATCCTTCAGCAACCCTGAATCTTGCACTTTCGCAGAGTCCACAACAACGTGGGGTAGTGTGCTTCTACCTTCGGCCCCCGCCATCGCTGCATTGAACCGCTCAACGGTCGCCGAGATACCCCATACGATGGGTATCGCGGGCACGGCGCCAGCGCCGTTTATTAGCCGTTTCACGATCGTGGACTTGGCGTCCAGCACTGCTCTTGTCGCGTTCCCCATACCCCGGTGAGCCTCGTCAAGCACGAGATAAAGGGTCAGCGAAGGGTCATCGATAGTGTTCTGAATCGTGTCCCAGATCGTGTAGGAGCGCATGTCGGGCCGCAATTCGGGGAATGGCTCTCCTCGTTCTGCATACATCGCTTCAGGGTCGTGCCCCCGCACGAGAAGGCTATTTTTGCCGAGCTTCTGCGTATTGAGGAAATATACCTTTCCGGGCTCGAATTTCTCGCGATTGAACGTGTTCTGAACGACAACAAGGTCGGTGAAGTTAAGCAGTTCTGACGCTTCCATCAGTCTGAATCGAGTCTGCTCGTTGAGCGCCGGATCATCACTGAACCAGATTACCACGGCCCCAGGATCGGCATCGAATTCGAAAGTGTCATCCCCGTGAAAGAGCGCCTCGAACGCAGCAGCTGCCATCACGGTTTTGCCAGCGCCAGTAGTGGCCGTCAGAGAAAACGCGTGTTTGTCGTTTTCCTCGTGCCAACGCCTGGACGCCTTGCGAAGGTTGACGAGGACATCGCGGACTGCCTCGTCCTGATAGTCCTTCAGCGTGAACTTCATCGATCATTCACCATTCGCGAAGCGGAAGTTTGAGAAGTAGGATTCGTAAAGTCGGATAGGTTCGACAGAGTGGGGCAGGTGACGGGAAACCGCTTGGAACCGGCGGTCATCATTGGTGACGATGTAGGCAAATCGCAGCCCTTCTGCCGCCCGGGCTGCTTCGCAGAAAGGCGTAACTTGATCCAGATCGATCAAGATTCCGTAGGTATCCGCCACCTCCCAGCCAGAAGGTGGGGGCAGGTCGATGCGTCTTCCTTGGCTCCCCGCACGCATCCACAGGAGAGGCGCAATACGAACAAAGGCGTGATTGTGGCTCACGGCCACAAGTGTTTCGTAGGTTAGAGTGAAGAACTCGGCGTTTTCCTCAAACCCTTCGGCCATAGGGAACTCGTCCGTAAACTTGTAGTTTCCTTCGATGGGTTGGCCATCGGGGCACTTGCCGCTGATTGCTGCTGCAACCCGGGGCTTTGTGATGTAGTCACAGATACCCCTGTCCTCCCATTCAGAATCCCCTGGTCGAAATCCCTGTTCTCTCAGCGCGTCTTGCTCGTTTGCAGCAACCTCGTTGTTCGTGACGGAGATGCATTGTCGACGACCACCATCTTGGCGATTTAGGCGCATGACGGCGTGGGCAGTCGTGCCGGAACCTGAGAAGAAATCAAGGATTGTCGCGTCGGGTTTATTCTTCACAAAGAAGCGTAGCGTATCCTCAACCGCGTAGGGCGATTTTGGGTATGGGAAACGCCTGCCAGGAAGCAGCGCCTTAAGAACTCCCGCGCCGTACTCGCTAGCGCTGTGGGAAACGGTGTTCCAAACTGTGACGGGACTACGGGTCCCAAACGAGTCCGCAAACTCCAGCTCCAGGGCGCCTTCGGATGTTTTGCCAACGATTGCTACTTCCCCCGATTCCAGCATCTTCCTAATACCTCGCTGAAGGTAGGAGACTGATCGCTGGCCTGTAGCCGCATCTCGCCGTCCAAATTTGACATGGCCCAGCCTGATGTATTCACGAAGGGACTCGGGGCTCAAACGCCACATCAACTCTTGGCCGTTTTGATCAATTGGCCATATGGCGACCGTTCCTGGTGGGCTGGAAACTTTTTCGGGCTTAATTTTTGCCGCCGGTGGCTCGCCCGCTGAATGGAAAGTGCCAGTCTTTGCATCAACGTAGATGGGATAAAACATACTTGGGATGCGCTCTCGACGGCTTCCTTCGCCATTTCTCATCAGCCCTGCCCATCGAACGCTTCGCGAATCGCCGTCATCCGCGCGGAGCATGTCGGAACGCCATGGAAGTACACCGGCTGTTCCGAAGTAGACAAAGAAGAGGTACTCATCGACGCGACTGAATCTGCCAGCGCGAGAAGATCCTTTAGGATTGATGACGCTACTGACCATTTGGATAGTTGCCTCTGGGAACGTTTGCTCCAAGAGCAGCCCTAAGCGAAGATATTCTTTTTCGTCGATCGTTACGATTAGTATCGAATCGGACGGATTCAATAATTGTCTAGCAAGGATTAACCTTCTCTCCATGAAGGCTAGCCATTTGCTGTGACGATAGAGGTCTTCTGCCTCCACGTAGTCGTTGTTGTATTTCCAGTCTCTCGCGCCCGTATTGTAGGGCGGGTCAATGTAGATGGCGTCAACTTTGCCTCGATGGGTATAGGTCAGTGCTTTCAGCACATGGTAATTTTCACCATTGATAACCGCGTGGAAAGGCTTGTCACCGCCGCGCTCAATCTTTCCGGTGCTTACGAGCCCGGGGTATATGAAATCTCGAAACTCGGCCACTACCACTAGGTCGGCTATCGGACAGTCCCTGGTATCCGCTCGTGTACCGCCGAGTAGGTCGAGCCGTGCATCGTTGGATTTCTCGATCTCCCTAACAATCCAAAGCCGTTGATCGCCCTTCGCCGTTGATCCGCGCTTCGGCAGCACTCGCACCTTATCGCCCTTGCGTACTGTGCGACGAGGCAACTCGACCGCCTCGGGTTGATGGCGCTCGAAATTGAGGCCAAAAGCTCGCCGCGATGATAGCGCCTTGAACTCGCGCTCGATGTCAGCTCCCAGCTGATCATTTTTTGCCTTCACTTCGGCAATGAGGTCTGTGAGTCGTGACACGTCAGTTCCTTAACGGATCACAGGATTACCCTGCGTCTGCATCCAAATTCCGTTTGAGCGAGCTGTGATTCCCCTCCAGCGGCAAGAGGCCTTCATAGCCGAGATTATTGGCGCTGGCGAACCTCAGCGCGGCACACTAGCTCTTCGCCCACGACGTTCTGTTGGTCCACCTTGGCAGGCCCAGTCTGCGCTGTGGTATCGGAAGAGCCATGACTGGCCGCCTTGCGAGCTGCGTACGATCACCGATTTCGCTTGTGCATGATCGCTTCGACAATTGCCGCAAGTGTCTGGCTTCGTGCGCCGAGTCGAGAGGCCTCAAGGAGCGCGGTTGCCATCGCGGCGGGCGTCTTTAGCACCTCATCGCGATTTTGGAGCCCGAAGTGATCCCTAACTGCATCTACTTGAGCATCATAAATCCCGACGCCGATTTCCGCTTTCAACGTTGGCTCCAATTCGGTCTCAAAAGACGCGAAGTCTGGTCCAACAAATGTGCGCGCGTCGTAAGGCTGGGCAATTCCAAATAGTCTTTGGATGGCGCGGTTCGTCTCCACGTCCTTGATGCCGTGAGGTCCTGCGTCGCAGTCCCAGACTGTGTAAACTGGTATTTCCAACTCGAGGAAGATAGTCGCTGCCTTGTCCATGCTTGATTTTCCACGAGTTTGAAGCACGGCTATCCCAAAAGCCTCGAAATCGATGCCTTCCAGTGCCGCCGCAGCTGAAAGCGCTGCGATGTCGCTGATACCCTCGACCAGAACCACAAGGTCGGCGAAGAAGCCTTCCGATAATTCTTGACCGAACACGTGGAGGCGGGCGCGGGTCGAAGCTGGGGTAAAGGTGCCAGCGGCTACATTCCGAGCTGCCTCCAAACGGGCTGCGACAGCTTGGATGCTGGAGGACGTTATGCGACATTCTTTGTGTTCATCCGGGTCCCGAAGGTGTCGACGGGCAACCCTAACCTCGTCAAATCTGTTTAGAACTACAAACAAGGATGAGTGAGAGGCGAAGACCACCTGGGTTTGAGCCGCTACCCCCGGAAGGCTCCCGTCAGTGAGGCGCGTCAGGACTCTCGCGAAGTGGCGTTGTTTCGTGGGGTGCTGGTAGAGTTCGGGCTCTTCAATTGCCAAAATCAAGCCGGGGAGGACGAAGGGAGGCACGGCAGGTGCTTGGTGAACGGCAGCTGCCTCTGGCTCAGAGCCGTTTGCACGAATTACCTCTGGTTCAATAGCAATAGCAGCAGTTGCCTCATCGTCGAGTTCACGATCGAGCGTCTCCGCTGGTTCGGGTCCAGCATCTATGCCTTCAACGGTATCATCGGCGCGAAGGCCTTCTTCTGGAGGAAGTTCAGCATCAGCGGCGCTCGCCTTTGCTAGGTGCTGAAGTAGCGTAACGATAAAGGCGCGCTGTAGGCCATGACCTTTCCGATCGACAGGACCTTCGAACCCGTCTTCATCCAAGAGCACCTCTGCCGAAGGCAGTGGCACGGCAAACTCAGCGGGAGCGAGCCATTTGAGAGCAACGGCGGCTTCCGCATAGAAGTCACGTAGCGTGTTCGTGAGGATGCCCGATAGGGCGCCCAGTTCAGGAAGGCGTTCTGGGTTCACAAGCTCAACATACTCACGAGAGATGCGCTCTTGAAAGGATCTAACATCTTGGCGCCGCTGGACCGCGCTTCTGACGACCAACTCCATAAGCCGCGCGACCACTGCGCCTCGCGCATCAACTGCGTCTGCTGATGCATCGCGTACCGCCGGTATAAAGACGAAGCTGGTGCTTTTCTGAAGGTTTCCCCTTCCCACATTCGAGAAGCCAAAGAACTGGCCGTCGTCTGGCATTAACTCGCAGTCGCCGGGGTGCGCACGTTCCCAAGCGTCCAGTTGTGGTTCAATTTCGTCTGCCCGACGCGCGAGATCGAATCCATACTGTTCTCTTGCATCATTGAAGATGCGCCGTTTCTCAAGCGCTCCTGAAGCGGCCCGAATATCGGCAAAAGGTGGATGCGCCAGTCTGGCACCAAAATACCGTCCATTAGTTCTTCCACCACCCGCTTCGAAGACACGAGTGACCGTCAGCTGATTGTCTTGTACCCGGTCCCCGAACCTCTCCAACTCGTCGGCGCTAAAATTAGTGAAGGTAAGTGAGATTTCGATGGGTTCTGAAGTGTCTCTCCCAAAGAAATCGTCCAGCTCGATAGTATTTGTAGGCGAGTAAAATTTATCGATGGCTCGGAGGACTGTAGACTTCCCTGCGCCGTTTCCGCCAAGTATTGCGGTTTGAGCTCCAAATTCAACAACGACATCACGAATCGCCCGAAAGTTCTGAATATGCGCACGGCTCAGAATCATCGTGAATCCCCCTTGTGACCTATACTAAGCACGGTTAGATAGCGCGACAATAATGGGCGGGGTTCGATGGAACGCACAATATGCGACGCAATACGTAGCCGATCGATTATTTCTTTTAATTACAAAGGGAAGGGCAGGAGGGTAGAGCCTCACACCTTAGGGTACGATAGCAAAGGACATCTTGCTCTCTGTGGATGGCAGTTGAGCGGAGGATCGGGCCAGGACTGGCGCGACTTTCATTTGTCGGGAATGTCCCAACTGGTCATCACGACTGAAAAATTTTCGGGACCGCGCAATGGGTATAAGCGTGATGACAAGACTATGAGCCGAGTACTATGCCAGCTTTAAGCGTAGCTGGAAGCATGCGCTTGGTTGGGTAGACCCACCGCCAACTAAGCAATAGGGCTATCTTTTATGAGGGCGTGCCCTCGGCTCCAAGTTTGCCCTTTCAAGCGCTCGTCTGGCGACCTCAAGGCGCGCCTCGTCGCCCCCATAGTCCTCCCCAACGCTCCCCGAAGAGTGACCTAGAACAATATCTTGATCCGACTTATTGACCCCCGCCAACCTAAGCCGATCCTTCATAAGATGACGAAGGGAATGGGTAGTGGCTTTTGGGTCAGCCACACATGCCCGCACGTGCTTCCCGAGGGCGGCAGACGCTGATGCCGGGCCTCGGGGTCGACCATAAGCAGGAAACAACATCGTTGCGTTTCCAGCGGCCTCTACGGCTTCCTTTGCGGCTTTGAGAGCCTCCCCAATCAATGGGACGTTCCGCCGAGATACCTTATTCTTTATCCGCCGATCGTCATGCCACTCGACTGTTAGATGCGGAATGGCGTGATCCAGGTGTACATCTGCCACACGAAGTCCTGAGACCTCTGCGAGGCGGCACCCGGTGCCATTTAGGAGTGACCAGATGTGCCGAAGGTCTCCCTTGGCGTAAGACGCTATGCGCGCGGTAATCGCAGTGACCTCGTCCAGCGTGAATGGACGACGCTTGTCCCTATCGGGCTCAGCCCTATCCTTCGGTGCGGCTTCCAAGTTCATGAAGGGGTTGGCGGCCCCCACAAGGTCAAACTCTCTTATGGCGTGGTTGATGACCGCCCGGACCACGTTCAAGTAGCGGTCCACTGACGACGCCTTGCGCCCATCCAACATGTGATCACGGACGTCCTTGGCATCCTCACGCTTGATGCTTGCCAGCTTGCGGTCTTTGCCGAGCGCCTCCCTGACGAGCCTGAAGACACGCTCAAGCTCCATTTGCTTGATCTCATCTCCTCCAACTCGCTCTTTAAGATACAGCCTCTTGGCGTCTTCAAGGGTCGGTGCTGGCGTGCCTGCTGGGTTTAAAACTAAGGCTTGCGCCAATGCCGAGTCGGCTTCAGTAGGGATGATAGTCGGAATATCGTCATCGTCATCGTCTTCAAGGCTATCGAAGTTCGGATCGTATTTGCGCGCCAGTTTCTCAACGACCTTTAGCCTAGCTTGCCAGTCCGCATCCTGCTCGATCTCGCGGGGATGCGGAAAATCACGGTCTTGGCGAAACCCCATCTTACGGGCAGCAGCTATCCCGTCGCGGAAATATGCGTACTCTGTTGGGACCGGCCCCTGGGCGCGCTTGACCGCTTCGGAGAAAAGTTTCTCCGCCTCGGCATGAACCCTCGGATACCTCTTGAGGGCCTCCTGTTCAGTTGCCCCAAGCGGCACAAGGTGTTCCCTCTTGCCTAGAATGCCCCGAAGTTCCTCAGGAATCTTGCGCCTGTAGCGCCAGCCAGCCTTGCCACGTTTCTGTATGTGCTTCACGTCAATCTTCATGCTCAGGGTACCCCGCAGTGTATCGCGCGGTGTATCTCTGGGGAAGTGGAAACCCTTACAGACCTTAGGTTTCAAGACTTTTCTGGATTAAGTGGCTCCCCGGGCCGGATTCGAACCAGCGACCAACCGGTTAACAGCCGGTTGCTCTACCACTGAGCTACCGGGGAACAGAGGCTCTCATGCGAGTGGCGCAGCCTATAGCAAACCCTTTTCGGCTTTGCAAAGAACCATTTCGCATTTTTCCGAGACTTTTTCGCTCAGGCGTTTCTCGCAATCGGCGGCGTTCGTCCTCATATTAGCCGTCTTGCGAGGGGCGCGGAACCGAATGCGCGGTCGCGGCTTTCGTCGTCAAGTGACATCCTCAAACCACCAGACGGACCAGCCATTCGAGATGACGGCAGCAGAAGAAAACCAGGCACCGGCGCGAAAGATATCGGTCTTCGGGCGCAAGTTCACCATGCCGCGTTCGCGCGGCCTCAGGATTGCAATCGGCGTGCTTTTGACGATTGGCGGCATTCTGGGGTTCTTGCCGATTCTCGGTTTCTGGATGGTGCCGCTCGGACTTTTGGTGCTCTCCTACGAATTCGCCATGGTGCGCCGCCATCGGCGCCGGTTCGTCGTCTGGTGGGAACGGCGGCGCCGGCCGGATTGATCGGCCACGCCGGGGACCTTGCCCGGCTTCGTCGCGGCGGCCTTTGGGGCCCGAATCAAATCGCAGCGCTATCCTGCGTTCCAGTGCTCGCCTCCTCCGGGGCGTCCTGCTGGCCTGCTCTCAGATCCTCGCTGATTTCCTTCAGGACGGCGGAAGCCGAGGCAAGGCGCGCGCGGTCGCGCGGTGAAAGCCGGCCGGTGCCTTCTATCTTGAGGCAATCCATGGCGTAGCGCACCAGCTCCTCGCACCCCAGCAGCGGCGAGCTGTCCGCGTTGTTGGTCGACTCGTCCGGTTTGGCCAGCTGCATGGCGCAGTCCTCCTCGGCCTCAACGCAGCCCGGTGCGCGGAGTTTCTCCCGATCATCCGCCATGCTTAACGGCTTGCTAACGCAGCTCGAACCGCCCTGTCTCGCATTTAGGGCGGGATGCGGGGACTGGCGCAGGCGAAACCGTCGCGAATGCATTGTCGCCGCTTGACGGCTTTTTCGCCGCAACCTATTGGAACCGGGTGGAACGCCGGGAGTAACGAGGCCTCGTGGCGGAGTGGTTACGCAGAGGACTGCAAATCCTTGCACCCCGGTTCGATTCCGGGCGAGGCCTCCAATCTCCGGCTCCCGCGCGTCAGCGCAGGGAGCTCGCCGTTCCCGTCTAAATGAACCGCGATGTGGCGCGGCAAGCGGATTGGTTGGGACATGAGCGCTGATTTCTCCGAGCTTCGCGTCAAGATGGTCGATGGCCAGATCCGCACCACCGACGTGACCAGCACGCCGCTGCTCGACGCCATGCTTTCCGTGCCCCGCGAGCTTTTCGTCGACGAACGCCAGCGCAATCTCGCCTACATCGACGAAGACATCCGCATCGCGGACGGCCCCGGCGGCGCGCGATATCTGATGGAGCCTTCGCCGCTGGCCAAGCTGATGCAACTGGCCGAGATCAGTCAGGCTGATTCGGTCCTCGATGTCGGCTGCGGCACCGGCTATGCCTCGGCCATCCTGTCGCGACTGGCGGGCTCCGTGGTGGCGCTTGAAAGTGATTCGGCGCTGGCCGAAACCGCAAAGTCGGTGCTCTCATCGCTGGGCTGCGGCAATGTGACCGTGGTCCAGGGCCCGCTGCCGCAGGGATATGCGGCCAAGGCGCCCTACGATGTCGTCTTCGTCGGCGGCAGCGTCGGCAAAGTGCCGGCGGCGCTGCTCGACCAGCTCGCCGAAGGCGGCCGCCTCGTCGCGGTCGAAGGGCAGGGCAATTCTGGCGTGGCGCGGCTTTTTTTCAAAGCAGGGGGGGTTGTAACCGGTAGACGGGCATTTAATGCGGCAATTAAGCCACTACCCGGGTTCGAACGTGAGCATGCTTTCGAATTCTGAATGATTTGGCCTTGCAGCAGAGGCTTTGTCATGGTCGCTTGCATTTGAACAATCGTTGCTGATCCCAATGGGGGCACTTTGGGCCGAGCGACAGGGAACATTCTGACACGCCGCTCCGGTTCTCCAAGGAGAAGCCGGTGCGGCGTGGTTCCCATGGAAAACGAATGAGGGTTTAATGGTGCCGTCTCTACGCAAGTCACTTTTCACCGCCGTCCTCGTTTCGGCGACCGCGCTTTCCCCGCTGGCCGCCTCGGCCGAAACCATCTCCGGCGCGCTTGCAAAGGCCTATCAATACAATTCCTCGCTGAATGCCTCACGAGCCGGCGTACGCGTCACCGACGAGAGCGTGGCCATAGCCAAGTCCGGCTGGCGCCCGACCATCACCGGGACGGCCGACACGAATTATGTGAATACCCGTGCCAGCGGCGCCAACGTCAAGACGGGGTCGGCCAGTGTGGCCATCGTCATAAACCAGAGCCTGTTCGACGGCTTCCAGACGAGAAACAATGTGGCGGCAGCCGAATCGCGGGTCAAGGCATCCGTCGAAAGCCTGCGCAACACCGAGGAGAACACGTTGTTGAGCGCGGCCACGGCCTATATGGACGTGATTCGCGACCGGCAGATCGCGGTGCTGACGGAGCAGAATCTGCAGTTCCTGACCGAGCAGGCGCGCGCCGCGCGCTCGCGGTTCGAGGTCGGCGAAGGCACGCGCACCGACGTTGCGCAGGCCGATGCGTCGCGCGCTTCCGCCGTGGCGTCGCTCAGCGCCGCCCGCGCGCAGGCGCTGGCAAGTGCGGCGAGCTATCACCAGATCGTCGGTGACGAGCCGGGCAAGCTCAGGCCTGCCTCGCCATTGGCCAGGCTGCTGCCGCCGAGCCTCGATTCGGCGATAGCCATCGCCTCGGCCGAGCATCCGGCGATCCTCGCCACCCAGCATCTGGTCGATGCGGCCGCGTTTTCGGTGAAGTCGTCCGAGGGTGCATTGCTGCCGCAGCTTTCCGCATCGGCCGGCATTTCGGAGGATTATCTGCATCGCAATCCCGACCTCCAGGGGAGCAACGGCGGTTCGACCTCGGCCAACATCGGTGCGACACTGACGATCCCGATCTATTCGGGCGGCCGCACCTCGGCGGTCGTGCGACAGAACAAGGAATCGCTTGGCGAGGCCCGCATCCAGGTCGACGTCAGCCGCGACCAGGTGCGCCAGGCCGTCGCCTCGGCGTGGTCGCAATACACCGCCGCGCAGCAGAGCGTCGCCGCCAACAGGCAGGTGATCGACGCCGCTCAACTGGCGCTGAACGGTGTCATCGAGGAACGCAATGTCGGCCAGCGCACCACGCTGGACGTGCTCAACGCGCAGGCCACCGTCATCACCGCCAAGATCAACCAGGCAAATTCCGAGCACGACGTTGTGGTGGCGAGTTATGCCATCCTGTCGGCGATCGGCCGCCTCTCGGCCGAGCGCCTTGCGCTGCAGGCGACGAAGTACAGGCCTGAAGAGCACTACAATGCCGTCAAGGACAAGTGGATCGGCCTGCGCACGCCGGATGGCCGCTAAACTCCACAGATTCGAGTAGTTCTCTCGAAGCGACCCGGCGTTCGATCGAAACGCCGGGTCGCTTCATTGTTTGCGCAACTGCGCCGGCAACCCGTCACATGCTTTTCGACGAATTGCGCTAATCTGTTGAAATCCCACATGTCCCCAGAATGGGGATTCTCGTACGGCGCTCCGTCGGTTACGCTGTCGCCATGATTCGAATCCGGCGTTTACCGGAGCGGAAGTCTGTAACAGGTCACAAGGGCGGCGGATGTGACGATGGCAACGGCAAGCAGCGCACAGCGCGAACCTTCCATGGAAGAGATACTGGCTTCCATCAGGAGGATCATCGAGGACAGCGACAGCGGCCGCAAGCAGCCGGACGATGCCGATGACTTGCGGCAGGATCTGAAGCCGGCGGCGGGCGCTGCTCCCGACGTCGATGCGTTCCGCGCCGAATTGCATGCCGCTCCCGAGGTCAGGAAGCCGGTCACGCTGGCGGAGGTGCAGGCACAGACATCGGCGGCCGAACCAACGGTCGCGCGCATGGAAGCGCCGGAGCGAACCGATCCCGTGGCACCAAGGGCGTCGATGACGCTTGCCGAGGTGAGCGCCCGGATCGCCGCCGAGCCGCTGCCCGCCGAAAGGACCGACAGGCCCGCGACGCCCGAGGCCGGCGCGGCAAGCGATGCCATCGTCGCCGATTGGCGCCGCGAGATCGCAGCGGTCGGCGAGCAGGCGAAGGCGATACCAGGCATTCGCAAGCCGGTTGTCCAGCCCGAAGCGCCGGTGGACGAGCCGATGCCGGAGCCGGCGTTCGAGCGGACCCCTTCGATCGCCGCCCCGGCGAGCACCGACGAGGCGCGCAAGGCGGCGGATGAAACGCCTGCGGCCCGTCCGGCAATCCTTTCCGAGCATACGGGCCGGCAGGTCGCCGCGGCCTTTGGCGAACTCTCCGACGCCTTTGCCAGCCGCAGCAAGAAGACATTCGACGAGATGGCCGAGGAGATGCTGCGGCCGATGCTGCAGGACTGGCTGGACAACAACCTGCCAACGCTGGTCGAGCGCCTGGTGCGCGAGGAGATCGAGCGCGTGGCGCGCGGCGCGTAATGATTTTCCCGGGTCGCCTTAGGTGGCTAGTTGGACACCGCTGCGCCTTCACCCTGGCGCAGGCACGGTAATCTCAGGATCGGCACGTCGAAGGAGGCGGTGGCCGCAATAATAGCTCCGATGATGGCGATTGCCACGACCACGCCGCTCCACGCTTCATATAGGCCCGACCCAAGCATAGAGCCCGCCAACCTCATTGTTCGAACATATCTCGGCAGTCTTTCGGGTCTTCTCCGGGTTGGACTAGGCCCATGCGGGCCAAATAGGTTTCGAGCTTCGCGGTTCGGTCTGCATCAAGAATCGCCATCACACCGATATATCCGTCCGGCCGGATCAGCACACACTCGCCCGGTGCCAGTGCATAAGCATCGCGAAGGTGTCCCCAGGCATCGATGACATCGCCTTGCGGGCCGATGTGGTGGACATGCAGCCCCTTGAGTGGCCCAACCGTCTCTCTCCCGGCTTGATGAACAAGCAGTGTCCAATGCGGCCCTTGCAGCAATTGGAACAGTCGCCATGGTTGCCCCGCCGCGCCCCTGATTTGGGCATCCGGCGCGCGGTCCCCCGCGTGCGGGCCGCTGCTGCGTTCGGCCATTTCCCTGGAGAGCGGCGATTCCGGATAGGCGATATCGAGCTGGCGCACCTCGCGGCCGCGGTGCATTCCACCCTGTTTCTGGGTGTCGAGCAGCCGGGTCGAAAGGCCGAGAACCGATTCTGCGACCGGACGTCGTTCCTGCTCATAGGTGTCGAGCAGGCAATCATCCGCGCCGTCGAGGACGGCGGCAAGTTTCCAGCCCAGATTATAGGCATCCTGCACGCTGGTGTTCAGGCCCTGGCCGCCGGTTGGCGGATGGATATGAGCTGCATCGCCAACGAGGAATACCCGATCGACCCGGTAGCGATCGGCAAGCCGGGCGTTCATCAGGTAGGCCGACGCCCAGGCGACCGAATCCACCCGCACGTCGCCGCGGCCGGTCCGCTCATTAATCAAGCGCCCCAGCTGTTCTGCTGAGAGGTCCACTTCGCCGTCCAGCAGAATGGGTGCCTGAATCTGGAAGAGATCGGTTCCGGCGAGCGGGCAAATCGCGACCATTCGCTCCATGTCACCGTCGTTGAACTGGTGCCACGCATCGCGGTCCAGCCCGGTCAACAGCACATCCGCCACGACCGCACGCACGCCCAGCGTCTTGCCGGGGAAATTCAAGCCGAGCGCGCCGCGCACGAAGCTGTGCCCGCCGTCCGCCCCGACAAGATAGCGTGCGCGAACGGTTTGCTCGCCATTCGGCCCCGCAAGACGTGCCATGACACCGTTCTCACCTTGCTCGAACCCAACCAACTCACATCCGTACTCGACCCTATGGCCTAGTTCTGCCAGCCGCTCTCGCATGATCCGCTCGGTGAGGAATTGCGGAATCATTAGCGCGATGGCGTAAGGCTCTGCCGGCGTCGGATCGGGGCGCTCGCCGGTGTCCTTTTCGATATAGCTGCCGTCATCGCCATACACGCGCATCGGCGGATAGACGCCGCCTGCGGCAACGACCCTGTCGAGAATGCCAAGATCTTCGAAAATCTCCTGTGTCCTCGGCTGGATGCCCTTGCCGCGCGAGCCACGGAAGGGTTCGCTCATCTTCTCAATGAGCTGGAAGGATATACCGCGCCGTGCAAGCTCGATCCCCAGCGTCAGGCCAGCCGCTCCTGCGCCGCAGATGAGCACATCTGCCGCAAAACCGTTTGTCATGTCGATCTCCTTGTGTGTAAAATGCACATAATGGAGAGTCGGAGTGCTGTCAATGAAAAGCGTGAAAAATACACATATTGGGAGTCATCAGATTCGTGAACTCCACGGAGCGCTGATCGAGATTGCCAGCCTTATGAACCGGCCTCAGCGCGATGAGCAGATGGTAAAGGAGGCCGGAATTGCGCTCGACCGCGCACTGTTTCCTCTGCTGGTCGGGATAGAGCGGCTTGGGCCGATAGGGATAGTGGACCTCGCCGACCGGGCTGGCCGCGATTACACCACTGTCAGCCGTCAGGTGGCGAAGCTCGAAAGCCTTGGCCTGGCCGTGCGCCGGCAGAGCGAGACAGACCGCCGCGTGAATGAGGCTGTCGTCACGCCAAAGGGCAAGGCGATGACCGACAAGATCGACGCAGCACGAGAGAGAAACGCTCGCGCCGTTTTCGAAAGCTGGGACGCACACGACATCGACGAACTCGTGCGGCTTATGCGCAAGTTCGCCGAAGCTTTGAAAGAAAAACCAGAGGACTCCAGCGCGTCCTGAGACGTCGCACTATTCCTCGTTTCGTACGACCCGAGCTGGCATTTGGGATTGGGCGGCGTAGGCGTGCAATGCCTCTCCGGCTGGAGCCGGTGACAGTGCCGACGCCACCAGGGATTGTCGCATACGGGACAGACACTATCTGAACGGTGATCCTCTTTCTGTTGTGCCGGTTGCCGAGGCGGCCCCTACGGTTGACTCGGTCAAAGCCTTCCGATTTACACCGGACCAGCAAAAATCCGACAGCGCGGACCATTTTCCCATGCTTGAAAAGACCTACGACGCCAAAACCGTCGAACCGAAGATTGCCAAGGTGTGGGAAGAGGCCGACGCGTTTCGCGCCGGCGCCGGCGCCGAGGAGGGGGCTGAGGCCTTCACCATCGTCATCCCGCCGCCCAACGTCACCGGCTCGCTGCATATGGGCCACGCGCTCAACAACACGTTGCAGGATATTCTCGTTCGCTTCGAGCGCATGCGCGGCAAGAACGTGCTGTGGCAGCCGGGCATGGACCATGCCGGCATCGCCACGCAGATGGTGGTCGAGCGGCAGTTGATGGAAAAGCAGATCCATCGCCGCGACCTCACCCGTGAACAGTTCATCGAGAAAGTGTGGGAGTGGAAGGCCGAATCCGGGGGCGCGATCCTCAACCAGCTGAAGCGGCTCGGCGCCTCGGCCGACTGGTCGCGCGAACGCTTCACCATGGACGAAGGCCTGTCCAAGGCCGTGCTCGAAGTGTTCGTCACGCTCTACAAGGAAGGCCTGATCTACAAGGACAAGCGCCTTGTGAACTGGGATCCCAAGCTGCTCACCGCGATCTCCGATCTCGAGGTCGAGCAGCAGGAGGTCAACGGCAATCTCTGGCACTTCCGCTATCCCGTCGAAGGCGTGGCCTTCGATCCGGAAAACCCGAAGACCTTCATCATCGTGGCGACGACGCGCCCCGAGACGATGCTGGGCGATACGGCCGTCGCCGTGCATCCGGACGACGAGCGCTTCCGGCACCTGGTCGGCAAGAATGTCGTCCTGCCGATCGTCGGCCGCAAGATTCCCGTGGTGGCGGATGAGTATTCCGACCCCGAGAAGGGCTCTGGCGCGGTTAAGATAACGCCGGCGCATGACTTCAACGACTTCGAGGTCGGCAAGCGCCACAAGCTGCCGGCGATCAATATCCTCACCGTCGAGGCGGCGGTAAACCTCAGGGACAACGAGGATTTCCTCGCCGGGCTCGAGGTGACGCCGGAGCGCCAAGCCGTCTGGGATGAACTCAACGGCCTTGACCGCTTTGTCGCGCGCAAGAGGATCGTCGAATTGATGGAAGAAGGCGGCTTCCTCGACAAGGTCGAGCCGCATCGCCACGCCGTGCCGCATGGTGATCGCGGCGGCGTGCCGATCGAGCCGTTCCTGACCGAGCAGTGGTATGCAAACGCCGCCGAACTGGCCAAGCCGGCGATCGCCTCGGTGCGCGAGGGGCGTACCAAGATCATACCCGCGAATTGGGAAAAGACGTACTTCCAGTGGATGGAGAACATTGAACCCTGGTGCATCTCGCGCCAGCTTTGGTGGGGCCACCAGATTCCGGCATGGTATGGGCCGGACGGGCGCGTCTTCGTCGAGAAGACGGAGGAAGAGGCGCTGAGTGCCGCGATCGAATATTATCTGGCGCTCGAAGGACCCTGGAAGGCCTGGGTCGAGGACAAGCTCGAGAATTTCCAGCCGGGCGAAATCCTGACCCGTGACGAGGACGTGCTCGATACCTGGTTTTCTTCGGCGCTGTGGCCGTTCTCGACGCTGGGCTGGCCGGATGAGACGCCGGAGCTGAAAACCTACTACCAGACCGACGTGCTGGTGACCGGCTTCGACCTGATCTTCTTCTGGGTCGCGCGCATGATGATGATGGGCCTGCACTTCATGGACGAGGAGCCGTTCCACACCGTCTACATGCACGCGCTGGTGCGCGACAAGAACGGGCAGAAGATGTCGAAGTCGAAAGGCAATGTCGTCGACCCGCTCGACCTCATCGACGAATATGGCGCCGACGCGCTGCGCTTCACGCTGACGGTGATGGCGGCGCAGGGGCGTGACGTGAAGCTCGACCCGGCGCGCATTGCCGGCTACCGCAATTTCGGCACCAAGCTTTGGAACGCGACGCGCTTCGCCGAGATGAACGAAGTCGCGCGCAACGACGATTTCTGGCTGAACGACGCCAAGCTGGCGGTCAACCGCTGGATCCTGACCGAGCTGACGCGCGCCGCGCGAGAGGTCACGGACGGCATCACCTCATATCGCTTCAACGAGGCGGCGGGGGCGGCCTACCGCTTCGTCTGGAACCTGTTCTGCGACTGGTATCTGGAGCTGCTGAAGCCGGTGTTCATGGGCACGGACGAGGCGGCCAAGGCCGAAAGCCGCGCCTGCGTCGCCTTCGTGCTCGACGAAATCTACAAGCTCCTGCATCCGATGATGCCGTTCATGACCGAGGAACTTTGGGCGCAGACCGCGGGCGAGGGCAAGGAGCGCGCTTCGCTGCTTTGCCATGCCGCGTGGCCGTCGCCGGATTTCGAGGACGCTGAAGCGGCCGCCGACATCAACTGGCTGGTTGATCTCGTCTCCGGCATTCGTTCCGTGCGTTCGGAAATGAACGTGCCGCCGGCAGCCATCGCGCCGCTGATGGTGATCGGAGCCAACACGCTTACCCGCGAACGGCTGGAGCGCCACGCCGCCGCGATCAAGCGGCTGGCGCGCGTCGGCGACATCTCGCAGGTTGACGCCGCACCCAAGGGCTCGGCGCAGATCGTGCTCAACGAGGCAACGGTCTGCCTGCCGCTCGGCAGCCTGATCGATCTCGCCGCCGAGGCCGCGCGCTTGCAGAAAGAACTGGCCAAGGTGACCGAGGAGATCGCACGCCTGCACAAGAAGCTGTCGAACGAAAGATTCGTCGCCAGCGCGCCGGCCGAGATCGTGGAAGCCGAGCGTGAAAAGCTGGCCGAATACCGCGAGGCGCAGGGCAAGCTTTCGGTGGCGCTGGCCAGGGTTCGCGAAGCGGGTTGAGGGCAGATTCGGGAGACTTTAGGGCCCTCTAAAATGGGGTGGCTTTTTGCCTCGAAACCGGCATTCCGTAGCGTTAATGTTGACGTAAACGGAAGTTTTCGCCCCATTGTTGCCATAATGTAACAATGGGGCATTCGACTGCTCAAAACTGATTATTTTTGGCCTTTTTGGCCGATTTTCTCCCGTTTTTCTGAGTGAGACACGCCCGGCGAACCGTTTTTCTGCCTCGCTGCGCTGGTCTGCATTTTGTCCGGAATGCGTCCGGTGGACATGTACATGTACGCCCCAAGAATTCGTTGTTGCACCGTTAACCCGAATTGGTTCTAGCTGGATGCACTGACTATTCGGGGAGGACATCCATGAACAATCTGCGTTTGAAAGCACTGCTGGGGGCAGGGTGCTTTTCGCTGGCTTTGCTGGGGACGGCAATGAGCTCGGCACATGCCGGCGGCCTGGAACGTGGCGGCTACGATATCGACCTGCTGTTTGATCCGGCGCCGTTCGCGACGGACGCGGAAGCGACCTATGTGATGCCGGACCGTAAGTACGAGAATGCGCGTGGTCCCGGCGGAGCCAACCTCGGTCTAAGCAGCACGGCCGATGGAGCAGAGGGTTATTGGGTGCCGCGCATCGGCGCCAAGGTCCAGGTTGTGCAAGGCGTCGACTGCATGGTCGACTATTCACAGCCCTGGGGTGCGCATACTGCGCCGGGTAGTGCGTGGAACGGAGCGGTTTCTAACATAGAAACCGATATCAAAAGCAACAACTACGCCGGTACCTGCTCCTACAAGTTTGATGCTGGTAAGGGTCAACTTCGTTTCATCGGTGGCGTGTTCTACCAGGATATTTCAGGTTTCAAGGAAAGCTTTGCGGGCTTCAATCCTGTGACCCATCAGGGGTTGCCTGGTCGTGTCGATCTGGATGCTAGCGGTTGGGGCTGGCGCGCCGGCGTTGCCTACGAAATCCCCGACATCGCGTTGCGCGCGAGCCTAGTCTACAATTCGAAGGTGAAGCTGGACAACATCTCAGGTGAACTTGACCTCACCAATGTCGGCAAGGGCGTTATCCCGATCTACGGCTCCACGCAGTACATGCCTGATTCCGTGGAGTTGAAATTGCAGTCGGGTATAGCTCCAGGATGGTTGGTCTTCGGTTCGATCAAGTGGGTGAACTGGAGCGTGCTGCAAAGCGTTCCGATCTGCGCAGTCGGTACCCCTGATGCATTGTGCGTCACCGGTGACAAGGCCCATTCAGCGCAGTTAACCTCGCTCGACCTGATGTATCGTGACGGCTGGACCGTTTCAGGTGGTATCGGCCACAAGTTCAATGATCAATGGAGTGCCGCCGGTCAATTGACTTGGGATCGTGGTACCTCGCATGGCTATGGTGCGCAGACCGATACGTGGACCGTGGGCGGCGGCGTCGCCTATACGCCGCAGCCCAACATCGAAGTGCGGCTCGCTGGAGCCGTCGGCGTTTTGACCAGCGGCCATTCGGGGACATTGGCTGGTGAGAACGGCTATGTTGCAGGCGAGGATGCCGGCTACGATTTCGGGAATGATCTGATCACGGCGATCTCTGGTGGTGTGAAGATCAAGTTCTAAGTCTCTGTAAAATCAAATGAAAGGCCGGGCAATGCCCGGCCTTTTTCGTTCCGGGGCTGTGGCCGAGCCTGTCGGCCCCAGGGCTGCGTTGCAGATAAACCGCACCAGCTCCGCCTCGTGTCGTTGTGATGTTTTGGCAACACTTTCTGAACAACCCCTGCGCTAGAAGTCAGGCCGACGAAATTGCCCATTTCCCGCCATAAACCCGGCGCACCTCGATCTTGTCTCGGGACACGCGCCAAAAGGCTCGGCGATGGGAGCAGGCCGCACCGCCCTCTTGCGAGGAAGATGTGGGGCAAGGAAGAGTATGGACGCCAAAGTCATCTCCAAGGCTAAGCTCCCCAGCCGCTATGTGACCGTCGGTCCGGCGCGTGCGCCGCATCGCTCCTATCTCTATGCCATGGGCCTGTCGGCGGCCGAGATCGCACAGCCGCTGGTCGGCGTCGCCTCCTGCTGGAACGAAGCGGCGCCCTGCAACATTTCGCTGATGCGCCAGGCGCAAGTGGTCAAGAAGGGCGTCGCGGCCGCCAACGGCACGCCGCGCGAATTCTGCACCATCACCGTCACCGACGGCATCGCCATGGGCCACCAGGGCATGAAGTCGTCGCTGGTGTCGCGCGAGGTCATCGCCGATTCGGTCGAGCTCACCATGCGCGGCCATTGCTACGACGCGCTGGTCGGGCTCGCCGGCTGCGACAAGTCGCTGCCCGGCATGATGATGGCCATGGTGCGGCTCAACGTGCCGTCGATCTTCATCTATGGCGGCTCGATCCTGCCCGGCAGCTACCGCGGCCGCCAGATCACCGTGCAGGATGTGTTCGAAGCGGTCGGCCAGCACTCGGTCGGCACGATCGGCGATGCCGAACTGCTTGAAATCGAGCAGGCCGCCTGTCCCTCGGCCGGCTCCTGCGGCGCCCAGTTCACCGCCAACACGATGGCGACCGTGGCCGAGGCGATCGGTCTGGCACTGCCCTATTCCTGCGGCGCGCCGGCGCCTTATGAAATGCGCGATCGTTTCAACTTCGCCTCCGGCGAAAAGATCATGGAACTGATCGCCAGGAACATCCGGCCGCGCGACATCGTCACGCTGAAAGCACTGGAGAACGCGGCGACGGTGGTTTCGGCCACCGGCGGCTCGACCAATGCGGCGCTGCATTTGCCGGCCATAGCGCATGAGGCCGGCATCAAGTTCGACCTGTTCGATGTCGCCCGGATTTTCGAGAAGACGCCATACATCGCCGACCTCAAGCCCGGCGGCAAATATGTCGCCAAGGACATGTTCGAGGCCGGCGGCATTCCGCTGTTGATGAAGACGCTGCTCGACCACGGCTACCTGCATGGCGATTGCCTGACGGTCACTGGCCGCACTTTGGCCGAAAATATGGAGCATATTGCCTGGAATGAACACCAGGATGTGGTCCGCCCGGCCGACAGACCTATTACCCAAACCGGCGGTGTCGTGGGCTTGAAGGGAAACCTTGCCCCCGAAGGCGCGATCGTGAAGGTCGCGGGCATGACGGAGTTGAAGTTCTCCGGCCCGGCGCGCTGCTTCGATTCGGAAGAGGAATGTTTCGAAGCGGTGACGCATCGCAACTACCGGGAAGGCGAAGTTCTCGTCATCCGCTACGAAGGGCCGCGCGGCGGACCGGGCATGCGCGAGATGCTGTCGACGACGGCGGCACTCTACGGCCAGGGCATGGGTGGCAAGGTGGCGCTGATCACAGACGGCCGTTTCTCGGGCGCGACGCGCGGCTTCTGCATCGGCCATGTCGGGCCGGAGGCAGCCGTTGGCGGTCCGATCGGCCTCATCCGGGACGGCGATGTGATCTCTATAGATGCCGTGAACGGCACGATCGATGTGGCGTTGTCCGATAGGGAACTGGCTGCGAGGGCAAAGAGTTGGAAGGCGCGCACGACCGACTATCAGTCCGGCGCGATATGGAAATACGCACAGACGGTAGGTTCCGCCCGCGACGGCGCGGTCACCCATCCGGGCGGTGCGAAAGAAACACACTGCTATGCGGACATCTGAGTTGTTGAAGTCAACACCAGAGTTGTTGAGGTCGTCTGTCCTTCCGGCACTGGTCGCGTTAGCGATCTTTGGCGCCGTCGGCCAGGCCATGGCCTTCGACGACAAGGTGTTCGACGACAAGACCGGCGTGAAGCCGCAGTCGAGCCCCTGGGCGGTGTTCCAGTTCGGTTTCTCCGCCTACAAGAACGGCCACAAGGAACAGGCCGCGGAGGCCTATAAATACGCCGCCGAGAACGGCCAGATCGGCGCCACCTGGAAGCTTGCCCGCATGTATGCCGAGGGTGACGGCGTGGCGCGCGACGATTACGAGGCGTTCAAGTTCTTCTCGGAGATCGTCGATCAGGACGTCGAGCCCGGCTCACCGGAAGAAAGCTACGTTTCCGACGCGCTGGTGGCGCTGGGCGACTATTTGCGCAAGGGCATTCCCGGCAGCCCGGTGACCGAGAACGAAGTGGCGGCCCAGGAATATTACATGCGCGCCGCCGCCAACTACCGCAACCCGAATGCCCAGTTCGAGATGGGGCAGATGTTCCTGAAGGGCGAGGGCGGCGTGAAGGCCAGCGTCAAGCAGGCCGGGCGCTGGTTCCAGCTCGCCGCCGAAAAAGGCCATGCCGGCGCGCAGGCGACGCTCGGCCATCTGTTGTTCCAGAGCGGCAAGATCGTGCGCGGCCTGGCGATGATGACGGCAGCACTCGAACGTGCGGCGCCCGCCGACCAGCCCTGGATCCGCGGCATGCAGGAGGAGGCCTTTGCCGCCGCCGGCGAAGCCGACCGCCGCACAGCGATCTCGCTCGCTGACGACATCCTGACCAAGGGCAACAGCGCCGATCAGTAAGGATGATCTCCCCACGAGGAGATCGCTAATCAGACATTAATTCTCGGTCGGCTCCGCCGGCACCATGCTGGGAGCCGGCGCCGAGATCGGCGTCATCCGCCGGTGCGGCGCCAGCCTGTCTTGCGGGCAGCTGTCCCCGACTTTCGTCCATGAGGTGTTGTTGAGCACCATCTCGCAGCGGGCGAGGTGGCTCTTGTCGGCGATCGTCAGACAGGCGACCTGGCCGACCGGGTAGGATTTTCCATTGGCAAGACATTCCTCGGCGGCGAAAGCCGTCGCAGGGACGGCGACAGCGAATGCCAGGCCGATCGGACAAAGGACAAGTCGTATGGTCATGGGAACCCCAGCCGCCATGATGATCTCCCATCATGCGCCTGATTGTGGCGATACGAGGTCCAGCGCGGGCCCGGGGTCTCCCTCAGGCCGGCAGCAAATCGAGATCGATGGCCACCGGCACGTGGTCGGACGGTTTTTCCCAGGCGCGCACATGCTTTTCGATCGAGGCCGATGAAAACCGGTTGGCGGCCTCGGGCGACAGCAGCAGGTGGTCGATGCGGATGCCGTTGTTCTTCTGCCAGGCGCCGGCCTGGTAGTCCCAGAAGGTGAAGGTGTCGCCCGCATCGGTGACCGAACGCACTGCTTCGGTGAAGCCGAGATTCTTCAGCCTGCGGAACGCCTGCCGCGTCTGCGGCTGGAACAGCGCATCATTCAGCCAGTTCTCCGGGAACTTCGCGTCGACAGATTCGGGAATGACGTTGTAGTCACCGGCCAGCACCAGGGCTTCCTCCAGCCTCAGCCGCTCCTCGGCCCAGCGCTCCAGCCGTGCCATCCAGGACAGCTTGTAGGAGAATTTCCTCTCGTCATCGATCGGATTGCCGTTCGGCAGATAGAGCGAGGCGACACGCAGCGCGCCCTTGTCGGTCGAGAACACACCTTCGATGAAGCGCGCGTGCTCGTCGGCGTCGTCGCCGGGCAGACCTCTGATGACCTCGTCGAAGCGCAATTTCGACAGCAGGGCGACGCCGTTGAAACCCTTCTGGCCGTGGGTTTCCACATTGTAGCCAAGCGCCTCGATCTCGGCGCGCGGGAACTGCTCGTCGACCGTCTTGATCTCTTGCAGGCAGACGATGTCGGGGGCGCTTTCGGTCAGCCAATGGGTGAGATTGCCGATGCGGGCGCGAATGCCGTTGATGTTCCAGGTGACGATCTTCATGGCGGCCTCAATGTTCTTCCGGGGCAAGACGTTCGACCAGGCCGATCGTATTGCCTGCGGGATCCTTTAGAAAGGCCATCCACTCGCTTTCCCCCGCCGGACCGAACTGGCCCTCGGTGTCGCGATGAACAAGCGTTGGAGGCGCGGTGAAGGGAACGCCCGCAGCTTTCGCGCCGGCGTGGAAATCCTCGAGACCTGATATGTCGAGATAGACGGTTCCGGCCGGAATGCCGTCGGTGAACAGCAGCCGCACGCTGCCGGCCATGATGAAGGCGATGCCCGGCGGATCGTAGCGCACATGCACGCTCATCCCGAGCACGTCGCACCAGAAGGCCAGGGTCGCGTCGAGGTCTCGCCCGGCCGAGAGCGCGACCTGACGAACCGCGCCAATGGCAGGCATGTTGTTCCTAAATGGAGAAGCTTGTGCCGCAGCCGCAGGAGGCGACCGCATTCGGGTTGCGGATCTGGAACGACTGGCCCATCAGGTCGTCGACGAAATCAATCACCGACCCGCCCATATAGACCAGCGACAGATCATCGATCAGAACCGTGGCGCCGTCCTTCTCGATGGCGACATCGTCGTCGTTGCGCGCGTCGACCAGATCGAACTTGTAGGAAAAGCCGGAGCAGCCGCCGCCTTCGACGGAAACGCGCAACGCAGTCTTGCCGGCCTCGCCCGACACAATCTTGGCGATCCGCCTGGCGGCGGCATCGGTCATCTCGACTTTCATGGCGGTCTTGGCATCCGCGCCCATGGGCGTCACCTTGCTTTCGGTTTCACATGATAGGTATGAAGCGCGAAGGGCCAAGTCAACCGGCCAAGTCAACCGGCCATAGTCTGGCGGCCAAAGTCAGGCGGCCAAAGTCAGGCGGCATCGACCATGACCAACGAGTTGGGCGACATCGGATTCGGCTATAGGCCCCGCGCGGTCTATGCCAGCGATCCGGCGCGCTCGCGCGGGCGCTTGTTCGAAGAGGTCGAAAGCCCGACCCGCACGCCGTTCCAGCGCGACCGCGACCGCATCATCCATTCCACCGCGTTCCGGCGGCTGAAACACAAGACGCAGGTCTTCATCGCCCATGAAGGCGATCATTATCGCACCCGGCTGACCCATTCGATCGAGGTGGCGCAGATCGCACGCGCTCTGGCGCGGGCGCTGCGCGGCGACGAGGATCTGGCTGAAGCGGTGGCGCTGGTGCATGATTTCGGCCACACGCCCTTCGGCCACACCGGCGAGGACGCCCTCAACGAGAAGATGGCTGATTGGGGCGGCTTCGACCACAACGCGCAATCGCTGCGCATCGTGACAAGGCTGGAAGCGCGCTATGCCGAGTTTGACGGACTGAACCTGACCTGGGAAACATTGGAAGGCCTGGTCAAGCACAATGGTCCGCTGACCGATGCCAACGGCAAGGGCCTGAAGGGTCCGGTGCCGCAGGCGATCCGCGACTATTCGGAACTGCACGACCTCGAACTCGACCGGTTCGCCGGCATAGAGGCGCAGTGTGCTGCGATCGCCGACGATATCGCCTACAACACGCACGACATCGACGACGGCCTGAGGGCGGGGCTGCTGACGCTGGACATGCTGAAGGCCGTCTCGCTGCCGGGGACCATCCTGGAGGGGGTGCGCGCGCGCTATCCCAATCTCGACGAGGTGCGCACCGGCCACGAGCTGATGCGGCGCCAGATCACCGCCATGGTCGAGGACGTGATCAGGTCGACCACCGCCAACCTGGAACGCACCGGACCGCGGAGCGCCGATGCGGTGAGGGCGGCGGGCGAGACGATGGTGACCTTTTCCGCCGAAATGGCCATCGCCGAGAAAGAGCTGACGGCCTTTCTCTACAAACACCTCTACCGGCACAAGGAAGTCATGCGCGTGCGCGCCGATGCGGAGCGGATCGTCAGGGACCTGTTCGACGTCTATTTCGCCGACCCGCGCGCTATGCCGGACGGCTGGCGCGAGGGGCTCGACCGGGCCGAGGATCGCATCAAGGCGCGCAGCGTGGCCGACTTCCTGGCGGGGATGACCGACACCTACGCGCTGAAGGAACACCGGCGTTTGTTTGACGATACGCCGGATTTGAGCTAGGGCGGGCTCGATTTTGCCGGCCACAAGCCGGATTCCCTGCAAAGCCGCCAGAGTCATACCCATGAACATCTTCGCCGACTTCACCGCGCGAATCATAAAGGCCGTCGAAACGCTTGATCTGAAAGACAATGACGGCGTTTCGCCCGACCTGTCGCGCATCGCCGTCGAGCCGCCGCGCGATGCCAGCCATGGCGACCTCGCGACCAATGCGGCGATGGTGCTGGCCAAGCCCACCGGCCAGAGCCCGCGGGCGCTGGCTGAGCGCCTGGCGCTCGCGCTGCGGGACGACAAGGATATCGCGGCCGCCGAGGTTGCTGGCCCGGGCTTCGTCAATTTGCGGCTCAAGGACGGTTTCTGGCAGGCACATCTCACGACGCTTCTGGGCGAGGGCCGCAATTTCGGCCGCTCCAGCATCGGCGGCGGCAGGAAGGCCAATGTGGAATATGTATCGGCCAACCCGACGGGGCCAATGCATGTCGGCCATTGCCGTGGTGCCGTCGTTGGCGATGCGCTTGCCAATCTGATGGCCTTTGCCGGTTATGACGTGACCAAGGAATATGTCATCAACGACGCCGGCTCGCAGATCGACGTTCTCGGGCGCTCGGTGATGCTGCGTTATCGCGAAGCGCTTGGCGACGAGGTCGGCGAGATCCCGGCCGGGCTCTATCCAGGCGACTATCTGGTCCCGGTCGGGCAGGCGCTGGCCAAGGAATTCGGCCGGTCCTTGCTGCAGATGCCGGACGAAGAGGCGCTCGCCATCGTCAAGGACCGCACCATCGACGCGATGATGGCGATGATCCGCGAGGATCTGGCGCTGCTCAACGTGCATCATGACGTGTTCTTCTCCGAGCGCACGCTGCACGCCGACAATGCCAGGAAGATCCGCTCGGCGATCAACGACCTGACGCTGAAGGGCCATATCTACAAAGGCAAGCTGCCGCCGCCCAAGGGCGAGAGGCCGGACGACTGGGAAGATCGCGAACAGACCCTGTTCCGTTCGACGGCGGTCGGCGACGACATGGACCGGGCGCTGGTCAAGTCGGATGGTTCGTTCACCTATTTCGCCGCCGACGTCGCCTATCTCAAGGACAAGGTCGATCGCGGCTTCGTCGAGCTGATCTACGTGCTCGGCGCCGACCATGGCGGCTACGTCAAGCGGCTGGAGGCCTTGGCCCGTGCCATTGCCGGCGACGAGGTGAAGCTCACGGTTCTTCTGTGCAACCTGGTAAAGCTGTTTCGCGATGGCGAGCCGGTGCGCATGTCCAAGCGGTCCGGCGATTTCGTGACGCTGCGCGAGGTTGTGGAGGAAGTCGGCCGCGACCCCATCCGCTTCATGATGCTCTATCGCAAGAACGATGCGCCGCTCGATTTCGACTTCGCCAAGGTGACCGAGCAGTCCAAGGACAATCCGGTGTTCTATGTGCAGTACGCTTCGGCGCGCTGCCATTCGGTATTCCGGCAGGCGAGCGAGCAGTTGGGAGAGGCCAATTTCGATCGCAACAGTCTGGCGGCTGCCGTGGCGTTGCTGACCGACGAAGGCGAGATCGGCCTGATCAGGAAACTCGCTGAATATCCACGGTTGATCGAGTCGGCGGCACTTGCGCTCGAGCCGCATCGGCTGGCATTCTACCTCTACGATCTGGCCTCAAGCTTCCACGGGCACTGGAACCGCGGCACCGATAATCCGGACTTACGTTTTGTTAAGGTTAACGACCGACAATTGACGCATGCCAGACTAGGGCTGGTGCAGGCTGTTTCGGATGTCTTGACGTCCGGCCTGACGCTGATCGGCGCCGCGGCGCCCACCGAAATGCGTTAGGTTTGACTAAAAAACCTGTCACCTTTTGCCCACATTGCGCTGGTAAGGGCCAACCCTGCGCGACGTCCATGGCGTCCGAATGAGTGCGAGTTCGGGAACAATAATGGCAGACAGAACCCAGCTGAGAATAGCCGACAACAACGACATCGCCAACGATGATCCGTTCGCGGAACTGACCAGGATCATGGGGTTCGACCCGCGCCAGCCGGTCAAGCCACAGGCGCCCGCCCAACCGAAAGCCGCCGCTGATCAGCAGGCGCAGGAGGTCGATTTCGACATCGATCTCGAAAAGGAGTTGATGGGCGACTTCGACTTTGCCGAAGGCAACGCCGCGACGGTCGCCGATGTTGATGAGCCGGCGTTCGACGCCGCCGCTACCGACGGCATGGATGACGAACTCGCCATGGCGTTCGACGACATGCAGCTCGACGATGAGCATGGTGCCGACGACGCTGTTGCCGAGGCCGCGCCAACCGTCGATGCCGCTTTCGATACGGATTTCGACGATGCGGTAGCCAGCTCTCTCGATGGCGTTTCGCCGCTCGATGACGATCTGCCCATGGCGGACGAGCTTGCGGCATCGCTCGATCAGGACTTCCGGCTTGATGACGCGACCGATGCGGCCGAGCCCGCCTTGGCCGCCGAAGTGGCGGAGCCTGTCGCGGAGCCTACCGTCGACCATGAATTCGACGATGGTTTTGCCCTTTCGCTCGAAGACGAACTGATGCTCGATGGTCACGTGGCGGAGCAGCAGCCTGAAGCGGCCGCGGCTCCGGTCGAGCCTCCCGTCGAGGCGGCGCTGAACGCGAACCATGCGGTTTCCGAAGAGGATTTTGGCGATCGCTTTGATGACGCCACGGCTTTCGACGACGGGCTGGCGGATATCGATTTCGATCTGGCTGCCGATCACTCGGTCGCGACCGATGCGCCCGTGGCTGCGGAGACGGATGCGCTTGACGCGCATGACGTGACCGCCGAGACGGCAGATGCGCACGAAATGGAGGACGTGTTCGCCGAGGCGACGGATGCGGAAGGCGAGGCGGCAGACCTGGCCGCCGATGAGCCGCTGGACGATGCTTTCGAGCAGGATTTCAACGACGCGCTTGCCGAAGCGACGGACGAGCCGGCCGCTGAGCCTGTGGCTGCCCCCGTTCATCCGGCCGCCCCGGCTATGGCCGAACCGGTGCATGCCGCCGCCGACGAGCGTAGCCTTGAAGACGAGTTGAACGCGCTGTTGGGCGCCATGAGCGCACGCTCGGCGCCGGTGGCCGAGGAGGAGGTAGCGGTTCAGCAGCCTGTCGCCGCGACCGCGAAACCCGACGAAGAACCGGCGGCCGGTGACCTCGACTGGAACCTGGACGAACCTGCGGCGGCGCAGCAGCATCAGGCGGTCTCGGCCGCTGACGTCGATCTTGACGATCTCATGCTCGATGAGCTTCAGGACCAGGACCTCGGCGCGCATGCCGCTGCCTCTGAAGGCGATGATTTCGAAGCGGAACTCGCCGCAAGCATCGACCTGGCCGAAGGCATCGACCGGGATGAAGACGTCGCCGCGGATCCCGCCGCGCCGGAAACTTTCCGCGACGATCCCCTCGATTGGCTGACGATGCAGTCCACGCCGCCCGAGCCGGCCCGCTCGTGGAGCCGGGTTACGCCGGTCCCACAGCCGCAACAGGCGAGTTTTACCGCCCAGCCGATGGCTTCGGCGGCCCCCATGGCCGCGGCGCCGTCTGCCGCGGTCCCGACCTATCGTGCGGCCGAGCCTGCCGCTTATGCGGCGCCGGCCGCCGCACCGCGCGAGCAGTCCGCGTTCGATGACGAGATGCCCGATGTCGAGACCGTCGATGTGCCGGAGCGCGTCGTGGCGCTTCAGGATGATCTCGACATTCCGGAATTGCACTTCGAAGAGGATGAGCCGGCCGCGCCCGGCTACGACGATCTCGACGCCGAATTCTCCAATCTGCTGACCGAGATGAATACAGTGGATGTCGCTGCGGCTCCCGCAAACACCAGCGCGTCCTATGCCGACGAATCCTACAATACCGGCTTCAAGCCTGGTTACGATGCCTTTGAACAGGGGTATGAGGCTCCCAACCCGGGTTATCAGGCGCTCAAGCCGGGCTATGAGGGGCTCAAGCCGGGCTATCAGCCCGAGGCCCGCACCTACGCGGCACGGCCGGCGGAAATGTCTGCCCGCGCGACAGCGCCGGCAGGCTATGCCGACGCCACCAACGGCTTCGACGTCGACGACTTGCCCGGCAGCCAGCCGGTTTCACAGGCCGACGATTTTGCCGTCGACGAGCTCGACTACGATCCCGAGCTGGACGAGGCGATGTCGGTTCCTGGTCTCGCCGAACGCGAGGCCGGCGGGTCGCCGCGCAGGCGCGGCCTGCTCATCGCCGCCATTGTCGGTGCAGTCGTTGTCACCGGAGGCATCGGCGCCTTCGCGCTGTCTCCGGGCGGCCAGGGCAGCGGTGACGCCCCGGTCCTGGTCAAGGCGGACAACGCACCGATCAAGGTCAAGCCGGAAAACCCGGGCGGCGCCGTGGTGCCGAACCAGGACAACAAGGTCTATGACGCGGTGGCCAAGGGCGCCAAGCCCGCCGAGCCGGTCCAGCAGAAGCTCGTCACCAATGTCGAGGAACCGGTCGATGTGGCGGCGAAAGATCCGGCTCGCGCCGTCGATCTCTCGCCCGACCAGACCGCAGCCGGCGCGGACGGCGACAGCGGCGATGCTTCAACCGCCGTAGCGGCGCCAGCCGACAACGCCGCGCCCGCAGCCAAGTCCGAGGATCGTATCGCGCAGGTTCTCCAGGATGCCGACAAGGGAACGAATCCCGACGTCGTCGCCGTGGCGCCGCGCAAGGTCAGGACCATGGTGGTCAAATCGGACGGGTCGCTGGTGCCGCGTGAGGATCCGGCGCCTGCCGCACCGAAAGTGGCTGCCGTGGAGCCGGTCGATCCGGCGCCGCAACATGTCGCGCCGTCGGCTCAGGCCGATGCCGACCAGACCGGCACGGTGGCGCCGGACGCCGCGCAGGCGGACGACGAGCCAGCCCTGAAACCGGTGGCCGAGCCCAAGGCGGAAGCCAAGGCCCAGTCGGCCAACACGCCGGCCAAGGTTCCGGTCGCGCCGCAGCGCCCGTCCGACCAGCCGGTCGACGTGGTCGGCGAGGTCAAGCCCGATCAGGTTGCCTCCATCAGTCCCGCGGCGCCCTCGACCGGCGGCGGTTCGTGGTCGATGCAGATCGCCTCGCAGCCGACGGTCGAAAGCGCGCAGTCGACCTATCAGGATCTGCAGCGTCGCTATGGTGGCGTGCTTTCCGGCCGCACCGCCAACATCGTCAAGGCGGAGATCGCCGGCAAGGGGACTTTCTACCGCGTCCGCGTGCCCGCGCAGTCGCGCAACGATGCCATCAATCTGTGCACCAGCTACAAGGCTGCCGGCGGCAACTGCTTCGTGTCGAGGTAGTCATTCACCTCCCGTGTCGGAGGAGAGCAGTTTGAAAACCGGCGCGGCCTCAACGCCGCGCCGGTTTTCATTTTGCACTTTTCGACGTGATTCCCTTTGGCCGCGGAAGATTCTAGACTCGTCGGCATGACCGAATCAAAATCCATGATCCTCGGCTGTGCCGGGAAATCGCTCACCCGCGAAGAAATCAGTTTCTATCGCAATGAATGCCCGTGGGCCTTCATCCTGTTTGCCCGCAACATCAGCGAGACCGAGCAGATCCGCGACCTGGTCGCCGAGATGCGCGACTGCATCGGACGCCCGGACGCGCTGGTGTTCATCGACCAGGAAGGCGGCAGGGTGCAGCGGCTGCGGCCGCCGCTGGCGCCGAACTATCCAGCCGGCGGCGCGCTCGGTGCGCTGTGGCGCGACGACCATGACGCCGGAGCCCGCGCCGCCTGGCTGATGGCGCGGCTGCACGCTTTCGACCTTCTGCGCTACGGCATCACGGCGGATTGCCTGCCGGTGCTCGACGTGCCGATCGAAGGGGCGAGCGACGTCATCGGCGCGCGCGCCTATGGCAAGGAGCCGCGCCCGGTCATCGAGCTCGGCCGCGCCGCGGCGGAAGGCCTGATGTCTGGCGGCGTGCTGCCGGTCATGAAGCATATTCCCGGCCATGGCCGGGCTTTCGCGGACACGCATTTCGAACTGCCTGTCGTCGACGCTTCGATGAGCGAGCTGCAGCGGCACGATTTTGCGCCGTTCAGGGAACTCAACCACCTGCCGATGGCCATGACCGCGCATGTCGTCTACAGCGCGATCGACCCGAAAAACCCGGCAACCACCTCCGGCAAGGTCATCGACGAGATCATTCGCCGCGAGATCGGCTTCGATGGGCTGCTGATGAGCGACGACACCTCGATGAAGGCACTTTCTGGGGATTTCCCGACAAAGGCGGCCTCGATCCTTGCGGCCGGCTGCGATCTGGTCCTTCACTGCAACGGCGTTTTCGAGGAGATGGCGGGCATCGCATCGCGAACCAAAGGGCTTGAGGGCAAGTCGCTTGAGCGCGCAAACCGGGCAATGACCTATATAGAAAAACGCGACGCGGCTGAAGAAACCGAGATACGCGCCGAATTCGCCACCTATTTCGATGCGGTGGCCTGACAGAGGGAAGAACGGGACGTGGCGGAAGCATTGGAAAGCAAGGCCGGGAAGGCCGCACCGATGGACCGCCTGTGGGCCGAAAGCGATGATACCCGGCTGACCGGCGATCCGTCGCTGGTCGTCGACGTCGCAGGATTCGAAGGCCCGCTCGATCTTCTTCTGCATCTTGCCCGCAACCAGAAGGTCGATCTCGCGCGCATCTCCATCCTGGCGCTCGCCGAGCAGTATTTGGCCTTCGTCGAGACGGCGAGGGCGCTAAGACTTGAGCTCGCCGCGGACTATCTGGTGATGGCGGCGTGGCTCGCCTTCCTCAAATCGAAGCTTTTGATTCCGAAGCAGCCGGGCGAGGAAGGCGAAAGCGGTGAGGAACTGGCGGCGGTGCTGCAATTCCGGCTCAAGCGGCTGGAAGCCATGCGCGATGCATCGGCGCGGCTGGTCAACCGGAACCGGCTCGGCCGCGACGTGTTCGCGCGCGGCATGCCGGAAATGGTGATCATCGAGAAGCGCAACGCCTATTCGGCGTCGCTCTACGATCTGCTCACCGCCTATGCCCAGCAGCGGCAGAAGCAGGCAATCACCAATGTCACGATCGCCAGGCGCGGCGTCTGGTCGCTCAAGGACGCCCGCGATATCCTGACAAGGCTGATCGGCTCGCTGCAGGACTGGACGGCGCTCGACAGTTTTCTCGTCCGATATCTGTCCAGCCCGGAAGAGCGGCGCACCGCGATCGCCAGCTCGTTCGCGGCGACACTGGAACTCGTGCGCGAGGGCAAGATGGATGTGCGGCAGGACGAGGTGTTCGCGCCGATCTATCTGCGCGACCACCGCGCACAGGCAATCAAGGCAGTCGAGGTGGCATCATGAGCGAACGCGCCAACGCTTCGGTTGTCCCGTTCAAGATGGACAACGAACCGGAGGAGGGCGAGATCGACCAGGCTTCGGTTCAGAATCCGACCCAGAATCCGGCGCAGAATCCCGCCGAGCGGCTGCATATGGCGGAGGCGGTGCGCATGGCCGAGGCGATCGTTTTCGCCAGTGCCGAGCCGGTCAGCGAAAAGCAGTTGGCCGCGCGCCTTCCCGATGGCATCAACATCGCCCTCGCGATGGCTGAGCTGCAGCAGATCTATGCGCGGCGCGGCGTCAACCTGGTGCGGGTCGGTGATGCCTGGGCGTTTCGCACCGCCGGCGATCTTGCCTTCCTGATGAGCCGTGACACCGTGCAACAGCGCAAGCTGTCGCGCGCGGCGCTCGAAGTTCTGGCGATCATTGCCTATCACCAGCCGGTAACGCGCGCCGAGATCGAGGACATCAGAGGCGTCGAAACCTCGAAAGGCACGCTGGATACGCTCTTGGAGACGGAATGGGTGCGCATGCGCGGCCGGCGCAAAACGCCCGGCCGTCCCGTCACCTATGGCACCACCGAAACCTTCCTCGACCATTTCGCGCTCGAGGAAATCCGCGATCTCCCCGGCATGGAGGAGTTGAAGGGTGCCGGCCTGCTTTCGGGCCGCATGCCTTCGAATTTCTCCATTCCGCAGCCGCCGGCGGACCCGGATGTACTGACCGAGGACGAGGATCCGCTGACCGATATCGATCTCGAGGAACTCGGCCTGCTGACGCCGCGCGTCACGGAAGATTGACCGCAAGCCTCTGTTCCTGGAGGCTTTCCCGGGCTAGATGCGCCGATTGGTAGCGGACCGCATTGCCGAAAATGCGTGACATCCGACACCCTTTCATAAACTCTGTCGCGGTTGTGTTTGAATCCCAACGCGAAAACGCATAGATCATCGCCAGGGAAACCATTCGAGAGAGAGTTGCTATGGGTTCATTTTCGATTTGGCACTGGATGATCGTGCTGGTCATCGTGCTTCTGGTGTTCGGCCGCGGCAAGATACCCGAGCTGATGGGCGACATGGCCAAGGGCATCAAGAGCTTCAAGAAGGGCATGGCCGACGACGACGTTGCCGACGACAAGCGTACCGTCGAACATCGCGCCGACGAAACCGTTTCGGCAGCGAAGGAAAAGGCCAGCAAGAGCTGAGCCAAGGGTTGTTGCTTTGTGCGTGTCGTTGTCCCAGAACCGCTTCGCACTTTTGGGCGGCATGCATTAGTCGGAACGGATAGCCATGTTTGAAGTCGGCTGGACCGAAATGCTGGTGATCGCGATCGTTATGATCGTGGTCGTCGGGCCGAAGGATTTGCCCAACATGCTGCGCACCTTCGGCCGCACGACGGCGAAGCTGCGTGCCATGGCGGCCGATTTCCAGAAGCAGTTCAACGAGGCGCTAAAGGAAGCGGAGCTCGACGACGTCAAGAAGTCGGTCGACGAGCTAAGGGGGCTCAGCCCGGTTGCCGAGATCAGGAAACAGCTCAATCCGTTCGAGCAGGCGGCCGCCGATGTGCGTTCCGGCGTCGACGCGGCGATGAAGCCGAAGCCGGCCGTCGATACGGCAGCGCCCGCCGGCTCGGTATCGCAGGCGGCCGAACCGTTGAAGAACGGCGCGACCACCATGCCGGGGGCCAATGAACCCGATACCGCGCCGGCCGCGCCGATCTTCCCGGTCATGACCGATGAATCGGTAGTGGCGTCCTCAGCGCCGACAGAGCTGACGCCAAAGGCACCCGCGGCAGGGAAAGCGGCCAAGCCCGCCAAGGCTTCGGCGAACGGCGCGAAAGCTTCCACGCCCGCGAAAGCGGCGACCGCCAAACCCGCGCCAGCACCCGAAGCGCCGGCGAAGCCCGTGGCGGCGTCAAAGGATGCCAAACCGGCAGCAGCCAAGGCGGCGACGACCAAGGCCGAGGCGAAACCGGCTCCAGCGAAGAAGCCAGTGGCCAAAAAGACGGCGGGAGCCGCCAAGTGAGCGTTTCGGACAAGGAAAAGGACGAGATCGAGAAATCCTCGGCGCCGCTGATGGAGCATCTCATCGAGTTGCGCCGCCGGCTGATCTGGTCGCTCGGCGGCTTCTTCGCCGCGTTCCTGGTCTGCTTCTTCTTCGCCAAGAAGCTGTTCAACCTACTTGTCGTGCCATTCAAATGGGCGACGCAATGGGCGGGGCTCGACCCGCACAAGGTCGAGCTGATCTATACCGCGCCGCAGGAATTCTTCTTCACGCAGGTCAAGCTCGCCATGTTCGGCGGCATGGTGATCGCCTTTCCGCTGATCGCCACGCAGATCTACAAGTTCATCGCGCCCGGCCTCTACAAGAACGAACGCAACGCCTTCCTGCCGTTCCTGATCGCGTCGCCAATCCTGTTCCTGATGGGCGCCTCGCTGGTCTATTTCTTCTTCACGCCGATGGTGATGTGGTTTTTCCTCGCCATGCAGCAATCGGGCACCAACGACCAGGTGCAGATTTCGCTGCTGCCGAAGGTGTCGGAATATCTCAGCCTGATCATGACGCTGATCTTCTCCTTCGGCCTGGTATTCCAACTGCCGGTGGTGACCAGCCTGATGACGCGCGTCGGCATGCTGTCATCCAAGGCGCTGGCCGAGAAGCGCAAATGGGCGATCGTCATCGCCTTCGTCGTCGCGGCGGTGCTGACGCCGCCCGACCCGATGAGCCAGATCGGCCTCGCCATCCCGACCATCCTGCTCTACGAGGTCGCCATCTGGTCGGCGCGGATGATTGAACGCAGCCAGGAGCGCGAGCGCCTGGCGCGGGAGAAGCAGCAATCCGAGGAAGAGGTGGCGGAAAAGCCGGCAGACGCATCCTCCACATAGGGCAGGCGCGTCGCCCCTGCGGGCTGCCGGCCTCGGAATCGGTGCGCGGCCCGGTGCCGATAGGAATTTTTTCTTGACTTGGTGCCCGCCGCTATGGTACATATTCGGTTATGGTGCTGATTTGCGCCAACGACCCGCCGCCGAGGCGGGTTTTTTATTTCTGGACTGTCGCGCTATCCCTCACCACTCGAAAGCGGGCTCGCGGCCCCTGCCGTCAGCAAGCCCGATCTTGCATCGATCAGAGATGCGGTTTACCCCCTCTGGCCTGAAACGCATCGCGAAACCGACGATGCGTTTCAGGCTATATTCTTGAGCATATCGTAGCGCAAACCGCCGCGCGCTTTGGCGGCAAGCTACCGCAGGAGCTTTCAGACCATGCTTGACATCAAATGGATTCGCGACAACCCGAAGGCCCTTGTCGAGGCGCTGGTCAAGCGCTCGTGGTCGGTCGAGGAAGCGCAGTCCACCGTCGATGACCTGATCGCCAGGGACGAGGCGCGGCGCGAACATGTTACCGAGCTGCAGACCAAGCAGGAACGCCGCAACGCCGCCTCGAAAGAGATTGGCAATGCCATGCGTTCGGGCGATGCCGCCCTTGCCGAAAAACTGAAAGCCGAAGTCGGTGAGATAAAAACCTTCATCCAGAACGGCGAGGCGCGCGAGCGCGAGCTCGACAAGGCGCTGAACGACGCGCTGGCGGTGCTGCCCAATGTGCCGCTCGACGATGTGCCGGTCGGCAAGGACGAGCACGACAACGTGGTCAAGCAGATCGTCGGCAAGGTGCCGACCCGCCCGAACTGGGTGAAGGAGCATTTCGAGATCGGCGAAGCGCTCGGCATGATGGATTTCGAGCGTGCGGCAAAGCTGTCGGGCTCGCGCTTCACCGTGCTGAAGAGCGGGCTGGCGCGGATGGAACGCGCGATCGGCCAGTTCATGCTCGACCTGCACACGACCGAGCATGGCTATGAGGAAGTCATCCCGCCGCTGATGGTCAAGGACGATGTTCTTTTCGGCACCAACCAGCTGCCGAAGTTCGAGGAGGATCTGTTCTTCACGCCGCATGGAGATGGCAGGCTTGGCCTGATCCCCACCGCCGAAGTGCCGCTCACCAACCTCGTGCGCGAGGAGATCACCGCCCATGAGAAACTGCCGCTGCGCTACACCGCGCTGACGCCGTGCTTCCGCTCGGAGGCCGGCTCGGCAGGGCGCGACACGCGCGGCATGCTGCGCCAGCACCAGTTCTACAAGGTCGAGCTGGTGTCGATCACCGATCAGGAGTCCTCGCTCGCCGAGCATGAGCGGATGACCGAGTGTGCCGAGGAAGTGCTGAAGCGGCTCGAATTGCCGTTCCGCACCATGGTGCTGTGCACCGGGGACATGGGTTTTGGCGCGCGAAAAACCTATGACATCGAGGTGTGGCTGCCCGGCCAGAACGCCTATCGCGAAATCTCGTCCTGCTCTGTCTGCGGCGATTTCCAGGCCAGGCGCATGGAAGCCCGCTACAAGGACAAGGACGGCAAGGGCAACCGCTTCGTCCATACGCTGAACGGCTCGGGCACGGCTGTCGGGCGCGCACTTATCGCCGTCATCGAAAACTACCAGAACGAGGATGGCAGCGTAACCATTCCTGAAGTGCTGCGGCCTTATATGGGCGGGCTGGAAAAGATCGAATCGAAATAATGCGTATTCTCCTGACCAATGACGACGGCATTCATGCCGAGGGCCTGGCGTCGCTCGAGCGCGTCGCGCGCACATTGTCCGACGATGTCTGGGTGGTGGCGCCGGAGCAGGACCAGTCCGGCTATGCGCACTCGCTGTCGATCTCGGAGCCGCTGCGGCTGAGGAAAATCGGCGAGAAGCACTTTGCCGTGCGCGGCACGCCGACCGACTGCGTCATCATGGGCGTGAAGAAGATCCTGCCCGGCGCGCCCGACCTGATCCTGTCGGGCATCAATTCCGGCGCCAACATCGCTGACGACGTCACCTATTCGGGAACCGTCGCCGGCGCGATGGAGGGCGCGTTGCTCGGCATACGCTCGATCGCGCTCAGCCAGGGCTACAGCACTGTCGGCGAGGACCGCGTCGTTCCCTACGAGACCACCGAGGCGCTGGCGCCGGCGCTGCTCAAGAAACTCGTCGCGACGCCGTTGCCGGACGGCGTGCTGCTCAACGTCAATTTTCCGAACTGCCTGCCTGAAGAGGTCGCCGGCACGGTGGTCACCTCGCAGGGCAAGCTCGTACACAGCCTGTGGGTCGAGGAACGCCGCGACGGGCGCGGGCTGCCGTACTACTGGCTGCGCTTCGGCCGCGAACCCGTCGAGGGCAAGCAGGGCACCGACCTTTTTGCGCTGCGCAATCGCCTGGTGTCGGTGACGCCGTTGCAGCTCGACCTCACAGCGCATGAGATTCGTGACCAGCTGAGCAAGGCCCTTGCATGAACCTGCCGATCGATGACCGAGAAGGATTTGCCGCCTTCCTGCTGCGCCTGCGCGGCAGGGGGACCGTGCCGAAGGCGCTGATCGCGGCCTTCGAGGCGACACCGCGGCGCGGCTTCCTGGCCGCCCAATTCCATTCCATCGCCTGGTCGGACCGCATGCTGCCGATCGAATGCGGCGAAGCGATCGAGGGCGCGGACATGCAGGCGGCGGTGATCGCCGCACTCGCCATCGAAGTCGGGAATCGCGTGCTCGAGATCGGTACCGGCTCCGGTTATACGGCAGCGGTGATGTCGCGCCTGTCAGGCCGGGTTGTCACCATCGACCGCTACAAGACGCTGGTCGAACAGGCGCGGCAGCGCTTCGAGGCGCTCGGCATCGGCAACGTCATCGCGCGCCAGGTGGATGGTTCCTCCGGTTTGGCCGCAGAAGGCCCGTTCGACCGGATCGTCGCCTGGGCCGCCTTCGACAGCCTGCCGCGTTTCCTGCTCGACCAGTTGTCGAGCGGCGGCATCGTGATCGCGCCGATCGGACCGGAGGAGGGCGAGCAGGTGCTGGCCAAGCTCACCAAGGTCGGCAGCCGTTTCGAGCGCGAGGATATCGGCCTTGTGCGCCTGCAGCCGGTATTGCGCAGCCTGGCGGCCGTTCTCTAGGGATTGTCCATGTTCAGCCGGCCTGCAACGGCGGCTGCGCGTGCCTCTCTGTGGGTAGTTTGAGCGGCCCCCAAATATTTTAAGAAAATTTGCGCCTGATTCTAAGGGGTTAACCGACCAGTAACATTAACGCGCTTTAATCCTGTCCAGTTGGTGCAGAGTTTGTGCGGGTTAGTGCGATGCAACTCAGTGTTTTGAAGGCAAACAGTCGCAATTTGGCGCGGGGCTGCGCTGTTCTCATGATCGCGGGTGCCGCGGCTGGGTGCAGCTCGCAAGTGTCGCGGTTCAACGGCGTCGACGACGTCTTCACCTCCTCGACAAACAATCAGCGCGCCATCATCAACAAACAGGATGCCGTGCAGCAGCCCTATCCGGGCGATGTCGCGGCCGCGCCGGTCGATGGCAGCCACACGCAGTCGGTCAGCCGCTCCAGCCTCGAACCGGTGTCGACGCGGCCGCTGCCGCCACCGGTCGCCCAGGCGCAGCCCGCTCCCGCGCTGGCACCCGCCGCCAATCCGGTGCGTGTTGCATCGGCGCCCGCTCTGGTGCGCCCGGCACCGCAGGTCGACCGGACGGCGACCGGCACGGTTGCTCCCGCGGCCAAGCCCTTCAAGGATGCCCAGCCCGACGCCAAGGCAGCCGGCACGGCGCATGCCACCGAAATCGTCGTCAGGGACGGTGAAACGATCTCCGGGCTGGCGCAGCACTACAAGGTGCCGGCCGACGTGATCATGAAGGTCAACGGGCTGAGCGCGACCAAGGGGCTGAAGACCGGCCAGAAGATCATCATTCCGGCCTACGCCTATTCCAGCAAGGCCGAGCCCAGGGTTGCCGACGCCAAGCCAGCCAACGGCAAGCGCGACTTGCCGGCCACCGCGCCGGAAAAGGTCGCCGTGCTGCCGCAGCAGCCGAAGCTCAAGGAGGGCAAGTCAGCCGCGCAGGTCGATGCTTCGGCCGCGGCGAACAAGCCCAAAGACAGCAAGCCCGCGCCGCAAACGGCCGCCGCCGCGCCCAAGGCCGGCGCCGGCGCCTATACGGTGCAGTCGGGCGATACGCTTTCCTCGATCGCCAGGAAGACTGGCGTCGGGGTTGTCGCCATCAAGCAGGCGAACGGCATGCAGGACGGCTTGCTGAAGATCGGCCAGACGCTGAAGGTGCCGGCCGGCGGAACGGCCACGGTGGCCGCCGCAAAGCCTGCGGCGGTAGACCCGGTGACGACAGCCACGACGCAGCCGACGGCCAAGACGACGCCGTCGCAAACGCTGGCTTCCTACACGCCGCCGAAGAAAGACGCCAAGGTCATCCAGCAGGCCGAGGATGACGACGCTGTGGCGCCGGACGCCACCGGCATAGGCAAGATGCGCTGGCCGGTGCGCGGCCGCGTCATTTCCGGCTTCGGTTCCGGCAAGGACGGCGTCGACATCGCCGTGCCGGCAGGCACGCCGGTCAAGGCGGCCGAGAATGGCGTCGTCATCTATGCCGGCGACGGCCTCAAGGAATTCGGCAATACGGTGCTGGTGCGGCACGAGAATGGCCTGGTCACCGTCTACGGTCACGCCAGCTCGATCGAGGTCCAGCGCGGCCAGAAGGTCAAGCGCGGCCAGGAGATCGCGCTGTCGGGTATGAGCGGCACGACGGACTCGCCGAAGCTGCACTTCGAAGTGCGCAAGAACTCGGCCCCGGTCGATCCCTCCGGCTATCTCGAATAGTTGGGGCTATTTCGAATAGAATAAAAAAAGCGATTTGCGGGCCGCCTGACCTCCAGTCCGGCCCGCCGGCTCAGCCCGCCCCGCAAGGAGCGGGCTTTTTCAGTTGGTTGCTGGATGCACGTCGTTGTCTCAATGTATGTTGTCGTTCCAAAACCGGGGCCGCAGTCAGAAAAGCGGTTATCTGCATTTTAACTAATGTAGAGGAAAGTCATTCTCGACGCTCTGCAAGGAGAGTGGAATGATTGAATCTGTCGAAGAGGATGAACTTCCGTCCGCCAGCCCAACGCATCGCTGGCAATCGCATGTACGAGCAACTGCTTTAATCGTTGCGCCGGTCATTTCGATCGCAAGTGCCGCTTTGGCCGGCTATTTCTCCTATGCGGTGATCAATACCAAGCCGCCCACAGACATGTCCGAGCTGGCCATTTCCATCCTGAAATCAGGTGATGCTTCACCAGAAATGCAGGCCTGGGCGACCGATACACTCGGGATACAAACCGATATTCCCATGGTTCTGGGAAGCATAAAGCCTGTGCGGGAATGAACACGATATAGAAACCGGCGTCCCCGGACGGGTCGGCCACGAAACTTTTGTGGCCGGCTCCTGCCGTCACTCGGTGAGCCGCGCCTAATCCTTCAACGGCTTGCCGAGCCGGCCTGCGAGGTCCTGCGTGAACTGCCAGGCGACGCGGCCCGAGCGGCTGCCGCGTGTCGTCGCCCATTCCAGCGCCTCGGCGCGCAACTGCCCGGGGTCGATGTCGAGCCCATGATGGCTCGCGTAGCCGTTGACCATTTCGAGATATTCGTCCTGCGAACATTTGTGGAAGCCGAGCCACAAGCCGAAGCGATCGGAGAGCGAAACCTTCTCCTCGACCGCCTCGGACGGATTGATGGCGGTGGAGCGCTCATTGTCGATCATGTCTCGCGGCAGAAGATGGCGGCGGTTCGACGTGGCGTAGAAAATGACATTGGCCGGGCGGCCTTCGACGCCGCCTTCGAGTGCTGCCTTCAACGATTTGTAGGAGGTATCGTCATGGTCGAAGGAGAGGTCGTCGCAAAACAGGATGAAGCGGTAAGGCGCGGCCTTCAGCAGCGTCATCAGCTTCGGCAGCGTATCGATGTCCTCCCGATGGATCTCTATCAGCTTGAGCGGGCGGTCGAGTTTCGGCGAGGCGTTGATTGCGGCATGCACGGCCTTGACCAGCGACGATTTGCCCATGCCGCGCGCGCCCCACAAAAGCACGTTGTTGGCGGCATAGCCGGAGGCGAAGCGTTCTGTGTTGTCGACGAGGATGTCGCGCACACGGTCGACGCCGCGGATCAGGCCGATGTCGACGCGGTTCACCTTGCGCACCGGCTCCAGGTAACCCGGATCCGCCTGCCAGACGAAGCAATCGGCTCCGCCAAGGTCGGTTTCGGGCACAGGCGGCGGGGCGAGGCGGCTGACCGCCTCGATCAGGCGGTCGAGTTTCTGGTTCAATGCGTCGATGCTGGTATCGGTCATCTCAGGTCTTTTGCTCTGGTTCCGCGAGGGAAGGTGTGGCCGGGTTCGATCCCGACGGTTTCGAAACTCGCTGCAACCGTTTGTTACAGCGCGATCTTTTGCGAAAACCCGCTCGCGCTTTTCGCGGTCATGCTCTAACACGGGCGAACAGGCCGGAAAAGCAGCCGATTTGCCCGGCCACGCAGTTGCATTGGCAACTTTACCGACTATATTCCGGCCAAATTTCGCGGGGCTGCCAAATCCACTGAACCGTTTGGCGGCTGTTTTCAAAATTCAGGAGTACCTCGATGTTCGTGACACCGGCATATGCCCAAGGCATTGGGGCTTCTCCCGACATGTTCATCAGCATTTTGCCGTTCGTCCTGATCTTCGTGATCATGTATTTTCTCATCATCCGGCCGCAGCGCACGCAGCTGAAGAAGCGCGGCGAGATGCTGGCGGCCGTGCGCCGCGGCGACACGGTCGTCACCGGCGGCGGCTTCGTCGGCAAGGTGACCAAGGTGATCGACGACCATGAGCTCGAGATCGACCTCGGTGGCGGCACGAAGGTGACGGCGTTGCGCTCGACGATCGCCGACGTGCGCGTCAAGGGCGAGCCGGTAGCGAACCAGAACGCCAAGAAATAACCAAATTCCAGGCGGAGCGATCCGCGGACGGGGCCCTGACAAGCGACGGCATATGTCTCATTTTTGGCGCCTGAAGATGATGCTGACGTGGCTTGCCGTAGCCACGATGACCGTCTTCGACGCGTCCAACCTTTTCGCCGCCAGTCCGCATGCCATGCGGCCCGAGCGGCCTGCCGACAGTCCGGCAGTCGTTCGAGCAGGGCAAGACGGTTCGCATCTCCTGCTCCATCTGGTGGTGGCGGATGTGATCGACGGCCGGCTGAAGATTGCGCGTGGCGATGTCCGGGCGCTTCTGATGGAGGCCAGGATCGGCTACACGGGGCTTGCTGTGTCGGGCAGGACCTTGCAGGTGCGCATCACGAATCCGGCTCAGCTTGAGGCGGCAAAGACAGCGCTCAAGACGGTAACGGATGTTGCCCCGGACAGCCGCGTTCAGGAAATGACGCTGGATTCCGGCAAAGCCGGCTTGCTCAAATTCACGCTGACGGATGCGGGTTTGAAGTATCAGACCTCTAACGCGATTTCTCAGTCGATTAAGGTCATCAAAAATCGTCTCCAAGATCTGCGTGTCGCCGGCACGGTGGCCCAACCAGCGGACCAAGACGGCATAGTTGTTCAGACGTCAGACATCGCCGATCGGCAAACGCTGGAAAAAATTCTCACCCGGCCTGGTCGCCTGAGCTTCCATTTGGTTGACCTTTCGATGCCGGTGAACGATGCGATCAGCGGTTCCCCGCCTGTTGGCTCGCTGGTGGTGTATACGCAGGACGATCCGCCGGTTCCTTACCTGGTCGAGAATCGGGTCATCCTCTCGGATAAGGACGTGCTCGACGCCCGCCCAACTTACAGTGGGCAGCAAAATGACGAACCGGTTGTCGTGTTCCGGTTTGGCGCCAAAGGCGCGGCACGGTTCAAACAGGTTACAACGCAAAATGTGGGCAAGCCATTGGCTGTGATCCTGGATGACCACGTGATTTCAGCACCTGTCATTCGCGAGCCCATCGATGGTGGTTACGGTCAAGTCTCGGGCAATTTCACTGTCCGGGAAGCCAACACCATCGCCATGCTGTTGCGAACCGGCCCATTGCCGGCAAGATTGACAATCGCTGAAGAAGCACGATAGGGCCGGCCGTGCTCAGAATGAGAAACGGGCCCGCGAACCGAACCGATGGCGGAATGCTGCCGCTTGTACGCCTGAACGGATAAGAACTGATGCTTTATTTCTCGCGCTTCAAGATGATCCTGATCTGGCTGGCCGTGGCCGCCACAGTGGTCCTCGCCGCGCCCAATCTCATTCCCGCAAGCACGCTGGCGCAGCTTCCGAGCTGGGTGCCCAAGCGGCAGATGACGCTCGGCCTCGACCTGCAGGGCGGCTCGCACATCCTGCTCCAGATGGATCAGAACGATCTGGTCAAGGCGCAGCTGGAGACGACGCGTGACGAGATCAGGACGCTGCTGCGCGAGGCCAAGATCGGCTATACCGGCCTGGCGGGCACGGGCAGGACCGTACAGGTCCGCATACAGGACCCGAACCAGCTCGATGCGGCCAAGACGGCACTGAAGCCGCTGACCGATCCGGTCGCCGCAAGCCTGTTCACCGGCGGGTCCGTCCAGGAGATGGCGCTGGATGATTCCGAGCCCGGCCTGCTCAAATTCACCGTCACCGACGCCGGCATAAAATATCGCACCTCGGCTGCGTTGGCACAGTCGATCGAAGTCGTCGAACGCCGCGTCAATGAACTCGGCACCACCGAACCGATCGTGCAGCGGCAGGGCGATGACCGCATCCTGGTGCAGGTGCCCGGTTTGCAGGACCCGCAAAGGCTGAAGGAAATCATCGGCCAGACCGCCAAGCTGACCTTCCAGATGGTGGACCAGTCTATGCCGGTGCAGGATGCGCTGAAGGGCCGTCCGCCGGCCGGTTCATCGATCCTCTATTCGCAGGACGATCCGCCGGTTCCCTACCTGATCGAAAACCGCGTCATCGTTTCCGGCGAAGACCTCTCCAAAGCGACCGCAACCTACAACTCGCAGACCAACGAGCCGGTGGTTTCCTTCACCTTCAACTCGCGCGGCGCGACACGGTTCGGGCAGGCGACATCGCAGAATGTCGGCAAGCTGTTCGCCATCATCCTCGACAACCAGGTGATTTCGGCACCGCAGATCCGCGAGCCGATCCTGGGCGGCAGCGGCCAGATCTCAGGCAATTTCACGGCCGAGAGCGCCAATGACCTCGCGGTCCTGCTGCGCGCAGGCGCGCTGCCGGCAAAGCTGACCGTGATCGAGGAGCGCACGGTGGGTCCGGGCCTCGGCCAAGATTCGATCCATGCCGGCAAGGTCGCCGGCATCATCGGCTCTATCCTTGTCGTCGCCTTCATGTTCGTCGCCTACGGCTTCCTCGGCTTCCTCGCCAACATCGCGCTGGCGGTGCACGTGGCGATGATCGTCGGACTGCTATCGCTGCTTGGCGCGACACTGACCTTGCCAGGCATTGCCGGTATCGTGCTGACCATCGGCATGGCCGTCGATTCCAACGTGCTGATTTATGAGCGCATCCGCGAGGAGCGGCGCGCCGGACGCTCGGTGATCCAGGCGATCGACACCGGCTTCTCGAAGGCGCTGGCGACGATCGTCGATTCCAACGTCACCTCGCTGATCGCGACCGTGGTGCTGTTCTATCTCGGAACGGGCCCGGTGAAGGGCTTTGCCATCACCTACGCCATCGGCATCCTGACCACGGTGTTCACCGCCTTCACCTTTACCCGGCTGCTGGTGTCCATCTGGCTGCGCCGCGCGCGCCCGAAGGAATTGCCGCGGGCGCCGGTAACCTTCATTCCGCCCGGCACGAAGATCCCGTTCATGGGCATCCGCCGCTGGACCTTCGCGCTGTCGAGCCTGCTGTCGGTCCTGTCGGTGGTGCTGTTCATGACCGTCGACATCAATTACGGCATCGATTTCAAGGGCGGATCGCTGATCGAGGTGAAGTCCAAGAGCGGCAATGCCGATCTTGCCGACATCAGAGCCAGGCTCTCGGAACTGAATATCGGCGAAGTGCAGGTGCAGCAGTTCGGCGAGCCGAATGACGTGCTGATCCGTGTCGGCACGCAGGACGGCGGCGAGAATGCCGAGCAGACCGTCATCGACAAGGTGCGCGGCGAGTTGCAGGACAATTACGATTTCCGCCGCGTCGAGGTGGTGGGACCGACCGTGTCAGGAGAACTGGCCAAGCAAGGCACGATCGCCATGCTGGTCGCGCTGGTGGGTATCCTGATCTATGTCTGGTTCCGCTTCGAATGGCAGTTCGCGGTCGGCGCCATCGTGGCGACGGTCCATGACGTGGTCATGACCATAGGCTTCTTCGTTATAACCGGGCTGGAGTTCAACCAATCGTCGCTGGCGGCGATCCTGACCATCATCGGCTACTCGCTGAACGACACGATCGTGGTCTATGACCGCGTTCGCGAGGATCTCAGGAAATACAAGAAGATGCCGCTGCCGCAGCTCCTCAACAACGCCATCAACGAGACGCTGTCGCGAACGACGCTGACCTCGGTGACGACGATCCTGGCGCTCCTGGCACTGGTGCTGTTCGGCGGCGAGGTGATCCGCTCGTTCACGATGGCAATGCTGTTCGGCGTCATCTTCGGCACCTATTCGTCGATCTTCATCGCCGCGCCGCTGCTGATCCTATTCAAGCTGCGGCCGCAGGCCACGAGCTCGGACGAGGAAAAGCCGGTCGGCGGCGGCAAGGCGGTCGCGACCTGACGCGCGACCCGAAGGGCGGATCGGCAGGGATGGCCAAAGGCATCGTCATCCGCGAGGCGCATTTCCCCGGCCGCGCCCCTATCGAGGCGTATGGCAATGGCGGCTTCCGCTTCGCCGACATGTCGCATCGCGGTTCGCTTCTGTGCCTGCCGTCGGGTATCCATGGCTGGGAGCCGGCGGACCCATCTGCGCTGACGGTGGCGGATTTCGAACGGCTGCTGGCCCAGGCCGAGAAGATCGAAATCCTGCTGGTCGGCACGGGCAAGGATTTACGACCCTTGCCGGCGGGGCTTCGCGCCGCCTTGAAGACCGCGGGCATAGCCGCCGACCCGATGGCGACCGGTGCAGCGGTGCGGACATATAATGTCCTGCTCGCAGAGGATCGCGCGGTAGCCGCCGCGCTGATCGCCGTCGACTGACGTGGACCAAAAGGGCGAAATCGTCATGGGCGCCGTGCGCGCCGCCGACCATGACCGCTATCTCAGCGCGCTCTACGCGCCGACGGACAAGCGCGAAGCGCTGTTTTCGCTCTACGCCTTCAATGCCGAAATCGCGGGCATTCGGGATCGCATCCGCGAGGCCTTGCCGGGCGAGGTGCGGTTGCAATGGTGGCGCGATGTCATCGCAGCCGAAGGGTCCGAGACGGGCCATCCGATCGCGGATGCGCTGAAGGCCACGATTTCCAGGTACGGCCTGCCGAAACAGGCATTCGAGAATATGCTCGAGGCCCGCATCTTCGACCTCTATGACGACCCGATGCCGTCGCGAACCGATCTCGAAGGCTATTGCGGCGAAACGGCAGCCGCGCTTATTCAACTGGCGGCAATGGTGCTGGATCCAGGAGTGGCGCCACGTTTCGCCGAACTGGCCGGTAGGGCCGGTTGCGCGCAGGCGATTACGGGACTGTTGCTCCTGCTGCCGCTGCACCGCAGTCGCGGACAGTGTTTTGTTCCGGCCGATATCCTGGCCGCGGCGGGTTCGTCTCCGGAGGAATTCGTCACCGACGATGGTGGACCAGGTGCGCAGCGCGCCGTCGCCGCCATGATCGCGCTGGCGCGGGAGCATCTCTCGGTCTTCGAGAAAGGCGCATCGGATTTGCCGGCTTCACTGCGCCCGGCCTTTCTGCCGCTGGTCCTGTCGCGAGCCTACCTGACGAAAATGGAACGCGGTTCGCCGCTCGACGGCACGGTGCGACTCTCGACCATGCGCCGCCACTGGCTCATGCTGCGTCGCGCGATGGCGGGCTGGCCAGCAGTTTGACGTAAACGTCAATTGTGCTAAGGGATCGTTCAACCGGGAACTGTTGCCAAGACAACAGGCCGGCTGGAGGAGATGCCTGTCCATGAGCCTGCCCGTGCTGGTCGTGATCGTCGTATTCGGCATCGCGTTGTCGGTCGCCGCCGTTCATTTCACCGGCGGCAGCCGCAAGGCCAGGCTGGCCGATGCAGAGCAGGCGCGAGAGCGTTTTGCCGAGGATTTTCCGGATGAACCGGCGGCCGCCATCCACCTCACATCCGATGGCCGAACCGCGTTCCTGGAACTCGGGCGAGGGCGCCTTGGCATCGTCCATGCCATCGGAGATCGTTTCCTGACGCGTATCATCACGCCGCGCGATGTATTGGCGCGGAGTGACGATGGTGCCGGGACGATTGCGCTGCGCCTTGCCGATTTCACCTGGAAAGGCGGTCACTTCACCTTCGCTAACGCTGCCGACGCGCACGCTGTACTAAGAGTTCTTCAGCCGCAGCATCCTAGTTCGACCAAGGAGGCCGCGTGATGGGCGATTACAATTTCCCGCAGGTTACCCAGCTCGCCATCCCGTTCTTCGTTGCCGCCATCCTGATCGAGCTGTGGCTGGTGCGCACCGGCCGGGCCAAGGGCTCGTTCGAGACGCACGACACGCTGACCAGCCTGATGATGGGCACCGGCAATGTCGTCGCCGGGCTGCTGCTCGGCGTCGTCTCCTACTGGGCGCTGCTGTGGCTCTGGCAGTTCCGTTTCTTCAACCTCGGCCTGTCGATCTGGGTGTTCCTGGCGGCCTTCCTGCTCGATGATTTGCGCTACTACATCTACCACCGCATCGCGCATCGGGTGCGCTGGGTGTGGGCCGAGCACGTCAACCACCATTCCAGCCAGCACTACAATCTGTCGACGGCACTCAGGCAGAGCTGGACGGGCCTGTTCACCTTCATGTTCGTGCTGCAGGCGCCGCTGGTGCTGCTCGGCTTCCATCCGGCGGTGATTGCCTTCACCTTCGGCTTCAACCTTATCTGGCAGTTCTGGATCCACACCGAGACGATCGGCAAGATGTGGGGCTGGTTCGAATTCGTCTTCAACACGCCCTCGCACCACCGCGTCCACCACGCCACCAATCCGCGCTACCTTGACGCCAACTATGCCGGCACGTTGATCATCTGGGACCGCATGTTCGCCACCTTCGTCGAGGAGTTGGAGAGGGACCGCCCGCGCTACGGCATCGTGAAAAATCTTGGCACCTTCAATCCGCTGAAAGTGGCTTTCCACGAATGGATCGGCATGTTCAGGGATGCCTTCGCACCTGATCTGACCCTGAGCGACCGCCTGAACTATCTGATCAAGCCGCCCGGCTGGAGCCATGACGGCTCGCGCGAAACCTCCGAGAGCCTGAAAGCAGCCTATGTCAGGCGAAATCCGGGTGAGGCCGGGAAGCCCGGGCTGCGACCGGCGCGTGCCGAGCCGGCCGAGTAGTTATTTCGTGGGCCAATCTAGGACGGGCCCGATCCGCCATCTCGCATCAATGTCTCGTAGTCGCGGCCGCCGCAAAAGATGTTGACGATGCGAATGATGTCGCTCTCGATTATATAGGCTATGACGGCGGAGTGCTCGAACGGAACGGTTCGCAGTCCCGGCACGATGTCGTCGCGCAGGCGATCGCCACGAGGTGCGTTGCCGATGTTTTGACAACGGTCTTCAATTCGGAGCACGAATCTCAGCGCCGCGTTGGGGCTTCCGCCCGACTCAACTATGTATCTGAAAATGTTGGTAAGATCGTCTCTGGCACTTTCGCGATACTCGACCTCAAGCCGCCGAATCATCAATGCGGCTCGAATATTGCTCAGCGAATTTCTTAAGCTGGTCGCGAACCTCTTTTCCGGAAAGGTTCGGCCTTGTGTCCTCAATCGAAGATTTTACCCGCGCCCGGATCGACGCCATGCGTTCGGCATGCTCGTCCTCTTCGCGCTGGAAAGCGCGAAGTGCTGCGCGAATGACTTCGCTCGCCGAGCCGAAGGAACCGTCCTCGACTTTTTCGCGGATCATGCGCGCCATGGCGGGCGTGACGGTGACGGACAGTTTCTCGGCTGGTTCCAAGCGATGACTCCAATGATCGAGCGAGTAGGATACTATCCTACTCTCCGCGGCAAGCCAATCTGAAAGGCTATTCCGCCGCTTGAGCTTGCGCCGGCAGCCCCAGCCATTGCCGGCAATCACCCAGCGCACGCGATGTGATCGCATGCCTTTTGGCAACCGTCTTGTCCTTGCCGCGCAGGCGTTTGCCTTCGACCTTCACCGCCTCGACAGGCGGGAACAGGCCGAAATTGACGTTCATCGGCTGGAAAGAGCGCTTTCCCGGCTCGTCGTCTGAAACGATGTGACCGCCGGTGATGTGGTTGAGCAGCGCTCCGAACGCCGTGGTGAGTGGTGGCAGCGACGGCGCGTGGCCGAGCCGCTCGGCGGCGGCGAAGCGGCCGGCCAGCAGGCCGATGGCGGCGCTTTCGACATAGCCTTCGCAACCGGTGATCTGGCCGGCGAAACGCAGGCCTTGGCGCAACTTCAGCTGCAGCGAGCCGTCGAGCAAGGTCGGCGAGTTGATGTAGGTGTTGCGATGGAGGCCGCCGAGGCGGGCGAATTCGGCGTTCTCCAAGCCAGGAATCGTGCGGAAAATGCGCACCTGCTCGGCATGCTTCAATTTGGTCTGAAAGCCGACCATGTTGTAGAGTGTGCCCAGCGCATTGTCCTGCCGCAGTTGCACGACGGCGTAGGCCTTGACGGTTGGATTGTGCGCATTGGTCAGGCCCATCGGCTTCATCGGCCCGTAGCGCAGCGTCTCGACGCCACGCTCGGCCATGATCTCGATCGGCAGGCAGCCGTCGAAATAGGGCGTGCCTTCCCATTGCTTGAATTCTGTTTTCTGGCCGTCCACCAGTGCCTGCACGAAGGCAAGATACTGGTCCTTGTCCAAGGGACAGTTGATGTAGTCCTTGCCGGTGCCGCCGGGCCCGACCTTGTCGTAGCGGGACTGGAACCAGCAGGTGTCCATGTCAATCGTGTCGAAAGGGATGATCGGCGCGATCGCATCGAAGAAGGCGAGCGCATCGGCGCCCGTCGCTTCGGCAATCGACTGTGCGAGCGAGGGCGCGGTCAGCGGGCCGGTGGCGATGATGGCCTGATCCCATTCGACCGGCGGCAAGCCGGGTACCTCCTCGCGCTGGATGGAGATCAGCGGATGTGCCTCGATCCTGGCCGTCACCGCGTCGGAAAATCCGTCGCGGTCCACGGCCAGCGCCCCGCCGGCCGGCACCTGGTTGGCGTCGCCGGCGCTCATGATCAGCGAGCCGGCCAGCCGCATTTCGGCATGCAAAAGACCGACGGCGTTGTTCTCGGCGTCGTCGGAGCGGAAAGAATTGGAGCAAACGAGTTCGGCCAAGCCGTCGGTCTTGTGCGCCTCTGTGCCGCGAACGGGCCGCATTTCGTGCAGCACAACGGGAACGCCGGCTTGGGCTGCCTGCCATGCTGCTTCGGATCCGGCGAGGCCACCGCCGATGATGTGAATAGGTTTTTTGCTCATGAGCGCCGGAATAATCGCTTGGCGGGACGATTGCAATTGCCGCACCTGGAACATGCCGCGGCGGCGAAGGCGAAGGCTGCCCTGAAAACAACAACACCCGCCGGGGGAGGAGGTCCGGCGGGTGTCGTTTTGGGGGTCGACCCTCGGGAGGAGGTGAAGGCCGACCGTATTCGTCATCGCCGGGGAGGAGGTCGGCTTTGACGAAATTCCTTTCGCCGTTTGAAAAGGGGCGAAGCCTCTGGAGCAAAATTCGTTTTGCTCCGGGGAAACAACGCCCGCCGCGGGAGGAGGTGCGGCGGGCGCCGTTTGGGTGGCCAACCTTCGGGAGGAGGTGAAGGTCGGGCCTATCCGTCATCGCCGGGGAGGAGGTCGGCTTTGACGAAATTCTTTTCGCCATTTCGAAGAGGGGCGAAGCCTCTGGAGCAAAATTCGTTTTGCTCCCGGGAAACAACGCCCGCCGCGGGAGGAGGTGCGGCGGGCGCCGTTTTGGTGGTCAACCCTTGGGAGGAGGTAAGGGGTGACCGTATTCGTCAGGATCGGGGAGGAGGTCGACCCTGGCGAAATTCCGTTGTTAGATCGCCTGGCGGGCGACGATCTTGATTTCGTCGCGGACGATGCCGAGATCATGCAACTGGCGGTTGGAAAGGCGACCCAGCTCGGTAACCGTCTCGCGATAAACGCGCCAGTTACGATAGTTGCGGATCAGGTTCATTGTCATGCTCTTCTCAAAACTGGTTCGGACCATTCGCGGTCCGAAGGATTAGACCGCCTTGCGAGCGACGTAAGGAATGTCGCTGCGGCTGATGCCGAGGTCGGTCAGTTCACGGTTGCTCAGGCGGCTCAGCTCGGAAACGGTGTCCCGGTAGCGGCGCCAGTTGCGGTAGTTGCGGATCAGGTTCATGGTATTGCTCGTTTCGTCTTTTCTTGCGGATCATTCCGTTTGTGTACAAACCATAAATAGGCGGGCCCATATCGATTTAAAAGCGCTATGGCTGCATGGCAGCAATGCAAATTGTGCAATGCAACATTAACAAGCCTTCGCGGACCTGACACAAAGAAGCCAGAATCAGAAAGTGCCGTGACGTCAACGGTTTGGCAGCTCCAGCTGAAAAACCGACCAAGCAGCGGGGGAAGGTATGCCGGGCTACGCGACACGGGTCAGGTCGGACATTGCGCGATGGCTTGAGGCCGGGCTGATCGACGCCCCGACGGCCGATGCATTGCGGCGCGACGTCGAGATCAACGCGCGCCAGTCGTTGAGCTTCGGTTCGATCCTGGCGATGATGGCGGCGCTGCTGTTCGGCGCGGCCATCCTGATCTTCGTTGCCGCCAACTGGGAAGCCATCCCGCGGCTGGCGCGCGTTGCCGCGCTCTTTGCCGTCATCCTTGGCGGCTATGTCGGCGGTGCGGTGCTGAAAACCCGCGACCACGCGGCGATCGGCGAGGCGTTGTGGATCGTGGCGGCGGCGGCTTTCGGCGGTTCGATCGCGCTGATCGGCCAGATGTACCATCTGTCGGGCGACGAGGCCTCGGCCTTGATCGCCTGGGGCGCCGGCACCGCATTGGCGGCGGTGGCGCTGCGGTCCAACCCGCTGACCGTCGCCGCGGTCGGCATCGCCGACGCCTGGCTGCTCCTGAAAGGGTTCGACTATTTCAATCGCAGCGAATTTCCGCATCTCTTCCTCGTCATGGCGGCTGTGCTGTTTGCCGTCTCGTTCTGGACCCGCAGCCAGGCGGCGCGGCACCTGATCATCCTGTCGCTGCTCTTCTATCTTGTGCTGGTCGCCGTGGATCACGAGACGCTGCCGGTGGCGATCCCGCTGGTCATCGTATCGGTATTGTTGTTCGTGGCTTCCGTCTTCGCGCCGGAACCGGTCGACCGGATCGTGCAGCTTGGCGGCCGCTTGCCGCTGCATGCTCTGCTTGGCTTCCTCACTGGACTGGCCATCATCCAGTTCGAACTGGCCGGCGAAAGCAGCTACGACAGAGGCTTCGCCATTGCTTCGGTCGTCGCGCTGGCCGGCATTGTTGCCGCCATTGTGCTCGCGGGGCGCGAGAGCCGTGGCCTGCGCTGGCTTGCCTATCTCGGCTTCGCCTTCGAACTCGCCATGATCTATGTCGTGACCTTGCAGTCGATGCTCGACACCGCCGGCTTCTTCCTTGCCGCGGCGGTGCTGCTTGGCATCCTGGCGATCGTCATCATCCGCGTGGAGAAACGCATGAAGGATCCGGCCACCGGAGGAGCCACGGCATGATGTCCGGGAAGAGGCTTGTCATCTCGGCGCTGGTGCTGGCGCTCGTCCAGATCGGGTTCCTGGGTTGGATCATCGCCGGCCGGGCGGCGATCCTGCGCAGCGGCAAGGAAGTGCTGCTGAAGATCGAGCCTGTCGATCCGCGCGACCTGCTGCGCGGCGACTATATCATCCTCGGCTACGACATCTCGCGCATACCGGTGAAGATGATCGCCAACATCCCGGCCGGAAAACTTTCCAGCGACGACACCTCGATCGTCGTCCGTCTGAAGAAGAACGCCGACGGCTACTGGACGCCGAGCGCCGCGTGGTTCGGCGCGGCGCCGACACCGACCGATGCCGACGAGGCCGATATTCGCGGTCATGTCGCCGGAGGCTGGGATCTTCGCGGCGAGGGACTGACGATCGCGCCGGATTACGGCATCGAACGGTTCTACCTGCCGGAAGGCGAGGGGATGGCAATCCAGAACGACATGCGGGTACGCCCGTTCGGGATCCGTCTTGCACTGGCCAGCGACGGCACCGCCCAGATCAAGGCGCTGGTGGACGGCGACAAGACGCTGTTTCAGGAGCCTCTATATTAAGGTGTGCAGGGGTGGGCTGCCATCCATAGCTTGAACGGGGAGGGCGGTGCGGCCTCGAAGGCTCAAGCCTTGGAAGCTTACGTCTAATCGACCTCAGGGGCGTCCTTTAGGCGCTAGCGTCTCGCCACTGGATTGTGTCGCGTGGTAGGTATATTCTCGACGCTGGCGGTGGCATTCAGAAAGATGGAAAGCCCATGGCGACCGGGTACTTGGATCACCAGTTGGAGTGTCCTTTTTGCGGCACGATAAGGCTGCGGATTCCTGCCGATGCCGAACCTTCGACGGGCATCCGGTGCGACGACTGCGGTCAGTATCTTGGCACATGGGACGAATTGCAGGATGATTTCCAGCGCCAAGGCGGTAACGATGGCATCTTCCGCCTCGACAAGGGACGTATCAAGAAGCTCGCCTAGGCAGTGTCCTGATTTCCCGCCAGCGCCTGTGCGCTAGTGGACTATCCGATGCCATGCGGCAGTGGTGCGCGTGAAGGGACTCGAACCCCCAAGCCTTGCGGCGGCAGGACCTAAACCTGCTGTGTCTACCAGTTCCACCACACGCGCCTCGGGCGGGCTGTAGCAGAGCCTCGGCGGCCTTGTCGAGGTCTTGGGAGTGAGGTGGAATACCGCATCGTCCTTTGAATATCGCGGCAGCCGCCAGCCGCGACCTGAGGGTCTGGCAATTCCGTCACGCCCGCACGGTCCGGCGATCCCATTAGCCATCATTCTGTCAATGTCAGGGCCGAAATGATGGTTATTCGCCTAAACGCGAAGATGGTTGAAAATTGGCCTCGCCTGTGACAAAAGGCGTGTCGAATGTGACGGGACGCGACGATCCGCTTCTGCAAAATGTGATAAGAAGTAGGAAAAACAAAGACTTATTCACATTTTGGAACGCAGTTTGGAAGAGTTTGAGCCGTATTTCAGGTCAAATCGCCAGGTTCCGTACCAAAAGCCATTCCCGGCAAGATTATACCGGCAGGCTGTGAACGGCAGAGAGCCGTTTGGCAGCCTCATTGGTGAAAACAAAGGTTTTACGATGCAGGTCACCGAAACACTCAATTCCGGTCTCAAGCGCGAGATCAAGATCACCGTGCCGGCTGGTGACATGGAAGCCAAGCTGATGGCGCGGCTGACGGACGCCAGGAACAAGGTTCGCATCAACGGCTTCCGTCCCGGCAAGGTGCCGGTGCAGCACCTGCGCAAGGTCTATGGCAAATCGTTCATGGCCGAAGTGGTCAACGAGATCCTCAACGATTCGACCCGGTCGATCATTTCGGGCCGCGGCGAAAAAGCCGCCATGCAGCCCGAAGTCATCATGACCGAGGACGAGAAGGAAGCCGAGAAGATCCTGGCCGGCGGCGCCGACTTCGAATTCCGCCTTAACTACGAGATCATCCCGCCCATCGAGATCAAGGATTTTTCCGACATCAAGGTGACGCGCCAGGTGTTCGACGTCCCTGACGCGGAGATCGACGAGCAGGTCAAGCGCGTCGCCGAATCGGCGCGCAGCTACGAGCCGAAGACCGGCAAGGCGGCCGAAGGCGACCGCGTCACAATCGACTATGTCGGCAAGATCGACGGCCAGGCCTTTGCCGGCGGCGCCGGCACGGATCAGCCGCTGGTGCTTGGCTCCAAGGAATTCATTCCGGGCTTCGAGGATCAGCTCATCGGCGCCAAAGCCGGCGATGAAAAGCAGGTCACCGTGACCTTCCCGGAAAACTACCAGGCGGCGCATCTGGCCGGCAAGGAAGCGACTTTCGACGTCACGGTCAAAGAAGTGTCCAAGCCGGGCGAACTCGAACTCAACGATGAGACCGCCAAGAACCTCGGCCTGGAATCGTTGGAGCGCCTGCGCGATGTGGTGCGTGGCCAGATCGAGAGCCAGTTCGGCTCGATGACGCGCCAGAAGGTCAAGCGCCAACTGCTCGACCAGCTTGACGCGGCCTATTCGTTCGAGGCGCCTTCGAGGCTTGTCGAGGCCGAGTTCAACAACATCTGGGCGCAGGTCAACCGCGATCTGGAAGCGGCCGGCCGCACCTTCGCCGATGAAGAGACGACCGAGGAAGAAGCGCGCGCCGAATATATGCGGCTCGCCGAGCGCCGCGTGCGCCTTGGCCTCGTGCTGGCCGAGATCGGCGAGAAGGCCGGGGTCACCGTGTCGGACGAGGAATTGCAGCGCGGTCTGTTCGAGCAGGTTCGTCGCTTCCCGGCCAACCAGCAGCAGGAAGCCTTCGAGTTCTACCGCAACAATCCCGAGGCGCTGAACGCGCTGCGCGCGCCGATGTTCGAGGAGAAGGTGGTCGATCACCTGCTCGGGCAGATCTCGGTCACCGACGTCAAGGTCAGCAAGGAAGAGCTGATGGCCGACGACGAGGAAGCCGAGACCGCGACCAAGGCGAAGCCGGCGAAGAAGGCCGCGTCGAAGAAGACTGAAGACAAGAAGAGCGATGACGCGGAAGAGCCGAAGAAGAAGGCAGCGCCGAAGAAAAAGGCCGCCAGGGACGCCGAGTAAATCCCGAGTTGATGGAACTGACGAAGGCCGCCCCTCGAGGCGGCCTTTTTCGTTGCGAAACTGCAACAGCCAATCCGTTTCGCGGACGGTGACCATTGTCGATACCAAGCATTGATCACTATCTGCGCTCCTGCTGCAAACCACAGGGTTGTTGGAGGGGCGGTTGAGCCTATTCTTCGAAACGCGACGCGTCGTCGCCTTGGCGATCGTCCTGGCCTTCGCCTGCGATTTCGCCCAGGCCGATGCCGGCACCTGGCGCATCGGCACGGACGATGACGGCCTTGTCACGGCTTCGGTCCATGCCACCAACAAGCTGATCACCGGCGGTGGCGCCCTGAGCTATAGCCCGATCCTGACCATCGCCTGCCGCCCGGACAGCCAACCGCGCTGGACCGAATGGTTGCAATTGAACGACACCGTCTCGGCCAATCGCAAGATCACCATGTCGGTCACCGTCGACGGCGACAACAAGTTCGACGAGAGCTGGTTGGTCGGCCCGCGCGGCCGCATGCTGGTGCGCGATGGCGCCGACGGCATAAAGCGCCTTACCGCCGCGAACCGGCTCCAGCTTTCGTGGCGCTTCGGGCTGCTGTCGGGGCGGGGCCACGCCGATTTCGATCTGACCGGATTTGATGAAGCGGTCAGCCAGCTCGCCGGCAGCTGCAACACTGCTATGCCTTGATCCGCTGCGGACAACCTAAACCTTTGTAGGTCGACCTCTTCTACCTGCCGGCCAGATTCCGTGGTATATAGAGGCCGCAATTTCATATGGGAGAAGTGGACAATCTGTTCTGCCGTACAAGGCGCTTCGCTGGCGATGCTGGCTTATACCAGATCGTCTCAGGCGCATTTGACGACCAGGGAGGAAAAAGTCATGCGCTTAGCCGCATTTTTCGCCGTCGTGTTTGTTGCAACCTTCGTCGCCAATCCATCGCAGGCTCAGGATACTGCGGCTGGCGAGAAGGTCTTCACCAAATGCAAGGCCTGCCACATTGCGGACGAGGACAAGAACAAGATCGGTCCATCGCTGCACGGCGTCATCGGCCGCACTGCCGGTACGCATCCCGGTTTCAAATATTCCGACGCCATGATTGCGGCCGGCAAATCCGGCGTCAAATGGGACGAACCAACACTGATGACCTATCTTCACGATCCCAAGGCCATGGTCAAAGGCACCAAGATGGCGTTTCCCGGCCTCAAGAACGATGCAGACGTGACCAACGTCATCGCCTATTTGAAAACGTTCTCCAAGTGACTTTCTCCTCCGCCATGCGTCTATCCTCTCGTTCGCCGTGATCTCGTCCGAACCCGAAGGGGCCGCGTAAGCAAAAACCGGGTTTCAATTTCGCTCACGCGTGCCTTCGGTTCGGGATCATGGCCTAGGTTTCTTGCTTCCATCGGTCTGAGATGTCGACTAGGGAAAGCCGCCTCAAGGATATCGTCATCCGCCTTCCGGAAGCGACGGCGGGTGATTTCTTCGCGCTTTTAAAACCGCGGGTCATGGCGCTTGCCGTATTCACTGCTTTCGTGGGCCTAATGACGGCGCCTGGCCCGACGAATCCGGTCATCGCGGTGATCGCCATCAGTGCGATTGCGATGGGAGCAGGCGCGGCCGGGGCGCTCAACATGTGGTACGACGCGGACATAGATGCGTTGATGTCTCGCACGTCCAAGCGGCCAATCCCGTCGGGCCGCGTCGCGCCAGGCGAAGCCCTCGGCTTCGGTCTGGTGCTTTCCGCACTTTCGGTGACGGTGCTCGGCGTGCTGGTGGGGTGGCTTGCCGCATCGCTGCTGGCATTCACCATCTTCTTCTACGTCGTCATCTATACGATCTGGCTGAAACGCTCGACACCGCAGAACATCGTCATAGGTGGCGCGGCAGGCGCTCTTCCTCCGGTGATCGGGTGGGCTGCTGCCACCGGCGCCATCGGCATTGAAAGCATCATTCTGTTCCTGATCATTTTCCTCTGGACACCACCGCATTTCTGGGCATTAGCCCTGTTCAAGGTCGGAGAGTACGCCGCGGCGGGCATCCCCATGATGCCGAACGTGGCTGGCCAACCCTCGACCAGAAAGCAAATCTTGGCCTATTCGCTGGTTCTGGCGCCAATCGGCGTGCTTCCCTGGGCCTTTGGATTCGCGAGCGGATATTACGGGACTGTCTCGACCGTCTTGGGTGCGGGATTCGTCTGGCGCGCCTGCAAGGTGCTCACCATCCCCGACAAGGAGATGAAGCAAGCAAAGGCGTTGTTTTCTTATTCGATTTTCTATCTGTTCGCGATCTTTGCAACGTTACTTGCCGACACTACTGTAATGCGTACGATCGCATCAGCCGGCCATTGACGCCGGCGCAAAACATTACGTCGGCAGTGCGCAAAAACCCAGCAGCAGCAGAACAACGACGCCAAGGCCGAGTATGAGAACTGTCCTTCCGTCCATGACCCTTCACCTTCGACTTGAGGAGAATATCGAAGAAAGGCGTCCAGAGCTAGCCAGGCGGCCGGGCCTTCTTACCCAACCTTCTTACAAAGCGCGACAAGTCGCTCGCATGAGAGTATATTGATCCTGGTGCAGGTCGCGGTTTGCGTGGCCAGTCATGCAGAACGGCAGCACCGTGAAACCGCGGCCTTACCAGACCTGTCTGGAGGAATGGTCATGGCAAGCTTTCACGTCATAGCAGGCGCCAGCGAGACGCTGGAGCACACCAGAATTCGCAAGATCGGTGTCACCGACCTTTTTGATGCGCTCAGGCGCGGCGTCGACGATTTCATGGTCAAACCGTCGCACATCATTTTTCTCTGCCTGATCTACCCGCTTGCGGGGGTCGTGCTTGCAGTCTGGACATCGGGCAATAACACGCTCCCATTGTTGTTTCCGCTCGTGTCCGGATTTGCGCTAATTGGTCCATTCGCCGCAATCGGCCTCTATGAGATCAGCCGGCGACGGGAAGCCGGGCTAGACGCCTCATGGAGGGCCGCCTTCGAGGTCAGGAATTCTCCGGCGCTGCCAGCCATCGCCGCGGTTGCGATCATGCTGCTTGCAATCTTCATCGCCTGGCTTTTGACTGCGCAGGCGTTTTACCAACACCTGTTCGGCCCCGCCCCACCGCAATCCTTATCCAGCTTCATCAATGACATATTCGCCACAGGACGCGGCTGGACGCTCATCATCCTGGGGCACGCCATCGGCTTCGTCTTCGCTGCGATCGTGCTGTGCACGACGGTCGTCGCCTTCCCGTTGTTGCTCGAGCGAGATGTCGGCGCCTATGAAGCCATCCACACCTCGGTGCGCGTGGTGCTGGCGAACCCGATCGTGATGGCGGTATGGGGCCTGATTGTCGCCGTCGCCCTGATCATCGGCACGCTGCCAGTATTCGCGGGGTTGGCGGTCGTGCTGCCGATCCTCGGTCACGCTACCTGGCATGTCTACCGCAAGGTCGTGGAACCGCCGCCGACGGCCGGACCGGCGCCTCGATGAACTCCCTGCCGCGCCGGCAAGGACCGCTGCGTGCAGGTTGATCAGAGCCCTTTCCGGCTTCAGTAAGCCGGATGGCTGAAGCGGGCCTGGTGGGCGCCCATAGTCAGGTTACGGAAATCCTTGCCGCTGACACGCACCAGCGTCCTGTGATCGCCGCCCTCGAAATAGATATCGGCGGCACTGCCAAGGCTTTCGTCAAGGACTACCGGCACATCGTAGGCCGCGCCGATCGGCGGAATGGCGCCGGTATCGCAATCGCCAAAGAGCGAAACCGCTTCATCTTCGGTGGCGAGTCCAAGACTCTTGTCCATGACCTTCTGCAACGCGCCGAGCTCGATCCTATGTGTGCTGGGGACCACGGCCAGCGCATAACCCAGATCGTGGTGAACGAGCACCGATTTGGCCATTATGCTGCCGGGCACGTGCGCGGCTATGGCGGCCTGCCTGCTTGTGGCCGTGCGATGATGCGCGACAGTGTCGTAGGAAGTCCCTTTCCGGTCGATATAGTCCTTCAGTTTGTTTGCGATTGTCATTTTGGGCGTCCCTTGCTGAGTTCGCGACGCAGGTCAAAACGCGGCAATCATTTCGCTTCCGTCGTTTCGGTATGAATAAAGATGGCCCAACCGTCGATTGTTTCAAGGCGAGGGTGGCGGCACCGGACCGCCCGCAGCATCGTCGGAATCCTGATCGGCCATCGACAAGGTCTGAACTCCGATTTGGCGTCAGGGCCCAGCCCCGAAAAACGCCATCCGGGTGAGAAGCGTGTAATCCGCTTCAAAGACCATCATCGCCACGAATACCAACACCAGCACGGGCGGCAGGATGATTGCGTATGTCAGCGCCAGCCGTTCCCAGGCCATGTGCATGAAAATGGCGACGATGAGCCCTGCCTTGAGGATCATGAAGATCAGGATCAGCGACCATCTGAGATAGCCGTGCAGACCGAAATAATCGATCAGATAGGAGCAGGTGCTGAGAATGAACAGCCATGCCCAGACCACCAGATAAAGCTTGATCGGGTGCTCCTGATGAACTTCTGCCGGGGGGGCGCCGGTCGTCGCCGCGTCATGAGTAGCGTGCAGCGTGTGTTGCCCGAGGCCGTTTGCGGTTGCTTCAGCCATATCTGCCTCTCACCAAAGATAGAAGAACGCGAAAATGAAGACCCAGACCAGGTCGACGAAATGCCAGTAGAGTCCCATGATCTCGACGTTCTCGTAGCGGCCCCTGCGGCTGGTAAAGAAGCCGGGCCGCCCAAAGTCAAAATCTCCACGCCACACCTTTCGCGCCACGATGATCAGGAAGATCACCCCGATTGTCACATGCGTGCCGTGGAAGCCGGTGATCATGAAAAAGGTTGACCCGAACTGGGCAGCGCCCCAGGGATTGCCCCAGGGCCGCACGCCTTCGGTGATCAGCTTGGTCCATTCGAAGGCTTGCATACCGACAAAGGTCGCACCGAGTGCTGCGGTCAGAAGCATCAGGATTGCCGTTTTGCGGCGGTCGCGGCGATAGCCGAAATTGACCGCCATGGCCATGGTTCCGCTGCTTGAGATCAGCACGAAAGTCATGATGGCAATAAGGATCAGCGGAATATCCGAGCCGCCGATACGAAGCGCAAAGACCTCGCTGGGATTGGGCCACGGCACGCGTGTCGAAATGCGCGCGGTCATATAGGAGAGCAGAAAGCAGCCGAAGATGAAGGTGTCGCTGAGCAGGAAGATCCACATCATGGCCTTGCCCCATGACACGTTCTTGAACGCCCGCTGATCCGAGGACCAGTCGGCGGCGATGCCTTGCCAGCCTGCGGGCCGCGGCTCTGTCTGAGCGATATGCGTGAGTGTCTCTGCCATCCGCCCGTTCCTCCTACGTCAGTACCCCCGGCAAATATCGATGAAAGTCGCGGCCCAGCCGGCCAGAAGCGCGAAGATGGCAAGCCAGACGAAAAGCAGGAAATGCCAATACATGGCGCACAGCTCGACGCTGAGGCGAAGCCGCGCCGGCCTTGCCCCGTTCCAAGCGCCGACGGTTGTTCTGCCCAGGCCCACCAGTCCGCCCAGTATGTGCAGGCCATGCATTCCGGTAAGCAGGTAGAAGAAACTGTTGGCCGGATTGGAAGCCAGAAAGTAGCCATCGGCAGACAGCTCGCGCCAGGCCATAAACTGTCCAATCAGGAAGGAGAGCGCCGTAAACCCGGCGGTGGCAAGGCCGAGCTTAACCATGTCCATTTGACCCTTACGCGCCGCGAGCGAGGCGCATTGCAGCGCAATGCTGCTGAGGACCAGCATGCCGGTGTTGAACCAGAGCAGCCGCGGCAGCGGCAGCGCCTGCCAGTCCGACAGCGCCATGCGCATGAAGTAGGCGCTGGTGATCAGCGCGAACAGACAGCCGACGACCGCCAGGAAGACGCCGAGGCCGATCTTGGCGGTCGGTAGCGCCGATCCTTCCATACCAACAAAATCCCCGGCCATACCTTGCTCGAGCCATGGCTTGGTCATCAGCCGCTGGTGGGAAAGCCACCATCCGGCAAAACCGGCGATCACGAGCATGAAGACCAGAATGACGCTCATGCCGGCTCCTTGGAGGGACCGAAGGAGCCCGGTACGTTTTGCGGGATAAAGTCTTCCTTGGCGCCCGGTACGCTGTAGTCATAGGCCCAGCGATAGACGATCGGTAGGTCTTTGCCGAAATTGCCATGGGCCGGTGGTGTTTGCGGCGTCTGCCATTCGAGGGTCGTGGCCCGCCACGGGTTGCCGCCGGCCTCGCGGCCATGACGGATGCTCCAGATCAGATTGAACAGGAACACAATCTGGGCAAAGCCGACGATGAACGCCATGATGCTGATGAACGAGTTCAGATGGTGGGCCGATTCTGTCATCACCGTCATATCGGTCAGTTCATTGTAACGCCTGGGCACGCCCATCAGTCCGAGGTAGTGCATGGGAAAGAAAATCAGGTAGGCGCCGAGGAAGGTGACCCAGAAATGGAACCGGCCCAGCGCCTCGTTCAGCATCCGGCCGGTGACCTTCGGATACCAGTGGTAGATCGCACCGAAGATCACGATGATCGGCGCGACCCCCATGACCATATGGAAATGGGCAACGACGAACATCGTGTCCGACAGCGGGACGTCGACCACGACATTGCCAAGGAACAGCCCGGTCAACCCGCCATTGACGAAGGTGACGATGAAAGCCAGGGCAAATAGCATCGGTATGGTGAGGTGGATGTCGCCGCGCCACAACGTCAGCACCCAATTGTAGACCTTGATGGCGGTCGGAACCGCGATGATCAATGTCGTGGTGGCGAAGAAGAAACCGAAATAGGGATGCATGCCGCTGACATACATGTGGTGCGCCCAGACGACGAAGCTCAGCGCACCGATGCCGACGATGGCCCAGACCATCATGCGATAGCCAAAGATGTTCTTGCGCGCATGGGTGCTGATCAGGTCCGACACGATGCCGAAGGCCGGAAGGGCCACGATGTAGACTTCGGGATGGCCGAAGAACCAGAACAGATGCTGAAACAGGATCGGGCTGCCGCCATTATGCTGTAATTGCTCGCCCATTTCGACGATCGCCGGCATGAAGAAGCTGGTGCCGAGCGTCCGATCAAGCAGCATCATCACACAGGCGACGAATAGCGCCGGGAAGGCGAGCAGAGCCATGACGGTCGCGGTAAAGATGCCCCAGACAGTCAGCGGCAGACGCATCAGCGTCATGCCGCGCGTGCGGCCCTGCAACACCGTCACGACATAGTTCAGCCCGCCCATGGTGAAGCCGATGATGAACAGGATCAGCGAGACGAGCATCAGGATGATGCCCCAGTCCTGGCCCCCCGGTGTGCCGGTCATGATTGCCTGCGGCGGGTACAGCGTCCAGCCGGCCCCCGTCGGTCCGCCAGGCGCAAAGAAGCTCGACACCAAAACCAGCACGGCAAGCAGGTAGATCCAGTAGCTCAGCATGTTGACATAGGGAAAGACCATGTCGCGAGCCCCCACCATCAATGGGATCAGGTAGTTGCCGAAACCGCCGAGGAAGAGCGCCGTGAGCAGATAGATCACCATGATCATGCCGTGCATGGTGATGAACTGGTAGTAGGCTTCAGGCGTGATGAAGTCGAAGGTGCCGGGAAAGCCGAGTTGCAGCCGCATCAGCCAGGACAGCACCAGGGCGACCAGGCCAATTCCCGTTGCCGTCGCCGAATACTGGATGGCAATGACCTTGGCGTCCTGCGAGAAGACGTATTTCGTCCACCAACTGTGCGGATGATACAGTTCGACTTCCGCGACTTCGGCCGGCGGGATGGCATCTGCAGGGGTAATATCGACCATAGGAACACCTCCGTGTCCTTTTTAGCGAGACCCGACGGTTTCGAGCTTTGCTGCAATCCTCGAACTTGACACCGTCGTTGGACCCGACGCCTGGCTTGCCGAGCCCGTCTGCTGGGGCGCCGACAATTGCGCAAACGTCTGTTGCTGGCCAAGCCACGCCAGGTAATCCTCCTGCGTATCGACCATCACCACACCGTGCATCATCGGATGTCCTTGGCCGCAGAGTTCAGCGCACAGGACCTGGAAGGTTCCGGTTTTCGTTGGGGTGAACCAGAAGTAGGTGACCGAGCCCGGGATCATGTCCATCTTGGCGCGGAATTCCGGCACATAGAAATCATGCAGCACGTCGATCGAGCGAAGCAACATCTTGACCGGCTTGCCAACCGGCAGATGCAGATCGGCCGCTTCGACCACGACATCGTCCTGGCCATTGGAATCGCTGGTGATCACGCCCAACGGATTGTCAGCGGTGACGCCGCGGGTGTCGGACGTGCCGAGCTTGCCGTCCTTGCCGGGCAGGCGGAAACTCCATTGCCATTGCTGGCCGACAACTTCGACCACGGTTGCGTCGCTCGGAACGTTGACGAACCGGTTCCAGACGAACAGGCCGGGAACCAGCAAAGCCGTTACGCCGACCGCGGTGACAACCGTCAGCCAGGATTCGAGCCGCCTGTTCTCCGGTTCATACGCCGCCTGATTGCCTTCCCGATGACGGAAGCGGAAGACGCAATAGGCCATGAACAAAACCACGGCGGCAAAGACGACGCCGGTGATCCAGAAAGTTATGATGATGGTGTTGTCGATATAGTCCCAGTTCGAGGCAATCGGCGTCCACCACCATGGGCTCAGGAGGTGGAACAGCACCGAGCCCACAACTATCAAAACGAGTACAAGCGCGAAGGCCATGTCCCGTTCCTCCCGGCATTCCAGGGGCGCGAAGCCGTCTCCGGAAATGCCAAGTGCATCATAGCTTGATTTGGGGTCGCAATTCTAGAGCCGACTGTCTTGACGGGAAAAATCCCGCCTTGCCTGCGCCAACCCTTCGAGAGGAGCCGTCCATCACACACGGGGACGCGTTCGTCCGGCTGATGCGCCTGCGCCGGATCGTTTGGGCGAAGTCGACGGTGGGGTGTGCCAAGCCACGTCGGCAGGCCGAATTCGATCTTCGCGCCGACGAAGTTTCGTTTGTGCTATTTCAGCAGGCCGACCAGAACGCCGAAGGCGGCGTCGATGTCGGCGCGGACAGCGGCCTTGACCGCTTCCGCGTCCCGGTCACGCAACGCGGCGAACATCTCCTGATGGTATGCATTGGCGGTCGAATAATTTCCGGAATCGTGCAGCATGTTGAAATAGGGACTGATCTGCAGCCACAGGTTCTCGATGATGTTGAGGATGTTCTCGGAGCCCGCCGCCCGATAGATGGAGAAATGAAAGGCGTAGTTGGCGCGCAGATAGGACTTGACGTCTCCCGCCGCATTGGCCTGTTCGAGTGCGTCCAGATGCTGACGCAGCCGCGCGATAGCTTGGTCGTCCATACGCTCGGCCGCCCATGCGGCGGCGATCGCTTCGATCTCGAAGCGGACGTTTCTCAGATCGACGAGGCGTGTGCGGCTGAGTGCGGGAATGCCGATCGAGCGGCCTGAAACCACCATCAGCGCGTTGGCGGCGGTCAGCCGCCGCAGGGCCTCCCTGACCGGCATCGGACTGACGCCGAAAGCATCGGCAAGGCTTTGCACCGTTACCATCTCGCCCGGCACGATGCTGCCGTCGAGGATCAATTCGGTGACATGGCGATAGACCCTGTCCTGCAAGGTCTCCTTGGACAGGGGCGCGATCTCGACACCCGGCTTCCTGAACGCCGCTCCAGCCATCTCCCCTCAACCTTCCCGCGCAAGCTGCGCCATAACCCGTATCCGGAATGCAGGCTTCCGGCTGCGGCGTCAAGCACCCCGGCCGTCGCCTTGTCATGAGCATATTTCATCATTGATCTTTGATCAAATGGTGATACGGTTGCGATATCGGATGGCAAGGTCACGTCTCGTGCCCTTGGGAGGCATCCGATCGTTCGGATCGGGAGGAGTTTCATAATGGGTATCGGATTGAAAGCCCGGCGGCTTGCGCTGCTGGCCGGCATGGCTGCCTGTGCTTTTGGCATCTCCGCGGCCGAGGCCGCTGAAAAACACAAGATTTTTCTCAGCATGAGCTTCATCGGCAATGACTGGCAGGCCGAGGCGGCGAACATGGTCAAGGCGATGGCCTCGCACAAGAGCCTGGTCGACAAGGTCGACCTGCAGGTCCAGGTGGCCGGGCCGAATGCGCAGCGCCAGATCCAGCAGATCAACGCCATGGTGCAGGCGGGAGCGGAGGCGATCGTGATTTATCCGATCTCGCCGACGGCGCTGAACCAGGTCGTCAAGAACGCTTGCGAGAAGGGGGTCAAGGTCTTCGCCTACGACGCCGAGATCACCGAGCCCTGCGCTTACAATGTCCATATCGACCAGGAGGAGGCTGGCAGGGTGACAGCCGAATGGCTGGCCAAGAAGCTCAACGGCAAGGGCAACATCATCGCCGTGACCGGCGTTCCCGGCACCTCGGTCGACGAGCTGCGCACCAAGGCCGCCAAGGCGGTGTTCGCCAAATATCCGGACATCAAGATTGTCGGCGAAGCGGTCGGCATGTGGAGCCAGGCGGTGGCACGCACCGAGCTTTCCAAGATTCTCGCCACGCGCAGCTGGGACGACATTAACGGGCTGTGGATGCAGGTAGGCTGCTTCACCGCCAATTCGATGCAGCTCGAGGCGGGCAGGAAGGCCAGCCAGCTTCTGCCTTGCGCCGGTGAAGGCTCCAATGGCGGCCGCATCCAGATGCTGCCGGAAGGGACGGAGGTCGAGGGTGCTGCTTCTCCCTATGCACCGCTCGGCGCGCCGCGCATTTCGTATGCCTCGCCGCCCTATTCCGGCGCGCTCGCCTTGAAGCTCGCCATCGAGGCGATCGAGGGCAAGGATGTGCCGAAAGCGACAATCCTGCCGCTGCCGATCGTCACCAACGAGACGAGCAAGCTTTGCAACGAGGGCACCTGGGCCGAAATGAAGGCCGGATGCAACACCTTCAAGCCGTCGCTGGTTTCCAACCCCGGCTGGTTCGCGTCGATCTTCTCCGACCAGACGCCCGAGATCGGCCTCAACGCGGCGCTCGTCGGCCAGCCCGAGGAGTAGGCTTCAGCAATCCGTGCGCGTGGGGCACTGTGGGCTCCACGCGCCCGCAAGCATGGCATGCCGGAACCGGGAATGATGACTTCAACAACGCATGTGCCGGCTATTGCCGTCAACGGCATACGCAAGGCGTTTGGCGCGACGGTCGCGCTTGACGACGTCTCCTTCGCGATCTCGCCTGGCAGCGTGCACGCCTTGCTGGGTGAGAACGGCGCCGGCAAGTCGACGCTGGTCAAGCTCCTATCGGGACTGGTGCGGCCCGATCAGGGCCAGATCAGCATCCTTGGCGCGCCGGCCGCGCTCGGTTCGCCGCGCGCCGCGCATGAACGCGGGGTGCAGACGGCGTTCCAGGAGATGACGCTGGTCCGCGACCTCAGCGTTCTCGACAATATGCTGCTGCCCTATGCGCCATCCGGCCCGACCGGATTGATCAGGCGGTCGGCCGCGCGCAAGGCAGTCGGCCGGCACATTGCCGATCTCGGTTTTTCGGTCGATCTCGACGCCGAGGTGGCGACGCTCGATCTCGCGGTCCGCCAGAAGATCGAGATCGCGCGCGCCGTCTACCGCAAGCCGCGCATCCTGTTGCTGGACGAGCCGACCTCGACGCTTTCGGGCGGCGACGTCGAATGGCTGGGAACAATCATCGCGCGGCTCAAGGCCGCCGGAACGACGGTCGTGTTCATCACCCACCGCATGCGTGAGGTGCGGGCCTTCTGCGATACCTTGACCATCCTTCGGAATGGCCGCCACATCATCACCGCACCGGTGGCCGACATCTCGGATGAGGATGTGATCGAGAAGATCATCGGCCGCGCCCTCGCGCAGACCTTTCCGCCAAAGCCCGAGGGCGCGGCCGTCTTCGGTCCGCCGGTGCTCGGCGTGCGCGACCTCAAGGCGGGCAGAAAACTCGACGGCGCCAGTTTCGATTTGCGCAGGGGCGAAATCCTCGGCATCGCCGGACTTCAGGGCATGGGCCAGCTAGACCTGTTCCTCGCCTGCTTCGGCATGGCCGAGATCGAACGCGGCCACGTCATGGTCGACGGCCGCAAAGTGTGGCTCGGCTCGCCGGCCGATGCGCTGAGGCCCAACATGGCGATCGGGCTGGTGCCGGAGGATCGCAAGACCGAAGGCCTGTTCCTGAAATTGTCGGGCCGGCAGAATGCATCGCTGCCGGTGGTCGGCCGCTTCACCCGGCTCGGCTTGATCCGCGAGGAGGAGGAAGCACGCGCCGTGCAGGCGGCCTTCTCGACGGTCGAGGTGGACAAGCGTGCGCTGTGGACAAGGGCCGGCGCCTTTTCCGGCGGCAACCAGCAGAAGATCGCCATCGCCAAATGGCTGGTTGCCGAAAGCCGCATCCTGCTGCTCTTCGACCCGACCCGCGGCATCGATGTGGGCACCAAGCACGAGCTTTACGTGATGATGCGCGACTATGTGGCGGCCGGCGGCTCGATCCTGCTGCATTCGACCGAGATTCCCGAACTCGTCCATCAATGCGACCGCGTGCTCGTCCTCTATGACGGACGGCTGGTGGCCGAACTCGCCGGCGGCGAGATCACCGAGAGCGCGATCATGCGGCCGGCGCTGGGACATGGCGGCAATATGCTGGAGGCAGCACAGTGAGCGCGGTCGGTTCGACGGCAACCGGGCAGGCCGGATCCCTGGTGCGCCTCCTGGCGCGGCATCGCGGCGCTATTATCGCGGCGATCGTCTTTGCAGTGCTGCTCGTCGTCGTCGACCTGATCAGCGCCGGGCGGCTCACCTATTTCGATATCTCGTTCCTGTCGAGCGGCGGCGCCACCTCGGCGCTGGCGGCGATGGGCCAGACCATCGTCATCCTGTCCGGCGGCTTCGACCTGTCGGCGGGCGCCGTGGTTTCGCTGGTCAATGTGGTGCTGGCCACGTCGATGGATCCGATGGCGACCGGAACGAACGTCTGGCTGTGGACGCTGGCCGGCATTGGCGTCGGCATGCTCGTCGGGGCGTTCAACGGCTTCTTCATCGCGGTGCTGCGCATGCAGCCCATCGTCGTCACGCTGTCGACCATGTTCATCTTGCAAGGCATCACACTGCTGGTCATGGACAAGCCCGGCGGCTTCGTCTCGCCCGATCTCGGCGCCTTCTATCTCGGCGACGCGATCCCAGGCTGGTTGCCCATGCCGTTGGTCGTCATCGGCGTGGTCCTGCTGGCATGGTTCTGGCTGAAGGGCACGCGGTTCGGCACGGCGCTCTACGCGGTCGGCAGCGATCCGGACGCCGCTGCCGCGGTCGGCGTGCGCGTCGCTCTCGTGCGCTTCCTCGTCTATGTCATCGCCGGCGGCTGCTACGGGCTTGCCGGTGTGTTCATCAGCGCCCAGACCGGCAGCGGCGATCCGCTCGTCGGCAATCCGCTGCTGCTGTCGATGTTCGCCGCCGTCGTGGTCGGCGGCACGCGGCTCGGCGGCGGGCAGGGTGGTCCGTTCGGCACCGTCTTCGGCGCCTATATCCTGATGATGGTCGTCAACGTCCTGCTCGTGCTCAACGTTTCGGCCTATTATTCGACCATCGCCGAGGGCACCATCCTCATCCTTGCCGTGCTCGCGGGCTCGCTGTCGCATGGCTCCGTGCTTGCCTACCAGGTCCGCGCCTTGCGCGCGCGGTTCGCCGCATGGCGCGCCGGCATGCTGCCGTCGCAACTCGACCCCACCGACCGCAGGCTGCGCATCGCCCACAAGCCCGCCGTTCCGGGACAGGCACCCGGCTTTCGCATGCGCAATGCCGAGACGCTGCGCTACGCGCTGCCGGCTTACGTCTGCCTGGCCGCCGTCATGATCGTCACCCAGATCTGGCTCGGCCGGGCCATCTTCAATCCCACCTACTGGAACTCGTTGTTCGTGCTGTCGAGTTTCCTTGCCGTGCTTGCGCTCGGGCAGGGCGGCGTCATCCTCACCGGCGGGCTCGACTTGTCGGTGCCGTGGACGATCGGCTTGTCGGGCATCCTTCTTGCCGGCATGGTCAACGGATCGGACGCGGCACTCGTTTATGCGCTGCCGGTGGTGCTGGCCATCGCCTGTCTTATCGGATTGGCGAACGGCGTCGGCATTGTTTTCCTCGGCATCTCGCCGATCGTCATGACGCTCGCCACCAACGGCATCCTGCAAGGCTTCGCGCTTCTCTATTCGCAAGGCACGCCGGCCGGCTTCTCCTCGCCGATGCTGCGCTGGTTCATGACCGGCAAGATATGGGTAGTGACGCCGGTCGTGCCGTTCATGGTCGTCTTCGTGGCCCTTGCGGTGCTGCTGCTCGGCCGCACCGCCTTCGGCCGGAAGGTCTACGGCATTGGCAACAGCCCGCGCGCGGCCCAGCTTTCGGGCATCGCCGTCGGACGGACGCTGATCTTCGTCTATATGCTGTCAGCGCTGTGCGCGGCCATCGTCGGCGTCATGCTGACCGGCTTTTCCGGCCAGGCCAGCCTCGGCATGGGCGACGACTATCTCCTGCCGTCCATCGCCGTTGTCGTGGTCGGCGGCGCGCTGATCACCGGCGGGCGCGGTCACTATCTCGGCATGCTCGGCGGCGTGCTGCTGTTGACGGCGCTGCAGATGCTGCTGGCCGGCACGACGCTGCCTTACGCCACACGGGCGATCCTGTTCGGGCTGGTGGTGCTCGGTGCCGTCATGGCGCTGCGTGAAAGACGCATTCAATGAAGGGAATGGAATGATGAGCACGAGCGCACCCAAATCGCCCGACGAATTCCTGGCGGGGCTCAAAGGGCAACGTGTCCTGGTCACGGCAGGCGCCGGCGGCATTGGCTTTGCCATTGCCGAAACGCTGTCGCGGCTCGGTGCGCGCATCGTCGTCTGCGATGTGTCCGACGAAGCCCTGGCGGCGGCCCCGCAGAAAATGACGCTTGTCGCGGCGGTCAAGGCCGACGTGTCGCGCGACGACGATGTCGACCGGCTGTTCGAGGCGGTGAAGGAGAAGCTCGGCGGCCTCGACGCACTGATCAACAATGCCGGCATCGCCGGGCCGACCGGCGGCGTCGACGAAATCGATCCGGCCGACTGGAGGCGCTGTCTCGACATCGGCCTGACCGGCCAGTTCCTGTGCGCACGGCGCGCCGTGCCGCTCATCAAGGGGGCCGGCGGCGGTTCGATCGTCTCGATGTCGTCGGCGGCCGGCCGCCACGGCTATGCGTTCCGCACGCCCTATTCGGCGGCCAAATTCGGCGTCATCGGCTTCACGCAGAGCCTTGCCAAGGAGCTTGGGCCGCACGGGATCAGGGTCAACGCCATCCTGCCGGGCATCATAGAGGGGCCGCGCATCGAGAGCGTTATCTCGGCACGCGCCAAACAGGTCGGCATCAGCCATCAGGAGATGACCGAACGCTATTTGCAGAACATCTCGTTGCGCCGCATGACCAGCCCGTACGACGTGGCTTCGATGGTCGCATTCCTGCTGTCCGACGCGGGCATCAACATTTCAGGCCAGTCGCTCGGCGTCGACGGCAACGTCGAAACGCTTTGAGGAGCAAGCCATGGCCAGGGTTGCAATTGTCGGAAGCGGGTTCATCGGACGGGCATGGGCGATCAGCTTCGCGCGCGCCGGCCATGATGTGCGCATGTGGGACCAGTCGCCGGTCGCGGCAGGCGGCGCGCGCGACTACATAGAAGGCGTGCTCGGCGATCTCGCTTCGAATGATCTGCTGCGCGGACAGACCGCGCACGCGGTGCTCGAGCGCATCGTCGTCATGGGAGACTTGGACGCGGCTCTGGCCGGCGCCGTGCATATCCAGGAGAACACACCGGAAAATCTCGAAGTGAAGCGCGAGGTGTTTTCGCGGATCGATTCCCTCTCTGATCCGCAGGCGGTGATCGCCAGCTCCACCTCGGCGCTGCTGCCGTCGAAATTCACCGATCATCTCCCGGGGCGGCACCGCTGCCTGGTCGTGCATCCGATCAACCCGCCCTACCTCATTCCGGCGGCGGAGGTGGTGCCGGCGCCGTGGACGTCCGCCGAGACGCTCGAAAGGACGCGCGCCTTCCTCCTCGATGCCGGCCACGCGCCGCTGGTGATGAAGCGCGAGCTCGACGGCTTCATCATGAACCGGCTACAAGGGGCGCTGCTCGAGGAAGCTTTCCGGCTTGTCGCCGACGGCTATGCCAGCGTCGAGGACGTCGATATCGGCATCCGTGATGGCTTGGCGCTGCGCTGGTCGTTCATGGGGCCCTTCGAGACCATCGATCTCAACGCGCCGGGCGGCGTGCGCGACTATGCCGAGCGCTACCAGGGCATCTATTCCAATATTTTCCCGCAGATGCTGCGTCGCGTCGACTGGGCGGGCGAGGTGATGGAAACCGTCGAGTCCGAGCGCAGCAGGCGCTTGCCCAGGGAGAAACTGGGCGATCGGCAGGTATGGCGGGATCGCCGGCTGATGGCGCTGGCGGCGCACAAGAAGAAATCGGATCAGGAGTTCGGACAATGAAAGAAACCAGCCGCAAGCCCGGCGCCACGGCGGCCAGGGGCAAGGTCATCATCACCTGCGCGGTGACGGGGGCGATCCACACGCCGACCATGTCGCCCTATTTGCCGATCACGCCGGACCAGATCGCCTCGGAGGCGATCGCCGCCGCGGAAGCCGGCGCCGCGATCCTGCATCTGCATGCCCGCGATCCGGAGACCGGCAAGCCCGACCAGACGCCGGAGGCCTTTGCCCGTTTCCTGCCGCGCGTCAAGCAAGGCACCAACGCCGCCATCAACATCACCACCGGCGGCAGCCCCTACATGAAGGTCGAGGAGCGGGTGCGCCCGGCCGCCCAGTTCAAGCCGGAGGTAGCCTCGCTCAATATGGGCTCGATCAATTTCGGGCTCTATCACCTCGCCGACAAATACGAGACCTTCAAGTTCGACTGGGAAAAGCCGCATCTGGAAGCGACGCGCGACCTCGTCTTCCGCAACTCGTTCAAGGACATCGAGTACATTCTCGCGACTTGCTACGACAACGGCACGCGGTTCGAGTTCGAGTGCTATGACATTGCGCATCTCTACAATCTCTCCCACTTCGCCGACCGTGGGCTGGTGAAACCGCCCTTCTTCGTGCAGTCGGTGTTCGGCCTGCTGGGCGGCATCGGCACGCATCCGGAGGATGTCGCGCATATGAAGCGCACGGCGGACCGGCTGTTCGGGGACCAGTTCCGGTGGTCGGTGCTCGGCGCCGGCGCCAGCCAGTTGCGTATCGCCGCGCAATCGGCGGCCCTCGGCGGCAATATTCGCGTCGGGCTGGAGGACAGCCTGTGGGCCGGCAGGGGCAAGCTTGCCAAGTCGAATGCCGAGCAGGTCGTGCTGGCGCGCAAGATCATTGAGGGGCTCGGCATGGAGGTGGCGACGCCGGACGAAGCGCGCGAGATCCTGTCGCTGAAGGGCGGCGACAAGGTCGCTTTCTGACGCAGCCAATCGCCGCGCGAGCAAAGAGGAGGACGGCATGAAGATCGAAGTCGTGGTGGACGTGAAGACCACGCTTGGCGAGGGACCGCTCTGGGACGTCGAGCAGGAGCGTCTCTACTGGATCGACAGTTTCGACGGGCGCGTCTTCCGCGCGACCGCCGACGGGCGCGAGATCCGCTCCTGGGACGTGCCGATGAAGATAGGCTCGATGGCGCTGCGCAAGGATGGCGGCGGCGCTGTCGTCTCGTTGCAGCGCGGTTTCCATCTGCTCGATTTCGCCACCGGCGAGGTGACGCCGATCCATGATCCGGAGCCGGACAAGCCAATGAACCGTCTCAACGACGGCAAGGTCGACCGGCGCGGCCGCTTCTTCGCCGGCTCGATGGACACGATGGAAGAGGGGCCGTCCGGCGGCCTTTACAGGCTCGATCCGGATTTCTCCGTCACCAGGATCGATTCCGGCATCATCTGCTCCAACGGTCCATGCTGGAGCCCCGACGACCGCACCTTCTATTTCGCCGACACCTGGACCGGCGAGATCTGGGCCTATGATTACGACATCGAGACCGGTACGGCCAGCAACCGCCGCACCTTCGTTCGCGTCGATACCAGCCGCGGTGGTGCCGCCGACGGCTCGACCGTCGATGCCGAAGGCTGTCTGTGGAATGCGCTGGTCTATGACGGCCGCCTGGTGCGCTACGCGCCGGACGGCAGCATAGACCGTATCATCGACATGCCGGTGAAGAAGATCACCAGCGCCATGTTCGGCGGACCGAAGCTCGACACGCTCTACGTCACCTCGATGGCCAAGCCGCCGCTGCCGCGTTTTCCCGGCGATGGCGTGCTGCGCGGCAGCCTGTTCGCCATCACCGGCCTTGGCGTGACCGGAGTTCCCGAGCCGAGGTTTGGTGGCTGACGGGCGGCCTCTTAGAGCAGTTCACCGTTTCATGGAAACGGCGAACCGCTCTATCTCTTTGTTTTTGCGCAATTCCATAGGGAAAGCGCTACGCGCTTTTCCCGGGAAAACCGTACACACTTTTCCTGGAATTGCTCTCGCCGCTCCTCCCGGACGTCTTCCGCAAACTTCCTGCCGCTCGCAGTCAGCTAAAAACTATCGGCACCATTTCTCCACCGCTAAGGCGATGGCCTTCGTGCAGTCGACGAGATCGCGCACCGAAACGCGCTCGTTCGGCTGATGCGCCTGCGCCGGATCGCCAGGACCGAAGTTGACGGTCGGGGTGTTGCCCAGGCCGGTCGGCAGGCCGATGTCGCTGTGTGCGCCGAAGCCGCTCAGGGCCGGCGACAGGTCGGCTGCTTTGACGGCCTCCTGGAACAGGCCGACAAAGGGGTTGTCCGACGGGATCTCGGCGCAATCGGCATCGAGGATCCATTCGACACGGGCAGGGTGCTTTCGCAGATAAGGATCCGCCTGGCAGACATTGGCGATGTGCTCTTCGATTTCGCGTTTGACGTTGCCGCCCAGCCTGAACTCGTCATGCTCGCTCGGCAGATACTGTGCGTCGATGATGATCTCGCCGCGTCCTGCCATGGAGGATGGATGTTCGCCGGCATTGATCTGGGTGACGATGATCTGGTTGGGCAGGTCCATCAGCGGGTGGTTCTTCCTGGGATCGAACATCCATCGCCGGTTGAGGATGTCGATGCCGTCGAGGATCTGCCGGCAAAGCTGGACGGCGTCGACCGGGCCGCTCGAATACCAGGCGTTCGGCGTCAGTTCGGCATGGCCGCCTATGCCGTCGATGATGATCTTGCCCCACAGAATGCCGTGACAAAGCGGTGCGATCCTGTTCGCCGTCGGTTCCGTCATGATGCCGGCGTCGGCGCGAAAGCCGCGATCAACCATGGCGAGCGACCCCATGCCGCCGATTTCCTCGTCGACGACGGTGGTGAAGACGACGTCGCCGGAGAGGGAAACGTCGAGTTCCTTCAGGATTTCGACCGCCATCAGCATGCAAGCGACGCCGCCCTTCATGTCGACCGTGCCGCGACCGTGCAGGAATCCATCTTTCAGGACAGGCTGGAAGGGATCGGTGGTCCAGTGCCCGGCGGCACCCGGCGGCACGACGTCGATATGGCCGGTCAGCATGATGGACCGCCCGCCGCCGGTGCCTTTCAAAACGCCGCCGAGATTGGGCCGGCCCTCGAACGTCCTGCCCTTGTTGGCGCCGGCACATCCCTTGTATTTTTCGTAGAGTGCCGGGCCGTCTGGATCCCAGAGATCGGTCGAGAAGCCGAGTGCCTCAAGGCGCTTTTGCAGGTAGAGCTGGCAATCCCGCTCGCCGGGGCCGGCCTCCTTCGGATTCGATTTCACGATCGAAGGGAAGGCGACGAGATCGCTCAGCGTCTTGACGATGCGCTCGGCGGCTGCCTCGACGCGCGCGGCGATGGTCTCTTCCATGGAAGGCATTGTTATCTCCAACGTTGGGAAAGTCGGTCGGCGAGAAGGACGAAAACCAGAAGGGCGCCGACAATCCCCACCTGCCAGACCGTGTTGATGTTCAATTGCAGAAGGCCGGTCTTCAGCGTGACCAGCAGCAGGACGGCCGCGAACACGCCGCCGACGCCACCGCGTCCGCCGGTGATGACGATGCCTCCCAGCATGGCCGCGGTCAGCGATTCCAGTTCGAGGTTCTGGCCGATATTGGGCCTGCCGCTGCCGAGCCAGGCGAGAGAGACGAGGCCGGCAGCACCGGCCAGTGCGCCGCTCAGCACGTAGAGAATGAAGCGTACGCGATCGACCGGAATGCCGACCAGTTTGGCCGAGCGCTCGTTGAAGCCCATGGCATAGATCCAGCGCCCCCAGGCCGTCGAGAGCAACACGAGACCGGCAAGCGCGAAGCAGGGGACGGCGAGCGTGAGGAAAGGCACGGGGATGCCCATAATCGCACCGCGCCCCCAAACGAGCAGCCAGGCGGGCACGCCGGACTGCGCCGCGCCGCCGGTGACCGCAAGCGCGAGGCCGGAATAGACGAAGAATGTTCCCAGCGTCGCGATGAAGGGGAGAAGGGCGAGCTCGTTCACCAGCCATCCGTTCAAGGCACCGAGCACAGCGCCAGCCAGGATGCAGACGACCGGCAACAGAAGGGGCGGCAACCCCAGCTTCAGGGAAAGCATGGCAACGATCGCCGAGAGCGAAACGGCGCCGCCAACGGACAGGTCGATGCCCGCGCCCCCGGCCAGGACGACCAGCGCCTGTCCAAGGCCGACCAGGGCCAGGATCGTCGAAAATTGCAAAATCGTGGTGACGGTGCCAAGATTGAAGACCGAGGGCTTGAGCGCCAGCAGGCCGACAATAACGACCAGCCAGAGGCCGCACAGCAGAGCCAAAGTGAGGGCGGGGCCCTGCAGGTTCCGGATCCTGTTCATGCGCGGGCTCGCAGGAATTGGGCAAGCGGCAGCCGGTTGGAGACAGCTTCGAAGCCAAGCACGCCGATGATGAGAACGCCGGTAACCACAGGCTGCCAAAGCGAGGGGACGCCGATCAGGAGCAATCCATTCTGGAGAATTCTCAGAAGCAGTACGCCGAAGACCGTGCCGATCAAGCTGCATCTGCCGCCCAATATGCTCGTGCCGCCGAGAATGACCGCGGCGATCGCATCGAGCGCCAGCGTGCTGCCGATCGTCATCTCCACATTGCGGTAGGTGGCGACGTAAAACGTGGCGGCAATGCCAGTCAGGACGCCACTGATGACGAAGGTCATGAAGCGTACCTTGACCACGGGGATTCCGGACAGCCGGGCCTTTTCCTCGGAATTGCCGATCGCCAGCAGGTGCGGCCCGTAGGGGGTTCGCCGCAACGCCAGCCAGACGACCAGATAGGCGATGGCAATGACGATGGCTGGGACTGGAATGCCGAGTACGGTGGTTGCCAGAAGATTGGTGAGGCTCGAGGGCAGGCCCGAGAGCCACTGCCCGCCGAGAAGGACAAAGACGGCGGTGCGGTAGACGCCAAGCAGGCCGAGCGTTCCCACGATTGCCGGAACGCGACCGAGGACGACGACGGTGGCCGTCACGCAGCCGAGCAGCGCACCGACCGCAGGGCCAGCGATGAGCGCCAGCAGCGGATTGCCCTCGGCGCCGAGCACACGGCCGATCGCTATTGCCGCCAGACCCATGACGATGCCGATCGAGACGTCGATGCCGCCCATGGCCAGCAGCAAGGTCATGCCAAGGCCGATCAGCAGCAGTTCGACGCTGTTGCGCAGGACGGTCGCCGCATTGCCTGGCGTCGCGTAGTGGGGCGATGCGACAGAAAAGATGACGATCGCCAGGAGACAGGCGGCAAGCAAGGACCACTCCCGCCCGTTCATGGCCAAAACGCCGTTTCCAAACTGTCGCACCGTGTTCATCCCAAGGCTCAGAAGTTGAACTTGTCGACATTGTCCTTCGTGAAGACCGCCGGCGGTCCGAGCAGCAGGATGCCCTTGGCGGCATCATAGGTGGCGGGCTTTTCGAGGCCGGCGATCTTGTTTTCCGCTTCGAAGCTCTTGCCGTCGATCAACTGCTTGCCGGCCCAGACCGTGAGATAGCCCAGCTGTTCGGGATCCCACAGCACGGTGAAGCCGAAGGCGCCGCTCTTCAGGTAGGATCGCGCCGTGTTCGGGCTGCAATAGCCCGTGCCGATGACGGAGCCGATCTTACCGGCGGTTTCGATGGCCTGGGCGACGCCCGGGCAGGTCGAGGATGCGACGGCGATGATGGCCTTGATGTCGGGATTGGCGGCCATGAGATCGCCTGATATCTGCGCGGCGCGCTCGGCCGTGCCGCCGGCGAATTGCGGAGCCAGCAGTTTCAGCTTCGGATATTTGGCGGTGGCCTCTTTCTGCATGAAGCCGATCCAGGCGTTGAGATTGGACGCCGTCGCCTCGCCGGAGACGATGCCGATCGTGGCGTCCTCGCCGACGCGCTTCACCAACTCATCGATGATCGTCGTGCCGAGCCCTTCGTCGGTCGCCTGCGCCACATAGACGGCACGGCCGCTGTCGGGTGCATCGCTGTCGCTGGTGAAAAGCTTGATGCCCTTGGCCTTGGCGCTCTCGACGACGGGCGCGATGCTGGACGCATCCAGCACGCTGACCGAGATCGCCTGGACACCCTGGTCGATCAGGTTCTGCACGATCTGCAACTGATCGACCGGGTTGGTGTCGACGGGGCCGGAATAGATGAAATCGACGCCCAGGTCCTTCGCGGCGCGATTGCCGCCGGCTTCCATGGCATTGAAATAGGGTATGCCGATCAATTGCGGGACGAAGGCGACCTTGGGCTTGTCGGCGGCATGCGCCGCCGTGGCGACCACGAGTGACAGCACGGAAACGGCGAGCGCTTTTTTGAGTTGAGAAAGCATTGGTTTATCCTCTCTGGAATGGACGTGCATTTCAGTTTGATTTTTCAAGCGCCCGCACGTCGGGATGAGCGCCTGTTATGAGCGAAACGACTTCCTCGTGATTGGTCTCGGCCGCCAGCCGTTCGGCCACCTTGCGGCCGCGCCGGAACACCACGATGCGGTCGGCGACCTCGAACACTTCGGAAATGTTGTGGCTGATGAGGACGACGGCACAACCGCGCGCGGCAAGCCGCCGCGTCAGTGCCAGAACCTTGCGGGTTTCGGCGACGGCAAGGGCCGCCGTCGGCTCGTCCATGATGACCAGCCTGGCATTCAGATTGAGGGCCCGGCAGATGGCCACGGCCTGGCGCTGACCGCCGGACAGGCTGCCGACGGGTGCTTCCGGATCGGAAATATGCGCGTCGAGCTCTTTCAGCAGGCCGTCGACGCGCTGGCGCATTTCCTTGCGCTTCAGGAAGGGAATACCCAAAATGGAGCGTTTCAATTCGCGGCCGAGAAAGACGTTTTCGGCAATCGACAGGTTTTCCGAGAGCGCCAGTTCCTGAAAGATCGTCGCGATCCCCGACGACGCCGCATCCTTGGGCGAGGAGAAAGCCACCGGATTGCCCTCGATGAGAAGCTTTCCATCGCTGGGCGGATGGGCGCCCGCCAGGATCTTGATGAAGGTGGATTTGCCGGCGCCGTTGTCGCCGAGAAGCGCCAGCACCTCGCCGGAGCGGATTTCCAGGTCGACATCGGCAAGCGCAGTCAGAGCGCCGAAGCGCTTTGCGATATTTCTGGCGACAAGAAACGGTTCTGTCATGGCGGTTCCCCGGCGGTTGCTGGTCGGCTAGACGGCCTTGCTGACCCAGCGCAGCACGTTGGTCCAAAGACGCGCATAGCCCGGCCATTCCACGAAGCTGTTGGGCAGCCAATGCGGGCCGATATCCGACGTCCAGGCCAGCGTGCGGCCCTGGCCATGGCGGCCGGTGACCAGCAGCGGATGGCCGCCCTGATCCTGCGGCAACCGTGCGAGGATTTCGACGTCGTCGCGATCGCGAGCGATGACCTCGTTGGCGCCGAGCAGCAGCGGCCATTCGCCTTCGATGCCGGCAAAAATCGGGTGTTCCTTGGGGCCGGTGATTTCAGGCCGGAACCCTTCGGGAATCTCGAGCCGGTCGTCATAGGGGAGGCAGGTTACCGGCAGCGCCTCCTCGACGGCCGTGCGGTGCCAGCGCGCCTTGCCGTCGATGCCCTGGAAAGAGAAATAGCCGCCGATCATGACCATGCCACCACCGGCCTGCGTCCAGTCGCGCAGAAGCTTGAGCCGGTTGGGCACTGTCTTGCCGTGCAGCCAGACATCGGGGTGAAGCAGCAGCGAGTTCGCGCCGATGTCGGAGAGGATGATGGCCTTGTATTGCGACAGGCCCTCCGTGGTGAAAGGCAGCTTTTCGACGGCTTCATGGGCCGGCATGTAGTCGAGGTCGAATTCGCTGCTCTTCAAGGCATCGACCAGCGGCGTCGCGCCCAGGTGAAAGGTGACGCTGCCGAACTGATCGAACCCCTTGTAGTGGGTCGCCGAACTCATCCAGCTCTCGCCGACCAGAAGCACTCTTGTTTTCGCCATGACCAATACTCTCCTGGGTTCCCGTAAGTTGTTGGTTCAGCTTGCCAACATGGCGTTGTTCGCCAAAGCGGCAGCCTTCAAAGTCGCGAAATCCGCGATGTAGCCCTGTGCGCCTTCGACCGTGGTCGTCAGGCTCGCGCCGATCGCCGCATGGCGGGCGGCGTCGTCCAGCGACGCACCATGCAGCCAGAGGCTTAGGAATATGCCGGCGAAACTGTCGCCGGCGCCCGTCGCATCGACGCGGTCGACAGGCAGTGCCGGCACCTCGATCTGCGGTCCGCCATTCGCCGGAAAGACGACCGCGCCAAACTCGCCGAGAGTGAGCACGACCGTTCCGCGCGGCTTGATGCGCGCCAGCATCAGCCGCACCTCTTCGATCATCGTCGCCATCCTGGAGCGAAAGTCGAAAATCTCCCGCATCATCACATCGTTGATGAAGGTCAGGTCGATGTGCCGGACCATCTGCGTGAAGGTTTCAGGCGTGCGTGCGCTCTTGGGCAGGCCGGCCGAATGCAGGCTCACCCTCCAGCCGGCCTGATGAAAGCGCGCGATGGAAGCGGTCATCGTTTCGTAGTGGAAGCCTTCGATGTGAAGACAGGCCGGGCGCGGCTCGGGCTGGATGTCCAGATTGGCGGTCAGATCGATCTCGCCGAGTTCGAACGGTTCACTGATGATCGTGCGGCTGCCATTGCGCTCGATGATCACGATGGCCTGCGAAAGGCGGTTGTTGGGCGTGTTGCGGATCGGCAGTGCGTGGACGCCCAGTTTGGAAAGCGCGCCGAGCGCCCAGTCACTTTCCGGGTCTTCGCCGACCGCCGTCGCCAGTTCCACATCGAGAGCGTAGGGCGCCCCAACACCGGCGGCGGCAACCGCGAGATTGGCCGCGGGCCCGCCCAGCGCCTTCTCGATATGACTGGCTGTGATGCGGTCGTCGCGATGCGGCAGGACGTCGACGCGGCAGAGAAAGTCGACGCTGACCCGGCCCGCGACCAGGAGCCTCGGCAGATGATCGAGATTCTTCGGCCTGTGGGGCGCGCGGCCCGGCAGCGAACGCGCAAACGAACTCGGCCGGTACATCAACGTGGCGATCGCCTTTTCGATGCGTTCGCGCGTGGCCTCCTTCAGGCCGGCGGTCCCATTGATGAAGTTCGACACCGTTCCGATGGAGACACCGGCCGCGCGTGCGACATCCGCTATGGTTGGGCGCTTGCGTTGCAATGGCAGGTTCCAATTGAAGCGTTTCAAACGGTATCAACGGAAAAGCCGCCCCTCAACGGAATTATGTTCTAAAAGGTCGGGAATCTGCGCGGGAATTTGGAAACCTATGGCGATATGGCCTCAATTTCGGGCCATTCGTTCCAGAATTGAACGATTTTCAAATTCTTGAGCCGAAAGACCGGGCCGGCGAATTGCCTGCTTTCATTCGGATAGCTTCGCCGAGCCGATGATCTAGATCAGCAGCAAGCCCTTCATGCTGGAATAGCCCTTGCGACCGATGATGATGTGGTCATGCACGGAAATGCCCAGCCGCTTGGCCGCGTCGATGATCTCCTTGGTCATCTCGATATCGGCACGCGATGGCGTCGGATCGCCCGACGGGTGGTTGTGCACCAACCTATGAGATTCGAAAATACATTATATTTCAATAAGTTATTTTATGTCGAAGGTTGGGTGGTGCCGGTATCTGGTATCTGCAGTTTGCGCCAATTCGTAACAATCCCGGAGCAGCCCGCGCGACCCCTCAGGCGCCCGGAGTCACATGCTACTGCACGAATTTCGCACTGGTCTATCCCTATTTTGGGCGAGCGCGGATCCGAACAAGAGCTTACCTTGCCCGACGATGTTGCAAGCCGCATCTATCTCAATCGACGGTCAGCCCTGTCCATTCGAATGGCGTCGGGCCGTTCCACGCGTTCACCGGAAAGGACTACCGTTGGCGCAGGGAGGCAGTGAGTTAGTATGGCGCGCTCCCACTGCGCTTTGCTCGCGGCGGCCCAGAGAGCTCGCGTTGCCGCGGGCGGTCATAGAAGCTGAACAACGAAAGGATCACTGTGGCCGAATCTTCGAGGGTCAGAAGACCGTGCCGGATCTTTGTCTTTCGACACAACATCTGCAGCTGATCGGGAGCACCATGAGGTCGACGCCATATATCCGCACAGGACCGCTCTCGTTTTGCCAAGAGCTTTTGCTCTTTACAGAATTGTCACAATCGCGTGCTCCGATGATTGCCCGTTTAGTAAGGATAGTCGGTCACCTGGATATCCCGGCATTCGAGCGTGCGGTTCAGGCCACAGTCACGGCGCATGAGCCACTACGCTCCATTTGTGTTTGGCGCTCTGGAGAACCCGTTTGCCAAGTCATGGCACCAGAAGATGTCGAGCATAGTTGTCGACACGAGGACTTGCAGTCCGACACAAACGTAACGTCTGCTTTGCAATGGGCTTACGGCCCCGCGAATTTCTCCGCCGGACGCGCTCCCCAAATGCGTCATTGCATCATTCGCGTTGCAGAGGATGTACACCTTTGGGCCTTCGGCGTGCATCACATCTCGGCGGACGCCATCTCCCTCCAACGTTACGCCGAGACTTTTCGACAAAGTTACGCCGGTGCATTGAACGGATTGACCCTCACGACCTCGATCGACTATGCGCGGGTGCAGCGCAAGTGGTTGTCTTCGGTCGAGGCACAGGCGGAATATGAATTGTGGCTCCGCCGACTCGATGCCATAGGTATGGAACCAATGCCGGTCCGGGCGTCAACTTCGCCATCGATCGTCGGCCGCCACCGGCAGGAGTTGCGGATTGCAGTTGGCGGCCGGGACGCTGTGGTTCGCCGCGCGCGCGAATGGCGCGTTCCTCCGGCCGCACTCTTTCTCGCGGCCTTCGCACGCACTGTCGCCGCTCGACGTGTAGCATCATCTGTGGCTGTATTTACCAATGTCCCTAGTCGGAGCCTCCCTGGCGCTAGCACAGCCACTGGAGCGTTCTACAATACCGTGCCGCTGGCTGTGCCCGTGGAAGCAGGCGATGCTCGCTCCGCCTCCTCCAGGGCGGCTGGAGCACTTTTCGACGCGCTGGACCATCAAGAAGTGCCGATGGCCCTACTGAGCTTAGGCGCGACGCGGCGCGGCGCGGTCCCGCTTACTAAAAGGATTCCCATTTCGTTCAATATTGTTGATCACCCGTTGGGCAACTGGCACCTGCCAGGATGTCGTCTTGAGGATCTCGATATAAGCACTCTTGATCCGGTTACGTGGGAGTCGGGCGGCGCGGCGCGCCTCCAGGAGGATGAAGGTTCGGGATGCGACTCCATGGACTGGTTAGTTACCATGCTGCCTTCAGCACTCGTCGTCGCAGTAGAATATGACGCATCCTTGTGCGACTCAGATGACGTTCGGTCGATGCTTGTTGCTTACCGCACAGAGTTCCGTTCTTTTGTGGAAGCTAATCACGGTGACGACAAAGGCGATGCTGCTTTAGTGGCAGACTGGAGTTATGTGTGACGGGGCAGTTCCGTTAGCACTGTCGGTCTGTGGTACGCCACAGGACAGGGCAAACCTCTGGATCCGAGTAGTCTGGCGCACCGTCCGCGTTGGTACGGCAAAGCATGTCATTCAGGTGGACGGCCTCCGCATCCGCCCCTCCCTTCGATCGGATGTGCTGGTTAGCACCGTCTTGATAGTGGATGGCAAACCCCAGCCGCGGCCGGTCGGAGCGGTTAGGATAGCTGCCATGGACAAGCCGGCAGTGATGGAAGCTCACATGCCCGCGCTTCATGGGTATCAGACGCACATCAACGTCGCGTCCAAGCGCTCGGAACCTCGCTTCCAAAGAAGCTAGATCAGGTTCGTCGAAGGTGTGTAGGTCGTCGATATCGGGCCAGAGATGGCTGCCATCCCACACAGCAAGTGGGCCCATGTGCTCGTCCGTATCCTGTAGCGGGATCCAAGCTGTCAGCATGCGGACCGAAGTGCAGCTTCGCCAGTACGCCCGATCCGTATGCCACCCGACGCTCGAATTCGCATGAGTGAGGCTCACGGGGTCCTTCCACACCAATTGGTCATGGAAGAGCCGGATCTCCTCCGCACCGCTTAACGCCGAAGCTAGGCGCGGCAAAAGCGGTAGGCGAACAAACTCCATGACATCGTCGAGTTGGAGCGAAAGGTAGTCTGCTTGACGAACGCCTCGCTCGAGCGCACCGGACCATTGGGGTAAAACGCTGCGGGGAAGCTGGCGATCGCGCTCGCCAGCAGCATAACGCTCGAATGCGTACCTTAAGTCATCAAGTTCGGCGTCAGTGAGAATCAGACCCGACAGCCACCATCCGTGCGCGCCGAAGAAGGCGACATCCTCGGGGTTTGGTTCGAAATCGCTGTCGATCATTTGGACTTTGATCTCCGACAATCATGAAGACCGGCGCGCCCCAGATGCGAGTGGTTCCGAAGTTTGGCGCGCCGGTCAGATCCGCCATCCATAGATAAACCTGACATCGGTTCCCCGATGTAGGGGGATTGAGCCAACATCGACGGCGTACCCGCGAAGCTTCAAGAATGTCATCGTGCTTTCTGCACGTCCAGCGTGGTCTTGCAATTCGATGACGACCTGCGAGATCTTTCCCCAGTCCTCGGGTTCGATTCCCCGCAGCACCTCCTGCTCACCCCGCTGTACGTCAATCTTCAGAAGACCGACATTATCAACCCTAAATGTTCTTAAGATTGTCGAGATTCGTCGACACCGTGAGTTTTGCTGCCGCGCTTCGAACGCCGCCTCTAAGAAGCGCCCTTGCGCGGATTCGCCATCCGAGCTTGACCATGCGGGATCATTGGCAAGCAGGCCGCCAAGCAACGCTTTGTCCTTAGTGCGATCCGGTGCGAAGCTCGACATGGAGGGTACCTGTGGAAAATACGAGAAGTTCAACTCCTCGACGTCCACCTCACCGCATCCGAGATGGAGAAGGTCGAGTTGAGTTTCAACCTGCGCCAAATTCTGCTTGAGACAATTGAACAGCTCGAAGGCGGGTTCGATTGCGATCAGCCGACACCCGCCAGTCTCATGGAGGGCGTAGCGGCTGAATATCCCTATGTTGGCGCCCACGTCGACAATCGTTGCACCAGGCTGGTAGTGGAAGGCAGGGTGGCGATAGGCATTTTGGGTAAAGATTTCTGTCCACAAGTGACGGGCTTCGGCCGCCGACACAGTTGCGAATTTCCCATCCGGAAGGTCAACGAAATTGACGGGAGACGCGACCTCGGATTCAGAAGCGATCGTGCTCGGCCCCACCTCGCGGCCGGCGGATGTTTGGTTATGCACAGTGCCCACAGCACGGGCCGCCAAGAGCCCCTCAACGACCTCAGTGAACGCACGCAGCGAGGTACCACGGAGAAGGGTCGACAGAGGGACGCCGATACCGAGGGCGTCGTTTACCTCGGAGACAATCTGAATTGCTAGGAGAGAGTGTCCGCCGAGTTCCAAGAAATCATCATCGAGGCCAATTTGACCAAGTCCAATGCGGCGCTTCCAAATCGCTGCCACGCGATCCGCAGGTGTGACGCCGTACAGTGCTGGTCCCTCAGACGCTCCAGGGTGCGGGAGTTGAGCCCGATCGACCTTCCCCGAAGAGGAGAGGGGTAGTTTGTCGAGGAGCATCATCGCGCTAAGTCGCGGTACCATATATTCTGGCACGCGATCTCGAAGTGCATCGCGGAGTTCTCGCAAGGAGGCTCGGCTGTAATCGTTGAGAACCAAGTAAAGTGCAAGACCTGTCCATGTATCAGTGGTCCAATACTTAGCGGCGGCAAGCTGTACGCCCGGTAAACTTTCCGCATTTGCCTCAAGGTCCCCCAATTCGACCCGATATCCGCGTACCTTCACCTGATCATCCTGGCGGCCCAAAAACTCGAGGCAACCGTCAGACAGCCACCGCGCTCGATCGCCTGTCCGATAAACCATCGCTTCTGAATTTGTTGTGGTCGGATCGCGAATGAAACGATCGTGTGTGAGATCCGGCAAACCGGGGTAGCCGAGGGCCGGTGCAACACCGCCGACCAGTAATTCCCCGGCTATAAGAAGCGGCTGCGGCTTCCCCGCGGCATTCACAACGTACGCGCGGACGCCAGGAATCGGCCGACCGATTGCGGGAAGGTCTAACCACCGCAGCGGTGCTTGGTCGAGGATTGCCTCCGTCGCAACATGGGTTTCCGTGGGGCCGTATTGGTTGATCAGTTGGGCTGTCGTCGCTCTAAAGAACCGACGTATCGCTTGCGAAATGCGAAGCTGTTCGCCAGCCACAATAACCTCTTCGAGGTTGTCAAGCGCAGTAGGATGCGCATCAGCCGCTTCGGCCATCTGATGTAGAGCAACTGGCGGAAGGTAGATTCTGGCGATTCGGCAATCCGCGATGAGCGAAGCTAACGCACCGATATCAGCGCGTTCATTGTCGGCTGCTATCACGAGCGTTCCGCCAAAAAGAATAGTCGCGAAGATTTCCTGCAAGCCGACGTCAAAGGCGATGGAGGTACGGCCCAACGTGCGCTTGCCACGTATCGACCGTCGCCGATCCTCGCACGTTATGAGGTTGGCAAGAGTCCGGTGAGGAACCTCCACGCCCTTAGGAAGCCCAGTTGAGCCCGAGGTGAACATCAAATAGAGCGGATCATCTGGCGTTGACGATCCTACCTCGATTGGCCGCGCCGCGCCGTTCATCTCCGACGGCAGGTGCTCCAGAACGATGGGATCCATGCCCTTAAAGTGCACAGCCAGAAGGTTCTCGGTGACGACCGCCGTGAGGTTGGCCTGTTCTCTTATCGCCGCTTGCCGAGCAGTAGGAAGGGTTGTGTCGAGGGGGACGATTACGCCACAAAGCCGGATGGTCGCGATCAAAGCTGCGATCTGGTCTGGACCTGGCTGCAGCGCAATGCCTATGCGCGCGCCCTTCGAGCGGATCCGAGTAGAAATTGCCACACCGATCTCGTCGGCTCGGCCCATCAACTGGGCTAGGCTCCAGGACTGGTTTCCGAACTCGATGACAGGGTGCTTTAGCGGGCCGGTTAGCGCCGCGGCGACGAGATCCTGAACCGTGCCGTCGAATGCCGGATCGCCCCCCCCTGCGAGCGCGTCGAGCGCGACCGCTTCATCGTCGCCCAAGAAGTGTGTGCCGAGGATAGTCGCGGACGGCGTTTGGTGAAGCGCCACGAGGGTGCACGCCACATGCCCCAGGAATCTCTCCACAGTTTCAGCCCGGAGAACACGAGCGTTGTAATCCGCAACGAGAGCTCGTTCGTTGTCAAAACGCAGCGCGACATCGTGACGGAGCGAGGGCGCGGCAAAATGGTCTAAAACGACCAGCACTCCAAAGAGCGGATTGCGATTAGCGACGGCAGTCAAATCGGCAAGGGAGACCTGGCGTCCGAACGAAAGGGGATCCCAGATAACCTCGGCTAGAACCGCAGCAGCCTGTGTCTCGAGAGAAGCGAGTGTGCGAGCGCCAGGTGTCGACAATGACACACCCACAGCTACACCCCTTTCACAGACACCTAGAGAGACGTCGTCAGCGCTTTCGTACCTAGCCAATACGGTCGCAACCGCTGCGAGGAGTTGCGCGTTCCCATAGGGTACCTGGCCGGCGTGGTAGCTGAGAGTCAACGACGCTGTAGCCAGCTTGTCCGAATAGACGCGGGAACGCACACCTTCGAACGGCAAGGTCGCAGGGTGGAAGCTTGCAAAAGGGCCATTGTGAGAGCTTTGTGAATTCATTGAGCCTCTGCTCTCCAAAGCGTCGGACAGATCTCTGGATCACTGTAGTCAGGGTTACCATCCGGTGCACGGCGGCATAATAGGTCGTTCACATGAAGGGCTGGACGGCCGTGCTCATCGGATTGAGCGCGATAGCGATTGTCACCATCTTGGTAGTGGACGGTGAGAGCGATCCGCGGCGTTGTCCCATGGTTCGGCTTGCTTCCATGAATAGTTTTGCCAAGATGGAAGCTCACGCATCCTAAGGGAACGTTCAACTCGGCTATTCTCATTTGAACGCCGGCGGCCGCCAGCCTCGCTTCCAGCGCCGGCAGGTCTCTGTCGTTGAAGGTGGTCATCCAGTCTTGGGTGCCCTGAAGGTGGCTACCCCTAATTACCGCCAATCCTCCCATTTCCTTGTTGACCTCAACAAGGGGGATCCAAGCCGTAAGCATCCTTTCCGATGTGCATGTTCGCCAATAGGCTTGATCCACGTGCCAACCCACAACGGTACTCGCATCCGACGAGGGCAACTTGGTGATGAGTTGGTCGTGAAAGAGCCGGATCTCAGACGAGCGGGTCAGATGACCTGCGATCGCAGCGATCGTCGGATTCCCGCATAGCTCTCGCAATTGCTCATTCTGCAGCGAAACATAATCGTTTATGCGAAGCAGGCCACCGTGCTCGGGCCGCCAGTCAAGATAGCCGCCGGTAATCGGAAGCCGCCAATCGCGCTCGCCTTCGTAATAGCGGGCTACCCCGTACCGGGCTCGGTCTATCAGGTCGTCTGACAGCACCGGATGCGGCGTGACGTAGTACCCATCGCGCTGAAAAGCCTCCACTTCCTCGTCGGAAGGAAGAGGATCGATGGAGGAATGCGGCGTAGCTCTAGGGCCATCGGTTGAGGTATACATCGGCAGATTGCATATTTCCTGATCTGGCCTACAGTAGACGGTGTTTTCGCAATCGACAATTGCCGGCTTTTATTTGGAGAGGGGCGAATGCCACAACCGGAGCAGCTTCCTGAACTAGCAAGATTGGCCGAAGAATTTCTGACCGCATTGCGGGCAGCAGCCCAGGCGGTCGCGTCAGGATCGGGCGGCGGCGCGGACCTCGCGACCGATGTGACGGACAAGGCGTCGCGCTTCACGGCGTCCGCCGGTGGCTCGCCGGATCTAGCACGTGCGGTTGAGGCGTCCCCTGGACTTGCTGCGCTGAGTCTTGTCTCCAAGCCTCTTGCCGAGTTGGCCGCGAAGAACCCAAACCTCGCGGAGCTAGCGGTAGTCTCGCCGAATCTTGCCCTAGTCGCCGCCAAATTTCCTGAGATGGCCGAACTCGCCGAGGCATCACCCGCTTTGGCAGCCAACGTTGAGGCTGTTTTAGCACGTCTACGCGGCGGGTGACTCGCCGTTTGCGGACCTCGTCGGTTCACCTGGCGCGTTGCGGAACCGTTCCAGATCCAGAATTGGATTGGATCTCAACGAGGCTACATCCCGATGTTCGTGAGAAACTCTTAGCCTATAGGACGGTTGAGCGTCGAAACCAAACCGTCTTAGGTCGAGTTCTGCTGGCCATCGCTTTGAAGGAATTGGGCGAACAACTCGATGTGCTGTCCGAGCTCGGCGTTCGTCCGACTGGAGAGCCTGACGTTCCGATGGGTTATTCTGGATCAATCTCTCACACTGATGGGCTCGTTGGAGCCGTGGCGGCCGAAGGAGTGGCGATCGGTTTTGATCTCGAACACTGCTGGCATTCTTTTCTTGAGAAAGAGCCTCGAGATCCCGATCTTCTACGCGACGTTTCTTTCCGTGACCAATCCCTCCGCGGTTGGGTTGGGAGCGAAGCGGTGGCCAAGGCATCTGGTGCCACACTCTCGGACGTCCTTGTCACTCCATTAGTTGGCGGGCGGATGCTCTTGGGCGAGCCGTGGTTTGTCCAAACGTTTACGGTTGACGAGGGGTTCATGGCCGGTATCGCTACGCTTCAGCCTATTTCAGAGCCTTCCATAGTATGGTTGGCGCGGGATAGTTTTTTCGCTCCTTGCACTGGCGCGTACCCGGGCTCGGGTAAACTGAAGTGAATTCGTAAGCCCCTCATTTCACGGGAATTTGGGGGGCTCGCTCCTTGGACGAAGTGCGTTCGCCTGACCTGCAGACGGATTATTCTGGATCGATCTGTCACACTGATGGACTTGTTGGCGCCGGGGGTGGCGCGGGAGCGGCGATCGATTTTGATCCCGAGCACTGCTGGCATTCCCTTCTTGAGACAGAGCCTCCCGGTCCCAACGTCCTGTGCGACAGTGGTCCCGCGATCGATCCTGACCTTGCCCCCAGTTTCTATCCAGTTTTGAGTTTCCGGCGTGGGTTGTGCCCTGCTGGGCGGGTGAAGCGACGGGCGCTGGCGCGGAGCCTTTGGCATAGACGCAGCGCGAGCGACCGTCGCGGATTGAAAGTGCTGGCGAACTCGGCCGGTGTCTGCCAGGCGATTTGCGAGTGCGGCCGCGCGGTGTTGTAGTCGGCGCGCCACAGGGCAATGGCCACGCGCGCCTGAGCCAGCGAGGTAAACAGCGTCTCGTTGAGCAGTTCATCGCGCAGTCGGCCGTTGAAGCTCTCGATAAAACCATTCTGCATCGGCTTGCCGGGCGCAATGTAATGCCATTCGACGCGGCTCTGATCTGCCCAGGAGAGGATGGCGTTCGAGGTGAACTCGCTGCCATTGTCGCTGACGATCATCTTCGGCCGGCCGCGCTCGGTGATGAGACGGTCCAATTCGCGGGCAACCCGCATGCCCGAGAGAGACGTATCAACGATGAGTGCCAGGCACTCTCTCGTGCAGTCGTCGACGACGGCCATGATGCGGAAGCGGCGCCCGTCGGTGAGCTGGTCCGATACGAAGTCGAGCGCCCCAGTAAAGCAAGGAATGAGGAAATTTCGTCTTTGTGTGCGAATAATTGAGTCAGCCACTATCGGCCTGTAACCTCTGTAACACTATGTTGCGTGCAGTTGGTATTTAGGGTGTTCTCAGTAATATTTGTTGACAAACATTTTATTTATTAACTAATGTAGGTGGGGCTGCCGTGAGTTCATAAGACGTGACAAGCTATTGATTTGTAGCTTGGCAAAATAGGCGCCATGTGCCATGTTCAATATTTAACTGCTTTAAAGGGTTACCGCCGGAGGGCACGATGCAACTGCGTTGGTGTGTCGCATCTTTGTTTATTTTCGGCGTCATTGCAGCGCACGCTGACGATAAAAAGCCTGAGCCGGCGGAAATAGTCTCTTCAGCGAGCTTTGCTGCGCTGGCGGGGCCTTCGGGTTCTAGCGTGGGCGGAGCGGGGGCTTCTTCCATAACTCCTGATCTGTTTAATGGTGCGTTCTCTATATCAGCTCCGATTGCGTTACCTGCCGGACGAGGTGGTTTGCAGCCGGCCATTGCCCTTAATTATCGAAGCAATGTCCAAAACGGGTGGCTTGGCGTTGGCTGGAGTTTCAACCCGGGTACAATTAGTACCGTTAGAAATCCAAATCCTGCCAATGCTCCATTCACATATGAAACAACAACCGGGGCAGTCAGCCTGGTTGAACTAACTCCAACTTCTTTTAGATCTGAGCTCGACGAGTCCTTCGCGGAATATCTAAGAACCCCCGGCACGGACGGAAAGCCTGCTTGGCGCGTCGTTGACAAGGCGGGAACTGTGTTTCAGTTCGGGAGCACGTCCGGCTCAAGAGATGTGGATCGCGGTGCTAAGGAGACTCGTTGGTATATTGACAGGGTAACCGACACGAACGGGAACTTCATCTCATACAGCTATGTTGTAGACGGAAATCGCCGCTACCTGAAAGAAATCGACTATACGGGATTTTCGGATCCGGCCGGAACCATTATCGACCCAGCGCCCAATTCAGTTCTGTTCAGCTATGAAGATAGGCCGGACCCGATACTGACCTACGCAGATGGCATCGCCCGGGCAACGGCTAAGCGGGTCAAAAGCATCACCGTGAGCGCAAGCGGCGCAGTCCAGTGGGTCTTTGAGTTAACGTATGGCGTATCTTCTTCAACGGGAAGATCTATGCTGCAGAGTATAGTCCAGCGCTCCCATTTAGGGGGTGCGCTGCCAAATACGACTTTTGTCTACAATAACGCAGCCGTTGGTTTCGAAGCTGATTATGCTACGTCACTTTCGGCCAATCCATGGAAATCGGATGAGGTCCGGTGGAGCGGGCCGTTATCCGCGTTGATGGGGTATCCTGACTTTAACGCTGATGGGTTGCAAGAATTCTGCGTTCCTGAAATGTCGGCCCTTTCATGCTGGTCGCGCGCGGGCAACGCTTTGGAAAGGCCACAACGACTGCCACCTTTTAGAGAGGGCTGGATGAACTTCGATGTTTCGGTAGTTCAGTACCCGGATCTGAACCTCGACGGTAGCTCGGATGTCTGTGCTCATTTCCAGCGGGGAGTTCAATGCTGGCTTGCGTTAAACGGTAAGTTGCAGCCAAGACCCGGTCCTCAGTGGGATTTCTCGTATATTCCGACGGTCTCAACCATTCGGTATATGGATATCGACGGGGACCGTTATCCTGACATCTGCCGTCTTGAGGCGTCTGGGATCGAATGTTTTCCAGGAGGTATAGGCGGATTTCAGTTGGATCCCGCCAAGCGCGTCAAGGGACCTGAGTGGAAAGATCTCCCAGACGACGTGGAGAATCCACCGCCGGGCACGGATTGGAGTGACTCCTCCTACTATTCGACCATTAGGGCCATTCACCTCGACGCCGACCAACGTGCCGATCTCTGTGCCAGAGATGCCGATGGGGTTATATGCTATTTGGCTGATGCAAATGGATTTGATCTGGCCAACCCCGTGCGAGGGCCAGCTTGGTCTAACCCTCCACCGGTAGTCGACCCATTAAACCCGCCGCCCCCAGCAACCGATTGGAAGGCGACTTCCCATTCAACATCGATCCAGTACCCGGACCTAAATGGCGACGGCCTCAACGACGTTTGTGGCAGAGACAACAGCGGCATTGTCTGCTTTCTCAATGTCGACGGCTCCTTTGACTTGTCGCGCCCTATCTTGGGGCCGCGATGGGCGGATATTCCGCAGCCAATTGATGACATGGGGAATCCTGTCGGCGCGCCGGACCCCAACGACTGGAGCCAGGATTCGAGGAACGCCTCCATTCAATTTCAGGATATAAATGGGGATGGGACTGATGATATCTGCGGCCGGGATAAAGTTGGACTGATTTGTTACACAGTTAGCCAAGCAGCCGTATTCAGCGTCGCTCCATTGCGCGGGCCCTCAATGCCTGATGGCGGAACGCCAGACTGGTCAGCTTCGGATATTTATAGAAGCATCCGACTAATGGATTTTGACGGCGATGGCGGCCTCGACGTTTGTTTTCGTGGCAACAAGGGCTTGGGGTGTTGGTTTCGAAAGGATTTTGCAGATGATCGTCTGAACGCCGTGACCTCTCCGCTAGGAGGTACTACAACGGTAGAATATAAATCCACGGTATCGTCTACCCAAACGCGGCTGCCATCCCCGTTTCTGGTGCCGTCGAAGATATCTATTTCAGATGGCCGATCCACGATTTCTGAGCGGACATTTACATTTTCTGGAGGGATTTTTAATTCGCTGGCGGGACAGTTTCGGGGCTTTGGGCACGTGACAGTCGTAACGACTGCCGATGCCAGCGCGCCCCCGAGAGTAGAGTCCTTTCAATTTCTGCAGGGAGACGGACAAGAGCCGTCCGATAACGACGCAGACGCTGCAGTGGCAAAAATGCGCGGAAAGATCATCCGCCACGACATATCTGACGGGTCGGGAGTTCTTTTGGCTCGCACGGAGACCGAATATGCTACGCTGATTGACGGTCCCTGGTATTTCAGCCCCCCGACAGTTCAAATTTCGCGCCAGTGCGATAGGAGAGGTTGTTCAGTATCGAATAGAACAGAATACGATTACGATAATTCAACAGGTAACCAGGTGCGCACTATTCATCTGGGCAACCCGAGCAAGGAGGCAGACGATTGGCTAGTTGAGCGACGTTTCGTCGTGAACCCCACGCTCCACATTTCCAACCGGGTGGCCGAAGAGACGGTCTATCGCGGTCGGACAACTGTCGCGAAGGTCTCGTCGACCAGCTTTGCCTATGACGCAGTTTCAGGATGTGACGACCTTAGTGATCGTCCCTTGGATGTCAGGCGGGGCAACGTAACATCGATAACTAGGTGGAACGATTCCGGTCACGACGTGACAACGACCATGCGGTACGACAAGTTCGGAAATTTGGTCTGCTCAAGAGGTCCGGATGGAAGCAGAATCACGCTTGACTATGATCCGACGGGGACATTTGCCCTTCGTACTACGAACAGTCTGAATCAGGCGGTTGTTCAATCAATCGGTGGGGTAAATGGGGTTGCGGGTAGCGGCCTGTATGGGACGCTGGAAGCTGTTGCCGACGCTAACGGGGCGATCACCTCGTTCACGTACGATGAGTTCGGTCGTGAACTCAGCGAAACGCACCCTGACGGCTCGGGAACTCAGTTTTCTTATCTCAATTGGGGCAATCCTATCTCACAGCATACCAGATCGATAACTGCAGCAGGAGTTTGGCAGAATGATTTTCTGGATGGCGTGGGGCGAGTTTGGAAATCGGAGTTCGAAGGCGCCGCCGGACAGGTTGCTGAGTCGATCACCGAGTTCAATTCTCACGGCCTCCCGTCCAGATCTAGCGACATTGTCTATGCAGGCGCAACGCATCTATGGACTGAGTTTCGTTATGACGCCTTAGACCGCGTGGTGGAGAGAATTGAGCCAGGAGGTGCGATTTACCGGAGTTGCTACGGGCCGGGCGTGCAAGTTACCGTCGATCCTGAGGGGCAACGCAGGAGAGCAACATTCACTGCGTTCGGTCAAATAGACGCTTACAACGAGGACTCGGGCAGGGCCTTCGACTGTGTAACTGAGTCGGGTGGTGAGGCGCGGCAGACCAACTTTTCGTACGACGTTCTGGGCAACGCAACCGCGGCATGGTCGGGTGCCAGGCGAGAGCAATTCAAGTACGACAGCTTAGGTCGAAAGATTGCATCGAGGACGCCAGATAGTGGCGAATGGCACTACGAATATGACGCTGTTGGTCGTCTTCTCAAACAGACGGACCCATCCGGTGTATCAATGATACTTAACTATGACGTGCTGGGGCGTGTTCTGCGGAAAGAATTCCGCGACGACAACGACCGGCCCCAAAGGTTTGTCAACTATACATTCGATGAAGGTCTAAATGCCATCGGGCGTATGACGTCAGCTAAGGACGACAATGGAAGGTCGAGTTTCATCTACAGCGCAGCTGGGCAGCTTATAGCGGCACTCCGAACGACTGGTGACGAGACCTATGTAACGCATTCAGTCTTTGATCTCGATGGCCGTCTTAAGCAGCTCGTCTATCCCGACGGCAAAAGCGTATTTTACGACTACGACGGACCTTGGTTGAAGAAAGTTTATAGCGACTCTACTGTATACGCAGAGTACAGCAATTTCGATCCCCAGTTCGGACCGCTTGATTCTCGCTATGGAAATAACACCACGACCTCTGTAGAATATGGCAAGAACATCGCTGGGCGCTGTGGCTTTAAACCTTTTCTTATTTGCACGCTGAAAAGCGTCGGTCCTGGCGGAGTGATCGTTTCTCAGAACCTGGAATATGACATTGCCGGAAATGTCATCTCGATCGATGATCGAGCGTTAGGAGCGACGAAGCTTTTCTATGACGAAAACTATCGACTGACCTCGGCGGAAAGCCCCGCCGGCTCGAAAGTTTGGTCGTACGACAAATTTGACAACCCCGCTTTGCCAATAACCGATCCCAGTGTTTTCGCCGAGCCGATCGAATTGCCCTCAAATAAGGTCGGGAAGGTCGACAACACTTCTCTCGCATATGATCAGTTGGGGAAAGTTGTTTCCGTCTCAACTCACGTCGGAAGCGACAATCTCAATATCACCTACGCCATTGATGGATTGCTAAGCGGTGCTAGCCGCCGAGGAAAAACTTTGGCATCGTATGACTACGATGGTGACGGCTTGATGGTGCAGAGAAGGACACCCTCAGGAACCACCGATTATGTCGGTTTACATTACGAGTGCGAAGAAGGTCACTGCTTGAGGAAGATTCTGGCGGGGGGCTTAACGATAGCTTATGAGGATGACAGCGCGGCCATATACTATTCGTATTCCGATTACCGCGGTTCGGTGCGCGCGATTGCGGGTGCCGATGGAGTGCCTGTTGCGACGCTCAACTATGACCTCTGGGGAACACCAACGCACAGCGAAGTGCGAAAGAAGATACCTGGCGTCACTTCTGGCATGTATTTAGCATTTGGCGGCGGAGCGTTGGACGAGGCGACGGCCCTCTATACGCTAGGGGCTCGTCAGTACAGCGGAGATCTCCGGCGCTTCTTGCAACCGGATGGCCAAGCCTCTGATCTGGGTTCTATGCTCAGATCAAACCGTTACTCGTACGGCTTCAACAATCCGGCGACCTTTAGCGATCCAGATGGTCGACTGCCTTTTATTGTGATCGCCATCATTGTCGGCGCCGTGATCGGAGGGTTGGACGCGGCGTTTCACGACGAGGATGTGCTTGGAGGGATTGTCAAAGGGGCGGTTATCGGTGGTGTTAGCGCCGCTCTAGCAAGCGGAGTGTACGCTGGCACGTTCGCGCTTACCGACAGCGTGCTAGCGAGTAGTACGATAGCGGGCGCCGCAACCGGGGCCTTGAGTGCCGCTATAAATGGGGGAGATGTAGGCCGGGGAGCGCTTGTCGGTGCCGTCAGTGGTTTTGTGGGCGGCGGATTTGCTGATCTCTACGGCAATTCAATAACAGCTAATACTCCGACTGAGGCGATTGCTGGGCAGGTGGGTCGCGATATGCTGCGCGGCGCAGCCCAGGGATATGTTGTCAGTAGGGTTTTTGGCGGCGACCCAGATGATGCGATGGTGAACGGAGCGGTACAGGCGGTGGTCGCCGGTCAGGCCACAAATGCTGTTGGATACTCAATCGGTTTATACGAGAGCGGCGGGAAACAGCCAACTTGGTACAAGCATGGATATGTGTTCAAGGCTAAGGAAAATATGGCGGGTCCAGGCATAACAATAGGTATATTTTCGACAGTCAATCCCGGACCATACGATGCAGCCGTCCAGAAGAATTACGGGCGCGGGGCGCGATACGACCGGTATGCCAATCAACTTATCACTCACGAGCAGGGGCATGTCTCGCAGTACTATGCTCTTGGCGGCGGTTACCTTCCCGCCTATGGTGCGGAGGCAGCATTGCATAATCCAAATCAGATGAGCCTTTCAAATAATTCTTATGAGAACTCAATGCCAAACGGTGCTTGGTCGAGCAATCATTTAGGTAATACCTATGGTGACTTGTTTGGCAAGAAGTAGAATGGGAGCATTTTGGTGTTCTTTACCCGTCTTGGCGCTATCGTTGTTTTAATTTTGGTCGGCTTTCTGAGTAGATTTGCTGTGGCAGATCCTCTGGATCTATTGGAATATTCGAATTCTACGAGAGGTTATTCGGATAAGGTTCGCTTTCTCACAATTTTCAAACTTGGCAGCCCCGTCTTAGAGAAATCAGCGAGAGGAATTTCCGAAGCAGCGATGAAGAAGTGGGTTGCCGACGGCAATAAGGCAATGATCGTAGTTGGTCATGCCGACGATTTGGCGGATGATGACCTGAATCTCTCTCTTGGTCTGTCTCGAGCGGCAAATACGGCTAAAGTGTTGACCTCTGATGGAGCGGATCCGACTGCGGTTGCGGTGCTATCTGCTGGGGAAATGTTTCCGTTGATCTCCGTACCCAATGAAGAACAAGAGTCGCACAATCGTCGAGTCGAGATGTTCTTAACTGACGACCAATGGAACAATGCCAGTGCTGTAAATTGGCTTACATTAGCTAAACCCTCCGAGCCGGACTTAGACTCGATCAAAGAATTCGTTCCGAAGGGAACTGATCCATCGGATATAATGTCGGCGCGCGTCGATCTCCTCGGCAGTGGCAACAGTTTCATTATATTCCAGACCAAGTCGCCATGTCGCTATGGTTGTACGACAGCATTGATCGCCTTTGACGGGGCGGCCTGGAAAGTGGTTTTGAGGGGACCGCCAAATTCTGACCTGGAGATCAATAATAGCGGAGGTACCCCAGTTCAGCTGGCGATTTGGTCGAGCTTGGACGATCTTTACTGCGGTCAAAGGGTAATTGTCGCGGGTGGAGAGGTTCAACTCCAGAAGTTATTGGCGTGCTTTTCACCTCGTTCCGACTTCGTGCCCTTGTCACGGTACCTTATCGGACGATGGTCTACCGTAGCTGGGTGCTCCGAAGAGACCACCATAACGTTTGCCAGCGACGGCAAGGGCACGCATTTTGGCACTCCGATGCGATGGGAAGTGTCGGGAGATATCGTACACCTTTCAATCGCCGAGCAGAGCATCGATCTTGCGATATCAGGAAGACGTGCCGGCGAATTCAGCGCGACCGAGGGTACGAGTATGTCGAGGTTCTCAGCCTGCGGGTCTTAGCGTAACGGGACGCGTCCTGCTCCGTTTCCTGCCAACTGACAGACCAATCGACCCCCTTTTTCGGCGAGTAGGCAATGACCCGAAAACGCCCCGACGGCATGTCCTGCTCTGCTGTCCACGATTGCGTTAGCTGCCAAGGCTTGGCTGATCGTATCAGTCTGCTGTCCTCCCGATGATAAGCACCGTTGAGGTATCGCATCGTTACTCGTTCGGTCATCTCGGTGAGAGCGAGCCCCTATTGGCACCGTGTCGCTATAGAAGACGGTCGGCCGGTCCGGAGCCCAGATGCTTCCTGAGTGGTAGCGACCGTATTTACGATCCTTTGGCTCCACTTCCTGTTGATTGACGTGGATGCGACCAAGATCGTCTGCGGCCTGAGCGATGTGAACCCGATATCCTTGATTGTGCAGTGCGAGGTAGAGGTCATTGGCGATCGAGAGTGCGCGAAGTAGCGCGGTTTCCGATGAAATCAGATCCGGCAGGATCCTCTTGTTTGGCCTGAGAAATTCGCCGTCTTTCACGTCTCGCGTTTTCCACAAATGTTCTTCGACACCGAACAGTAGCGGATGATGTGCGAGACGATCGGGTTTCGCTACGCGTCTGGTCTTGCGCGCGGAGCTTTCGCCCGGCGTTCTCTTTGTTCGTGGCTTTGGAGTCGACGGCGTGATCTCAATGGGTTCATCCAATGCTTCCGGCAGTGCTGGCAACTCTGCCGCAAGCCCCAGCGACCTGCGGGTCCAGTACCCCGATCCGGGGTAGGGGACCTGATACTGTTTGCAGATGGCGGCTAACGCCGTGCCTCTTCTGATGTCGCATATGCCAATATCGGGTAACGACAACCGCCAGAGCCATGCCGGGCGCCCGCCCGGGCGTCCGCTTTGGTGCTGTAACTCTGTATCCCGACATGACCAGACATAGCGGGGAATCGCTTCGGCTTATTGTCGCCGATGCAACAGATGTGATGGCCTGATATGGACGTCCTTACACCCGAACAACGCCGGCACAATATGAGCCGCATCCGGAGTCGCGACACTAAACCTGAATTGCTTCTGCGTCGCGGTTTGCACAGGGCGGGGCTCCGGTTCCGTCTCCACGCCCCGGAACTGCCCGGACGACCTGACCTGGTATTTCCCCGCTTCCGCGCTGTCATACTGGTGAATGGTTGTTTCTGGCACGGACATGACTGTCCGCTGTTTAAGCTCCCGGCGACGCGAAGGGAGTTCTGGGTGTCAAAGATTGCAGGAAACCGCGCGCGTGACCAACAAAACCAAATGGCGCTGGGCGCAGCGCATTGGCGCGTTCTGACAGTCTGGGAGTGCTGCATGAAGGGGCCGGCACGTCAGCCGTTGGTGCACGTCATTGAATCGTGCAATGCCTTCGTACGCGGGGATTTCCAATGTGCCGAAATTGAGGGACAGAAAAGTGGCGGAGCTTGACGGCCGAAACCACGTGAATGCAAAACGACGGCTCCACCTCTTTCAGTTTTTTTCAGTCGGCAAGTACACGGTCGCCTTCGCAAGGGTCTTGTTGGAGGCCCCGATATACCAGGCGTTCATACGCTTATCCCAGCTGCGGTTTTCGCAGAACGTATTCCAATCGAACTCGTAGATCGCTTCCAGCGACCAGTCCCGGCCCATTTTTACAATCAGCAGGTATTCGAACAGCTGCTTACGAGGATCATCGGAGTCAGGGTATATTGTTCCCGTCTTCTTTGCATTGCATATGCCCTTAATCGAATACCTCTCTCCCTTTCTTGACAGGGCGTCGACATTCGCGGTTCCAGTGGGGGCGGCGAGTAAATTCGGTCGCCCGGATGTGCTGTAGAAGTACTGTATCGCAAGTTCCTCTGCCATCTGGCCAACCGAGATCGCGATTTTTCGTCGTTTCATTTCAACGTCGAGTGCTGCCCGCAACTTGATGAGGTCCATATCTTCGAAGCCGGCAAGGAAGTTCGCGGGTGCCGTCGGATCGTAAATCCTGTCGCTGGCGGGAGCTACTTTAGAGCTTCGCGTCGTAGTCATCTGGCATCCTTTGAAGGCGAGCATTCGACCTGCAGTGAGACCCTTGCAGATCAATTTACCACGGAATTACCGGTCGTTCGTACCGCACCACGGGCCTCGAAGAAAATAATCAGAACTATTGTCCACTATCTCCTTGCTTCTGCACGCGACGACGGTCTTCAGATCCCAAATGTCCAGCTCTGGTGTCGTGTAGAGAATTGCACCCGACCATTGACCGAAATTTGCTGGCGGCCGGATGTCAAAGTGCTATCAAAGTTTTGGGGGGAGATTTGCATGAACGCTTTGCCGCAATGGACGGAGCTCGCTGAAAAACGCGGCCTCGATCCACTGGGCATGCAAAACAGCGGCGTTGCCCTTTATCAGTCTTTGGTGCCTGGCATCAGCAACGTGACGCTGCGCATGCGGTATTATGGTTTCTATTGCTGGCTGAGTGATGCTTACGCGCGCCATGAAGGCAGCACCGACTTTGACGACTGGCAAAGATGGGTACGGCGGGCCGAGGCGCTTTATGCGTTGGTTTCGTCGGCGCAAGGAGGCGAAACCGGAGTTGGTGGTATCGACTGGGCGAACAATCGGCTTCTCAGGGGCGAGGCAGAGATTGACTTTATCGAGGCCGCGTCGACCGACCCGAATGTGAACCGATATCTGCGCCAGTCTATGGGTGTGTTCGGTGGCGCATACTACTCGCAGATGGTAGAGACCGGGCTGTTCATTGGAGGCGATCATGGCATCCCGAAGGCGACGGCTGCCCGGGGCATTAACGCCGCCGGAGCGTTCCGCGACGCGATCGGTCCGCAGGTGGAAGCGCTGCTCATCGCAAAAATCAGATCTGCGCGCGTCACCAGGGAAGAGCTCAGCTTACTCGGGTCCATCGCACCCTCCCGAATTCAGGAGGACTCGCCGGAACGTGAGATCTATGAACAGGTATTGTTTCCGGCAGGTGACAGCGTGACCGTGTCCGGCCAGAGCCGGCATTCAACCCTCTTGCTGCTGCTGGGGGCTGCAGATGCACTGGGCAGCCGTCCTGATCCTGACGACATCCGCTGGTTTCTGTTTCACAGCGCGGACCTTGACCTGCCTGAAGCGCTTGAACGCCAACGCCTGCGTTGGGAGGCCTATCAGTCACACGATCTTTTCCAGCTGGCAGCAGCAGGATTGCTCGGATGGGCGATTGCGCTTGTGAGCGAAGTGGAAGGCGGTCTTGAGCTGGGCGAGATAGGGGCGGAAGTTGAATTCCGTCTCCGGAGCTCTGACTCAGTGATTGCCGACCGAACCTGGAGCGAGTTTCGCGGCGACCTGCGTGCGGAAGATGACGACTATCAGAACTGGTCAGACACCCTTTCGGCCAAGCGGCACTCGGCGGAAGACAAGGTCTGGGAAGCACTTCGACTCATCGCGGCATTGCATGGCCGTATCCATCGGCGACCCGAACTGGCTGCTGAGATCGCACAAAGCTTTCCTCTGGATGGCCATGCTCGATCGATCCGGACTGAACTGGCCTGGTTCGACAAGCAGGAAGGGCGCCCTGTCGCCGAACTCGTCTCAGACTATCTCGTGCGGCGGATTGTGAGACGGCATAGCTGGGTGGCAATGCAGAAGTTCCGGCGACAGAAAGACTACACGTTCCTGTTTGAGGCGCGCGACGGTCGGATTGCACACCGGTCCGACTACCTTCCGGTCGCGACCACACCTCGGCTCGCGCCTGCTGTGCAGTTCCTCGCTGACATACACCTCGTCGGGCCGGATGGTCCTACGATCCGTGGTCAAGAGTTGCTTGGTCTCAACCCATGAGGCTTCTTGACCGTCTGGTGCGGCGAAAGGGCCGCGGCTTTCACAGCGCACTGGCGACCAGCTTTGCCATCGAATTCGGCGCATTTGAGGACGTCATGCTGCCTCAGCTGATGGGTAGCGGGGCGACCAACATTCTCATTGTTGCCGACGACCGGATGACCGCGCTCGCGCTCATGGATGGTTCGACGCTGCCAAGGCAGCTCGGTCGGGACTACGCGCTGTACGGGCCACCGGTTGGGGCAGGCGTGTTTCATCCGAAGATCGTTCTGCAGCTTGGCCGTGATGGAGGTCGGGCGTTCGTCAGTTCAGCGAACATCACCGGCGCCGGTCTGGGCGGAAATCTGGAGATCGCGACCGAAATTGAATGTTCCGCGGAGCCTGGACCCGAACAGGATTTCATCCGCGCGGCCTGGCACTATGTTGAACGCATCACATCGGAGACAGAGGGAGCCGCGCGCGACGCGCTTGACTGGGCACGCGAGCGAACACCGTGGATTGCCGGACCTGTACCCGAAGACGTGCAGGTCCTTGGTGATGGCAGCCTTCTGGCGTTTCTCGCCATTCCTGACGAACTGGGCGTCCTGGAACGTTTCGCAGGCCTTGTCGGAGGTGCTCCCGTCGAGCGCCTGATCATCGTCAGCCCCTATTGGGACAAAGCACTCGACGCTATCGCTGACATTCGCGCGGCCCTCAATCCAGGTCGGATCACCGTGTTGCTGGACGCCCAACGGCACGATTTTCCCCGTGAAGCGGAACATGCTGCTGATCTGGAGATCATCGACATTTCAGAATGGGAAGGAAGCCGCTTCACTCACGCAAAGCTTCTTATCGCGATGACCGCAGGCCATGACCATGTGCTCTCAGGCAGCGCGAACTGCACGCCGCCCGCCCTCGGCCGCAAAGGCTTCGCCGGTGCCAACGCTGAGGCATGTGTGTATCGCAGACTGCCTCCCGGAATCTCGATCGAGACGCTGGAACTCCTGGAGTTTCTCGACCTTCCAGCTACGCCCGCAAGCGAACTGCCGGTCGTCGAGCATCGCGAGCCGATCTCGTTTGCCCCCCTCGCAGGGCGTGGCGCAGGAAGTTTTGAGGTAGATCATGGCCTGTTGATATGGACACCTCCAGACGTGCCGCGCTGGACGGGCGGCAGCATTGAACTCATCGACTCGTCGGGAGATCCGGTCATCCGTGTGGAAGCAGAGCGGCTGATCGCGCGCTCGCACCAACGTATCGTGCCGCTGGACGATCCGTTGCTGGCGAAAGTTCATTTTGCCCGCGTGATCGAAGGCGAAATGTCTTCGACAGTTGCGCCAGTGGTCCATCGCGCGCTCATGAGGAACAGGCGGCGCGAACCTGCCAGCGGCCGCGTTGCGCGTTCGGCCGCAGCGTTCCTGGAGGGGTCTGGCGCCGAGTTCTTTCTGCTCGAAGCTTTCGAATATTTATACCGCGCCGACACTGCAGAGGCCGATGCGGCGCCTGAGATTGGTCCGGCACACGGACCACGCTCAAGAAAGGAAACCCTCGCTGAGCCCGGACGAAAGCTCAGCTACGAGGAGTTCATGGCTGAGCGCGCTGTTCGTCCCTCCAGGGGAGAAAAGGGCGAAAACGCGCTCGCGGGAACACATTGCGATGGTGTGCGAGTGCTCCTCAATCGCCTGTCGGGCGGAGGGGAGGCGGCCGACGATCGCACTGGGCACGTGGATGATGACAACTGGATGAATCTCGGTGACGAGAGCGGAGATTCTGAGAGCCTCAATCCCCGGATTTCAGAACCGGATCCCGGATCCCGGATCGAGGTCGACCAGAAGCCACCAGCTGCCGACCGCAAGGCTTTCGAGCGGGCTGTAGACAACTATGTCGAGGGTCTGACCAACGACGAGCGCTCCCTGAGTCCGGCCGATGTTGTTAAACTCCGCCTCCTGCTTATGGTCATTCTATGGAACGCGTACTGTGCTGCCTTCCCAGGCGGCCTGCAGTGCTCGGTTGACGACAAAGGGTGGCCCCGTCTCGTGCTCCGGGTCATCGCGGCGTTCTTTTGCGGAAGAAATCCACCGATCCGCCGACTAATCCTGGCCAGTGATCTCCAGGAGATGCCCATAGATTTTCTCGAATGTTGGGCGACCGTGATCTGGGCGCTCGACGCGATAGCCCGGATGCTTCCGGTTACCAGCGGCACTCGAGACTTTCTGAGCCGCCTGCCAAAGCTCAAGGCGCAAATTGTTGCGCAGCTGGGTCTGACTCAAGCTGACCTTGCCGGCGACGTGATGACAAAGTGGGCAGCGGGACTAAGCAGAGAGATGGGCAGGCGTCTCGGCATCGAGGGTAAATAGAACGGCCGATATCCCAAAAAGATTTCATGCCAGGCCGTAGGCCGACCCCGCCTGGTAGTTTGGAGAGTTTCTGCGACGATCGAAGAGACATCATGTCTTTACGCCAATTGTGACCTGCGCAAGTCGCCGGCTTTGTGCCAACGACAGGAACCGTGTTTAAGCCTGATCGAGAATGCCCTTGGGGTATCGAGCCAGATGTTTGTGCAACTTCCTCTCTACAGCAGCTATCTTATTGAAAGAATTGCAAAATCGGTGCCGATAAGGACGCGAGGAGCGGCCTCTGGGGGCGGTATTGGATGCTCCTCCGTCACCAATCACGCTCACTCACTGCCGTTCATGCTGAATCGCGTTGACGCACGGCACGCCACGGTATTCTTTTGATCCCACATCTCGAGTTCCTCAATTGGGTACAACACCGCTTTGCCAAGCTTTACGTACGCCGGTCCAATCCTCTTGGCGCGCCAATTTCGTAGCGTTCCAAGAGAGATGCTGCCGCGATAGCGTTCCGATACTTCCTCAGCTGTCAAGAACTTCCTGTTGTCCATCAGGCTCTCCAAAATGTCCGACGTCGGGAGGATGTGAGCAGGCTCAAGCACGCTCCCAAACCCTGGATCATGCAGTTGCGCGGCCCATGAGTGGGTATGTGCATCGGAAATAGAAGCCGCTGAGCGAGCGAGTAGAATCAGCGGATATGGCTGGATAGAAATCGGATCAACTGCCAACAAAGTGAGCAAGGTCGGCCGACCCGGGCCAGTCGGCAATGTGGTGGGCGGTCTCCGACACCATCGCCTCGACGCGGAGGTCATAAAGTCGTAGTCGGAGCTGAGGTTTGCAGTTATAGCCGCCATGGGCGGCGTAAACGGTGAGATTGACCTGAGACCCTGAAGCTCCTCCAGTTTTTGGTAGAGTCCGCCCCGCTCAAGGAGACGGACGAATGAAGCGTTCACGGTTCACGGAAGAACAAGTCATCGCGATTTTGAAGGAGCAGGAGGCGGGAATGAAGACCGCCGATGTCTGCCGCAAACACGGGATCTCGGAAGCGACTTTTTACAAATACAAGGCCAAGTTCGGTGGCATGGACGTTTCCGACGCCCGCAAGCTGAAGGCTTTGGAGGAGGAGAACGCCAAGCTGAAGAAGCTGCTGGCCGAGCAGATGCTGGACAATGCCATCCTGAAGGATGTCGCTGCAAAAAAATGGTGACGCCCGATGCCAAGCGATGCGCTGTGGCCCACGCCTGCGAGCGGCATGGGGTGAGCCAGCGTCGGGCGTGCAAAGCTCTTTTCGTCGATCGCTCGAGCGTTCGCTACACAAGCATCCGGCCGGATGATGCCGTCGTTCGAGCCGCGATGAAGACGGTGGCAGCCGAACGACGCCGCTTCGGCTATCGGCGCATCCACATCATGCTTGAACGGCAAGGGATCGTGATGAACCAGAAGAAGCTGCGGCGGCTTTACAGGGAGGAGAAGCTGCAGGTCCGCAAGCGTGGCGGCCGCAAGCGGGCCTTGGGAACGAGAAGGCCGATGATCGCGCCGGGCCGGATGAACGAGCGCTGGAGCCTGGATTTCGTCAGCGACGCCTTCACAGATGGTCGACGGTTCAGGGTTTTGGCCGTCGTCGACGACTTCGCGCGGGAATGCCTGGCACTGGTCGCGGATACGTCGCTGTCGGGCGCCCGCGTCGTCCGGGAACTGGACGCCATCATCGCTCGCCGCGGCAGGTCTCGCACGATCGTCTCGGACAACGGCACCGAGCTGACGTCGATGGCGGTCCTCAAATTGTGCCAGGAGAGCGGCGTCGAATGGCATTACATCGCGCCCGGCAAGCCGATGCAGAACGGATTCGTGGAGAGTTTCAACGGCCGATTTCGCGATGAATGTTTGAACGAAACGCTGTTCTCCACTCTCACGCAAGCGCGGGCAGCAATCGAACTATGGAAGGAGGACTACAACCGCAACAGACCACACTCAGCCTTGGGTAACATCACGCCCATCGAATTCGCCATGAAAATGGCGCTGGAAAAACAGGCCGCATGAGGCCAGAAATGAAGCGCCGGACTCTCCATTGAAATGGAGGGAACAAGGGTCTCAGGTCAGTCGATAGCGATATAGCCGCGAGGGCGTCGAGTAGACTCTGACCCTAGCCAAATCAAGCACTCCAACCTGGCCAAGTAGCGTCGTTCATAGGCATGCTGCTGCAATAGTAGTCATCTACGAACCGGCCGGTGGCCTTATCTCGGCACCGCCAGATGAGGCTATAGTTCTGGCCATAGAATTGATCCCAGGCGACTCCGTAGGCTTGGGGCATATAGTATCCGCCGCCGCTGTTCTTTGCCGCGGCACCGGCCGCCGCAGCTACACCCGCAACGGCTATCCCTGTCGCAACGGCATTGTCCGTGTGTATCAGCCTTGTGCATCTCTCGACCGTGGCTCCGCGGCGGACTAGGAGGGCGGCAACTCGCGCTCGATACTGCTCGTCTGGGCTGTTCGCCAGGGCATGGCACAGGCTGCTCGTATTTGATGCTGCGAGATCAGCGTCGGAAACAGTAGGTTTGTCGTGCAGCCGCTGATACACAGGGCTGCACTCGCAACGAGTGCCATTGTCTTCATCGATTAGTCCCCCCACGAGAACAGTGGGGTAAATCGACTTCGAAAGTCCAGAGATTTGTTGTTCAGGCGCGAGATTTCCGCCCGGAGCCGCTGTGAAGTATATGCAAAAAAACTGATGTATAGCCATTGACTCACAACAGCGAATGGCGCGAACATCCTCTCAATCCGAGGGGATAATCAAAATGGATAAGCTTCATGTACTCGGCGCTGGCTTAGCTGCGCTGGTTTTGTCGGCATGCGCTGAACAACGCGTCAATCAGAATCAGAGTAAAGTAGGACCGAATCTGTATGAAGCGCAATACAGCCAAATAAATTACCAGCTTAGTAAGTCAATTGACGACCCTTATTCCATTCCTATTTTCGCTTTTGTGTCAACTACTGCTTTAAACTCGACTGACAGTGCAACGCTTGGAGGGACGTATACATCCGCAGCGGCAGGTCTAACTCGAACTTTCACCGGATCCTTCGGAGGTGTGAGCAATTCGTTTCTTTATACCGGGAGCCCGGTAGGGGATCCGGATGCTCAAAAAATCGTTCGGGACATTTACGCTTACACCGTAGGGCAGACTGAGTGGCAAGCTGAATTCGATAAACTTACGATACCTCCGCCACATAAAGGTTGGCTTGTCAAAGATAGCAGCGCGCAGCCAGGCTTATTTTTAATTGGAAAATATGGTGCGTACACTTTGTGGACCAGATCACGGAAAGACTATAGCGACTTCATACTCTCGGTCTTGAGTGCGTTTGCGCCTATTAAGGAGGACGCTGCTCCGGCAGGCGGTAAAGGAACCACCAAAGGGAAGAAGGCGCCCAAAACTGGCGGAGCAAGATCTTATCTTGGACCAGCGACCGTATTAACGGTGCCTGCAGCAGAGAAATAGGAATAGGATACCGAACTCGAGCCAAGGCGCAGCACCACTTTCGTTTAGCGCGAGGGCCGACGACTTGTCGCCCTGCGACGGAACGTCGAAATGGTCCCGCCGCGGCGCTCGCACTCGACCTCACTGTGGCGTTCGCGAACTTCCTAGAAGCATCAGGTCCGGCGATCGGCCACATTGTAGGTTAGGGGCACAGATGGTCATTACTAGGCCTTGGGGGCACCGATGGATTTGGGGCAGTGGCACTACTTCCTGTCGCTTGAGCGGGACTTCGAGAGGACGCTCGACTATGTCGAATTGGCCGAGGAAAACCATAAGGCCTACTCTAATGAATACGCGAAGCTTCTGCTTCTCGTCGGCAGCGAGGTCGACATTGTGGCCAAAATCCTTTGCAAGGACATCAACGCCGCATCGACCGCCAGCAACATCCTGCACTATCAGACCGAGATCTGCGCTCGCTTTGCTGGGATGCACACAATTGAGATAGACATTCCGCGGTATCGAATGAGCGTCTTGCCTTGGCTCGATTGGGGGAACACCCCGCTAAGCAGCCCTGGTTGGTGGCGGTCCTATAACAACGTAAAGCATGGCCGCGACGCCAATTTCAATGAAGCGAGCCAGGGCAACGTCACCGCCGCCTTGTGTGGCCTCTTGGCGCTTCACTTGTACATCCACAGAGACACGGGACACCTTCAACCGTATCCGAAGCTATTGGAGTTTGCGTTTCCTCAAACTCTGGTGGCCCGAGGCAGTGGGAAAACGCTGCCTGGTGTTTAGCGCAGTCAGGCTGCGAGCTTCATCCTTGTCAGGAAACGCTATCACTACGCGTACTCTGTTAGCAGGTCTCTGAGGCCGCGCGCTCCAACTCCAAGCATCGGGGTCGGCATAAGCCAAGCATCCCAATCACCACGGAGTGAGCCGAGTCAATTTCATCGTCCCTTGGGTCGAATTTTCTCTTCTTTGAGCAGGCTTCTACAAGCTTTTTCATGGTGCGGCAGATCGAGGCATAGTTTTCGGCGGCTGATGTCTCTCCTCTAGGGTCGGCCATCGCATACCCACCCAGCGCCTGGTGGCATCGCTCTCGTCCCGCGAGATCAGCTATCGCCGTAGGCTCGGCCGGCCGAACAATGGTTCCAGCACTGTACCCAGTAATCCATTAACTGCTTGATTTGCCCATCGAAAGTGATGGTAGCGGGAGAGCGCTACCGCCTTTCCCCCACTCGGAAACCCCGCGATACCTTCTACGGAGTTGGACGTGATGACATGTATCTGTCTTGCAAAGGCCAGTGGGCAAGGACAAACTGACCTGAAGCCGACGCCCGTCTCCATGACGCGAAAGGCAGCTTGCGCCTGATCTCGGTCATCGGTGCTTCGCTAGCAATTACCCAAAAGCGGCCATCCATCGAGGGAGCTGAGCAAGCTGCTGTCATCGCAAGTGATTTGCTTGGGCAAGGTTCGCTTTGACTCGAGTAAAAGACGGCAGTCAAAATACACCAATAAACGTCCGCTCCCGCTCGAACTGGAAATACTTCTGCGCGAGTTCTCAAACGAACTCATCCCAGCTATGCTCGGAGCCGGAGGCGGGCAAACGGGATGAGGTTACCATTTCATTGGGCGATGGCTGTCACCTTGGCGACAGTGCTGAGTGTTGCAAGCATCGCAACTGGCCAGGAATCCCGATACTCCGCTCGGCAGGTTCAACAGGCCCTTGCTGAACATGGGTACGATCTTGGGACCGCGGACGGAATTTGGGGACGTCGCTCTATCAGTGCGCTCAAGGCTTTCCAGAAAGCGAGCAACCTTCCCCAGACGGGTACTTTGGACGAAGCGACGTCAGCGGCGCTCTTTCCGCAAGCCCAGGTGACGCGTGGCCCGTTGACGCCCATAGCCACGGATGTGCACCCGTCGCCCGTGCAGCAGCCTGGTGTTCCAACGAAGACACCTCCACAGACGGGTAACGGGAGAGACGCGCAAGCTGGCGGCGATACCCACCAGGCGCCGCCTTTGCCGGCAAACACCGAGGTGGCACCGGCCAAATCCGATCGCCTGGCGCCGGAGCCCAAAAAGGTCACCGAGGGGTTCACCCCCACGCCGCGTTTGATCTATCTGGGCCTGCTAGGGATTGCAGCCATGTTCTTCTTCCTGCGGAGACGCCGAAGAAACCCGGCCGCGGAATTGGTTCCAGCGACATCGCAAAGCAAGCCCAGCGAACCGGAGCGCACTCTCAACCGCTCGGCCAGAACCGACAGGCATCGCGTCCAAGTCCGAACCGATCGCATGGCTCCAGCCAACAGCTCTGCCGGAAAGCAGTCGATCAACCAAAAACCGGTCCTGCCGGCGGATATTGCGACTTCTCTCGCGGTACACAACGCCGCCGTCCACGATTTCATCGAGCAAAGAGGAGCAGTCGAACGGTCCAGATCAGCGGCCAATCCTTCAGCCAGGCAGCCGTCGACTCCCGCAAAAACGGGGTGGCAAAGCATTGAAGACACCAAGGTTATCCCGGTGTCGACAACAACCGAGGAATCGCACGCATCGCATCATGCTCAGGGTGCGGATTTCACTCGGCAACGCGACGCTATTGTTGTTCCCAACACGGCCGGCTCGGACCAGCCGCGGTGGTTCGACCGGCTTCCCGCAGTGCGAGCGAGCCCAGCCGCGCGCCAGTCGGCACATTGGATTCCTGCGACTATATCAGCAAAAGTGAGAAGCCAGGGCATTCCCGGCGGCATGGTCTATGTAGGCGAACACCTTCCGAGGCAGGGCAGTTCAACCGACCCGGAAAACTGCCTGATCGACCCGAGATTGAGCGTGGCCACTCACGGCGATCCGCTGGGGCAGACGATGGGCTACTGGCCGTCCTACTCGAGCATTTCGCCTGCGGCGCGAAAATCCTATCTGGACTGGCTTGCCGGGTCGCGATCCGATCCTGACGCCTATATCGGATACGTGTTCCTCTATTTCTACGGTCTCGAACGCCGCCTTATGCTGGAGGAAAGCCCACCCGACGCCGATGGTGTCGTTGCCGAGGTTCGCCGGCTCTTGCAGGTGTATGGGGGCAATGGTTCGTTCAAGCGTTATGCAGGTGAGTTGCTTTCGGCTTACCAGCTAAAATCGGCTCACTTGCCGGAAAAGTTTGATCTGGAGGTTGAGGAAAATAGCTACGAGATCCCAATAATGCTGAAGGTCGCGCTGGGCATGCGGGTACGCAGCGGAGAAGCGATCGAGCCGGACCTTTTGTTGGCCTACGTCCTCGCCGATCCCGAAACGAGGGTGCGAACGCCGGCGCGACGGGCACAAACGCTCCTGCGAGAACTGTTTGCGGAAGCAGTGGAGAAGCAATATCCAAACGGCGTGCGCGTTCCGGCGGCCGGAGTGCGAAAACTGAAGGTCAACTATCGTGCCTGCAGCGGGACGTTCGATTTGGCAATGCGCCCCTTTGGCGGTGACCTCCCGGACATCACCAACCGCGGCGAACCGATAGGCGGTGCACGCCGCATCTTCGAAGACTGTACGGATCGGCTCGACAACTACAGCCGCATGCTCGGCCGTTCGGAGGGACTGAGGCCTAGCCTTGCGGCGGTGGCTCAGCTGCCCCAGGGTTTGCGTGTGAAGACTTGCGAGAAGCTCGCTGGTCGCCCGTTGAGCCGGCTCCAGGAACTTGCGATTGAGGGCACCCTGATCTCCATTCAGAAACTGGCTGAGTTGGCCGGGATGGACCCCGACAAAATTGCCACGCGGGCAAAGCAGAAGGAACTTTCCGGAATTCTGGCCGCCCTTGGCTATGGCCATACCGCCGATCCTTCCTTTTCCCTGAAGTCGGCAAAACCAGACGAGCCGACGATGGTCTTTGCCCTGGAGCGCGAAGCTGAAGCTGATCTCGAGCCGGGCGAGCATTACCGTCCCATGCAACTTTCAATCATGCTCGGTATGGTGATTGCTTTCGCCGACGGTGTCCTCCACCCTCTGGAGGAACGCAGGCTCTTCGACAAGATCGACGAGGCGACCGCTCTGTCGAGGGACGAACGTGTACGCCTGAAAGCCGAGCTGAAGGTCTGCGCAGCCGATGCTGGCCGCATAATGGACTGGACCAGACGCATAGGAGACGTGCCGGAAGACCGCCGCGAAGATCTCGCCGATGAATTGGTAGCAATCGCTGCGGCAGACGGAACCCTTCACGCACGAGAAGTGTCGCAGCTCGAGAAGCTGTTCAGGCAGATGGATCTGGACGAAGCCTCTCTCTACTCGCGCCTGCATGGCGGTGGTGCACCACAGAACAGGCCGGGCGACGGAAATGATGATCTTCCCCTGGTTATCCCCGCCGGGATACAGCCGCCGGGCATTCCGGTGTCGCCGGCGCCTCCCGCACGTGCCACGCGCGTCGACATCTCGCGTCTCGAAGCGATCCGACGTGAAACCCGCAAAACGTCCAGCGTTCTTGCCGATATCTTCGTGGACGAAACAGAGCCGCCGATCGAGCTTCAGCCCGCGATCCAGGAAATTGAGACGTCCAATGGGGATGCGCGTTTCGACGGGCTGGAGCAACGCTATGCGTGGCTCCTGTTGCAACTGATCGAGCAGGAGAACTGGACGGCTTCGGATTTTCAGCGTCTGGTGCGCAGTGCCGATCTGATGCCGGGCGCGGCGAAGCAGGCATTAAACGATTGGTCGCTCGACCGCTTCGATGAACTCGTCCTGGACGGCGAGGACCCTGTCGTCCTCAACGCCAGTCTGTTTTCCGAGGCTACTCCCCAGTCTCCGTCGCTTACCGTCTCTGTCGAAGGAATGTCAGCTTGACGACAAAACCTCCAACTATCAAACCAAGAGATCGAGACACCATCATCAGCGCTTTGCGTGCCGGTGTCGTGCCGCGCATCGGTCTCCAGCACATTCAGGTGGGGCGCCAGCGCGAGATCGAAGCGCTGATTCAGGACATAGAGCGGATCGGCAACGGCGGATCGAGCATCCGTCTCGTCATCGGCGCCTATGGTGCAGGCAAGACCTTCTTCCTGTTTCTCATCAGGCAAATCGCACTTCAGCGCAAGCTTGCCGTCTGCCAGGCCGACCTTTCCCCGGATCGCCGCATCCACGCCACCGGCGGCCAGGCGCGTACGCTCTATGCCGAGCTCGCCACCAGTCTTGCGACTCGTACCGCTCCAGATGGCGGCGCGCTCAGAAACATTCTGGAAAGCTACATACAAAAAGCAACCGAACGCGCTTCCTCAAGCGGAACGACTATTGAAATCGCCATCAAGGAAGGGCTTGGCGATCTTCGCGAGATGGTCGGTGGCTATGATTTCGCAACCGTCATCGTTGCCTATGCGCGGGGCTACGAGGAAGGAAACAGCAATTTGCAGGACGCCGCGCTGCGTTGGTTGCGCGGCGAATATTCGACCAAGACAGAGGCGCGGGCCGACCTGGGCGTGCGTACCATCATTGATGACGCGTCCTTCTACGATGGCCTGAGACTGCTAGCCCGTTTCACAAGGCTCGCTGGCTTCGGCGGCCTGTTGGTCTGTCTCGACGAACTCGTCAACCTTTACAAACTACAGAGCGCCCAGGCCCGCAAACAGAATTACGAGCAGATCCTCCGCATCTTCAACGATGTGCTGCAGGGCACGACGCAAGGTATCGGTTTCATTCTGGGAGGCACACCGGAATTTCTGCTCGACACCCGGCGCGGCCTTTACTCCTACGAGGCCTTGCAATCCCGCCTTGCCGGGAACAGCTTTGCCGGCAATGGCCTGACCGACTACTCCGGTCCGGTGGTCAACCTACCGAACCTGACGCCGGAGGAACTTTACCATCTCCTGGAGCGGCTGCGCGACGTCTTCGCGGCGGGCGATGAGGAAAAATGGCTGGTTCCGGACGAGGCACTTCACGCCTTCATGGACCATTGCGCCAACCGGATCGGCGAGGCTTATTTTCGGACCCCCCGCAACACGGTGAAGGCCTTCGTCGATCTGCTCGCGATCCTCCAGCAAAACCCTGGCACAGATTGGAAAGACATGCTCGGCGCCGTGGACGTCGCGGAAGATCGAGGTGATGCAGGCGACCAGCCAATCGATGACGCTGAAGGCGGAGCGGACGACGAGCTTGCAACCTTCCGCATTTGACACGCTTTCCGAGCCGGTCAGGCGCTGGATATGGCAGCGGAAATGGCCGTCGCTACGGGACGTGCAGGAAAAAGCCATCCCGGCCATCCTCGCGGGCGGCGATGTCGTGGTCTCAGCGCGCACTGCCGCCGGCAAGACCGAAGCCGCCTTCCTGCCGTTGTTGACCCGATATGGCGAGCAAGCAGGAAGCGCCGATGGGTTCGCCATCCTCTATGTCAGCCCGCTGAAGGCGCTGATCAACGATCAGCACCGACGTCTGGAGAGCCTGTGCGAAGGCAGCGGCGTCCTTCTGCACAAATGGCATGGCGATGTGTCGGCGGATGCCAAAACCCGTGCACGAAAACGACCTTCGGGTATCGTGCTGATTACTCCAGAATCGCTGGAGGCGTTGCTCGTCCGTAGGGGCGGGGAGGTTGCGCAGATGTTTTCGCGCCTCAATGCGGTGGTCATCGACGAGTTGCATGCCTTCATCGGCACCGAGCGAGGCATGCAGCTGCAATCGATCCTGAACAGGATCGAGGTCGCGACCGCGCGCGACCGCATCGATCGAATTGGGCTGTCGGCAACGCTCGGCGACATGAACCTGGCTGCCGAGGCGCTGCGGCCTGGCAAGGGTGCCAACGTCACGATCGTGGAAGGCAAGGACGAGGGAAACGGGGTCCGTTTGCAAATCCGGGGTTATCTGCTGGACGGCACTGCCCCAGACGATCTCACGAGCGCCACTGACGATAGCTATCCACCAAATAAGGCAGCTGAGCCTTTCGAACAGTCGACGGTGCCGGCAGCGCTTGCGGCCGACTTGTTTCGCCTACTGCGCGGCCAGAGCAATCTGCTGTTTGCCGGATCTCGCGCCAATGTCGAAGTCTATGCCGACATGCTGCGTTCGATGTGCGACGAAGTAAGCTTTCCAAATGAATTCTTCCCGCATCATGGCAATCTCGCAAGGGCGATGCGCGAGGAGGTCGAAGCGCGGCTTCGAGACGATCCGCGCCCGACCACGGCGGTCGCGACCACCACCCTGGAACTCGGAATCGACATTGGCGAGGTGGAGACGATCGCGCAGATCGGGCCGGGTTTTTCGGTGGCGTCACTTCGCCAGCGCCTTGGCCGATCCGGCCGCAGGGCCGGAAAGCCCGCAACACTGCGCATGTTCGTTATCGAACCTCCCATTGGCAAGGGACGACACCCAATCGACCGGCTTCGTCTGGATCTGGTTCAGTCGATTGCGATGGTCGAGTGCCTGCGGGCGGGATGGTGTGAACCGCCATTGCCAGTTGGGCTGCATCTTTCAACGCTCCTCCATCAAGTGATGGCACTGATCGTGCAGACCGGGGGCGTAAGCCCGACGGCCGCCTGGAAACTGTTGTGCGAGCGCGGTCCATTCCGAGCCGTGGACAGGACGTTGTTTGCCGAATTGCTTCGGTGCATGGCCACGCCTGAAAACCGCTTGATAGAGCAGTCCCCGGACGGCTTGCTCATGATCGGAGAGACCGGGGAAAAAATCACGGAATCGTACGAATTCTATGCTGTTTTCGCCACGGAACGAGAATATCGGATTATTCACGATGCCCTCACGCTCGGCACCCATCCACTGAATTCTCCCGTTGCACGCGGCGAAACGATCATCTTTGCCGGGCGCCGCTGGCAAGTCATCGAGATTGATGATCGCGCTCGGGTTATCATGGTCAAGCCGACACGGGCTGGAAAGCCCCCACATTTCAATGGCAAGGGGGCGGCCATCCACGATCACGTGGTGGGAACGATGCGCGCGGTTCTCGCATCTGATGAGGCCTACCCCTATCTCGATCCTGCGGCCAACCGCTTGCTGGATGAGGCGCGCAGTTCTTTCCTGGATCTGCAGCTGGATAGCCGTTCAATCATAGCGCATGGAGAGGGGGTCCTGATTTTCCCCTGGGTCGGAACCAGGAAGCTGCAGACGCTAACCCTGGCGATGCTCGCGCGCGAGTTCAAAGCATCGCATTTCGGCCATGCCATAGAGCTTCAGGAATGCGAGGCCGAGAAAGCCGTCGAAATTCTCCAGGACATCGCTCGTTCGCCGGCGCCAGACGGGAAAGAACTTGCTGCCCGACTGGCGCAACCGGCACTGGCAAAGTTCGACACGTTCCTGAGCGATCATCTGATGACGTTGGTCACAATGGTGGAGAGAATCAGCGCCGAGGACTTGCCCCTGATCGCTACCAACGCACTTGGAAATCATACGACGCATGCAGTCGTATAACCGGCGGCATCGGTTAGGCTTCGGGTCGGAACCGGTCGTTGGCCGCTTGTACGTTTTTTGCGAAGGCGACCTAGATTGCTGAGGGCATATTGCATCGAAATGTCTAGTTTTTAGGCTTATCCGATTTTGCCTTAGTGATGATTGCCTTGGCGCGCTCGACAAGCTGCCCCAGCTTTTCGATCGTCGGAGGTGCTTCAGTGCCTGCCTCCGTATGGCTATGACCTTCCATTATGGCTGAACACATCTCGAATACATCGATGATTTCCTCAATCAGAATCTGATCCCACATCACGCGACGAAGTGCTGTCACCATGATGCGGTCGTCCCAACGTTTCACAACTTGCTTGAGCAACAGGTGCGGCACCACCTCCTCGATTGTGCGCCGTAGCTGCCCGGCGCCCTTGCGCACCAAATCTACCCGAGCCGAGCCGAGGAGCTGTTGCGCTTGGGCCAACGTTTCTTCCGCCAGCTTGGTTTTGAGATACTGGGGCGTGGAAATTGGCGCGTCGTTAAGGCTGACGAATCCAGGTTTGTCGTTCGCGCCTCTTTGAACCCAATGCATCGTTGGTTCGATCTGGGCTTTCTCCGCTGCGCCGCAGATCTTAGTGAAGAACAAGAGATCATGTGTGAATATGATGACCTGCCTGCTTTTTGCCTCCTCGACCAGCCGGCCAGCGATGCGTTCCTTGCGCTGATGGTCCTGGGAATTTACCGGATCATCAAAAATTAGCCCGGCATTGAGCTCATTGAGAGCGGCCTCGGTCAAAAAATCCGCCAAGGCAACGGCCCTTTGCTCACCCTCACTCAGGATTTGATCCAAGGCGAATTCTTTGATGGCAAGCGAGCGGATCGTCTGCCCCTTCTGGCCTTTGGTGCGAAACTCGACCGGAATGGCACATTCGAGTCCGGAGCATTCCTGTGCGAGCCGTGACCTGTAGGTTTCGGCAATGACCCTTGAAAACAGTTCACTTTCCTTCTCGGTAAGGTGGCGGGGGCTCAAAGCAGGCTTGGCCTTAGAGTCAGCGACCTCACACCACTTGAGATCCGCTACGTATTTCTCGATGTCATGAAGGTTCTTGCTTAGAACTTCGCGATGACGAAGCTCCACCCTCTCTGCGTCGAGCTTGGCGATGGCATCCGCCACGCTGAGAAGCTTCAAATCCGCAATGTCCGCGTCGATCTTTGTAATCACAGCCTCAAAAGCCGGCGTCAAATCCATGGTGCCGTCGCCTGGAAACGTCTCTCCCGCCTTTTGCAAGGCTACAACGATGGCATCCCGGTCAAGCTTGAGGGCGGCGAGTAGCTGAACAACCTGATCATTGAGCGAGGGATGGGCGGTCTTGAGATATGTTCGTGCTACCGTGTCCTCGCCGAAAACATTGAGCGTTAGGCTTTCGAAACCTTTGATCTTGGCCTTGAGCTGGTTGTCCAAGGCCACCAGCGCGGTCCGGTCCGTACTGGCGAGGAATTCCCAATATCGGCCAAAAAGTTCAACGGCCTGCTCGCTTAACGGCTGCTGGCAAAGCAAACAACTGTCGCCGTCATTTGGATAATGATCGTGTTCAAGGGCAGCCGACTTGTGAGCGGCTGCAATGAGTTTTTCCCATTCCGGCCCACCGGCGCCCTTCAGCTTTTCCGACTTAAACGACGCCGTACCGGTTGCCGCTACCTTCCTGGCGGTGTCGTTGAATTCCGCAAGTAGGCTTTTCGCCCCATCCCGCACAGTCTGCGAAAGGCCCGCGCGTAGCTGCTTCAAGGTGTCACGCAGAACCTCGACCGGCGTACGCGCTTCCGAGAGCCGTCGAATGCTCTCTTCGGGTGAGGTGGATTGCAATTCCAGCGTCAAACGCTGGATTTCCTCACTCGGGCTTCTTCGTCCTTACCGTACTCCGCTAGCTTCCGCAGAGCCGCCAGGTCGGTCTTTGGCCCCAGTTCAGCAACAGCGCCCGAAGCGGCAGTTACGTTTCCGATGAACGCGTTCACAAAGCGGTTTTGCTGTGGTCGCCCAACGATGGCGGCGGCCAGTTTTTGAGCCAACAGACCATACACCCTCGCCATCTCGGGAAAGACGTCAAAACCAGCCGGCTTGAAGCCGAGAGGCCCCGAATCCTTCAAATGCTTTCCCGCGACGGAACTATCGAATACTGCAAAAGACCTCTTCAGCTCGGCATGCTCCGTCGTTCCATCGAAGACGAGAGGGATTTCGTTGCCAGCGTGATCGACCACCACAATGATGGCCGAGGCTTTTTTTGGAGCGGTATCGTCATAAATGTCGGGAATGATCGCATGCCGAGTTCGGCTGAAACACACATTCGTCAGGATGCGCGCGAAGCCGCTTTTTCCAGCTCCGTTTCCACCATAAATAAGCGTCAGTTGTGGCGAAAAGACCAGCTCGGCGGATGGGGTCAGCGCATTTACGCCGCTGACATCATGAATGCGCAAGAGCCGGGGTTTTTGGGAGGCGAGCCCGATCGCCTTGCCGGTTATTGTTGCTGGAATCTCTAGCTTGGGACTTGGTTCGTCCGCCAACCCAAATCCATGCAGGAACACACTATAGACCTGCTCGATCTGCTCTGCAGCAAGAACACCATATCGCACGGCCCAAGCAAGTGTCAGCTTTTGCCAGGGCGAGAAATCCTTCGCCCAAATCTCCAGCTCATCCCAAACCGTCGCCTGAGAAGGCGGTGCCGCCTGCGCGTCCTGAACTGTCAATTTATCTCCCCCAATCAGCCGTCATTCCGACAAGTAATCGGGTAAAAAGTCAATATCCAACGAAACAGGCGATACTATTTCCTGTATCCAACACTTGAACGCCCAGTACATGCCGAATGTGATTTTTGTGACGCCGTGAACCCAAGCCTCACGTTTCTCCCTTGCCGAGCTCGGTTGAGTTTCAACAATCACACCGTCCAACGCGATAGAAAGCCAACACCGCCTATCGTCAAATTCATCTAACGCGCCGCGATAGAACATCGGTATGTTCGTGGGCGGAGACCGCTCAATGGCATTTCGATTCGTACACACCGCCGATATTCATCTCGACTCGCCGCTGCGTTCGCTAGCGATGCGAAACCCCGACCTTGCCGAACTCGTCGGAGACGCCAGCCGCCAGGCATTCATCTCCATAGTTGACCTCTGCCTTGCGGAACGTGTCGATGCCCTGGTCATTGCCGGCGATCTCTATGATGGCGACCAGACATCGATGAAAACGGCGCGGTTCCTGGCGTTGCAGATGACGCGGCTCCACCAGGCCGGCATCAACGTTTTCAAGATCCGTGGCAATCATGACGCAATGTCACGGATATCGAAACAGCTCGTGTTCCCGGACACGGTCACAATCTTCGGCGGCCGTCCCCAGTCGGTGTTGCAGACAGCCGGCGGGCTCGACGTCATGTTCCATGGCTTGAGCTTCGCGAGCCCCAAGGCGCCGGACAGTCTGCTTCCCAAATATTCAGCCCCACGTGAGGGCGCGGTTAATGTCGGCATCATGCATACGAGCTTGGCCGGATCGCCCGGCCACGACGTCTATGCCCCCTGCAGCGTCGCTGACCTGCACAGCCATGGCTTCGACTACTGGGCCCTCGGGCACATCCATGTCCGACAAGTCCATCCTGGGGCATGCACCGTGGTGATGCCGGGAATTCCGCAGGGCAGGGACATCAACGAGGCCGGAGAGAAATCCGTCACCCTGGTGACGGTACGCGACGACCGCACCGTCGAAGTCGAGGAAAGGCCGACCAGTATCGCGCAGTTTGAACGGGTGAGCATAGACGTGACCGAAACGGTAGAATGGTCCGAAGTCGTCGGGCGAGTCCGCTCCGCGCTCGAAGGTTTGGGCGCATCCGTCAGGTCCCGCCATGCTGTCGTCCGTCTCGGCCTGACCGGGGCTTCACCTTTGTCCTGGACGCTGATCCGTGACCGCGACCTGCTGCTCGCAGAAGCTGAGCAGGTCGCGGAACAGGTTGGTGAAACCTGGGTGGAGAAGCTCGAACTTAACGTCTCTCCATCCACGGCCGAAGCATCCGAGGACGTCGCTGATCCGATCTTCGAACTCGCTCAATCCATGCGCGCCGATGCCGGCTCGGAAGCGTTCCGTGCCGAGGCGAGGGCGTTAGTTCAGAAGATGATCGCGGATCTTCCGCCCGACGGGCGCGATTTCGCCGGCAAGGACGAGGCTGAGCTGGAGTTGTTCCTCGACAGGGTGCTTGCCGACGGCGCCGACCTGGTCACCGCCCGCCTCAAGGCCGGTGGATCACAATGAGGCTCCGGCGACTTGATCTCATCCGTTATGGCAAGTTCACCGACAGGACGATCGACTTCGGGCCAAAACCGAAATCGGGTCCCGACCTGCATGTCGTCTTCGGCCTGAACGAAGCCGGCAAGTCGACCGCGCTTGCCGGCTATCTCGACCTGCTGTTCGGCATCGAGGAACGCAGCCGCTACAACTTCCTGCACGAGTACAGCGCGATGCGCATCGGCGGGGTGCTCGAACTCGGCGGCGCGGAGCACACGTTCACACGCACGAAACAGCGCACTAACTCACTGCTGAACGAGACTGGCCAACCGGTCAGCGAAATGGCGATATCAGCACATCTCGCCGGGCTGTCTCGTGACGCATACGAGACCATGTTCTCGTTGGACGACGAGACGCTGGAAGCAGGTGGAAAATCAATCCTGGAATCGCGCGGCGACCTGGGCAAGCTGCTGTTCACTGCCAGCGCCGGGCTCGGGCACGCAAGCGATACATTGAGCGTGCTCGAGGCCGAGGCGGACAGGCTCTATCGCAAGCAGGCACACGGAACCGAACTTGCGCTGCTCAAGAAGCGGCTTGCGGAACTGAAGGCCGGTAAGGACGCGGTCGACACTTTGGCGTCAACTTATGAGAGCCTTGAAGCCGAGCGCCTCGACGCGACGGAAAAATACGACCGCAGCATCGCCGAACGGTCGGTGCTGTCGGCTCGGCTCGATACCATCGCGAAGTATCTTCGCGCGATCCCGATCCTTGCCGATATCCGGCGCAAGCAAGCCCAACTGGCGGAGTTGCCTGAGATCGCTTCACCGTCACGGACCTGGACGGGCAGCGTCGCCGACATGATCGAGACCGACGCCAGTCTGCGAACGCGGCTATCGGCGAGTGTGGAAGAGTTCGAACGGGTGACGACGAAAATCGCCTCGGTCGATGTGGACGCGACGATCCTGGCGATCTCCGAACGGGTGCGTGGCCTTGCCGACCGCAAGGTGCGCCACGTCTCCGCCGGCCTCGACCTGCCAAGTCGCAGGACAGAGTTGCAGATCCTCGACAATGCGGTAGCGACCTGCCTCGCCGCCCTGGGGAGGTCTTCCGAGCCGGACCCTGCCAAACTGCTTTTGCCTGCTGCAACCATTGGCTCCGTTCGCACCATGGTCGAGCAGCGATCCGGGATCGTTACCAGCGTGCGCGTTGCGCGCGAAGAGGCCGCGTCAGCTGCTGATGCGCTTCAGGCGGCACGCGAGCGGGTCGGCGAAGAACGGGCCGTGCCGGAGCCTGTCAGGGCAAGGCTGGTTTCGGCTTTGTCTACTGCAAAGGCCAGCGGGCACATGAGGGAGACCAAGGCGGCACGCGAGGCCGCGGATGCAGGTGCAATTCGATGGGAGGCCGCGATCGCGCGCTTGCACCCCTGGTCGGGAGATGCTCGGGCCCTGGCCAGGGTAGCCATTCCGAATGCTGCGCAGCTTAGCGCATGGAAGGCGCTTGTAGCAGAGATCGCGAAGAGCAGGGGCGTCCTTTCCGAACGTCTTGCCGAGCACCAGGGCAATCACGATTCGCTTTCGGCGCGGCTGGAAGCCCTTCGTGCCTCGGTCGATGTCACCGACGATGACGCGGCCGACGTCATTCGGCGTGCCCGCGACGAGGCCTGGGCGAGACATCGCGATGACCTGACTGGCGAGACGGCGGACGATTTTGCGGCAGCACTGGCTCGAGACGACAGTGTCGGGGCAGGCCGTCTGGCCAACGCCCGGGAGCTCGTTGAGATCCGCAGCACAAACCGCAACCTCGCAGAAACCGCAGCCACCATCGAGCATGCTCGCGACCAACTTGCACGCAACGGCTCAGATCGGGAGGCTGTGCTCTTGGAAATACGCACAGCCGCAAGAGACCTGCTTGGAGAAATCCCGCAAACATCCCCCGAACAGCTGATCGAACTGATCGAGGATCGGATTGCTGCCCGCATCGATGCGCTCTCGGCTTGGGAGGAGATCGAGCTTTCGCGCAAGAAGACCGAGCGGACAGTTGATGAGGAGGGCCGGATACGCCTGGAGCTGAACGCCGCACTGGCAAGCGTCGGTGTCGGTTCGAATCCTGGTGACGGCCTGGAGACGGTCATGGCTGTGGCGGAGCTGTTCCTTGACAGACAATTCAAGGTAGACGCTGAACGCACCGAGGCGCTCAGGACCGTTGGCACAAGGCAAGAGGATCTGTCCGGCAGGCGCCGAGCTGTCGACGTCGCGGAGCGGCGTGAGGATGAATGGCTAGCCGGCGTTGCCGAAGCGCTCAAGGGCACTTGGCTCGAGAGCGGCATCTCGGCTCCCAGCGTCGGGAGCGTCCTCGATCAATTGGCTGAACTGTCCAAGAGTCTGCAAGACCGGGACGCCATGCAGCTGCGTATCGACAAGATGGAAGCCGACAGAGACAATTTCCTGGTTGAGGTTTTCGCCGTTGCAGCCGAAGCGGACGAGGCGGCCGACGAACCGGAACAACTGGCGTTCCGGCTTGCCGAGCGCCTCGAGCGAGCAGAGCGCACACGCGAGGCCAAGGCAAGCCTCGTCAATGACCTGCAGCGCCTGCAGGATGGGCGTGAGATCCTCGATGCTGAGATTTCGGCACACGACCGCCGCAAGCACGAGGTCCTGAGCGTCTTTGGAGTGGCCACGCTATCCGAAGTCGTGCAACGTGACGAACTGCTGCGCGACAGGGATCGCCTGCGCACAGTCGTGGCCGAACTTGCGGAGCAGGTGTCGTCCGAACTCGCGGTGGAAGGGTTCGAGCAGGCGTGTTTGATTTTGGATGCTGTCGATCTCGACAGTCTCGCAATCGAGAAGGCAGAAGCCGAGCAACGGCTTCGCGACCTTGACGAGGCGTTGCAACAACAGCTCATCCGGCAGACGCGCTCAACCGACAAGCTTGACGCCATTGGCGGCGACAGCGCTGTTGCCCGCATAGATGCCGAACGGCGCACCGTCCTTCTGGAACTCGAGGAAAAGGCCGTCCGCTTTATCGAGCTGAAACTGGGAATAATGTCGGCTGCAAATGCTCTGCGCGTATATCGCGAGCGTCATCGCTCCGGGATGATGACGCGTGCATCCGACGCATTTGCGCTGATGACGCGTGGTCAGTACTCGGATCTGACAACTCAACCGGTGAAGGGTGGAGAAGTGCTCATCGCATTACAGCGCGACGGGCAGTCCAAGGTCGCGGACGCGTTGTCGAAGGGCGCGCGTTTTCAGCTGTACCTGGCGCTCAGGCTTGCGGGATACTACGAGTTCGCCCAGCTTCGACCCTCGGTGCCATTCATCGCCGATGATATCATGGAAACCTTCGACCATGTCCGATCAGAGGAGGTTTTCCGGTTGTTTGGAGAGATGGCGAATGCCGGTCAGGTAGTCTACCTCACGCATCATCAGCACCTGTGCGAGATCGCCAAGACGATTGTGCCGGGCGTAGCGATCCATGAGCTCGGATGAGATTGGACTTTACTTGATGCGTTGCTGACATAACGTACTGTTCGGTGTTTGCTCCTTAGCTAGTCCAAGCGCCGGCTTTGGCGCCCGCTTTGCGTCTATTCCGGCCGTTCGACTGACACTTGAGTCTCAATGGGGTATTCTAGCAGCCGCTCGTCCCGGCGACAGTGTGCGCCATCACCAGCGGCCGAACTGGCGCTGCCATTGTGCAAGCGACGCACATGCCTTTTGAAAGGTTTGCTCGTCTTTGACATACTGCAGCGGGCTCGTCCGACCGAGCTCGTCATCGCGCGCTTTCAAGAAGGCGGCCGCGTTCGCTTCGGAAAGGTCCCGTTCGGCCAGTTCGGCAATACGGGACTGATACTTGGCTTTCTCGGCCGCGGCCGCAGCGTCCACTTGACGTTGCCATACATAGGCCTTCAGGGCCTCCCTTGCGCGATTCAACCCCGCTTCGCTGTCTTCTGCGAGCTCGACCAGGGTCATGCCCTCAATGCGATCACGCTTGGTGTGCAGGAAAGCCTCGAGCTCGGCGCCGCTCATTTCCTTCTCCGCATCGATGCATAGCCGGTCACGGCGCGCATGACGGTTGCGCATCGCTTCCTGCAGTTGCTTTTCCCGAAGCGCTTCTGCTTGTTTTGCCATCTGCGTTTGGCGACGCGCGAGAGCGGGCACGACCGGCAGACCAAGCGTCGCCTGTGGAAGGGGGCCGTGACCTTTCAGCATGGCTGCTATGGCGCTGACTTGCCCGGCGATCGCGGCGGCTTCGATGTCTGAGCGGAGCGCGTCTTTATAGGTCAGTCCAGATTCTCGGTGGATCGACTGCAGCCAGGCTTCGCCTGTCATGCCTGCCCGCTCCCCTTCAGGCAGTTCGCCGAGCATCCATTCTATGTCGCGCACCACCGCTTGCATCACGGCCGTTCGTTGCGTCTCCGCGAGCGTGCGGGCCTCCCACCTCTCGGCAAACGGGCTGCTGAGTTCGGCGCCATATCCCCAGTTCACCAGAACTCCCTTTCCCTGCAGATAATCAAGGTAAGCGTCGACTGCTTTCCAGGCAGGAGCGAACCCCGGCTCGAGCGCCGCTACATCTGCCGCCACTTCATTGGAGAGGCGCTGGAACGTCCGCTCGACCAGGCCGCATTTGTCCAGGTAGTTGGCAACGGGAACAGCTTTGCGCGGACCCTGACCGAGCCGTTTGTCGTGGAAAACTTCGGCCAGAATAATGGCCTGCCATACCGACGGCGGCTGGCCGAAGCACGCAAAGCCCGCAACCTTGATGCCGACATGCGCTGCAAGGCCTACCGCCTGCAGCTCCTGCTGCCGAGGAATGCGGGCTGCCAAATTTCCCTGCTTATTTGCCGCCTGGTTGTATTTCGCCGCGATACCTTCAACTCGGCGCCTGTGGCGCTCTGCGGCCTCAGCCCAGCGCCGGTTCTGCCTTTCTTGTCGAGCTGCTTCGTCGACCTCATATTGCGCCTGCGCGGCGTCGATGCCGGGATGGTATAGCCAGCGTCGCCTTGCAGAATGCAACACCTCCTCCGCGACCGTGTCCCGAAGCGCATCACGCGGCAGCTTAGACAGATCGATTTCAACGGCCGGTATTTGGTGCTGACGGAGCCGTTGGATTTTTGCGCCGTCGCTGAAATGCGTGACGGCCACCTCGACAAACAGGTCGTAGCCAAGCGCGCGCACATAGAGATCAGGAATAATCCCCTTGGGGCCGGTATATTCCATGTGATGGAATTCTGTTTCGACCTCCGTCGGAGGCTTCATTACCACGCGCTTTTTGTGATCGAGCGCAATGCGTTCCGGCAGCAGCATTTTCGGGTTGCTGCAGAATACTTCCTTTGCCAACAGATGAAGGACCGTCTCAGGACCGCCGCCGCAAGCCTCGCCCCCATGATGGGCGAAATGCGGCACTTGGTGATCGTCCTTCAGGCGGGCGACGAGGCTCGCATCGCAAGCGGGACAAACACAGCCACAGGCAAGCCCGCGCGCGACCTCGCTGATATGGGCTAAGGACCCGTCCGAGCGTTTGCCATAGACTAGGCGCGCCCGGTCGGTGCCATAGGATTTCTGCGCATCTGGGTGATCCATTCCTGACGATATCCGCATTTCATTTTGTTGGTGCAGAGCCTGCCAAGCGTTAGCTATACGCGCTGGGGAAGAAGATTATGCCGATGACGGATGGGAATGCCACCATTGTCCTCGCCTGCTGGCGCAGCGCGAGTGGAGACCGCTGTCAAGGCTTTGCACAGCCTGCAGCTCTCCTTGCACCGCTATGTTCGCTGGCTCTTTTGGTCTTCACGGCGTTCCGCATCGAATGCCTGCTTCCCCTTCACGGTCCATAGGTTCCGCGGATGCTCGCCCTCGTGGCTCTTGAGTTTCGCGGCGATCCAAAGCAGAGCGCCGTAGATGGTAGCGCGATCGTCATTGGTGAGCTCGACGATGCCTGCCTTGACGACGAGACCGCCGAGTTCGATCAGATGTCGGGTACGCTGGCGTCGCTCGACCTGCCAGGTGCGCATGTCATTGCGAGCCTGTGTCGCTTGCCGGCGATTGTGCGCTGCCCGGTTGTGCTGGAGCGCTACGCCGGTTGCGTTCAGGCGTCGGAGCAGCTCGCCGGGACCGGCTGTCGAAAAACATTACTCCACGCTTGGCCCATGCCTCACGCTTTGAGGTGTCTTTCGTTTCAGCGATTGCGACCAGTGCACCAGCCAGTTCGTCGGTGCTGAGTTGATCGGCGCCGGTGGCGATTACGAGTTCGCCAAGCTGCTGCACCTTGCGGGTTTTGAGCTCGCGCGCCTTGTCTTCCAGTGCCTTCAGTTCGGCGTCGAAGTCACGTGGTTTACGCATGGCAGTATCCATCAATTGTCGATGCGACGATGATAGGCGAGCGTCCGCCGGAAGGCTTCCGGGTTGCCGAGACAGCCCGGGACGGGCTGGTCCATCCCGAGATTTTTTCGAGGGAGGGCGCGCTTATACGTCGTGCCGACGTACGCTTTGCCGTGCAAATGATCTGGGCGCGATGGCGATCTATCATCTTCACGTCAAGGTCATTGGCCGCAAGGCAGGCTCGAGCGCTGTCGCTTCAGCCGCCTACCGTTCAGCTTCGCGATTGCGTGACGAGCGGATCGAACGCACGCATGACTTCTCGGCCAAGCGCGGTGTCGTTCATTCCGAAGTGATGCTGCCGGAGGATGCGCCGGAGGTCTGGAGCGACCGCTCGAGGCTGTGGAACGATGTCGAGGCGTTCGAGGTCCGCAAGGATGCCCAGCTCGCCCGTGAGGTCGAGTTCGCGCTGCCGCGCGAACTCAGCCAGGCGCAAGGCATCGAGTTGGGGCGCGACTTTGTGCAAGCCGAGTTTGTCAGCAAGGGCATGGTCGCCGATCTCAATGTGCACTGGGACAGGGCAGAGGATGGCAGTCCCAAGCCCCACGCTCATGTCATGCTCACCATGCGCTCCGTGGACGAGAATGGTTTTGGTGCCAAGGTTCGAGACTGGAACCGCACGGAGCTGGTTGAGCGCTGGCGCGAGCGATGGGCGGAGCTGGCCAATGAGCGTCTGGCCGAACTCGACATCGACGCCCGCATCGATCATCGCAGTCTGGAAGCGCAGGGCATTGCGCTGGAGCCGCAAACGCAGATTGGTGCGCCGGCGCAACGCATTGAGGGCAGTGGCCTCGACGCTGGGGACTCTGAAGCGGATCGCGCCGAACTGCATCGCGAGATCGCGCGCAACAATGGTGCGCGCATCATTGCCGATCCATCCGTAGCGCTCGACGCCATAACCCATCAGCAATCGACCTTCACCCGTAAGGATATTGCGAAGTTCTCTCATCGGCACAGCGACGGAATGGAGCAGTTCAACGCGGTCGTGGCCGCCATCAGCAATGCACCCGATCTGGTCGAACTCGGCAAGGACGGACGCGGCGATGACCGGTTCACCTCCTGGCAGATGATCGAGACCGAACAGCGCCTTCACCGTGCTGCAGAGCGTATCGATTTGGACGAGCGACACGCGGTGAGTGACGAATATCGTGAGGCAGCGCTGGCGCAGGCTGCGCAACGCGGGCTTATCCTTTCGGGCGAGCAGAGCGATGCGCTTGCGCATATCACCGATGGTCGCGGTCTTGGTGTCGTTGTCGGTTTTGCCGGAACGGGCAAGAGCGCCATGCTGGGCGTTGCGCGCCAGGCATGGGCAGCGGCGGGCTACGAGGTTCGAGGCGCGGCACTCTCCGGCATTGCCGCCGAGAATCTCGAAAGCGGTTCGGGCATCTCGTCACGCACCATCGCCAGCATGGAGCATGGCTGGGGACAGGGCAGGGATCTTCTCACCACGCGCGATGTCCTGGTGATCGATGAGGCCGGCATGGTCGGCACGCGCCAGTTGGAGCGCGTGCTCTCCCATGCGGCGGACGCTGGCGCAAAAGTCGTCCTCGTCGGCGACCCGCAGCAGCTGCAGGCAATCGAAGCCGGCGCTGCATTCCGCTCGATCCACGAACGCCACGGCGGTGTCGAGGTCGGCCAGGTGCGTCGGCAGCGCGAGGACTGGCAGCGCGATGCGACGCGCGATCTGGCAACCGGCAGGATCGGCGCCGCGATCAGCGCCTATGACGCGCAAGGCATGGTGCATCAGGCCGCAACTCGCGATGAAGCGCGCAGCAATCTGGTTGATCGCTGGGATCGCGACAGGCAGGCGCATCCAGAGGCAAGCCGGATCATCCTCACCCACACCAACGATGAGGTGTACGCCCTGAACCATGCAGCCCGCCAGCGCATGCGCGCTGCCGGCGATCTCGGCGACGAGGTTCAGGTGGATGTGGAACGAGGTGCAAGGGCCTTCGCCAGCGGCGACCGGGTCATGTTCCTGCGCAACGAGCGCGGGCTTGGTGTCAAGAACGGCACGCTCGGCATTGTGGAGGAAGTCAGCATCCAGAGCATGGTCGTGCGCACCGATGACGACAGGTCGGTGGGGTTCAACCTGAAAGACTATTCGCACATCGACCACGGGTATGCCGCGACCATTCACAAGGCTCAAGGGATGACCGTTGACCGCACCCATGTCCTGGCAACGCCGGGAATGGATGCACATGGCAGCTACGTCGCTCTGTCTCGGCATCGAGATGGGATGGACCTGCATTACGGCGGCGACGACTTCAGTACGCGGGAGCGGCTGGACCGAACGCTGTCACGGGACCGCGCCAAGGACATGGTGTCGGATTACGGGCAGGTCGACCCGGCGCAAACCTATGCCGAGCGGCGCGGCATCACGTTCCGCGAGCGCGTGGTCGAGATCGTGCGCCGGATCATTCCGGAGAAGCTGCGCGACAGGATCGGCGGATTGCTGGACGGGTTGCGCTCGCCCGCAGACGGCGAGCCCATGCAGGAACGCGGACCTGGGCCGGTAAGGGAGAGTGTTGGGGCGCGGATCGGAGATGTTGGCGCCACGCCTGGAAGAGAAGCTTTTGCTGGGGGAGCGCAGCGCGACGCGAATGTGCCGATGGACGCGGAAACGGCGTTGCGCAGTGCTCGTACGAAAGCGCTTGTGCGTCACGGGCGCGCTATCGACGCGATCCTCAGTACTGGAAATGCTGACGGGCAGGCCAGTCCCGAGCAGATGCGCGAATTGAGGGATGCCCGGAGCGCTTTCGAGAAGGTGCGGCCGTATGGCTGGCGCGATGCCGAGGCGGCCTATGTGAAAAATCCCGAACTTGTCCGCGAGGCGGGGGCCGGCCGCGTCAGCCGCGTCGTGCTTGCTCTCCAGCTTGAGACGGAAATCCGTACCGGTATGGACTTCGATCCCGGCCGCCGCGCCGACCGGTTCGTCGAACGCTGGCAAAAGCTCGACCGTATGGGACGGGAGCAATATCAGGCCGGCGACATGTCCGGTTACAAGTCAACGCGTTCGGCAATGTCCGATATGGCCAAGAGCATCGAACGCGATCCTCAACTTGAATCCCTCCTGGCGAACCGCAAACGCGAGCTTGGCATCTACAGCGATTCCGGCCGGCGCCTCGGCGCGGAACTCGCATTCAGCCATGGCATCGGTAGGGGGCGGGGAATTGGGATCTAATACCCCTCCGATTTGCCGCCGTTTCCACTCCGCAACCGGCTGGGGCGACAAACCTGATTGCCTCCGCCACGGGTTCGTCCTGTCTGTCTCAGCGGATACCAGCAATAACCAGTGAGATGCACTCAGTTATGCCGGAGCCGGATCGCATAATACGTCTCAAAACAGTCCTTGCCAGGACCGGCCTGTCCCGTTCGACCCTCTATCGCAAGATCGCCGAAGGCACGTTCCCGGCTCAGATCAAAATCAGTGTCAACGGAGCGGGATGGAGGGAGTCCGACGTTAATCGATGGATCGCCGACCCCGTTGCATGGCGAAAGGACCGTCAGCTCTGATTGCGAGACAGACGAACGCCGGGGCCACCGCCGTTCTCTGGGATGAACTCGATCCCGGCGGCTTCGAACGTGGTCCGGAGTGCAGAGACTGTAGTGCCCTTGAGTTGTTCTCCGCGCTCAAACCGAGCCACAGTATCGGGTGATACTCCAGCATTCCGGGCCAAGTCCCTCGTCCCCCAACCGAGGGCTACCCGCGCCATTTTGCACTGGATGATGTTCATTTCGTAACATCGATACGATTCATGTTGATCTGCATCATCACTTGAGATATCGTAACCCTGATACGATTATGGGGGTCGCTTACTGCGGCTGCTGATGGTGTTACGACCACCCTCAGCAGCCTTGCCACGCCCCAAGCTGTTAGGAGCTCGGATCATGACTGATTCCGACAATAGCACGACTTTGCCTTCCGTCACGACCAGCCGCCGCGATCGGCAGATCTCAAAAGCGTCTGGTTATTTTGACGATTCGGACCCTGCCATCCTGCTGCAGCGAGAATGGCTGCGGGCACAGCATGTTTCGCAGGTCCTTTGTCGACTTCAGCAGCGTCTAGAAAGGCGCGTGCTCAATGCAGGCGTCCTGGAAACGATGAATCAGGAGGTCGATTATTTGATCGCATGCCAAGCGGAGGTTGAGGCCGCGACAGCGGCCCTGAAGCTTCAAGATCGGCTTCCCCATGTACCAGCGCGGTCGCTTCTGGGCATTGTTGCCAAGCTTGAAATCATTGCCGGCGCAGATCGCGACATTGACGATCCAACAGACTTCCCATGGCCGCACATTTGGTCGGTCCTTAATGATTTGAAGCGAATGGCAGGTAGTCTGCCGATTCAACGGCCTGAGCGATCCGTCGTTCGAACGCAGTGCCGACGGTATCAAGCCATAGCAGCCGACTTGGTCGGCCCCGAAAAGCACGCCGCTAACCACCGATTGGAGCGCAGCCCCTGGGTGGCCACTAACGCGGAGTAGAGGAAGAATCCCAGCTGTAAAGCCAACGTTACTCAAAAGGGAACACGCTCTACGCGACTTTGGAGATCAACCCGCCTTCCCCCTGCGGCACCAAGTCGTGAACATAATAGGGAATACCGGCACTGAGACATTTTCGCCCGAGAAACTCGGCCTCGGAACTGTCGTGCGTGGACAGGATGACCTGATAGCCTAGCTCGCGCACCATCTGCCGAATCAGGTCCATGAACGCGCTCGCGTGAATCACGTCGTTATGTTGAAGAGGATCATCGAGGAGCAAACCTCGCCAGCGGGACCACCCGAACGTCGTGCTGGCGGCGAAAAGGGCGGCTACGCTTAGCGCCGACAGCTGTCCTTCGCTGAAGTAGAGATTGGGGTTCATCTCAAGCTGTGTCACCGTTCCGTCCGCCTCGCTCCGGACGATCCCTGGTCGTAGCTCAGATCGGGTTACATGATGCTCAGCTCGATAGATGATCGAGGCGTCTGCCCAAGTCATTAACGTTCGGGCAAAACGCTGGATCGTCGCGTTGAGCGGAAAAAGCACCTCATCGGCGTATGATTCTGCCCGCTCCTGCAATTGGCTACCTACGGCGTCGATCCGATCGCGAGCCCGTTGAGCGACTTCAAGCGCGCGGTGTGCCTCGTCCACACGCTCCTCAAGCCGCGGTCGAACTTCCAGCTCCGTCGACACATCCTCCTCGCGAGCGATCTCAGCGATCCGTTCCTCCAGCCGGCGCAGTTGCTCGTCGCTCAGCCATTTCCGATAGCCGGCGACCAGCTGCTGCTGCATCGCACGCAACGGCCCAAGCTGCGCCACACGCTCCTGGAATCGGGCACGGTTCTGAGCGACGCGCGCGGCATCAGGCTCGCCGCTCTGGCCGGCATTGGTCCAACGTTTCAGGAGCGCGGCGCGCGCTGCAGCAAGTGCGTCGAGTCGCGCGTTGGATGCAGACTGAGCTTGGGTCTCCCGCGCTTCACTCTCACGGAAATCATCCCGTGTAAGCCGCACATTATCCAGAACGGCTCGATCGCTCGATATACGGCTGGCGAGGTCGGCAAGCTCACGATCGATGCTCGCTTGTTCTGCGTCAAGGTCGACCAGCAGCCCCTTATCGTCAGTCCAAATCCCCGCATGCTGCCGCAAGGCTGCCTGTGCCGCCTCGGAATCCTCGTCGGCAGAATCGCGAGACCGCTGAATCGTGACGCGCTTGGTCAACTCAGCCTTTAAAACGGCTTCAGTCTCTTTCAGACGAACCTCGATCTGTTCGGGCGTCTCGCCGACTGCAAGCTGCGCGTCAAGCGCCATTAGCTCCTGCTCGAGTAGAAGCGCCTGGGATTGGTCATAGATCCCGCTTGCCGACCCACCGGCTTCTACCAGATGCTGACGTAGTTCCTGCTCTCGCTCGCGCAGCGTCGCCATAGTCGCCTGCAGCTGCTCAAGCTCGGCCATTGCGCGGTCGACGGACGCAATCTGCCGCCGCACTTCTTCGCTTTCCATCCGAGCATCTGCCAGTGCCGTCGCCAGTTGCGATGCAGGCCGGGTGTCGGCCGCGCTTTGTTTGCCGGCAAGTTCAACGAGGCGCCCCGGCGGGAATTCCGAGGCGCAGACCGGACAGCTGACGTCGCCGTGAGTTAACCGGTGAGCTATCATTGATACGGCTTCGGCAATGGCCCGCGCGCGATCGTCGTGCGCCCTTAGATCAGCGGTATTTTGCGCGATCGAGGCTTGGGCAGCCGAATCGCGTTTGGCGAGAGCTTCGCGCTGCGCCTGCAGTTCGACAGGTTGTCTGCTCGCAAGAAGAGGTGTCAGTCGGTCGGCCTCAGAGCGGGTGGCCGACAGCTTTCCCGAGATTTCGGCTCTACGCCTAGCAAGAGTGACCTGGTCTGAAAGCGCGCGGCGGTCCGCTCGTTGCGCCGTTGCTCGCTCGAGGCTCTCCCGCAGAGCGACGATGGCGGTTTCAATGCGACCAGTCTCAATGGCGGATCGCGCAAGTTGCTCAGCCGCCTCGGTGCGTCGGGATCGAGAATGCTCCAACTGACGAAGCGCTGTTCGAACTCGCGCGATTGTCACTGAGCGGCCCTGCGCTTGGGCAACCTGTCGTTCGGTGGCCATTAGGCTTGCTGTAGCTCGCGAAAGTGCAGCCTCGACTTCCCCAAGTTTCTCAACGGCTGCGGCCCGGCGCTGCTCGATATCCTGGGCCATGCTGCGAAGCGTGAGCGTCTCAGCGCCGGCGAGATCAAAGTCAGCTGCGATCTTTGCCAGCCCTTCCGCGGCTTCGGCATCGGCGACGCTACGCTGCTCGACCATGCGAAGCAGGTCGGCGAGACCCTGGAGGAGCGATTCTGAAGCAGTGGATGGCTCCGGCATGCTCCAAACCACATCCGGCACCAGCTTGAGGATCTGAGCGCCTGCCAACTCCACCGCTTCCCGAAGCGCCGCCGGTGGAACAGCTTGATCCGAGGAGGATAGCTGTCCCGCGCGATCGCGCTCCGCGAGCAGCGATATCCAAGCCGCGAGCGCGCCGGATGCCTCGCTGAGCCTCTTCGTCCTCTCTTCCAGAGTGCGTGTGAAAGCTCGTCGCACGCCAAGGCCGCTCAGCCGCTCGCGTAACGCGTTTATGCGGTCCACGCCGGCGGGACCCTTTAAAGCCTCCCATTGCTTGTCGGGCTTACGGAGGGAGAAGCGCTGCGTGGCAGCTTGGCCAAGGAAGTGGGTTATAGAGAGGTAGCCATGAAGGTTACTAATTTCCGCCCATTCTGGACGCTTCAACAGCCTCGCGATCGCGCCTTCGTCCGGAACAAAGCCAGCGCCCCGGTCAATCGGATCGCCGTCGCTAAACTGCAGGCTCACACGGTGGCTGTTTTCAGGCGCACCAATGCGGGTCAGTGGATCTGGTTCCTTGCGCCGCGCGTCCATCGGTATGTCCTGGAAGCGGCTGACTTGGTTGGTGAGCGCCCACTCGACGCCATCAAAGAAGCTTGTCTTTCCCAGCCCGTTCGCTCCGGTAATCAGCGTAACCCCCGGCCCGTCGGGTAGCTCGAACGCATAGCTGTCGCCATAGATGCGGAAGTTAGAAAGCTCGACGCTGCGCAAGTAGAGATTGCTCATTCAGGCACCCCCCGCTCCAACTCGATCAGCCGCTCCACGAGTCCGCCGAAGTCGAGATTAGGGTCCTCAACGGCCTCTTCCCACCCGTCGGGGAGGCTAATGTTCGCCATGCTGTCGAGCTGCTGCGTCAGCTGCTTGGCCGGCCACGGTCGAGCGATGAACGTGCGCTCGAAAAAGCCCTTGGCATGCTCGAGCGTAGGCGACCCTTCGAAGAGCCAGACCAGCTTGCGGCAGATTCGGTCGTCGGCCTCGATTTCGGCCGCCATTTGGCGCCAGGCAGGATCCCGCAAAGCTCCGCTAGGGCCTGTCAAAAACAGCTGCAGGTTTGGCGCGTCAGAGCCGAGCCAAGATCGGGCGATGGTTGCCTGGTTACGATACCTCCGCACCTGCTGATCAACACTCGTCTTCAACGCCGACCCAACGAGTGCTCCGATCAACACAGGAATTCTGTCCAAGGTCACTGCGGCGACATACTGCGGGAGATCGTCTTCCCGGCGGCCGAGCGTCCGATCTACGATTGCGTCGCTCAGAAACTCTGAGTTGAACCGTGATCCGCTGAGCTGCGCAGGCGCTTCCGTCACGGTCGCTCCAATAAGGCGTGCGGCGTCGATCATCAGCGGCATCATCGGAGGAGTCTCACGCTGCGTCATCGGCCACCTCCTCCAGAGTCGGAGTGACAGTTTCGGTGCGCCAGCGAAAGATCGACTGAAGATAAGCCCGTAGTTCGAGCTCCCCGACCTCAAGAGCTGCCACGAAACCCTCATCCGCGCCAATTATTAGGGGTCCCTCGCTAGCCGCGATGGTTCCAATTGCTGGCGCATCAGACATGCTTCTATCCATCCTGAGGTCACCTTCGATCATTTGCACGGCCTGACGCAACTGCGAAAGCAGCACCACTCCAGTCGTCCACGTCTGATCCATGGCGTTGCGCGTTCCGAGCATGCGCTCGTTGATCCAGCTGACGCCGCAGCTGTGTCCGGTCATCGCGTGGTAAGCGAGATTTCCTGGATGAACATCTGCGGGGGACATTGGCATGCCCGAGCACACCGCGAACGCAAGCGCGAAGATCGTCGACTTCGTCATGAACGGGCGTAGCGTCTTCAGTCCGAGCCCCACTAGCGCCGACTCGCGTGCCGGCTCACGATCTTCCTGCGAGGTCAGCAAACGGAGGAAGCGTCGGCAGAGCGAGTCGTCTGCGGTCAAAGCAGCCTGCCATTGATTCCACCGTTCCCAAAGGCGTTGCCGAAAAGCAGGCTCTATCGGCCAGCCTATTTGGGCTGCCGCGGGTCCAAGTATGTCGAAAAGAATGGCGTGCAGCTGGCGTAGCACCTCGCGGTCAAGCCGGACCTGGACGGTCGCCGCTAGCACGGGCGCCGCAAGCTCGACAGCAGGACCTTGCAAGGCTACCTCCTGCCACTCTGTGACCAGGCAACTCATCTCGAGGTCGGGCCCTGGCAATCCCTTGCTGGCGCACAGGGTGGCCAAGCCGGTACGCCAGCCCGCGACATCCTTGGTATAGAACGTGAACCCGGTGGCATGTGCTCCCAAGCGAGCCAGCATGGGTGCGAGCGGAGCTGCATCAATCGCAGAGATCGAACAGTGCAGGGCGACGTTTCTTCCTCCCGACCAAATCTGGCCCGCATCGTCCAATCCGACCTCAGATGACCACACAATGGCGCCGGCCTCACCTGGGGAAAGTCCGATAATCAAAGGACCGGCGGCGCCCGGAGGCGCGAGAGGATCGGGCTCTGCAGCCGGCGCAGGAGCGAGACCGGCAAAGCGTGCCGCGGCGCTAGCTGTGAGCGAAGGTGACTCAGGACGGATCGCCGAAAGCGGCGGATTCATCGCACCAGGATAATTGGCAAGGATGTCTTTGAACGGCTCGAGATTGCTTACGGAATCTGGGCCGAGCCGGAGAAAACGGCGGAGCGGCTCGAAGGGAGCCTGACCAACAATTCGGATCTCGCCGCGCTTTGGTATGCCGCCGTCGAACTCAGCGCCTGTCGTGACGGTAATCGCGTTGTTCCCCATCTCGCGGTCAGCCTCGAGCACGAGATAGACGCCCAGCCGATTGTGCAGTGCGCTGGTTTTTCGAAGCAGGCGCGGCTCGCGGGTGTGAAAATGAACGTGGACGCCAGGGCGAAGCCGTCCAGCAATCTCCTGCCACACAAGAGCCGGTATGAGCGGTCCAAGACGGACCCGATACTCGGCGAGGAGATCCAGATCCGCTCCCGCAGCCCAGGCCTCGGTCTCAATCGCCTCCAACTCCGCCCGCGCTGGTCCGAGATCAAGATCCATCAGCATCGCGCCGATCTCGTGATGCTCAAGCGCATTGAACGCCGCCATCAGGAAGTCCACCAGCCCGCCATCACCGTTGCCGGACACGAACAGTATCGGATTTTGGAGCTGCGTATGGATAGGCGCAGCAAGGCCAGAAGGAGACCAATAGGACGGAGTCTCACCATCAAGATGAGCCTCCAGGCCGAAGCCAACGGCCAAAATTACGATATCGTAGATGCGTCCAACGGCTGAGCGTTTGTCGACAACGACTCGTATTGGCCCCAACCTGCTAGGTATGAGATTGGTGACATTATTGTCTGCATGGAGCGTGAGAACGGAATTGTGCCGCGTCGCTTCGAATTCCGCTCGCAGGCTTGCGGCGACGTTACCAGCTGGTCCCGCGGTCCAGTTCATGATCGGCAGCCCGGCAGCGTCCGCGTTAGATCCGACTGCGGGCCAATCGTAGAAGTGCGGATGAAGAAACCGCCTGCTCCCGTGCTGCAGGGCAAGGATGACTGGGCTGCGCTCAAAAAGATCCAGCTTGTCAAGACCGGGGCACGTCCGAGCCAGGGCCACGGCGGCTGTGATGCCAGCGGCTCCTCCTCCGATGATCGCCACCTTTCCGCCCTCAGGTCGAACCAAATTCTCCGAGAGCATGGCATCGACAAGGTTAAGCGCTCGCACCTGCTGCGCGTAGACGGTGACTCGCTTCTCGAAGCTCCCCAGCACGAGAATGCTTTGCGTGCCTGGAATTCTAGCATTGTCGATGATCTGCTGTGGCGTCATGCGCACCAAGCTCGAAAATGTTGGAAGCGGACGTGGGCGCCGGCACGCACTGCCGATGTCGTGTTAGTAGTGGCGTCTCTTTCCATTTTGGCTTGATAGCAAGATGTCACGATTAGTTGAAGGTAAACTTCATTGGATTTGATAGCGGAAGATATGGGTTGATCAAGTTGTGCTTCAGCCGAGAGCCGCCGTGTCGCTTGTCACCCCGTGGCAACCGTGTGGCGGAGGAGACGATAGAAGGGCCGTACGCTGGCTACGTTCTGCATAGCGAGCCAACAATTCGGACTTTCTCACACTGAACCATCGCCGCGAATTTCGCCGCGATAATGTCGGTTTTCGCCGGCGCGGCTGCATCCAGTGCGGCGGCCCAGACCATCCGCCTCCGCCCGATTGTCGCGATGCGCCCGCTATTCCTCGCGCGCTGGAACGATAGGAAAATTCCGGCCCAGCTGCCACGCTTCGAAACAGCGCGCGATTGTGTCGGATGGCGCACGATTCCAAACCGCACCGCAGCACGCGTGTTTCCTGACACCACCAAGGTCAGTTTGGCGGGGCACTGGCGTCTGACTTAATCGGTCTGAGGGCCAGAAAAACAGCTTTGACTGCTTCCGTGGTGCTTCCGTAACGTGTTTATCGACCTCTTCTCGGGGGGAAAAGGACTTGTTCTCGGGGGGAAAAGGACTTGCTAACTAGCTGTTTCCAAACTATAAAACTGGCGCACCGCACCGGGTGCAGATGATAACTACGTCTACGCTATAGCCCTCTAATCGAGGCACGAGCGAATCTCCTATGGGGTGGAAAGCGGTCTGTCCGCTTCCGTGCGCGGCCGGCCTGGCAGCGGAGAGCTGCATCGCCAACTTCAAGGCTTGCGCTCATAGCAATTGGCGGCAAGATTAACGCGAACTTCGCCGGTGCAGCGCTCTTGCCCGGTCAAGTCATCCGTCAACGCCGTCGCGCTGGGCTATGAGGTCGCGGACGAATGCGCGTAGCGCGCCGGAATAGGCAAGATAACCGTCCCGAACCGGCTCGGGATTCAACGCGAATAGATTTGCGGTCAGGGTTGATGCGTCGACCAACGCTTTCGCGATTTGGGCCTTGGGCCGGTCAGCATGAAGCCCGGCGTTCATCTCACTGACTACCCGGTCCACCTCTCGTCCCAAGGTCGACAATGTCGTCTCGTCGCCCACAGTCCGATCCTCGATGAACGCCCACAACCGGTTGCGATAAGCCGCTTGATCAAGGACGCGCTTTCCGCGCTTGGTCTTGATCGCCGGAAATAGCGTATCGGCTAGCTGCTCCAGATACCGTCGGCCGGAGAGCGCGACCTGCGCGATCTCCTCTTCGGTATCAGCATCACGCAGCCGCTCGGCTGCTGCGCCCAGCGCGTTGAACAATCGCGGATTGACGTCCTCGAGCAACATGACAAGCTGATGGGCACCGTCCTCGCCCCCCGGAAGCGCCTCGGCAAGCAAGCTCCGGAACGCGGCGACCCGCTCGAAATGGCGGGGGGTGTCATAGTCGTCGAGGATGGTCCTGCTGGCACCGGTGTCCTCCCAGCCAATGTCGCGGTATCCGTAGCGCCGCATCTGCTTCAGATCGCCATCGTCGCGGCCGTCAAGATTGCCCATCGAATAGAAGCCGCGCAGCCTTGTGCCCTCGATCCGGTATTCTGGTGGCAAACGATTTCTATAAAGCGCCAGATGCGGGCCATAATCGAGATGAACCGACAAGGCACCAACATACCCTTTGTGCGCGCGCAACGCGTCGTGAAGCTCGGCAGCGAGCTCGCGCGGCATGTTCTCGAAGACCATGCCGAAAATCGTTGGAAACCCTTCTTGGAGGCGATCTTCGTAAAACAGGCGAAATTCGCTGTTGTTGAACAGCGCATTGAAAAGTTTTTCTGGGTCTTGCCCGCGCTCAATTCCGACCAAAACGTCGCCGACCGACAGTTTCATGTGACGGCCCGATCGCTGCACGATGCCCGGCGCGAACACCGCTCGCCTGATCGCGTGCCAGTAATTGCCGCTTTGCGGATAGCGGGCCCAATTGAACAACAGGCCAATCATCATAGCTGCGCTTGCCTTTCGTCTGGTCGAGCGAGATGTTTTGGAAGGGTCGTCTGCGGTCAACCGATATCCGTCAGTTAATGTAGCGCACTCTAAGCATGACGCGGACGCCGGATTTCGTCCGCGTAACGTATTCTTCTAGGATGGACTTGGGTAGTTTGAGGCCACTCGCAAAGCTGGCGATCGATGGCAGCTCTTCGATACAAACCTGACTTTCGCTGCGCTAGGTATGAAGTTCTGCTTCCGCAGGCGTCATGACACCCCATCTCGTGAAGCCGAAATGTCGTGCTCCACGCCTCCTCCCAGGTACCGTGTGGGATTGGAAAGGGTAGACTAATGACCAACGACCTTGAGCCTTCGAAGACGGTCGTAGTCTTCAATTGTTGGCAGAGCGATCTTTGCGCTGACACACACCGCAATGCCATCCGCAACGCCCTTCGCAAGGCCGCAAAAGCGCTTCAAAATAAGCTGCCAGGTACAAAGATCGAGATTGATGAAGCTCTACGTGGCAGCAGTGGCGCGCCCAATATTGCCGTTAACGTCCGGGAAAAGATTGAGAAGGCCGATATCGTAGTCGCAGACATCACCACGATCACGCCAATTGGAGCCGAACGACCCTGTCCGAACCCGAACGTCACGTTTGAGTTGGGTCTGGGGGTTGCCACCGTTGGCTGGGCTCGAACGGTGCTGTTCTTCAATGGGCTGCCGCACAAGGGAGAAGTGCCGTTCGACATCGCGCAGAACCGCCTGTCCAGTTACACGATGACGAACAAGTCGGATCAGTCTGGGCGCGACGCGCTAGAGAAACTGGTCGAGAAGGCGCTTCGTGATATCATCGAGCAAGATCCCAAACGGCCAGTGGAGGAACGCGGGCTTTCGCGCCATGAGATCAAACATCAACGCGACGTTCAAATGGTCCGATGGCTCATGGAGCATCTTTACGTTCCAGCGGTATCCCAGACGATCTCAATGCTTCCGAAGCACGTCCTGCACAAACACCTCTGGTTCTACGAACACTTCCGCGGAGTAGCACTTAGCACCTCGTTCCATCTTTACGACGAACGCCTCGCTGAAGCCGTTGCAGCTCTGCGGATTGCGTGGGAGCAGGCTTTTTCGGAGGGCGAAGCCTACACGGACATGGCCGGCGGTAAGGGATACATGTTCAGTAACCAAGTGTCGGGCGGACACGGCGATGTCGGGTCCGCTCGTTGGGATCGCATCGAAGCCGCGAGACGAGACATGCACTCTGCCCTCGACGGCGTTCTTACGCGTATCCGGAAAGACTACATAGAGATCGATATCGATGAGACCGACAAGACTGCTTGGGAGACGTATCGGACCGAGATGGCGGAAATCGACGGTTGAAGGCTCGAAGCGGACATTCGCTTAAAGTCTTCAGTACGACCGCAATGGGATCGGGAGTTGCCGTTTGCTGCCCTTCAAAATTGATCGGGCTGTAGCGCGGAATCGGTGCCCTTCCCGAGAGATGGGTGACAGTTCATTCCGGATAGATTGGTTACACTTTCGGCCCTTTGCAAGGAGAGCAAGGTGCCTTGGAAGGAGTGTAACGTCATGGAAGAGCGGCTGAAGTTCGTCGCCCGGTTGCTGGACGGCGAGAAGATGGCGGTGCTTTGCCGGGAGTTCGATATCTCGCGCAAGACCGGCTACAAGATCCTCACGCGCTACAATGACAGCGGCCTTGAAGGGCTGACGGATCGATCGCGCCGGCCCTATCGCCACGCCAATCAGCTTCCGTTTCAAATCGAGAAGCTGATTGTGCGCCTGAAGCAAGATAAGCCGACATGGGGGGCGCCGAAGATACGCGAGCGGCTGGCCCGGCTGTATCCCGATGTGCACCGGCCCGCGATCTCGACAGTGCATGCGGTGCTCGACCGGCACGGCATGGTCGAGCACCGCAAGCGAAGGCGCAACAGGGCGACGGGGACACCGCTTTCAAACGGCTATCGACCCAACGATCTTTGGTGTGCCGACTACAAGGGCGAGTTCATGCTCGCCGACCGACGTTATTGCTATCCCCTGACCATCACCGACTTCGCCAGCCGCTATCTCATCGCCTGCGAGGCGCTGTCGACCACCAAGGAAGCCTTTGCCTTCACCGTGTTCGAAAGCGTTTTCAAAGAGTTCGGCCTGCCCAGCGCGATCAGGACCGACAATGGCGTTCCCTTCGCCAGCCCCAACGCGCTGTTCAACCTCAGCAAGCTGTCGGTCTGGTGGCTGCGCCTGGGCATCGACATCGAGCGCATCAAGCCGGGCTGCCCGCAGCAGAACGGGCGCCATGAACGCATGCACCTCACCCTGAAGAGGGAAGCCACCAAACCGGCAGGCGCCAATTTCCTTCAGCAGCAGGCCAGGTTCGATGACTTCATCGACGAGTTCAACTCAGAACGCCCGCATCAGGCACTCGGCATGGACTGTCCGGCTGAGCGCTACACGCCCTCAACGCGCCCCTACACCGGCCTGCCGGACCTCGACTATCCGTTTCACGACAAGGCTGTCACCGTCACCACCTGCGGCCGCATCTGCTACAATCGCAAGAAGATCAATCTCAGTCTCGTCTTCGCCGGCCAGACCGTCGGCATCAAACAGGTCGAGGACCATATCTGGCTGGCTACCTTCATGGACTATGATTTGGGATATTTCGACGATGAGACATGCAGGCTCGAACCACTCCAAAACCCTTTCGGGCCAAAAGTGTTACCCATGGCTCCGGTATAAACCGTAACCTACGTGTCCGGAACGGACCCGGCGGTATTTGGCGCACCCGACAGGATTCGAACCTGTGGCCTCTGCCTTCGGAGTCTGTTTCTAGTTGAAGGTTTCAACGTCTCCCAGCGATCACAAATGTATGCCGGGGAGGAATAGCAAACGTCACGCAGCTTCCTTGAATGTGGCTTTACGCTTCTTCTTCACCAGGATATCGCGGATAAACTTGTCCCACCGCGCCATGGCGGCACGCTTTTCCGGCATGTAATTCCAGCGATCGTAGCTCTTGGAACTGACGTCCTGCAGAGTGTGGTTCTGTAATCGGTCTCGGATCTCTTTTGAGAGCCCAGCCTGGCCGGCAAGCGTCTTCCAGGTTCGCCGGAGATCGCGGTTTGTCACGACGGGGATGACCTCACGATCGCGTTGGCGCCACATGAACGAATAGAGCGTGCCATGGCTGACCGGTTTGGACGGGTCGGTTGCGGATGGAAAAAACCAGCCAAATTCATTCGGCTTGATCGACCCGATAAGTTCCGCCGCCATCTTGGGCACGGGGATGGCGTGAGGCTTTCCATTCTTGGTCTTGGACCAATCGATAATGCGCTCGGCCGCATCCCATTGATCGACGTGTAGCCGAGCGATCTCCTCGACGCGCTGGCCGGTCAGCATAAGAATTCTTACCGCGCGCGTGTAAGGGGGGTGGACCGGCGCATCGGGAGATTCGAGCCAACGATAAAGACGGATAAATTCCTCCTCGCCCAACCAGCGCGTTCCAACTTTTTTCGGTTCGGTTGGAATGCCCGCAGCTGGATTGTAGACGAGACGAAAGCGCCGGACCGAGGTTGTGCGGTAGTCATTCTCGGATTTCAGCCCCCAACTGTATGCCGATCGAATATAGCTGCGAACATGATCGGCCATAGACCGTTTGCCTCGCTGATAAATCGGGCGAATGAGGTCCCTGATCTCGTCAGGCTCGATGTCGCGGGCGGGGCGGTTGCGACCGAGCGAATCGGCGATCTTGTTCAAGCCCTTTTCGGCTTCCTTCCAAGAGGGTTTTCCATCTGCCTTAAGCGACGCGACGTAAGCCTCGAACAGATCGGCGACCGTGCCGGGTCGCGTGTCGCCGGCTATCTTGATGCTGCGTCCCTTCTGGATCATGTCGGCGAAGTCGCGTCTGAAAATCTCACGAGCCTGGCTGAGGCTCATTGACGGATACGAGCCGAGCTTTTTCTTGAGCCGCTTTTGGTCTCGCCATTGCTGGGCCATCCAGTCCGCTGTTATGCGGGTCGGCATTGGCTTTATCACTAGAACGAGGCGGCCTGTTCCATGACCCTCGCCATCGACAAGGTTCTGTTGCTTCCCGGTCTCCTCGACCTGCTTCAAAGCGTGGCGAATCTCTCCATCGGTAAGGCTTGGCACTGGGGTCTCCCGTAGGCTTTCGAGTGGGATCGGCTGACGGGTAGTAGGGGGCTGTGGTTGGGTTCAAAACGGGCTTCGATCCCCCTAAAACCGACCCCAATATGCCACAATGTCCGACTCTACGACAAGTCGAAAAGACTATATGTATCAGTGTGCTAAAGCGTGATCGTGCGTGATTGAAAAGGGCCGAGTGGGATGATTGTGCACCAGGATGATTGCCGTCGCCGACAGTTCGAGAGCGCGCTTGACCACCTCACGCGGATAGACGGGCGTATGGTCAACAGTGCCGGTCTGCTGCACCTCGTCGGCAATCAGCGTGTTCTTCTTGTCGAGGAACAGGATGCGGAACTGCTCGCGCGCCTCGAAGGCCATGGCTGACCGGCAATAGTCGAGAAGCTGCTGCCAAGAGGAGAGGATTTCGCGGCCATGGACCTCGCTGCGCGCCATGCGCTGGGCCGTCGCCGCAATGACCTTCAGGTCGAGCGCTACCACCGGGCCCACGCCCTTGACCTCCTGGAGGAGGCCGACGGGCGCGCCAAGCACCTCGGCCAGGGTACCGAAGCGGAAGAGCAGCGCCTTGGCGACCGGCTTGGTGTCGGCGCGCGGGATCAGGCGGAAGAGCAGGAGTTCCAGAAGCTCATAGTCGGGCAGGGCGTCGGGACCTGCCGAGGCGAAGCGTTCGCGCAAACGGTCGCGATGGCCGAGATAATGCGGCTTCTCCTCGATCCCCTTGGTCCTCGCGGCAGGCCCGGCTGTCCCAGGAGAGTGCATGGTCGCGGAAAGCTGCGCAGGCTTTTCTGCAAAGAAACTGCGCTCGTCGTCGTCACCTGACATCTCGTCTGCCCCCCAGCTCCCCGACCGCGAGCGCCGGGAGAACGAAACATTAGGCTGGCAGGCCGGGGCGGTCGAGCTTTTTGGGGGAGAGCGTGAAGATCTCGCAGCCGGTGTCAGTCACGCCGATCGTGTGTTCGTATTGCGCCGACAGCGAGCGGTCGCGTGTCACCGCCGTCCAGCCGTCCGACAGGACTTTCACATGCGGCCGGCCGAGGTTGATCATCGGCTCGACGGTGAAGATCATGCCGGGCCGCATCTCGACGCCCTCATTGGCGCTGCCATAATGCAGGATATTGGGCGCGTCGTGGAACAACTGGCCGACGCCGTGGCCGCAGAAGTCGCGCACCACCGAGCAGCGCTCGCCCTCGGCATAGCTCTGGATGGCCGCGCCAATGGCGCCGGTGCGGGCGCCAGGCCTGATCGCGGCAATGCCGCGCATCAGGCATTCATGGGTGACTTCGAGCAGGCGTTCCGCCGCGCGTTTTATGGTGCCGACGGGGTACATGCGCGAGGAATCGCCGTGCCAGCCGTCGAGGATGTAGGTGACGTCGATGTTGACGATGTCGCCATCCTTCAGCGGCTTGTTGTCGGGGATGCCATGGCAGACGACATGATTGATCGAGGTGCAGGAAGACTTGGTGTAGCCGCGGTAGTTGAGCGTCGCCGGCAGCGCGCCATGATCCATGCCGAACTCGAAAACGAAACGATCTATGGTGTCGGTGGTGACGCCGGGCGCAACCATCGGCACCAGTTCGTCGAGGCAGCGCGCCGTGAGGTCGCATGCCTTGCGCATGCCGGCAAAACCTTCCTCGCCATAGAGGCGGATCTGGCCGGTGTTTCTGAGCGGTGCCGTGGCGGCGTCGAGATAAGTGACCATTGGTGTCCGTCTTGCCGGTGTGGCTCTGCAAGGGAGCCGGCGTGAAAATCTCCCCAGATTTGGCACTTGAGGGCAAAAGGTTCAAGGAAGAACTGCCCGGACACGACCAAGCGGCAGGGATATTCGGCGCGCCCCGGTGTCCTTGACGCCCTTGTTCCTTCCCTTTCAGTCGACCGTGCGGTAGGGCGAGGGAGGTTTTTGGAGATTTCATGAGCGTCGAGCACGCCAGATTGCCTGAAGCGCCGTTGAAGGCGGCCTGCTCATTGCTGATGAGCCTTGTGCTGCTGGCGATGCTGTCGCTTGGCCGGGCGGAGGTGCCCGTCTTTGCCGGAGCAGCCTCCGGTGTCGCCAGCGCCGGCGTGGAGCGGTCCGGCGAAGCGGCGGCGCTGCTGCGCATCACCGGCAAGGCGCAGGCGCTGGAAGTTCGTTCCGGCCGGCCGGCCCTGGTTAAGTTCGCCGGCGGCCATCCGGCCCTGCCGGCTCGGGACACCGTCTTTTCCTGGTTTGTTTCGGTTCCGCCGGCAGAGGTCGTCGCCGCCGACGGGGACGCCCGCACACCGTGGGCGACTGCCAATCAGCCGCGCGCGCCGCCATCGGTTCCGGCCTGAGCGGTTTCAACCGCTCCTTCACTCTAACCACTTCCTGTTCGCGCCTCGATCCGCGCGGCGGCTTCGGTCGCGCAGCGGTGCGTAGCGCGTCATTTCCGGATTGTTTCCATGCAACGTATCAAGACACTCAAGAGCCTTTCGCGCGCGGCCTGCGCCGCCATTTTCCTTTCCGTCCAGGCGCTCATCTGTATCGGAACCGTCTACTGGGCGCTGACGGAGACGCTCGGCCTTTCGGCGACAGGGGCACTTGTCCTTGGCGGGATTTTCGCTGTGCCGTCTGCTCTCGTGCTGCTTACGGCGGTGCGCATGGCCTTCGATGCGGAGACCGATCCCGCCAACCAGTAGCCGGACCGCCAAGGCGCCCGCGTTCGACAAGGCCGGGCGCCTTGGCGCTTGCTTGCGGCGGCTGCGGCAAAACGTCCATGACCGCGGAGACGCCACATTCCTGCGGTAGCGACCGGCCAGAGCAACTTTTTACGACGGATGGCGTTGCCGCTGGTGACGACAGTTCGGGAGATGGCGGATGGACAGACTGCAATTCGAGGTGCCGGTGCGTATCGCGCCCGGACCCGGCCTGCCTGTCGAGGAGATCTACAGCGTCGAACAGGCCCTTGATTTTCTCCAGGCCTGGCCGCTGCGCCGGCAAGGCCCGATTTACCAGAAGGCCTTCAACGCCTGCTTCGGCGCCACCGTGGACGTGGTCAAGACCGAGGATGCCTGCCGGGCGTTCATGGCGTTCTGCCGGGTGACCGGGCTGATGGCCCGGGACATGATGGCGCCGCGCAAGCGCGGTGGCCAGGCGAGAGGGCTGCAAGCCTGAGGTGCGCTGCGCTCTTCGTTCTCCTGGCCGAACGGCGCATCGATGCCGATGCCATTAAGCTTCCGTTTCCACTTTCGCGGCTACGCCATGCTTGTTCGGCAATGGTTGATTCGTTGCGTCAGTCTCGTGGTTCGGAAGATGTCCCCAGAAAAAATCCGTGCATTCCCGATCGACCGTCAGGCATTCCTGGTTCGGGAGGTGGCTGCCAGGCTCGACAGTTTGCATGGCGACAGCGCCACCTCGTTCTGGAGGGCCAAGGCGACGGAGTTGTTCGATCTCGTCGTCAGGTCAGGCAGGGACAGGGCGGCGGCCAGCGACGAGGTGCGCAGGTTCTTCTTCGCCGTGCAAAAAGAGATATCGGCCGGCGCGGCCGCTGAGCCGATGCCAATTCTTTCCGCCTGAAGTGCTCCGCAAGGCGTCCCACAGCCGGTCCATGCCACCGCTAGCGGAACAGATATTTTGAAACTTCGGGGTTGCCGCGTCGCCACATGACGTTGTCAAGGAAGTAGTGGTGCACGTTGATGAAGATCAGCACTATGAAGAAGAACAGCGACGAACCCAGGACTTCCTTGTCGTAAGGGATCAAGGCAGTCAGTGCCGCCGGGATCAGCCAGAAACCGAGACCGCCGAGGACCCCGCCGGCGACGACGAACCCCAGGACTCGCGTCCTGTAGATCGGACCAAGAACGGACAGGATTCTGGAGTCCGGAACCTTTTGTGCATCGGGACCGTCACGCTCGACATTGCTTTGATAGCGCCAGACCACGGCCAGGTACTGCAGCGAATGGAGAGCCGGCACCACGAGCAGCCACAGCGGGTTTATTCTCACGACCAGGATCCAAAGATATAGGGACGCGATATAAGCGACGACGCCGTTATACGGCAGGCTGCCGCCATTTTTACTCCAGCGATTGATCAGCATCACGACGGTGGCGGCCGTGGAAGCGGCCGCGGCCGACAGCGCAATCGTGTTGAGCCACGCAGGCGTGGCAAACGTATAATATTCCAAGCCGTAATATTTTGCTTGGCTGACCGCCGTGTTCGTCTGAAGCCATGCGAACAGCCATACGGCATAGCTGTTGACCAGCAAGATTTTCTTGTCCGGATTGGTGAAGAACCTGCCCTTCAACACGGCGTCCACCATCAACATGCCGTAGCCTTGCTTGACGTAGTGCCAGCCCACGAAAAAGAACATCGCGTTGGCTGCGTTTCCGAGCAGCCGGGCGTTCGCCGTTATCGAGCCGTAAGCAAAAAACCCGACCATGAGCAGGGGAACGACAATGCCGGCGAAAATGTAGCGGATCTGGAGGCCCCTGTCGTATCCCTCGCCGCGCACCTTGCTTCCAAAATTGCGATAGAAAAGTTGGTAAGAGTGGGCGAAATGCGGATAGTTTATCAAGTAGGCCAGGAAAAACATCGCCGCCGCAACAAGGCTGTCGTATTTGGTAGGCACGAAGAACAGGGCCGGCAAAATCAGGAATGCGCTGCCGCCAAGCATGAGGAAGTCGGCCAGCGGGCCAAAGAGATATCTTTGTGGCGGCGTCGCCGCAGGAGCTCGAGCATCCGCCGAAAGGTGAACTGCCATATTAGCATCCCCCTGGGAAAGCCGATTTAACCATCGAGCCTTGCCCTCGACAAGGTCGAGGCGGCGGAATGGTCAACACGTAAAATGACGTTCCGGAAGGGGGTGTTACCCTGTCCGGCGCAATAGCTCTTGACGCCGAAAGGAGCGGAGGGGACATCGAGTGAAGCTGGTACGCCCAAGGGGAATCGAACCCCTGTTACCGCCGTGAAAGGGCGGTGTCCTGACCGCTAGACGATGGGCGCGCTCAGATGAAAGCGGCTTATACTGGCGTTGTGCGCAACCGGCAACCCGTCAGGTGCCGGCTTGGACAACTTTTTTCCTGCCTGCCGAAGCGAGTGATTCACGCAGCGCCAGCGGCAATTTTTCTGGCGGCCGTCACCAGCCGCTGCGTGGATTTCCGGGCACTTTTCAGACGATTGCGGAAGCGGCCCGATGCAAATGCATGTCGCTCAAAAGTGAGCTCCGTTTCAGCGCGACGCGCTTTGGCGCGTCCAGCCGAGCCGGCCCTGGTCAGCCTTCGCCACCGCTGCGCCGGCGGCAGCGCCAGTTCCAGTCGCGCTCGGGGCCGACGTCGACGTGGACCGATTCGGTGTGGCAGTAGGTGCCGACGCCGCCGCGGCCGGGCATCGTCCTGACGTAGCTCGCCAGCTCCCATTTCGAGACGCCCGGCACCTGGATGTCGGCGGCGGCGCAATACATGTGCAGCGAATTCTTGGCGCCGTTGGCACGGCGGTTGCGGGCGGGGTCGCGATAGCCGGAGGTGACGACCATCTTGCGGCCGTAGTGGCCTTCGATCGTCTTGAGCACGCGCACCAGCGAGGGCTTGAGGCACGCCACGTCGACACTCTCGTTCTGCTTCAAGAGCCCGTTGGGCGCCAGGCGCGCCATGCCGGCGGCGGAAGCTACCTGGTAGAGGCCGCCCGAACCTTCATCCTCGTTGAGGTCGACGTCGCTTTCGTCGTCGAGGCCGGATTTGCGCTTGATCTCGAACAGCGCCGTCTGGCGGACGCCCGGCAGGGCATCGCTGCCGGTGATGTGACCTGAGTCGTCGCCGAGCGAAGCCAGCTGCACCGGTTTCGCCGTGGAATCGGCCGAGGCCAGTGTAATGATCGGCTTTGCCGCCGCCGGGGCGGGCTTGGCCTGCACAGCCGGCTGTTCGCCTGCGCGCGTGTTGACCAGTGGAGCGGGCTTCGCCGAAGCCGGCGTGGCGCCAAACATCGAGGCCAGGAAACCCCTTTTCTTCGGCGCCTCCGCTTGCTGCGCCTCGCCAGCGGTCACATAGACCGGATTGTTCATCGCCGGTGTGGCGGCCTGCTTCGGCGCCGTCACGGCCGCGTCGGCGGCGGCGATCTTCTGCGCCGCAGCATCGGTCTGCTGCGCCGTCTGCGGCTGTTGCTCCAGCGATTGCGGCGTGTTTCCGGCAATCGTTTCAGCTTCAGCCGGCGCGGTGAGCGGGAAGGCCGCCTGCGGCTTGGTAATCGGCACGTAGGCGACCGTCTCGGGCAGCGCTGTGTCGCCTTCCGCCATCACGGTGGTCTGCGTGGTCGCCGTCTGCGACGACGAATCGCCGGCCACGATCGGCTTGTTTGTCGAGGCTGCATTGATGTCCGACGCGGAGGCATTGTAGCCGGGCATGCCAACCGACATTGTGGGGTCGCCGGCCGAGGTGCAGGAGGCCAGGAGCACGGAGCAGAGCGCCGCCGCAATGGTGCGGCGTTCTCCCTTCGCGAGGCTCCACCCTGCTGATTTCAAAGTCAAATTCCCCCTCGATATCCGATCGGTATATCCTTGGCGCGGCGTCCGAACGGCTGCGTCGAGGTGCCCCTTGTCTCCGATCCGGAAACGAGACCTGTGTCAAATCAGCAAGCCTGGAAGTATTTTTGCGGCAATTGCCGAATTTAGGCGGCAAGATGGTTGACGACACCATTTCGCCCGCTTTTACGGGTCCGTCAACTCACCAGACATTACAGTCGGTTACACACGCACCTTGACATAGGTGCCGGGGGCATCACCAAAAGTTTTCATATGCTTGCCTGCTTTGCGGGCGGGCACGCGATTGTTGTCCTTGGCCTCTATCCAGCTCTGCCAGTGCGGCCACCAGGAGCCAGGATGGTCGGTGGCCCTTGCGATCCACTCGCCGAAGTCGCCCTCCGGCTTGCCGCCGGTCCAGTACTGGTACTTGCCCGATGCGGGCGGGTTGACGACGCCGGCGATATGACCGGAGCCCGCCATCACGTATTCGACCTCGCCACCGAAATATTTCGAGCCGAGGAAGACGGACAGCGCGGGAGCGATGTGGTCTTCCCTGGAGGCGAGGTTGTAGATGGGGATCTTGATATCGGCGAGCGAAACGGTGCGTCCGGCAAGTTCCATCCTGCCGCGCGAGAGGTTGTTCTCGAGATAGCAGTTGCGCAAATAGAAGGAGTGGTTGGCCGCCGCCATGCGTGTCGAATCGGCATTCCAGTAAAGCAGGTCGAAGGGCAGGGGATCCTTGCCGCGCATGTAGTTGTTGACGACATAGGGCCAGATCAGGTCGCCCGAGCGCAGCATGTTGAAGGCGGTCGCCATCTTGGTGCCGTCGAGATAGCCCTTTTCGTTCATCGCCTTTTCCACCGCCGCGACCTGTTCCTCGTCGACGAACACCTTGAGGTCGCCGGCATAGGTGAAATCGACCTGAGTGGTGAAGAAGGTCGCCGATTTGATGCGATCGTCACCCTCCTGCGCCAGCAGGGCAAGTGCCGCCGCCAGCAACGTGCCGCCGACGCAGTAGCCGATAGCGTTGACCTCTTTCTCGCCTGTGGCCTTCTCGATAGTGTCGAGGCCGTATTGCAGCCCCTCTCTTGTATAAGCCTCCCAGTTCTTCATGCCGTGGCGTTCATCAGGGTTGATCCAGGAGATGACGAACACGGTGTGGCCCTGTTCGATCGCCCAGCGGATGAAGGATTTCTGCGGGTTGAGGTCGAGTATGTAGAACTTGTTGATCCAGGGCGGGCAGATCAGCAGCGGCCGTTTCAGCACCGTCTCGGTGGCGGGATCGTATTGAATGATCTCGGCGACGTCGCTGCGGCCGACCACCTTGCCGGGGGTGGTGGCGATGTTGCGGCCGATCTCGAAGGGCGAGTAGTCGGCCTGACGCAGCTTCAGGTCGCCCTTGCCGGCCGCGATGTCCTCGGCCAGCATCTTCATGCCGCGCACAAGATTTTCGCCGTTCGAGGCGATGGTTTCGCGAAACAGTTCCGGATTGGTCAGGATGAAATTCGACGGCGAGATGGCGTTGGACACCTGCTTGACGTAGAAGCTCGCCTTGTGGCGGGTGTGGTCATCCAGGCCTTCGGCGTGCTCGACAAGATCAGCCGCCCAGCGCGAGGTGACGAGATAGGCCTGTTTCAAGAAATCGAAGAAGGCGTTGCGGCCCCATTCCGGATCCTGGAAACGCTTGTCGCCGCGCTCCGGCTTGACCGCGTCCTCGGTTCGCTCGGCATCGGCGCTGACGCGCTGGATGGCGTTCGCCCAAACCGTCATATAGCCGGCGAACAGCCGCGTCTGCGCTTCGAGCGCGCGTTGTGGGTCGGCAAGCCAGTATTCGCTGAGCTTGGAGAAGGTCTTCACCATGTCGACGACCGGTTCGGCGACATGGTCGCGCACTTCGCCCTTCTCGCGCGGCTCGGCCCAGGCGGAAGCCGCCTTGCCGGCCTGCTCGATCATGCGCGCCATGTTCAGGGCGAAGCGTTCCGGGTCCTTCACCAGATATTGCTCGACCGTCGAAGGTCCGCCATCTTCCGCTTTGCCCGAATCGGGTGTTTTGGACATGGTGCGCGGGGTTCCTCCCGAAGCGTTTTCTTGACATATTACCATGGGACATCCGACTGGGTCCAACCTCGCTCTACCCCGGCTGCCAAGGAAACAATATGACGATTAACATTGGCGAGACTGTTTTTTTCGGCGCCGGTCGTTTTTGCCGCATCGGTGCGGCAATTGCCCTGCTGTGCCTTGGGGCCTGCTCGAGCACCAATACCAGCGGCCCGGTGCCCATCGCCACATCAGCGGGACCGAAGGATACCGGCACCTTTCCGAACCTGAACATCCCGCCGAAAGTAGCGGCCAAACAGTTCACCGATGCCGAGAGGAATGCCAGGCTCGCGGAATTGAAGGGGGACGAAAGCGCGCAGGCAGCCAATGGCGGCGCCCCCAACGTCACCAATCAGGCGGCGCTGACGGACCTGGCCAGCAAGCATGGCGCGCAGACGCTGAAGCAGATCGAAGGCAAATGCGACCCCACCCTCGACCCTACCTGCAAATAAGTATATAGCGCGCGCCCAAGGCACTTGCCGACACGGCGCGCCTTGCCAAACGCCAAGTGATGTCTGGAACTGCCATGGAAGAGTTTCACAAGGTCCGCCGGCTTCCGCCCTATGTCTTCGAGCAGGTCAACCGGCTCAAGGCCAGCGCCCGCTCGCGCGGCGCCGACATCATCGACCTCGGCATGGGCAATCCGGACCTGCCGACGCCCAAGGCAATCGTCGACAAATTGTGCGAAGTGGTGCGCGATCCGCGCACCCATCGCTATTCCTCCTCGCGCGGCATTCCGGGCCTGCGCCGCGCCCAGGCCGCTTACTATCAGCGCCGCTTCGGCGTGAAGCTTGATCCCGATACGCAAGTGGTGGCAACGCTGGGTTCGAAAGAGGGCTTCGCCAACATGGCGCAGGCGATCACCGCCCCTGGCGACGTGATCCTGTGCCCGAATCCAACCTACCCGATCCATGCTTTCGGCTTCATCATGTCGGGCGGCGTCATCCGGTCGCTGCAGGTGGAACCCGATGACGGTTTCATCCCGGCGGTCGAGCGCGGCATCCGCCATTCGATTCCGAAGCCGCTGGCGCTGATCCTCAACTACCCGTCGAACCCGACGGCGCTGGTCGCCTCGCTCGATTTTTACAAGGACGTGGTGGCGTTCGCGAAGAAGAACGACATCATCATCCTGTCGGACCTTGCCTATTCGGAGATCTATTTCGACGGCAATCCGCCGCCTTCGGTGCTGCAGGTGCCGGGCGCGATCGACGTTTGCGTCGAGTTCACCTCCATGTCGAAGACCTTCTCCATGCCCGGCTGGCGCATGGGCTTTGCGGTCGGCAACGAGCGGCTTATCTCGGCGCTGACCCGGGTGAAATCCTATCTCGATTACGGTGCGTTCACCCCGATCCAGGTGGCGGCCGCACACGCCCTCAACGGCGATGGCGCCGACATCGCCGAAGTGCGCGACATCTACCACAAGCGGCGCGACGTGATGGTGGATGCCTTCGGCCGCGCGGGCTGGACCATTCCGGCTCCGGCTGCGTCCATGTTCGCCTGGGCGCCGATTCCCGAGCCGTTCCGCCATCTCGGCTCGCTCGAATTCTCCAAGCTGCTCATCGAACATGCCGACGTTGCGGTGGCGCCAGGCGTCGGCTTCGGCGAACATGGCGATGATTTCGTGCGTGTCGCGCTGGTCGAGAACGAGCACCGGATCCGGCAGGCGGCGCGCAACATCAAGCGCTTCCTGGCGACCAGTGCCAAACAACCCAACAATGTCGTGCCGCTTTCCGCCCATCGGTAAGCTTTCCGCACACAATTTCGTTTGATCTTTCGGGGGACATCGCCGGCCATGGCTGAAGCTCTGCGTGTTGGAATTGCCGGCCTCGGCACAGTCGGCGCCTCGGTGGCGCGCGTGCTGCGCGACAAGGTGGCGGAGCTGACACGGCAGTGTGGGCGCGACATCGTCGTGTCGGCGGTTTCGGCGCGTGATCCCAAGCGCGACCGCGGCGTCGATCTCAATGCCGCGAAATGGTTCGACGATCCGGTCAAGATGGCGCAGGCCGCCGAGATCGACGTTTTCGTCGAGCTGATCGGCGGCGACGAGGGGCCGGCGTTCGCGGCGGTCAGGGCGGCGCTCGAAGCCGGCCGCCATGTCGTTACCGCGAACAAGGCGCTGCTGGCCAAACATGGTGTCGTACTGGCCGAGATCGCCGAGAAGAAGGGCGTGCTGCTCAACTATGAGGCCGCGGTGGCGGGCGGCATTCCGGTTATCAAGACGATGCGCGAGGCGATGGCCGGCAACTCGGTCACCCGCGTCTTCGGTATTCTCAACGGTACCTGCAACTATATCCTGACCCGGATGGAGGCCGAAGGCATCTCGTTCGACGCCTGCCTCAAGGACGCGCAGCGGCTGGGCTATGCCGAGGCCGACCCGACCTTCGACATCGAAGGCCATGACACCGCGCACAAGCTGTCGATCCTGACCAGCCTGGCCTTCGGCACCAAGATCGCCGCCAACGACATCTACATGGAAGGCATCTCGAACATCACCCAGGCCGATATCCGTGCGGCCGGCGATCTCGGCTACCGGATCAAGCTGCTTGGCGTTGCCCAGCGCACCGAGAGCGGCATCGAGCAGCGCGTGCATCCGACCATGGTGCCGACGGCCTCGGTGATCGCGCAGGTCCACGGCGTCATCAATGCGGTGGCGATCGAAACCGACATCCTCGGCGAACTGCTGCTCTCCGGCCCCGGCGCCGGCGGCAATGCCACCGCCTCGGCCGTCATCGGCGACATCGCCGATATAGCAAAGAGCCGTCCCGGCTTCCAGCACGGCCCGGTCTTCGGCAGGCCGGCGAGGGAATTGAAGCCTTACAAGAAGGCGCAGATGCGCAGCCATGCCGGCGGCTATTTCATCCGGCTGACCGTGCATGACCGCATTGGCGTGTTCGCGGCCATCGCCAAGCGCATGGCCGACAACGATATCTCGCTGGAATCGATCGTCCAGCACGCGATCAGCGGCGAAGCGGCGGCGCAAAAGACGGTGATCCTCGTCACCCACGAGACCACCGAAGCCGCGGTGCGCAAGGCCGTGGACGGTATCACCAAGGATGGCCACCTGACCGACAAGCCGCAGGTCATCCGGATCGAACGGGCAGGATAGATATTTCCTTCCGTCGTGTACCACTGGATTGCTGCGACGATACTGTTGCGGCCGATGCCGCTGCCTGGCTCGCCGGAACCAATCCCGGCCAGCGCCGTTCTCCCGAGGTGCAAACCGAGGGAATGCCAATGGCCGAAACATCGAAATCCGACACCCCCCAGATCGACGACATCCAAAAGACGCTCGAAAAGCAGATCGCCGATCTGCGCAAGGAGATCACCAGGATCAACAAGAGCCTTTCGGAGCGAGGTGCGGAACTGGTTGACGAGGCCTCGGCTCAGGCATCCGATGTCTACGACAGCGCGGCGAGCCGTGCGTCGCGAACGGCTCAGCAGTTGCGCAGCCAGGCGCAGGCGGTCTCGGAGGTCGCGCGGGAAAATCCGGGCACGACGACGGCTGTGGTCGGCGTCATCGGGCTGCTGGGTTTTCTGGCCGGCCTCGCCGTTGGCCAATCGATGAATGACACCCAGCGCCGCTGGTATTGATCCGGTAACGACCGAACCGGGTTTGCCAGCTTACCTGTCCATCGAGCAATTTCCAGGGGAGCACCATGGCTTCTTCCGTCCTGATCGGTATTCTGATCACGTTCCTCGTGATCATTCTGGTGCTTTATCTCATTCAGCGATTGCCGCTGGATGCCAGGATGCGGCAGATCGCGCAGATCATCGTCATCACCATCGGCATCGTTTCGCTATTGAAATATCTGGCCGTGTTTTAGATCTCGATACCTACTTTGAAAGCGGCCCAAGTTCGCCGGAATCGTGCTATCCATAGTTTAATCGATTGATATTGCAGGCTTTTCGAGAAAACCTTCGAGAGGTCTTGCCGTTGTCATGCTCGTTTGACACAAGAGGCGCGCCTCCGGCGGGAGGCGGCATGCGAACGAGGATCGACCTGATGAACGTGGCCCACAACATTATCGCCGGACTTGACCGGATACTCACCATGGAACTGGTACGCGTCACCGAGCGCGCCGCCGTCGCGGCCGCCAGGCTGCGCGGACGCGGTGACGAAAAGGCCGCCGACCAGGTCGCGGTGGACGCCATGCGCCAGGAGCTCAATCGCCTCGCCATCAAGGGCACGGTGGTGATCGGCGAAGGCGAGCGGGACGAGGCGCCGATGCTCTATATCGGAGAGGAGGTCGGCACCGGCAAAGGCCCGGCGGTCGACATTGCGCTCGACCCGCTGGAAGGCACCACGATCTGCGCCAAGAACCTGCCCAACGCGCTGGCCGTGATCGCCATCGCCGAGAAGGGCAGCCTGCTGTTCGCGCCCGACGTCTACATGGACAAGATTGCCATCGGCCCGGGCTTTGCCGAGGGCGTCATCGACATCGATGCCTCGCCGGCCGAAAACATAGCCAGCCTGGCAAAGGCCAAGGGCGTCGCGGTGTCCGACGTTACCGCTTGCATCCTCGACCGTCCGCGCCACGGCAAGCTGATCGACGCCGTGCGCGCCACCGGGGCGGCAATCCGGCTGATCGGCGATGGCGACGTCGCCGGTGTCATCCACACCACCGATCCCGAGGAAACCGGCATCGACATCTATCTCGGCATTGGCGGCGCGCCGGAGGGGGTGCTGGCCGCCGCGGCGCTGCGCTGCACGGGTGGCCAGATGCAGGGCCGCTTGATCCTCGACACGCCCGAAAAGGTCGCCCGCGCCGGCAAGATGGGTATTGCCGACCCGAAGCGGGTCTACCGGGCCGAGGACATGGCGCGCGGCGATGTGTTGTTCGCGGCCACCGGCGTCACCGACGGCAACATGCTGGCAGGCGTCAAGTTCGGCCGCAACTACATCACAACGCACACGATCGTGCTGCGCTCGTCGTCGCGCACCGTGCGCGAGATCAAGGCCCGGCATCAGGACCTGGAAAAGTTTTGATGCATTCCTGACTGGCCGTCGCATATTGTGGGCAATGATCATCCGCAAACGTCGCCTCGCATGACGGGCGAGAGACGCCTTTTTCTCGATGTCCGACAGTCGGCCACCGGTGTTTCCTGGGAACATCGGCTGACCGAGCGGCAGGACATGGTCGCGCTTGCCATCGCACAGGGGCACGGCGTGCCCGATATCGTCGCGCGCGTGCTTGCCGGACGTGGCGTGACGGCGGAACAGGCGGAGCGCTTTCTCGACCCGACGATCCGCGACCTGCTGCCGGACCCGGCTTCGCTGACTGACATGGACAAGGCGGCCATTCGAATAGCCGCCGCGGTGATGGCCCGGGAGAAGGTGGCGATCTTCGGCGACTACGATGTCGATGGCGCCGCCTCGTCGGCCTTGCTCAAACGCTTCCTCGCGCATTTCTCGATATCGTCGGAAATCTACATTCCCGATCGTATCTTCGAGGGTTACGGTCCCAATCCCGAAGCCATGCGCGAGCTCGTCTCGCGCGGCGCGACGCTGATCGTCACCGTCGATTGCGGCACCAACAGCGCGGCTTCCATCGACGCGGCCAATGCCGCCGGTGCCGATGTCGTGGTGCTCGACCATCACCAGGTCGGCGGCGCCTTGCCGGCGGCACACGCGGTGGTCAACCCCAACCGCGACGACGACCTTTCCGGGCAGGGCCATCTCTGCGCCGCCGGAGTGGTTTTTCTCGCGCTGGTGCAGACGGCCAAGGTCCTGCGCGGCCGGCTGGCCGACGCCACGCCGCCGGACCTGCTCTCGCTGCTCGATCTCGTGGCGCTGGCCACGGTCTGCGATGTGGTGCCGCTCACCGGCGTCAACCGTGCCTTCGTCGTCAAGGGCTTGCAAGTGGCGCGCCAGCAGAAGAACGAGGGAATGTCTGCGCTGGCGCGGGTCTCGCGCGTCGGCGAGCCGCTCAGCACCTTCCATCTGGCCTACCTGATCGGACCGCGCATAAACGCCGGCGGGCGCATCGGCGACGCCGCCCTCGGCAGCCGGCTGCTTGCGACCGACGATCCGGTCGAGGCCCGCACCATCGCCGAGACGCTCGATCGGCTCAACCAGGAGCGGCAGCTGATGGAACACGAGATGCTGGCCGCGGCGCGTGCCGAGGCCGATGCCGAGCTTGCCGGCGGCAGCGGGCCGGCCATCGTCGTTACCGCTAGCACCAACTGGCATCCCGGCATCGTCGGCCTGCTTGCCTCCAGGCTCAAGGACCATGCCCGACGGCCGGCCTTCGCCATCGCCTTCAACGCCACCGGCACCGGCACCGGTTCAGGTCGCTCGGTGTCGGGCTTCGATCTCGGCCGGCTGGTGCGCGAAGCCGCAGATGCCGGGCTGATCGTCAAGGGCGGCGGCCATGGCATGGCAGCCGGCATTACCGTCGAGCGCACGCGGCTCGGCGAGCTCAGGGCATTTTTCGAGGAGCGCGCAGCAGCCGACGTGTTCCGATTGCAAGACGAGGAAAGCCTGGCGATCGACGGCGCGCTTGCCGCCGAGGGTGCGACGCTGGCCTTGCTGGATGCGCTGGAAAAGGCCGGCCCGTTCGGTGCAGGGCATGTCGCGCCTGTTTTCGCGCTGCCTCGCCATCGGCTGGCCGACGCCCGGCTGGTCGGCACCAACCACATCCGCGCCGACCTCCAGTCGGGCAGTGGCGGTCGCATCCAGGCGATCGCCTTTCGTGCCGTCGACACCGTGCTCGGCGACTTCCTGTTCAAGAACCGCGGTAAGACGATCCACGTCGCCGGCTCATTGTCGGGCAATTACTGGAACGGCAATCGCAGCGTGCAGTTCCGCATCGTCGACGCGGCACGCGCCTGATGCGTCTTTGATCAGGCGAGAACCGTCTGAAGCCGGGTCAGTTCGCCGATCTGTGCCATCGTTGCCCTATAGCCGATCTGGATCGCCTCATCGGCGCGGTGGAATTCGGTCAGACCGATGTGGCTGAGCTTGGGCTGCAGCGACATGTCCGGCGGATCGCCGGCAAGCCTGGCGCGCGAGATTCGGTCCTGGATGATGTTGAAGGCCTCGACCATGACGCCGGTGATGCCAAGCCGCGTCTGATGCGCCCGGTGCTCCGGGTCGAATTGGCCACTGCGCGGTGCATCGTTCTCGACGACCAGTTCGCCGGCGCTATGCTTGATGACGGCGGCACGGCCGAACAGGTCGTAATGAAGGTTGACCGCGACAACCAGCGGCTGCTCATAGGCACGGCAGACCGACACCGGCACCGGATTGACCAAAGCTCCGTCGACCAACACGCGGCCATTGCAAGTCACCGGCTCGAACACGCCAGGCAAGGCATAGGAAGCGCGCATGGCTGTTATCAGCGAGCCGTTCGACAGCCAGATCTCATGGCCGGTGCGGATTTCGGAAGCGACCGCGACGAACGGCTTGGACAAATCCTCAAAGCGAATGCCGGCCACATGCTCACGCAGGCGAGCATCCAGCTTCATGCCGCCGAACAGACCGCTGCCGCGCAGGTTTAGATCGAGCAGGCCGAAGATGCGCCGCCTGGTCAGGCTGCGGGCGAACTCTTCCAACTCGTCCAGTTTTCCGGCGAGGTAACAGCCGCCGACCAGCGCGCCGATCGAGGTGCCGGCAATCATCGAAACCTCGATGCCGGCTTCATCGAGCGCGCGCAGCACGCCGATATGCGCCCAGCCTCTTGCGCAACCGCCGCCCAGTGCAAGCGAGATGCCAGTTTTCTTTGGTGATGTTGTTTCGGACGCGCCGCCGGACGAAGCGGGACCATTCGCCTCTCGTACGTCCGCTCTGTTACGCAATGACGCCCACTCGAGCATCATGATCTCCCTTGTCCCACAGCTAATATATAGGCGGGCCGTATCGAAATGGTGAATCTATGTGGTTGGCTGCGGGCAAAAGGTTCAAGCTGGTCATTCACGGGAGCTTCCGATACGTTTTTTCCGCATCAAACAAGGGCTCGCTGCCATCGTCGGCAAGCATCGCCTTGCCGTCGATCAGCCCCACCGTCCGATAGAAGCAGGAACGCCGGCCTGTGTGACAAGTTGCGTCGTGGCCTAGCACTTTGACGCGCAACCATATGGCGTCCTGGTCACAATCCGTGAGCACCTCGATGACATGCTGGAGATTGCCTGACGTTTCGCCCTTCTTCCACAGCGCATTGCGCGAACGCGACCAGTAGTGGGCGATACCTGTTTCAAGCGTCAACGCCAGAGCCTGCGCATTCATGTGCGCGACCATCAAAAGCATGCCGTCTGCCGCATCGGTGACGACGACGGTGACCAGGCCGGCGGCATCGAAGCGCGGTGAAAACACCGCGCCTTCTTCCAGCGCTTTCTTGTCTGAGGGAGCCTTCGGAAATTCCAGTGCCGACATCGCCGGGCTATCTTCCTGTTTGACCATGATTATCCGAAAACCGGTAGCCACTTTCGGAATCATGGTCCGGCGATGCCGGGCGAGGCGGCTTACACCCCACCGCCACGCACCATGGTGACGAAACGAACCTGTTCTTCGGGAGTATCCTTGAACACGCCGGTGAAGGTCGAGGTCAGCGTCGTGGAGCCCTGCTTGCGGATGCCGCGCATGGCCATGCACATGTGCTCGGCCTCGATCATCACGGCAACGCCGCGCGGATTGAGCACATCCTGAATGACGCCGGCGATCTGCGCGGTCATGGCTTCCTGGGTCTGCAGGCGATGGGCGAAGATATCGACCACGCGCGCGATCTTGGACAGGCCGACGACCTTGCCGTCCGGCAGATAGCCGACATGGGCCTTGCCGATGATCGGCACCATGTGATGTTCGCAATGCGAATGGAACTGGATGTCCTTGACGATGACAAGGTCGTCGTAACCAGCCACTTCCTCGAAGGTGCGGCCAAGCTCTTCGGCCGGGCACATGTCGTAGCCGCCGAACATTTCCCGATAGGCCTTGGCCACCCGCTTGGGCGTGTCGACCAGCCCTTCGCGATCGGGGTTGTCGCCGGTCCAGCGCAAAAGCGTGCGTACCGCAGCCTCGACCTCGGCCTCGCTCGGCCGGTCGGTGACGGGCTTTTCCATGTAGGCCGACTGGGGCATGAACTTCTTGATAACGGCATCCATAAAGGCGTCTCCCGTAGTCCCTCTCTCAGGAGGAACGAGTTGAACGGACCACGACCTTTCGGCGTCGGAAACTCGCCCGGTTTCCAGCCCCGTAAGCGGCGTGAGCAAACTGCGGCAAAGACGTGGGCTTTTCGTCGCCTTGTCGATACCGGACTGCCAGCATTATATATGGTCATGACGAGCGAAAGAAAGACGCGTCAGCGGCAAACGCTGTTCGCTTGGCGGCGACGGACCGGAAAATAATGATCAACGACGTCTACAATGCGAAAATTCTCGGTTTTGCCGGAAATATCACACGGATCGGCCGGCTCGATCATCCCGACGCCAGCGCGAGGGCACATTCCAAATTGTGCGGCTCTACCGTTACCGTCGATCTCAATATGGCGGACGGCGTGGTTACCGATTTCGCACATGACGTGAAGGCCTGCGCGCTCGGCCAGGCCTCGTCCTCCATCATGGCGCAGCATGTGGTTGGCGCTACGGCCGACGAATTGCGCGCGGTGCGCGAGACCATGCTGAAAATGCTGAAAGAGAACGGAGCGCCGCCGGAAGGCCGCTTCGCCGATCTCAAATATCTGGAACCGGTGCGCGACTACAAGGCGCGCCATGCCTCGACCATGTTGACCTTCGACGCGGTGGTCGACGCGATCGGTCAGATCGAGAAGAAGCGCGCCGAAGAAGCCGCCTGATAGCCCCTTTGGCGGCCTATCGGGGCCGTCTGCTTTCGGCGAATTCGCTTCTCACCCAGTCGGCGAACGCGGCGGCTGGCTCGGGGAGATCGCGCAGGCTTCTGGCCACCAGCCAATAGGCGCCGGACGCGACGTCGATGTCGAACGGCTTGACCAACGTGCCGGAGGCGAGCTCTTCGCCGATCTGCAGGAGATCGCCCAGCGCCACGCCGTGTCCGAGCAGGGCGGCCTGCTTCGAAAGCGATGCATCCGCCAGCATGGGACCGCGCGCGGGCACGGCGTCGGCAGGCACACCAGCCGCCTCAAACCAGCGCGCCCAACCCTGTCGGTTTTCCTCATGCAACAGCGTATAGCGGCCAAGGTCGGCCGGCTTGTCGAGGGGAGGCCCCGCGGCAAGCAGCGCCGGCGACAGAACCGGTGAATCGACCGTCGAGGCAAGCTGCTCGGCCTCGCTGCGCGGCCACGAGGCAGCATGCGCACTGAAGCGTAACGCAAGTTCAGGCTGGTCGCCGCGAAACTCAATCAGCCTTGGATCGACTTCGAGCGCGACGTCGATGTCGGGCCGCAATTGGCGAAAACGGTTGAGCCGCGGCACCAGCCATACCGATGCCAGAGACGGCTCGACGCTGACGCGAACCACTGTCTGCGCGGGAGCCGCCACCAACTCGGAAAGCAGGGCGTCGATGGCGTCGAAACTCCTGACCAGCTGACTGAGCAGCCGGCGGCCCGCATCGGTCAGTTCGACGCGGCGATGGTGACGTTCGAACAGGGGCCGGCGCAGAAAGATCTCGAGCTCGCGGATCTGCCGGCTGATCGCTGCCTGCGAGACGAAAAGCTCCTCGGCCGCCCTGCTGAAACTCAGGTGCCGCCCGGCTGCTTCAAAGCTCCTCAAGGCCGTCAGCGGCAATCGCCCACGCTTCATTCGCATAACCCAGGATTATCCGAAGTGGAAATTATACTCGTTTGAAGGCGAAGGCCAGCGGCGGTCTACTCGTCGTCAAGGAGATACGGCCATGGTCCAGTTGCTAGAGATTTTTGGCGATGTGATGCGGATTGCAACCTATCAGTGGCGTGACGAAAGGACCCGTCGGAAGCACCACGAAGAGCAGTCTAGCCCCCGCCGATGGGCACTGCCGGCTGATCGGCAGCCACTTCGCCGCTTCCGCCCGTGAAAGCTCAGCAAGCAGGGGCGGGATTGCGTTCTCCCGATGAAGCCCACATCTATCGTGTGGAAAGACGGAGATCGCAGTGGGCGACCAGCATGGGCATACACATACAGCCGGGCCGCCGCGGCAAGGCCGCAACTGGTCCGGCCCGTGGCGCAAGACCCCCGGCCGGGTGTTGGGCACGTCGCTGGTGCGCCTCTATCAACTGACGCTGTCCAGCTTCATCGGCAATTCCTGCCGTCACCTGCCGACCTGCTCGGAATACGCGCATGAGGCGATCGCCCGCCATGGCCTTTGGGCCGGCGGCTGGATGGGATTTTTCAGGGTTCTGCGCTGCGGACCAATCGGCACCCATGGCGTCGACCTTGTTCCGGAGGTTCTGGCGGATCGGTATGTCTGGTTTACGCCGTGGCGATATTGGCGGATCGGCGGCAACCACGACGAGGCGCGAAGCTGACTGCCGGTCAGTTCTTCAAGGCAACCGTTTACGATCTGGTAGGGTTAACGGCAGCCTGCACAATAACTGCGAATTTGAGACAAAATCGAGACAAGAGACCTCGCTAAGCCGCTCGCCGAACCCCCTCTGGAGCGAGCATCCAATGCGCAATGTCGACCGTCTTCCCTTCATCCTTGCCGGAGTCCTGTTCCTGCTTGCCTGGCTTCTGGGATTTCCGATGCGCGCGCAGTCGGCGCCGCTCGGGGATGTGCAATGCACGCTGATCGCCGATGCGCAGAGCGGCAAGACGCTTTACCAAAACGGCGTCTGCGATCAGCGGTTCAGCCCGGCCTCGACGTTCAAGGTGCCGCTGTCGCTGATCGGTTACGATGCCGGCATACTAAGCGACGAGCACACGCCGAGCTGGGACTACAAACCTGAATTCAAGGCGGTCAAGCGGGACCACAAGACCGTCGATCCGATGATCTGGGAGCGGGACTCGGTGCTGTGGTATTCACGCGAGATCACCCGCCGGCTTGGACCGGAGAGCTTTGCCGGCTACGTCTCGAAGTTCGGCTATGGCAATGCGGACGTTTCCGGCGATCCCGGCAAGAATGACGGCCTGACTCATTCCTGGGTGAACTCCTCGCTCAAGATCACGCCGGTCGAGCAGGTCGATTTCCTGCGTAAGCTCCTCGCCGGCAAGATGCCGGTCTCGGCCAAGGCTCACGACATGACGAAAGCCATCCTACCCAGCTTCAAGGCCGGCGACTGGACCGTCCAGGGCAAGACGGGCAGCACCAGGGTCGGCGAGGGCGGCAAGGACAGGCGTTCACTCGGCTGGTTCGTCGGCTGGGCGCAGAAAAACGGCCGCCAGATCGTGTTTGCCCGGCTCGTCGTCGATACGAAGCGGAGCGATATGCCGAAGGGGCTCGCGACGCGCGCGGCCTTCCTGAAGGACCTGCCGCTGCTGATTAAATAGCCGAGGCTTTACGGCGGCGGCATCTGCCCATAAAAGACTGCCGCCGCCGGACGCCTCCGGCTATCTGGCAGGCCGCAGCCTCGAACGGCTGACGACCTGCATTTCACCACCCGCGCTCGTTTGCGGGACTGGATAGGAGAATACCTGATGCTGAATGCCGTTTCCCTGACATTTCCCGATGGCTCCGTGCGCGACTACGATGCGGCGATGACCGGTGCAGGCCTTGCCGAATCGATCTCCAAGTCGCTGGCCAAGAAGGCCGTGGCCTATGCCATCGACGGTACCGTGCGCGATCTCTCCGATCCGCTCGGCAAGTCCGGCAAGATCGAGATCATCACCCGCGACGATCCGCGCGCGCTGGAACTCATCCGCCATGACGCGGCACATGTGCTGGCGGAGGCCGTGCAGGAGATATGGCCGGGAACGCAGGTGACCATCGGGCCGGTGATCGAGAACGGATTCTACTACGACTTCGCCCGCAACGAGCCGTTCACTCCGGACGACTTCCCGGTGATCGAGAAGAAGATGCGCGAGATCATTGCGCGCAACAAGCCGTTCACGAAGGAAGTCTGGTCGCGCGACAAGGCCAAAAAGGTCTTTGCCGACAAGGGCGAGCGCTACAAGCTGGAACTGATCGACGCCATTCCTGACGATCAGGATCTCAAGATCTACGCGCAAGGCGACTGGTTCGACCTTTGCCGCGGTCCGCATATGGCCTCGACCGGGCAGATCGGCAATGCCTTCAAGCTGATGAAGGTGGCGGGCGCCTATTGGCGCGGAGATTCGAACAACCCGATGCTGACGCGCATCTACGGCACGGCGTGGGCTGATCAGGCGCAGCTCGACGCCTACCAGACAATGCTGGAGGAAGCCGAAAAGCGCGACCACAGGAAGCTCGGCCGCGAGATGGATTTGTTCCATTTCCAGGAAGAGGGGCCCGGTGTCGTCTTCTGGCATGCCAAGGGCTGGAAGATGTTCCAGAACCTGGTCAACTACATGCGCCGCCGCCTCGACGAGCAGGGCTACCAGGAGGTCAACGCACCGCAGGTGCTCGACAAGAGCCTGTGGGAGACGTCGGGCCATTGGGGCTGGTACCGCGACGCCATGTTCAAGGTCACGGTTGCCGGCGACGACACCGATGACGACCGCGTGTTCGCGCTGAAGCCGATGAACTGTCCTGGCCATGTGCAGATATTCAAGCACGGGTTGAAATCCTATCGCGACCTGCCGGTAAAGCTTGCGGAATTCGGCAATGTGCATCGCTATGAGCCGTCGGGCGCGCTACACGGGCTGATGCGCGTGCGCGGTTTCACGCAGGATGACGCGCATATTTTCTGCACCGAGGAGCAACTGGCGTCGGAGTGCCTGCGTATCAACGATCTGATTCTGTCGACCTATGCCGATTTCGGCTTCGACGAAATCAGCGTGAAGCTGTCGACCCGGCCGGACAAGCGCGTCGGCACCGACGAAGCCTGGGATCACGCCGAAGCGATCATGAGCGGCGTGCTGGAGACGATCAGGACGCGATCGGGCAACCGCATCAAGACCTCGATCAATCCTGGCGAGGGCGCCTTCTACGGGCCGAAGTTCGAATATGTGCTGAAGGATGCCATCGGCCGCGAATGGCAATGCGGCACCACGCAGGTCGACTTCAACCTGCCGGAGCGTTTCGGTGCCTTCTACATCGGCTCGGATTCCGAGAAGAAACAGCCTGTCATGGTGCACCGTGCCATCTGCGGCTCGATGGAGCGCTTCCTCGGCATCCTGATCGAGAACTATTCCGGCCATTTCCCGCTGTGGTTCGCGCCGCTGCAGGTGGTGGTGGCGACGATCACTTCGGACGCCGACGGCTATGCGAACGAAGTGGTGGCGAAGCTGAAAGCCGCGGGCTTGTCCGCCGAGGCGGATCTGCGCAACGAGAAGATCAACTATAAGGTCCGTGAGCACAGCCTAGCCAAGGTTCCGGTCATCCTCGTCTGCGGCAAGCGCGAGGCGGAAGAGCAGACGGTCAACATGCGCCGGCTCGGATCGCGCGATCAGGAGTCGCTGGGTCTCGCCCAAGCGGTCGCGCAGCTGACCGAAGAAGCGATCACGCCCGATCGCCGACGCAAACCTGCGGCCTGACCCGGTAGTATTTCAAGCGGAATGGCGGTGGAGCAGTCCACCGCCATTTCCATATCGCACCGTCTTCACATCCCTCCATTTTCACATCCCTGTCACGGCAGTCTTGTAACAAGCCCTCATGCTCAAGCTGAAATTGCGTGAAAAACCGTTTCCCGAGCTTTCCTATGCTAATCCCCGACAGCCAGCGCTGACGCGGTGGGTCATCCATTCCATCGAAGGCCTGTCCGGACGCGACCGTTTTGCAGCGCTTTATGATTTTTGGCGCCGCCAGGTGGTCCCGTCCGGCGAGCGCGTGTTCAGCCGCATGCTCGAATTGATCGATGTGCGGGTGCGAACCCCCGACCAATGGCCGCCGCAGACCCTGCCTGACACGCCGCTGGTGATCGTCGCCAATCATCCCTTTGGCATCGGCGACGGGATTGCCGTGCTGTCGCTGGCCGAGCAGCTTGGGCGGCCGTTCCGGGTCATGATCCACAAGGATCTGCTCAAGATCAGCGAGATGGAGCCCTACTCGCTGCCGATCGACTTTTCCGAGACCAAGGACGCTCTGAAGAACAACATGGCGGTGCGTCACGAGGCTGTGCGGCTCTTGAAAGAACGTGTCACCATCGTGGTGTTTCCGGCCGGCGGCGTCGCCACCGCGCCGAAAGGTTTTGGCCAGGCACGCGATCTGCCATGGAAGATGTTTCCGGCCCGTCTCGTGCAGGATGCCAAGGCTTCCGTAGTGCCGATGCATTTCTCCGGCCAGAACGGCAGGCTGTTCCATCTGGTCAGCGGCCCCATGAACATGGCCGAGCGCGACGGGCGCGTGGCGAAGTTCGTCGGCAAGGCATCGCTGACGCTGCGCATTTCGCTGCTTATCCACGAGTTCGCCCGGCTTTCCGGCAAGTCGATCGACGTGCGTGTCGGCGATGTGCTGAACTGGAACGAACTGGAGCCCGTGCGCGACCGCAAGGCGCTGCTCGAGCGCCTCTATAGAGGCGTCTTCGATCTGGCGCCGCCGGTTCCTCGCCGCCGGATTCCATTCCTGCCGGCACGAGCCAAGCTGGCGGCGTAGGTCCATTTCGTGGAGATCCGAAGGGAAAGCGGCTCGAGGCTTTCCGGAATTGACTAATCCGCGCCTTCTTCCGGATCCATCGCGGCTGCTTCCGTCGCGAGAACCTCGATTTCCTGGTTCTGTCCGGCCACGACAGTGAAATCCTTCTGGTAGATCCGGTCGCGGTTCTTGGCGATGATGGTGTAGTCGCCTTCGGCCAGCACCATGGAGGCGAAGGCGCCGACGGTTTCCTTGATCGGATCGCCAGATTCGTTGAGCAGCGACCACGACGTGTCGGCGATCGCTTCGCCGCCCGCTTCACGCACCAGCTTCAAGGTAATCTCGGCGGCGTGATGCTCGACGGTGGCTTCGGTCAGCTTGCCGGCCTCGACGCGGATGTCGGAGCGGATGACGGCATTGACCGCGCCATAGGTCGAGACCACGTGGTAGATGCCGGCATTGAGACGCACGACGCTGTTGGGCTCGACGTCGGGAATGATCAGCGCGCGATCGCCATTGGGTTCGGCATTGCCCTCATAGATCGAAAAGCGCAACTTCTTTGGCGGGATGCGCGCCCCTCCGGAAAGAACGGCGTCGAGCTTCAGGCCGCCGGCATCGAGCACGAGGCTCTCGCGTTTGGCGTCCTTGCCGACAGTGATGCGCTTGGTGGCACCGGCCCGGCCGTAGGAAGCGTGAACCAGATAGCTGCCGGGTTCGAGCTGGAAGACCGCCGTGCCGCCATGGGCGGAAGCCACCATCGGCAATTTGCCGTTGACGGCCTCCGGCTTGAAGACGCGCCAGACGATACCGCGAGTGATATCGCCTCCCTTGTCGGTCAATTGCGCGGACAAGGTGATGGCGCCGCCGCCACCAAGCGCCAGCGATGTCTCGCCTTTCGGCGTCGCGTAGCTCGAAATTCCGGGAAGCTTCAGGTCGCTGACGCCATCCACGTTCTGTGCCACGGCAACGGAAACCGGCGCCATGAGCAGCAGGGTGCAGACCCAGATCAGGAAAAGACGCAAAGCCCCCTCAAACATGCCTTGCGTTGAAGCCCATGGCGGTGGCAATTTCAAGGCTTAAGAGTCCGACGGATACGACTCTCCAGCCTGGCGCGCCCGCGTCGATGCCCGAGCCGCCCCGCATTCCCATGGCGCGCTTCAGCTCAAAATCGAACTTAGGAGACTTGCGCCCATGGCGTCCCCGATCATCGACTTCCTGCTGACCCGCAATTCAGCGCCGATACCGGACTTGAAGGAGCCCGCGCCCGGCGACGCCGAGATCGCCACGATGATCGCCGCGGCCACGCGCGTGCCCGATCATGGCCGGCTCGAGCCCTGGCGCTTCATTCTTTATCGCGGTGATGCCCGCATCGAAATCGGCAGGAAGCTGGCGGCCCTTGCCGAACAGCGGGAGGGACCTTTACCGGATGGCCGCCGCAACCAGGAGCTGGCGCGCTTCTCGCGCGCGCCGCTGGTCATCGGCGTGGTGTCGGTGCCGAAGGAAAATCCAAAAATCCCGCAATGGGAGATGTTCCTGTCCGGCGGCATGGCGGCGATGAACCTGATGATTGCTGCCAACGCACTGGGCTATGGCACCAACATGATCAGCAACTGGTATTCGGACGTGCCGGAAGGCAGGGCGATCCTGGGGCTGGCGCCGCAAGAGCGCGTCATCGGCTTCGTCCATATCGGCTCCTATGGCGGCCCGGCGCCGGAGCGGCCGCGCCCCGATCCGGCAAAGCTTTATGCGGACTATGCCGGGCCCTGGGCGGGCTAAGTGTTCTACGAGCCGTCAAAGGGGCACGGACTGCCGCACGATCCGTCGAAGGCGATCGTGGCGCCGCGCCCGATCGGCTGGATCTCGACCCTGAACGGGGCCGGCGAGATCAACCTCGCGCCCTATTCCTTCTTCAATGCCGTTTCGACAAGGCCCTTCATCGTCTGGTTTTCCTCCGAGGGCGAGAAGGACAGCGCCTCCTTCGCCCAGGAGACCGGCGAGTTCGTCGCCAATCTGGTCGGCCGCGATCTCGCCGAGAAGATGAACCGGACGTCGGTCGACGCGCCGCGCGGCGTCAACGAGTTCGTTTATGCCGATCTCGCCATGGCGCCGTCGCGTCTTGTCGCGCCGCCGCGCGTGGCGGCCGCACCCGCCGCACTCGAATGCAAGGTGACCGAAGTGTTCCGGCCAAAGGCCCTGGACGGAACGCCGACCAGCGCCGTCGTCGTGGCCGGCGAAGTGATCGGCGTGCATATTGACGATGCCTGCCTGAAAGACGGCCTGTTCGATATCAGCAAGGCCGGCAATGTCGCTCGCCTCGGCTACATGGATTATGCCAGCGTCAACGAAGTGTTTTCGATGCGCCGGCCGCGTTGGGGCAAGGATTAGCCCGCAAGGGGGCCCAGTCACTGTGCTTTCCTGACGGCGAGCCGTCATCACGACGCGCCCTGAGCTTGATGACGCGGCATGACGAAACCTTCTGCACACCAGGACCGTTTCGTCCAGGCGCGGGATGGGCGATAGTCCGCTGAGGGTCGGCGGTAGTCTGTTGCTGGTAAATGCCGACGGCAAATATCATGGAAGGTTGATCATGGTCTCGAGATTGATCCTCCAGACGTTCGTGTGGTTCGGCGCCATGGGCGCGCTGCTTTTCCTGACAGCGGGTACGCTGACCTGGCCGGGAGCCTGGGTATATCTGGCGGTGATGATCGGGCTGAGCCTGACCCTTGGCGTGACGCTGGCCCGGCGCGATCCCGGGCTGATGAACGAACGGCTGAGCTCTCCCATCCAGAAGGACCAGACCGCGGCCGACAAGGTTCTGTTGAGCATACTCCTGCTCGGCATATTTGCCTGGCTGACCTTCATGGGTTTCGACTACCGCTTCGGCTGGTCCGTCGTTCCGGTCTGGGTACAGGTGATCGGTGCGCTGGTTCTGCTGGTCGGACTATGGATCAGCTATCTGACGATGCTGGAGAACAGCTTCGCGGCGCCCGTCGTGAAGATCCAGGCCGAGCGCGGACAGCAAGTGATCACAACGGGTCCCTATAGCTATGTGCGCCATCCCATGTATGCCGGCGCCATCCTCTTCTTTGCCGGCACGGCTCTCCTGCTCGGCTCCTGGTGGGGGCTGGCACTGGTCGTCGTGTTCATCGTTCTCTTGGCCATCCGCACATTCATCGAGGAAAAAACGCTTCGCACCGGCCTGCGCGGCTATGACGACTATGCGGCCCATGTCCGCTACCGCCTGATCCCGCTGGTCTGGTAGCGGTCAGGCGGAGATTCCGGCTGCCCGGGCGCGTGCCAGAAGCCGCTCGGCCAGCCGCAGATGCGGCCGGTCATACATCTTGCCGTCGATGCCGACGACGCCGGGATTTCCCGCCGCCTGGAATGCCGCGACAATTGCCGCCGACTGTTGCACCGCTTCCACCGAGGGCGTGAAGGCGGCGTTTATGACCGGCACCTGATCAGGGTGGATCGCCATCTTGCCGGTGAAGCCGTCACGTTCGGCCTCCCTGCATTCGGCCTCGAAGGCCGCCATATCGCGGAAATTCGGGAAGACGGTGTCGATCGCCGCGACTTCCGCCGCGCCGGCGGCGAGAATGGTCATGGCGCGAGCGAAGCGGAATATTTCGGTGTAACGGCCATGTTGGTCGCGGGTGTTGCGCGCGCCGATCGCCGCCGACAGGTCTTCCGCGCCCCAGGTCAGCCCGGCAAGTCGCGCGCTTGCCCCGGCGTAGCTCGCCGCCGCCTGCACGGCCGCCGGTGTTTCGGTAATGATCGGCAGGATTTTTGTCGCGCCGTCGGCCAGGCCGTTCTCCGCTTCGCGCAGCCTGAGCTTTGCCGAGAGGTGCTGGACATCCTGGCCGCCAGCCGATTTGGGCAGCATGACGCCGTCGGGTTTTGCCGGGATAAGCGCCGCAAGATCGTCGTCCGTCAATCCCGTCGAAAGGTCGTTGACCCTGACGTAGATTGCCGACCTTGTTTTCGCCCTGTGGCTGGCGATGAAGCGCGCCGCGGTCATTCGCGCCGATGCCTTGTTTTGGGGCGCCACCGAATCCTCGAGGTCGACAATGACCACGTCTGCGCCGGCGCCAAAGCCCTTCTCCAGCTTCCTCTCGGAATCGCCGGGAACGAACAGCAGCGAACGCATCAGGCTACCTTCTTCAGCATCATGGCCTGTCTCGTGCATTTGGCGACGAGGTCGCCGTTCTGGTTATAGGCCCGATGTTCGAACTCGACGATGCCGCGATCGGGCTTCGACCTGGATTCGCGCACCGAGACGACAGTGGTCTCGACGCGGATGGTGTCGCCATGGAAGACCGGATGCGGAAACACCGTTTCCTTCATGCCGAGATTGGCGACCGTCGTACCGACGGTGATGTCGTTAACCGAAATGCCGATCATCAGGCCGAGCGTGAACAGCGAGTTGACCAGCGGCTTGCCCCATTCGCTCTTGGCGGCGAAATCGAAGTCGATATGCAGCGGCTGCGGGTTCAGCGTCATCACCGAGAACAGCATGTTGTCGCTTTCGGTGACAGTCTTGCGCAGCGTGTGCTGGAAGACATGGCCGACGACGAACTCCTCGAGATAAAGCCCAGCCATTTCATTCTCCTCCGCTGCTGGACGGTTGATAGGCGCTGCATCCAGCGCTCGCAAGCCAGTTAACGAACATGGTGAACGCTTCATAAACCAATTCGGCCTAACGTTCGGCACGGGGTCGGAAACCTTCCGGCAAGGGGCGAAGCAGGCGGTATGGTTGTTGTCTCGCATTTCCTGAAATGGATCTACACGGCCAGGGTATCGGAGCGCGCCGCGGCGGCAAGCGCGCTCGCCCGCGCCTATGTCGACGCGGAATTGCCGTTCGAGGATCGCTGCGCCGCCGAGGCGGCGCTGACCTTGCTGCTCGACGACGCATCGTCGAAGGTACGGCTGGCGATGGCCGAGCCGCTGTCCATGAGCCATCACGCACCGCCCCAGATCATCAGCGCGCTTGCTTCCGACCAGCCGGAAGTCGCCGGCGTCGTGCTGACGCGATCGCCACTGCTTACCGACGCAGACCTGATCAATCGCGTGGCTTCAGGTCCGAAGGCGACGCAAAAACTGATCGCCGATCGGCCATTGGTCTCGATGGCGCTGTCGGCGGCTATCGCAGAGATCGGCGAGGCGGAGGCCTGCGCCGTGCTTTTGGCCAACAGCGGCGCCGATATCGCTTCGTTGAGTTTCCGCCGCATGGCCGAGCGCCACGGCCATCTGCCGCTGGTGCGCGAGGCGCTTATATCGGATGCACGCCTGCCTGCCGACTGCCGGCACATGCTGCTCGTCAAGCTCGGTGAGATGCTAAAGACCTCGCCGCTGGTCATGGCCTTGATGGGAGCCGCCCGGGCCGACCGCGTCATGCGCGACGCCTGCGTTAAGGCCTGCGTGACGCTGATCGAGGGCACGCGCCAGGAAGAACATGCAGCACTGATCGAGCATCTCAGGCTACGCGGCGATCTCACCGCGAGCTTCCTCATTCGCACCATCGCGCATGGCAAGGTCGACTTCTTCGGCTCGGCGCTGGTCGCGCTCAGCCAGCAGTCCGCCCAAAGAGTGAGGGCGCTGCTGGCCGGCGGACACGACGTGGCCTTGCAGGCGCTGTTCCGCAGTGCCGGCCTGGCTGCCGCCACGCACGCGGTCATCTTGCGCGCGCTGAAAATCTGGCGAGAGGTCGCCAACGGCAAGCGCGTCGCCGGCGTGCAGGAAGTCAGCTGGCTGATGCTGAAGGAATTGGGCGGACAGTCCGCGGAAGGCGATCTCGCCGCGCTGATCAAGTCGATCCATCTCGCTGCGTTGCGTGAAAATGCGCGCGGCCATGCGCTGGCGATTGCCGCCGCTTAGCCCCTTTGGGCGGGCTTGATGCCATTGCGTTGTCGGCGCAAAAGAATGGTATTATGTTTCGCGCATGAGCCACTCGTCCTCAAAGCATCTTCCGGTGCCGATCGAGATCAGGCCGCTGATCGATGAAATCAGGATCCGCATGAATCCCGATTCTATTTGGCTGTTTGGAAGCCGAGCACGCGGCGACAATCGACCTGACAGCGACTGGGATATCCTCGTGGCTTTGCCAGATGATGCCAGACCAGAACTTCTCGACCCACTCATTGGCTGGACCATTCAGCACGAAATCGGAATTCCGGCGACAATCCTTTCCACGACATCGGGCGCTTTGGCTGCAAGTTGGGATTCGCGAAATACGATCGCGTATGACATCGCTCGGGACGGACGTCGATTAGATGTCTGATCAGTGGACTATCGCCAGCGCGCTTCGGTTGGCGAACGGCTGTATGAGTGATGCGCGTATTCTGGTCGCAACAGGGTCTCGCAACGCCGCTTATCTCAGCCAACAGGCCGTTGAGCAGATCATCAGGGCGCTGGCGACGTCGGAGGCCATTCACATCGAACGTCATGATGCACACCAACTCGACAAGATTCTAAGACGCTTTCCGGACGACCACGCCGAGAAAACGGCGTTGGGATCACTCGTTTGGCTGGAGGCTTATGCCACCACTTTCAGATATACATTGCCTTCGGGCCAGATACCTCGTGCGCCTGACAGGGAAAAACTTCAGAAAGCCATCGACGATATCGCAGCCCTTATCTCGCGGGCCGCGGGGCACTTCAAAGTCGATCTTGCCGATGATGCAAAGCCCGCCCAAGCAGTGACGCCCATGCGCAGGTCCAAACCGCGTTGAGGTTCGCCTAAGCTCTGCCCCTGGAAAAAAAATCCGGAAAATCCTCCATCGCCGCCGCGACAATCCGTAGTGACGCCGCAATCTGGAGCATTTCACCAGTGGCGTTTCGCTGGGCGATGCCGGCGGCATACTGCCGGGCGACGGCAATGGTGGCTGTCTGCGGGTCGCCCGGGGCGCGGAAGAGCAGTTCGCGTGCCAGTCCACGCAGGAAGTTGGCGATCGAAAGCGACGTCTCGGCCGGAACGGCGTGCGCCTGCTGCGCGGCACGCAGCCGCAGGATCTCCAGACCGACGGTGACGGCGGCGACACTGCCGCCCAGAACCGCTTCACCCTTCCTGCCGCTGGTCTGGACCAGCGGCATCAGCTGGTTGATGCGGTCATAGGCGAGGCTCTCGAAGGCTGAACGCCGCGGCACGCGCTCGTGCAGGCAAAGCCGCGCCAGATCCTCGCGCATGGCCCGCACGATGCGGTGCGCCGCGAGCCATGGGTCGGCGGGCAGCACGATGATGAAGACGCCGATTGCCAAAAGGATGCCGACCAGGATCGAGGCCGAGCCGGCGAAGAACGGGCCCGGGTCGTAGGTCATCGCCTGGTGCGGGCTGAGGAAAGCAAGAAAATTGATGGCGAAGGCCGTCGCCACGCCGACATAGCGGGGATTGGCCATGGCGAGCGCCGCCGGCACCAGGATCGGTACGACGAACAGCATGAACCAGCCGAAACCAGGAAAAACGGGAAGCGCGATCTGGCCGACGAGAAAGGCAAAGGGCAGAGCCAACAGCGTTCCCTGGAAGAACCCCCAGGCTACCCGCACCGGATCGGGGCGGGCGGCAAACAAGCTCGACACGACGGCGACCAGAATGACCGTGCCGGCGGCTTCCGACCATCTCATCGTCAGCCAGAAAGCGGCGACCAGCAGCGTTGCAAGTGCCGCGCGGATCGCGTTGCGGCTCGCCCCGTGATAGTCGCGATGTACAACCAGCGCCGGGGGGCTGCGTTCGCGTGAAGGCCGCGTGACGGGCGCACGCAAGGCATCGAGACCGCGCAGCGTCTGCTTCAGCGCTTCGGCGAAATCGGCGGCGATGGTGAGCCGGGTGACGGTGCCGACTCTGTCGCCGTCCTGGTCGGCCAAGGCGTCGGGCATCTGCGTCGCTTTGGCGCCGATCGCGTCGAGCCGTGCCAGCCAGGGCGCCGTGTCGTCGAGCGCGCCCGGCGTCGCCGCCATTTCAGTGACGAGGGCTTGCAGCTCCGAGCGCACCGGAATGAGCGCCGCGTTCTTCGGTGCGGCGTGTGAATGCAGCGCGCGGGCCGCGGACAGGGCTGAAAGCAGTTGTCCGATGGTGCGCCGGACCGGATGGGCGCGCGGCGCGAAGCTCGGGGCCTCCAGCCTGGCATAGGCGCGCATCTCGGCGAGCGTCTGGGTGTCGGCGACCAGCTTCCGGTGCAGGCCGGAAAGCATTGCCGTGTCGCCACCGGAAAAGGCGCCGCCGGCATAGGTGGCAAGGTCGAGAATGCTGCGCTTCAGCCGCGAGATGATGGCCTCGCTGGCCAATTTGGGCAGGATCAGCCGACTGGTCAGGCCGGCGCAGACAATGCCGAGTACGATCTCGGCACAGCGCGCGACCGCGAGGTCGACGACGAGATGCGGCTGGCCAAACGCCGGCAAGCCGATGATCATCGCGGTATAGCCGGCCAGCGCCGCCCCGTAGGCTTCCGGGTTACGCAGCAGCGACGAGACGAAGGTGCAGAGGCCGATCCATAGGGCAAGCACCGTCACCAGCACCCAGGGATTCGTGCCGAAGACAGTGGCGATGGCAATTGCGGCAACACCGCCCGCCAGCGTGCCGAGCAACCGATAAAAGCCTTTCGCCAACACCATGCCGGCGACCGGCTGGGCAACGATGAACACCGTCATCATCGCCCATTGCGGGTGATCGAGCTTGAGGGCGTAGGCGGCCATAAGCGCGATCAGGCCGGCCGAGACCGTGCGCAAGGCGAAGATCCAGTCCGACCGGGTCGGCTGTGTCAGCCCGGCAAGAGCCGCTTCGAAATAGTCTTTCAGCCGTTGCCAGCTCACACGCGCGTCTCCGCAAGCCTTGATCGACCGGCCTGCGCTCAGATATCCAGCACTTCCGTTTCCGCGAATTCGGCGCGTTCCTGGATGAACCGAAAACGAGCCTCCGGCTTGGTGCCCATCAGCGCATCGATCGCGTCCTTGGTGGCGGCCTCGGCATCGATCACATCGACCCGGAGCAGCGTACGCTTCCTCGGGTCCATTGTGGTCTCCTTGAGCTGCGCGGCCATCATTTCGCCCAGGCCCTTGAAGCGACCGATCTCGACCTTGCCGCGCCCGGTGAACTCGGTGCGCAGCAATTCGTCCTTGTGCGCGTCGTCACGCGCATAAGCGACCTTGCCGCCCTGCCGGATCGAGTAGAGCGGCGGCACCGCCAGATAGAGATGTCCGCCGCGAACCAGGTTCGGCATCTCCTGGTAGAAGAAGGTGATCAGCAGCGAGGCGATGTGAGCGCCGTCGACGTCGGCGTCGGTCATGATGATGACGCGGTCGTAGCGAAGATCCTCGTCGCGGTATTTCGACCGCGTGCCGCAACCAAGCGCCTGGATCAGATCGGAAATCTGCTGGTTGGCGGCCAGCTTGTCGTTGCCGGCGCTGGCGACGTTGAGAATCTTGCCGCGCAGCGGCAGCACCGCCTGGCTGGCGCGGTCGCGCGCCTGCTTGGCAGAGCCGCCGGCCGAATCGCCTTCGACGATGAAGAGTTCGGCGCCGGCGGCCGCATTCTGCGTGCAATCGGCAAGCTTGCCCGGCAGGCGCAGCTTGCGCACCGCACTCTTGCGCGACACTTCCTTTTCCTGGCGGCGTCGTACCCGCTCGTCGGCGCGTGCGATAACCCATTCGAGCAGCTTCGACGCTTCCTGCGGATTGTCGGCCAGCCAATGGTCGAACGGGTCGCGGATCGCCGTCTCGACTATGCGGATCGCCTCGATCGTCGCCAGCCTGTCCTTGGTCTGGCCGACGAATTCAGGCTCGCGGATGAACACCGACAGCATGCCCGCCGCCGAGATCATGACATCCTCCGACGTGACGATCGAGGCGCGCTTGTTGCCGACGAGGTCGGCATAGGCGCGCAGGCCGCGCGTCAAGACGTTGCGGAAGCCGGCCTCGTGGGTGCCACCTTCGCCGGTCGGGATGGTGTTGCAGTAGGAGTTGATGAAGCCGTCGCCGCCGAACCAGGTCACTGCCCATTCCAGCGAGCCATGGCCGCCTTGCCTGTCGCTCTTGCCGGCGAAGATTTCGCGCGTCACCTGGAATTCGTCGCCAAGCGACGCTTTCAGATAGTCCTTGAGGCCGCCGGGAAAATGGAATTCGGCCTTGGCCGGAGTGGTGTCCTTTTCCTTGATCAGGGAGGGATCGCAGGTCCAGCGGATTTCGACGCCGCCGAACAGATAGGCTTTCGAGCGCGTCATGCGGTAGAGCCGCGCCGGTTCGAACGCGGCGCCCTTGCCGAAGATCTGCTCGTCGGGGTGGAAACGGGTCCTGGTGCCGCGCCGGTTGTGAACTTCGCCAAGATGCTCGAGGCCGCTGACCGGAATGCCGCGCGAGAAGCGCTGCCGGTAAAGTTGCCGTCCGCGCGCGACTTCGACTTCGAGATGATCCGACAGCGCATTGACCACGGAGACGCCGACGCCGTGCAGGCCGCCCGAGGTTTCATAGACCTTGCTATCGAACTTACCGCCCGAATGCAGCGTCGTCATGATCACTTCGAGCGCCGGCTTCTTGAACTTCGGATGCGGATCGACGGGAATGCCGCGGCCATTGTCGGTGACGGTGAGAAAGCCGTCAGCCGAAAGCTCGACATCGATGAATGTGGCATGGCCGGCAACCGCCTCGTCCATCGAGTTGTCGATGACCTCGGCGAACAGATGGTGCATGGCCTTGTCGTCGGTGCCGCCAATATACATGCCCGGACGGCGCCGCACCGGCTCCAGGCCTTCGAGTACCTCGATATCGGCGGCGCTGTAGCCCTCTGAGCCGTCACGAGACGCCGCCGCCGGACGCTTGGCTGCCGCCTGCACCAGCGGATCGGCCGGACGCGCCGGTGTGCGAACCGGTTGCGGCTGCTTCTCCAGATTGCCGAAAAGATCGTTGTTGTCGTCCATGCCTGCCATAGAGCCCAAGCTGCGAATCACCCGCCGATACTGCCACGCTTTTCAGCGCCAAGCGACGGAGGTTCCTGTTACGTTCGGGGATTAACCCCCTCTTATCCTAAAACCATTCGATAACCAAGCCGGCGGAAATCAGGCGGATAGCCAGCGAGAAGATTCCTGATTCTTTAACAATGCCGCCTAGCGTGAGCCAACATAACAAGAAACTACGGGCATCAGGGGTTTGGGCGTGAGGGGCAAGGCCATAACGATGATCGGCATCGCCGCCGTTTTCGGCGCGATCTCGATCTTTGCCGCGGATTTCTGGGTCAAGCGCCAGGCCAGGGCCGACGCCGAGGAGAAAACCGCGTCGATCGCGGCGCCCGCCGCGCCGACGGTCGAATTCAAGACCATCGTGGTGGCGAATGCACCGTTGCGGTACGGCATGGATCTCGACCGCGCGAAACTCAGCGAAATTCCGTGGCCGCAGGATTCGCTGCCGCAGGGCGCCTTCGCCACCATCGATGGACTGCTCGGGGACGGCAACCGCGTGGTGCTGTCGCCGATCGAGGTCAACGAACCGGTGCTGCTTACAAAGCTGTCCGGCCCGAATGGCCGCGCCACGCTCTCCAACATGCTGACGCCCGGCATGCGGGCCGTCACCATCCGCACCGACGAGATCGCGGGCGTCGGCGGCTTCGTCACGCCGGGCGACCGGGTCGATGTCGTGCTGACGCGCGATGCCGGCGAAATCCAGGAAGTGGCCAAGAATGCGCAAGGCGCCGCCGGTTCGACCATCACCTCAGAGATCGTCGTTGCCGACGCGAAGGTGCTGAGCGTCGGGCAGGGCGCCGACGAGCGCCAAACGACGCCGCAGGTGGCCAATTCCATAACCATCGAGGTGACCACCGAAGGCGCGCAGAAAGTGGCGCTGGCCCGCACTGTCGGCACGCTGTCGCTGTCGCTTCGCTCCGCCAGCGAGGGCGGCGAGGGCAAGGACGGTGTCACCACCATCTCCTCCTTTGGCGGATCGGTGGCGGGCAAGGCGCAGGCCGCGGCCGGCTCGCTGTTCGACGCCATGGCAAAGGAGCCTGAGAAGCCGAAATTCAAGACGGTCATCGTGACGCGTGGAACGACGGCCGAGGAATATCAGGTTCCTGCGCGGGACCAGAAATAGGAATATCAGGTTCCTGAGTGGAACCAGAGCAGGACCGGTGGGGACCGGACGGGACGGGAACAATGTTCAGGCAACTTCAATATCGAACGACAGGCCGGTTGCACGTCGCGCAGGCGATGGCGATGGCGGTGACGATGGCGGCGGCCGGCATCTTCGCCGGCCCGGCCAGGGCGGACAACGACATCGTCTATGTCTCGGCGACCAAGAACGCCTCGATCAAGGTCGCCAAGGGCAAGCCAAAGACGATCATGACGAGCGCGGCCTTCTACCAGATCGTCATCGGCGATCCGGAGATCGCCAACGTCAACCCGTTGACCGACAAATCCTTCTATGTGCTGGGCAACAATCTCGGCACCACTGGCATTGCGCTGTTCGACGAGAACAAGCAGCTCGTCGGCACCGTAGACATCGAAGTGACGCTCGATACCGACCAGTTGGCCGACACCATCCGCGCCAGCGTGCCGGACGCCAAGATCAAGGTCGGCTCCGCCAATGGCCGCGTCGTGCTGTCGGGCGAGGCGGATGACGCGGTCGCCGCCGAAAAGGCAAACAAGATCGCCACCCGCTTCTCCGGCAATGAGGAGGTGATCAATTCGGTCAACATCTCGTCCTCGCAGCAGGTCCAGCTCAATGTCCGCTTCGTCGAGATCAACCGCCAGGCGGGGCAGGATCTCGGCGCCAAATACAGTGCCAATTTCGCTTATGGCATGGGCGGACGCGACGTTACGATTGCTCCCGGCACCATTGAGCCGGCGGGGACCGGCGAGATCATCGGCAAGCTGCTGTCGAACGGCGTTTCCATCGACATCGCCATCAAGGCACTGGAAGAGCGCGGCCTGGCTCGTCGGCTGGCCGAGCCGAACCTGATCGCCCGGTCCGGCGAGACGGCGAGCTTCCTGGCCGGCGGCGAGTTTCCGATCCCGGTTTCCGAAGACAACGGCAAGATTTCCGTCAGCTACAAGAAGTACGGCGTCAGCCTGGATTTCACGCCCACCGTTCTGAAGGACGGGCTGGTCAGCCTCGACATCGCGCCGGAAGTCTCCTCGATCGACGCGTCGGCTTCCTACAATATCGGCAGCATCTCGGTGCCCGGCTTCATCGTGCGCCGCGCCAGGACGTCGGTCGACCTGAAGAACGGCCAGAGCTTCATGATCGCGGGGCTGCTGCAGTCGCAGAACGACATCACCACCTCGCGCATACCGGGCCTCGGCAAGATGCCTGTGCTCGGGGCCCTGTTCTCGTCGAAATCCTACCAGCGGCGCGAGACGGACCTGGTGATCATCGTCACGCCTTACCTGGTCAAGCCGGTGGATCCATCGAAGAAAATGGCCGAGCCGACCGATGGCACGCAGCCTGCCAGCAATGTCGACTATTTTCTCAACAACACCGAGGAGGTGAGGGCGTCGGACACCAATCGCGCATTGGCGCTGGCTGACGGCAGCGCCGCGCGTGCCGCTCCCGCCACCAAAGTCGGGCATTTCCTCGACCTGCCGAAGGACTGAAGCCATGCGTCTGGTCTTGAGCTCGAGCGTCGCCTTGCTGCTTGCCGGCTTCACCGCCGGCTGCACGAGCGACGATTATGTGCGCAGCGAAGGCGTGACGAGCGGCGCCGGGGATGCCCAGGCCGCCAACACCGTCATGCAGATGGTTGATCCCTGGAAATACGGCGTCCAGAACACCAGGCTTCTCGTGCCTGCCCAGCGCGGCAGCACGGAACCCGCCACCGCCGAGCAGGCGGCCAGCGCCAAGGCATCGCAAGCCAGCGCCGACAATTGATCCGAGATCATAGGCTGACAAGTAATGGCAAACCGCATCAAGACCAGGAAAATCCTGCTCATATCGACGGACAGAACCTTCGCGCAGGACACCCGGACGGCGTTTGCCGCCTCGGAGATCATCCAGCTCTCGACGGTGGAAAAGAACATCACCGAACTTCGCGGCGAGGTCCAGGAGGCCGATCTCGGCGCGATCATCGTCGATATGGACGCAGCGAAGCTTGAGGAGATCGATGCGCTGCAACGCGTCATGCGTCGGCTGGAAGGCAAGGCGCCGGTCGTGGTCGTCACCCAGGAATTCAACGCCGCCGCCGCGCGCATCCTCGTGCAGCTCAAGGTCGCGGATTTCCTGGTCAAGCCGATCACCACGGCCGATCTCGTACGTTCGGTGGTGCGTGCGCTGCAAGGGCCGGGGCGCGAGGAAAACACCGAGTCGCAGATCTACACCTTCATGCCCGCGGCTGGCGGCGTTGGCACCACGACGCTGGCTTTGCAGACCGCGTTCCAGCTGCATCATTCAGTGACGCGCGGCGCCTCGACCTGCGTGGTGGACCTCAATTTCCAGCAGGGCGCCTGCGCCGAATATCTCGACCTGGAGCCGCGTTTCGACATCACCGAAATCGAGAACCAGCCGGAGCGTCTCGACAGGCAATTGCTCGACGTGATGCTGTCCAAGCATGCCAGCGGGCTTTGTGTTCTGGCCGCACCGACGCAGCCGGCGGAGATGCGCTCGTTCAAGACCGATGTCGTGGTGCGGATGCTGGACCTCGTCTCGGCCTATTTCGACAATGTCGTCATCGACATGCCGCGCACCTGGTTTCCGTGGACGGAGACGGTGCTGCTCGGCTCCAACAAGCTCTACATCGTCGCCGAAATGACGGTACCGTGCCTGCGCCACACGCAACGCCTGATCCAGGCGGTCTACGAGACCGCCGGCAAGGAAGTGAAGCCGAACGTCATCGTCAACCGTTTCGAGCAGAAGATGTTTGACAGCGGCATCAAGCAGGCGGACGTCCAGGAAATCCTCGGCGAGCATTTCGTCGGCGGCATCGCCAACAATTACCGGCTGGTGCGCGAGGCCGTCGATCGCGGCGTGCCGCTGCACGAGATCGATGCCAATGCCAACGTCGTCAACGACCTCAAGAGGATCATCCTTCCGGAGGAAGTGGCGGCGGCGCCGGGCAAATCGAAATCGCTGTTCGGCTTCGGCAAGAGCCTTTTGAAGAGGAAGGCCGGATGAGCAGCCGCTTTTCCACCTTGCAGAACCGCGATGCGCGTCCGCAGCGCTCCGCCGAGCCGACGGCGGTTGCGCACCACGCGGTCGTCATCCCGACGAGCCGGAAGGTCTTGCCGGCGAAAGTCGAAGCCGTGCCGGGCAAGAGCGCCAACAAGGTGCTCGATGCGCGCGTGCGCATCCACCGGTTGCTGCTCGAGGAGATCAATCTTGTCGCGCTGGAGCGGCTGCCCAGGGACGAGATGCGCCGGCAGGTGCATGATTTCGTGTCGGAAAAGACGCGCGAAGAGCGGATGGCGATCAACACCGTCGAACTCGATGCCCTGGTCGACGACATCGTCGACGAGATGGTCGGGCTCGGCCCGCTCGAGCCGCTGCTCAAGGACCCCGATATCAACGATATCCTGATCAACGGCCATCAGAACTGCTTCGTCGAAAAGAAGGGCAAGCTGCAGCAGGTCCACATTCCGTTCAAGGATGAGGCGCATCTGCTTAGAATCATAAACAAAATCGTTGCCGCGGTCGGCCGCCGCGTCGACGAATCGCAGCCGATGGTCGACGCCCGCATGCTGGATGGCTCGCGTTTCAACGCCGCCATCCGTCCGGTGGCGGTCGACGGGCCGCTGGTGTCGATCCGCAAATTTTCCAAGAACAAGCTCGGCCTGCACCGGCTGGTCGAATTCGGCGCCATCACCCAGAACATGGCCGAAGTGCTTGCTGCGGCAGTACATGCCCGCAAGACGACGATCATTTCGGGCGGCACCGGTACCGGCAAGACGACCATGCTCAACGCGCTGTCGGCCTTCATTCCCGAGGACGAGCGGCTGATCACCATCGAGGACGCGGCGGAGCTTCAGTTGCAGCAGCCGCATGTCGCGCGCATGGAAACCCGGCCGGCCAACATCGAAGGCCATGGCGAGCTCAAGCAGCGCGACCTCGTCAAGAACGCGCTGCGCATGCGGCCTGATCGCGTCATCCTCGGCGAGTGCCGCGGCGAGGAGGCCTTCGACATGCTGCAGGCCATGAACACCGGCCATGAAGGGTCGATGGCCACCATTCACGCCAATACGCCGCGCGATGCCATTTCGCGGCTCGAGCAGATGCTGGGCATGACCGGCATGCCGATGACGGTGCAGTCGATCCGCAGCCAGATCGCCAGCGCCATCGACATCATCGTCCAGTTGACCCGGCTCTCCGACGGCAAGCGCAAGGTGACGAGCGTCGCCGAGGTGACGGGCATGGAAGGCGACGTCATCCAGATGCAGGAGATCTTCCGCTTCGTGCGCACCGGCATGGACGCCGATGGCACGATCCTCGGCCATTTCGAAGCGACCGGGATCCGGCCGCGCTTCCTGGAGGATCTTCGCGCCATGGGCATCGAGTTTCCCGGGCGTTATTTCGAACCCGGCCGGCCGCAGGAGTAACCAGGTGTTGGATGGGTTCAGCGCGATCTATGTCGTCTATGCCGGGGCTGCATTGACCGGCATCATGATCGCCGAGGCCGTTTACCTGCTCTATGCCGGCCGCAGCGACAGGCGCACCGCCATAAACCGGCGCATGAAGCTGCAGGAAAACAGGATCAGTCAGGAACAGGTGCTGATCCAATTGCGTAAGGAGCGTGGTCTCGATGCGGGCACGTCGCTGTTCTCGCCTGACCGTTTTCGCGCGCTGCGCGCTCAGTCGGGCATGATCATGCCGCTTTCGAAGTTCCTGATGATCACTTCGGGGATGGCGTTGGCAGCGGCCCTTGTCGCCATCTGGTATGGCTTGCCGCTGCTGATGGGCGCCATTCTGTTTGTCGTCGTGGTGCCGGTGCTGCCGGTGATGGCGATGCGCTCCATGCGCAAGCGCAGGCTGAAGCGGTTCGGCATGCAGTTGCCGGAAGCGCTGGAACTGATTACGCGCGGCCTCAAGGCCGGCCATCCGGTGCCGGTGGCCATCGCCATGGTGTCGCGCGAAATGCCCGACCCGATCGGCACCGAGTTCGGCGTGATTGCCGATGAGGTGACCTTTGGTTCGGATCTGGTTTCGGCGCTGAATTCGCTGTTCGACAGGGTCGGCCATGAGGATCTGCCGCTGTTCGTCACCGCCGTGTCGATCCAGACGAGTTCTGGCGGCAATCTGCGCGAAATCCTCGACGGACTGTCGACGACGATCCGCGAACGCGGCAAGCTGCGCCGCAAGGTGCGCGCCATTTCAACCGAAGGCCGTCTGTCGGCCTATATCCTGACGGCCGTGCCGGCGCTGCTGTTCACGACCATCATGGCATTCATGCCTGGGTATTACAGCGACGTCTGGGGCGTGCCTAAGACGTGGTACATGGTTGGTGGCTCGGTCACCTGGCTGATGCTGGGCAATCTGATCATGTTCAAAATGTCGAACTTCAAATTCTGACATGCAGAAGGTCGTCGAATTCCTCGCCTCGCTCGCGCCGACCTCGCTGATGCCGGTGGCTGTCCTGCTGCTGGCCGTGGGCGCTGCCGCTTTTGCCTGGCCGATGGTGGTGGCAAAGGGCGATCGCAACGAAGTCAGGCGCAGACTCAAGGTCGACGAGGGTCCAGTGGCCGCCAGGCCGGAACCGGCCCAGAAGAAGAATACCGGTGTCGTTCGCGAGAAGGCGGTGAAGAAGGCGCAGGAGTTCTACGCCAAGAGCGATCCGGAAAATGTCGCCCGCCTGCGCTTGAAACTCATCCAGGCGGGCTACATGGAGCCGCGCGCCGTCGGCATGTTCTTCCTCATCCGTTTCACGGCGATGGTGGGCATCGCGCTCGCCGTCTTCGTGCTCAACCGCTGGATGGCCAGTCCCGACGCCACGGTGACCAGCCGCTGGGCCTTCGTCGTGTTGTCGGGCGTGGCCGGCTATTTCCTGCCAGGGCTGGTGCTGACCCAGAAGATACGGGAAAAGATGCGCGAATACCGCAACGGCTTCCCCGATTTCATGGACCTGATGATCGTCTGTTCGGATGCCGGCATGAGCATGGAAGCGGGCGTCGAGCGCGTCTCGAAGGAACTCGCAAAGACCTACCCGTCGCTCAGCCAGAACCTGCAGCTCGTGTCGCTGGAGTTGCGGGCCGGGCGCGGCCTCGACGATGCACTGAAGGCGCTCGCCGATCGCCTGAGCCTGGACGAGGTGCGCTCCTTCGCCACGCTGCTGCAACAGTCCAAGGAGCTTGGCACCAGCCTGTCGGGGGCGCTGCGCGTCTTTTCCGACGAGATGCGCCACAAGCGCATGTCGCTGGCCGAGGAAAAGGCGCATGCCTTGCCGGCCAAGATGTCGGTGCCGGTCGTGGTTTGCATCCTGCCGGTGGTGCTGATGATCGCGGTCATTCCGATCATCGTCAAAATGACCGGCCACTAGGATTTGCTGATATTCAGTGAGGCCGGCCTGAGCGACCTGCGAAGTCCGTAAATGAGTGAGAAGTCCATGCGAATGCTGTTGCTCGTCCTCGGCCTTGCCGGGGCCAGTCTGTCGCCCGCCTGGGCTGCGGCCGATGATTGCGGCGATGCCGCTGCCCTGGTGCAGCAGGCCTATCCCAACGCCCGCAAAAGCGCTGACGGTGCCTCGTTCACGCTCGAACCCTACACCAGCATCGCCCTGACGTCTGCATTTGGCGACCCGCCGGGGCTGGTCTGCAAGATATGGCCCGCCCATGACGACCTGCTGTTGGTCGCGGTGCCGCTGATGGACAGCTCGCAACCCAGCGACTACGCGCATGCCGGCGATATCGAGCTTCTGGTCATCGACAGGAAGAGCCGGCAGGTGCGCCAGCGCCTGCTGCAGCCCGGGCTGATGAATGATGATGCCATCGCCATCCGCAAGGTCGAACTCGATACCGGCCGGTATGCGCTGGCGCCCGATGTCTCCGCCTTCGGCCTGCGCATCGAAATGGCGAACAATTCGCTGCCTAACCCTTTCAGTGAAATCGACCTGCGGCTCTATGCCATCGACAACGATGCCCTGCGGATGGTTCTCGATGGCCTGGTCGTGGCCGGCAATGGCGGCGAGGGCGATACCAATTGCGCCGGATCCTTCCATACCAGTCAGGTGAGCCTGGCGATGAGCCCGGCCAAACATCATGGCTACCACGACATGGTGGTGGTCGAACGGATGGACACCGACAATCCGTTGCCCGACAACAATGGCGAGTGCCAGTCCCATCCCGGCAAGTCCGTGAGCCAAACCTACCGGCTGCGCTATGACGGCAGCCGGTATACGGTTCCGGCGGGGCTCAAGGCCCTGGAACCGTGAGAACGCCGCTGGCCATGGCTGAGGCGTTGCGGCCTGGTGGTTAATAGGTGGTGTACCCAAGGCCTAATTTTGGCGGCGTTTCGGCACCTAAGTTTAATTGCTTCGGTATAGTGTGTTTCCTGAAGAACGACCCGGCAAAAACCGGGCGATGGGGCAGGGGCATGCGTCACAGTAATTTCACGGCAATGGCCGCGATGGCGGCCGTCTTGATGATGTCTGGTTGTACGACGAGTGGCGTCGACACCACCAAAACCACCGGCATTCAACCGGCCGCGAAGGACGTCAGCACATCCGATCTGGCGGAAGGCAAGGCGCAATTTCGCGACGCGAATTACGGTCTTGCCGAACAGCATTTCCGCAAGGCCGTCGAGTTGAAGGCCGACAATCCGGAAGCCTGGATGGGCCTCGCCGCTTCCTATGACGAACTCGGCCGCTTCGACTTCGCCGATCGTGCCTACGATCAGTTGCTCAAGGTCGCCGGGCGCAAGCCGCAGATCGTCAACAATATGGGCTATTCGCAATTGCTGCGCGGCAACAGGAAAAAGGCAAGGGCGCTGCTGCTCGAAGCCAAGGCCGGCATGGCCGACCCCACGGTCGTCGATGCCAATCTTGCCCTCCTGAACAAGGGCTGACGGCTGTCTGGTGGCCACGATCGTCGCGAGGACGATTTTGGGACACTCGGCGTCGACGCTTTGTAAACTCTATCCGAAGGTCTCAGCCGGAAGATCAGTTGAAAATCATGTCTGATGGCTGTCGTTGACCTAGAATGCAGCGGTAAGGCCGACGCTCAGGGAACCCCCGCCCAATATGCTGGATTTCAGTTCGCTCCTGCTCGCAGCCGCGCTGTCGGGCATCTGCCTCAGCATCACCATGTTCGCGATCTGGTTCGCCGCGCCCCGGGCCAGCTTCGTGCTGACGGTGGGGTGCGGCATTCTCGTGCTCGTTGTGCATGTCATCCTGTTCTGGCGATACACGAAGGAGCCTGATCCGCTGCTTTGCCAGGTCGCGCTTGCATTGCTCAGCCTCGGTTTCCTGGTCATCTGCCTCTCGGCCATGCAGTATCTCGGCGTGCCGGATTACCGGCGTGCCATTTTGCCGACATTGGCCGCCATGACGATCTGCGCGGCGGTGACTTCCCTCGGTCTCGACGGGGTAGGCTTCATCGTTACCTATGTAACGGTGACTGTGCTGCTCTCGGCGATCGGAACCATGTTCTGGCTCAACGGCAGTCATGATCGCAAAATCCTGCTGGTGGTTTCGTTCCTAGGCGGCACCTGTGCGGTGTCGTTTGCACTTTGCGCGGTCGTCCTGGTGGCCAAGGGGCAATGGACGCTCGGGGCAGCCCCCGATAACTGGGCCGAACGCCTGAATTCGGTCGTGGCCGTGGCCTGCATGACCGGTCTCGGCGCATTGACGCTTTCCCTGCATCACCTGCAGGCGCAGATCGAGCTGAAGGCCGAGACGATGACCGATCCGTTGACCGGGCTGATGAACCGCCGGGGATTGATGTCGCTCCATGGCGAACGTGCCTTCGGTCCGTTCATGGCTGTCGTCATGTTCGACCTCGATCATTTCAAGAAGACGAACGACATCTATGGTCACCCGGTGGGGGATCAGGTTCTGTGCCGCTTCGCCGCAGTCATCAGAAAATATGCCAGAACGGGCGTCGACGCCTTTCGTCTCGGCGGCGAGGAATTCGCGATCGTCATGTCCCGGGTGACCGAAGAGAGGGCTTACGAGCTCGCAAGCAAGATCGGCGTCGCCTTCGGCACCGAGATCGTTGCGACCTCCCACGGTCCCTTGCGCAGCACTGTCAGCGGAGGCATCGGCTTTGGCGGCGCCAACGGCAACAGCCTCGGCGAGGTGCTGGCCGAGGCGGACGCAGCGCTCTATGCCGCCAAGCGCGCGGGCCGCAATTGCGTCGTCAGCCACAAAAGGATGGGCAAGGCCGAGCCGATCAAGCCGGCCTTGCGCTCAGCATAGTTTGCGAGACTATTCGGCCGCGCCCAAATAGTCCGACAGCGGCGGGCATGAACAGACCAGGTTGCGGTCGCCGGCGACATTGTCGATGCGCGATACCGGCGGCCAGTATTTCGCCGCCATGTCGGCGTCTCCGGCGGGGTAGGCCGCTTCCAGGCGCGAATAGGGATGGCTCCACTGGCCGGCCAGCGCCTCCGCGGCGGTGTGCGGCGCATTGACCAGCGGATTGTCAGCCAGGGGCCACTCGCCCCTCGCAACCTTGGCCGCTTCGCCCGCGATGGCGATCATCGCCTCGCAGAAGCGGTCGAGCTCGCCCTTGGGCTCGGATTCGGTCGGCTCCACCATCAGCGTGCCGGCGACCGGGAACGACATGGTCGGCGCATGGAAACCGTAGTCGATCAACCGTTTGGCGATGTCCTCGACACTGATGCCGGCGCTCTCCTTGAGCACGCGGGTGTCGAGGATGCACTCATGGGCAACGCGGTCGCTCCTGCCCTTGTAAAGGAGCGGGAAGTGTGGGGCGAGCCGCGTCGCGACGTAGTTGGCCGAAACGATCGCCGTCTCGGTCGCCTGCTTCAGGCCGGAAGCGCCCATCATGCGGATGTACATCCAGGTGATGGGCAGGATAGAGGCACTCCCGAAAGGGGCGGCGGCCACGGCATGCGCGGAGCCTTCGGTGACATGGCCCGGCAGATAGGGCTTCAGATGCGCCCTGACGCCGATCGGGCCGACACCCGGGCCGCCGCCGCCATGGGGGATGCAGAAGGTCTTGTGCAGGTTCATGTGGCAGACGTCGGCGCCGATGTCGCCCGGGCGGGCGAGGCCGACCAGAGCGTTGAGGTTGGCGCCGTCGAAATAGACCTGGCCGCCATGCTCATGGATGAGGGCGCAGAGATGTCGCGCGCCCTCTTCATAGACGCCATGCGTCGAGGGATAGGTGAACATCAGCGCCGCGAGATTCCTGGAATGCTCGTTGGCCTTGGCCCTCATGTCGTCCATGTCGATATTGCCGTCCTCCAGGCAGCGAACGACGACCACGCTCATGCCGGCCATCGCCGCGCTCGCCGGATTGGTGCCGTGCGCGGAGGACGGGATCAGACAGACCGTGCGATGGCCCTCGCCGCGCGAGCGGTGATAGGCGCGGATGGCCAGCAATCCGGCATATTCGCCCTGGCTGCCGGCGTTGGGCTGGAGGCTTACCGCATCGAAGCCGGTAATCTCCGAAAGCCAGCCTTCCAGATCGTCGATCATGGCGCGGTAGCCTGCCGAGTGCGCGGCCGGCGCGAAGGGATGCATGTTGGCGATTTCAGGCCAACTCACAGGCATCATCTCGGCCGCGGCATTGAGCTTCATGGTGCAGGACCCCAGCGGGATCATCGCGCGGTCGAGGGCCAGGTCCTTGTCGGCCAGCCGGCGTAGGAAGCGCATCATCTCGGTTTCCGACTTGTTCTCGTGGAAGACGGGCTGGGTGAGAAACTCCTTGCCGCGCGGCTTGCCGGGCGTGGTGGCGGCGGCCTCCGCGCTTGGCTTGGCCCCAAACAAGGCGGCAATGGCTTCCAGGTCGGTTTCGTCAGAGGTCTCGTCGAAGGCGATGCCGACACGGTCGGCATCGACGACGCGCAGAAGCCGGCCGCCCTTTTCGGCGGCGGCGGCAATCTGCGCGGCCTTTCCCTTCGTCTCCACCGTCACCGTGTCGAAGCGGCTCGTGCCGATCACCGGCAAGCCTGCCGCCTTGAGCCCGGCTGCCAGGCGGCTGGCCAGCGCGTGGATGCGCCCGGCGATTGCCTGAAGGCCGGCGGGGCCGTGCCAGATGGCGTAGGCTGTCGCCATGTTGGCAAGCAGCGCCTGGGCGGTGCAGATGTTGGACGTTGCCTTGTCGCGGCGGATGTGCTGCTCGCGCGTCTGTAGGGCAAGCCTGTAGCCTGGACGGCCCTTGCTGTCGGTCGACTGGCCGACCAGGCGGCCGGGCATCAATCGGGTCAATTTGTCGGCAACCGCGCAGTAGGCGGCGTGCGGGCCTCCAAAGCCCATCGGCACGCCAAAGCGCTGCATTGGACCGACGGCAATGTCGGCGCCGAGCCTTGCCGGCGTGTCGGTCAGTGTCAGGCCGAGCGGGTCGGCGATGAAGACGACCAGAGCGCCGGCCGCGCGCGCCTTGTCGATGGCCGCCTTGTGATCACCATAGACGCCGAAAGTGTCCGGCCAGGAGACGAGCAGGGCGGCTGTGTTGTCGTCGATCGTCTCGCCGTCAATCTCGATGCCGAGCGGCTCGGCGCGGGTGCGCGCCACATCCAGCGTCTGCGGGTGCGGCGTGCCGGCGAGAGCCACCTTGGTGCGCTTGTCGCGGTGATGGCGCAATGCGATGCCGATCGCTTCGGCGACCGCTGTCGCTTCGTCGAGCAACGAAGCCGATGCCACAGGCAGGCCGGTCAGTTCCGCAACCAATGTCTGGAAATTGAACAGCATTTCCAGGCGGCCCTGGCTGATCTCCGCCTGGTAGGGCGTATAGGCCGTGTACCAGGCCGGGTTCTCGAACATGTTGCGCTGGATGACCGGCGGCACGTGCACGCCGTGATATCCGGCGCCGATGAAGCTCTTCAGAACCGTATTCCGGGCCATGGTCGCCGACAATTCGGCCAGCGCTTCGGCTTCGCTGGCCGGCGCGGGCAGGGACAGCGGCTGGTCGAGGCGGATCGATCTCGGCACGGCCTGGCTGATTAACGTCTCCACTGAGGGCACGCCGATGACGGCCAGCATGGCTCTCACATCGGCAATGCCGGGTCCGATATGGCGGGCCGAGAAGGGGTAGGGTGCTGCGGTCATGTCAATGCGTCCTGATTTCAGCCGATATGGGCTTTGTAGGCGGCCTCATCCATGAGGCTGGCGAGCTGGCTTTCGTCGGCAAGCTTCATTTTCCACAGCCATCCGGCGCCGGTCGCCGCCGAATTGACCAGCGACGGGTCGGACGACAGCATCGCGTTGGCCTCGGTGATCTCGCCGTCGACCGGCGCGTACACGTCGGAGGCCGCCTTGACGGATTCGACCACGACGGCGGTGTCGCCCTTGGCGAGCTTCTTGCCTGTTTCCGGCAGTTCGACGAAGACGAGGTCGCCCAGCTGCTCCTGCGCGTAGTCGGTGATGCCGACGGTGGCGATGCCGCCCTCGACGCTGAGCCACTCGTGATCGGCGGTGAAATAGGTCTTTGCCATCTGAAAATTATCCTTTGCGGTAGCGATGCGGGAGGAAGGGCAGGGAAGAAACGTCGACAGGTATCTTCGTTCCGCGCACGTCGGCGAAAACCCGAGTTCCGGGTTTTGCCAGCGGTGTCGGGACATAACCCATGGCGACGGGATGGCCGGCAGACGGACCGAAGCCGCCCGAGGTGACGTGGCCGGCGGGATTGCCGTCGGCATCGAAGAGCGTGGCGCCGGCGCGCACCGGCTGGCGGGAATCCGGCCTCAGGCCGACGCGCTTCTGGGCGGAGCCGCGCTCGACGGCGGCGCGCAGCGTGTCGGCACCGATGAAAGTGCCGTTGGCGCGGATGTCCTTCGGGATGGCCCACATCAGCGCCGCGCTTGCGGGATCGGTTTGCGTGGTGATGTCCTGGCCGTGTAGGCACAGGCCGGCTTCCAGCCGCAGACTGTCACGGGCGGCAAGGCCGATCCATAGCACGCGCTCGTCTTCGAGCAGTTTCGCGACGAGACCGCGCGCGTCTGCCTCCGGCAGGCCGATCTCGAAGCCGTCCTCGCCGGTATAGCCGGACCGGCTCATGAACCAGTTCTCTCGCGGTTCAATGCCATGCATGAACAGCAGCGACCCGGTCTCGATACCGGCGCGGGAAAGCGCCGCCCAGGCCTCGGGACCCTGGATGGCGAGGAAGACCCGATCGAGCGGTTCGACCTTGACGTCGAAGTCGGTCGCAAGCTCGCGCAAATGCTTCTCGTCGGCGATCGCGTTGCCGGCATTGGCGACGACCATGAAGTTGGTATCGCCCAGCCGGGTGACGATCAGATCGTCCAGGATGCCCGCGGCCTCGTTCAGGAAAAACGTCAGCTTCGACTGTGAAATTTCGAGCGCGCCCGCATCGAGCGGACAGGCACGGTTGAGCAGGGGAATCGCGCCCGGCCCGCTGACCCTGAACAGTTTCATGTGGGAGATGTCGAACAGGCCCGCATGTTCGCGGGTGTGAAGATGCTCCTTCATGACGCCGGCCGGGTAGGTCAGCGGCATCGACCAGCCGGCAAAGGCGCCAAAGCGCGCACCGGCAGCTGCGTGGATGTCTTCGAGAGGAAGGTGTTTGGTGTCGCCCGTCATGTGTTCTCCAGAGTCGCACGCAATCGGTCGCGAATGGCGACCAGTCCGTGCCCCTCTGTCTGAAGCCTGAGAGACTCGCGCCCCGTAACTCTGTCGGCAGCGCTTACACCTTCGGCGCGGGGGCAGGCCCCGACTTTCCAGAGTGTCTTTCCCGTCTACGGTTCTTTTGCCTGAGAGATTTCGGGCGATTTCCCCTTCGGCGACAGCTCTCGCTGCTCTCTCCCGCAAACAGGTAGGGCTCGCAAAAGCCCTCGACTCGTCATCCATAGCCCGTCAACGACGGATTGTCACCTGCATGCGACGTGCAAAATAAAATGGCGGCAGCGTGCCGATTGCGATCAGATCCCGCCATACCAGTCGTAGCCGTTGTCTTCCCAATAACCGCCACGTCCGCCTCCTACGGCGGCGAAGCCGTCGACCAACTCGACCTTGTAGAGATATTTCGGCATCTTGTAGCCGAGCTGGCGCTCGACCCGGACACGCAGAGGCGCGCCGTTCTCGACCGGCAGCGGCTTGCCGTTGACGCCGTAGGCCAGGATCGTTTGCGGGTGGCGGGCGTCGATGAGGTCGATGCTGCCGTAATATTTGATGTCGCCCGACAGGCTGCGGTCGATCGTGTCCAGGCAATGGAACATGACGTAGCGCGCCTGCGGCTTGACCACCGCCTGGTCGAGCACCAGCGAGAGCGGCGTGCCCGTCCATTTGGCGATGCAGCTCCAGCCTTCGACACAGTCATGGCGGGTGATCTGCGTTCGGCTCGGCATGTTCATGAGCTGCTCGCGGGTCAGCGACAGCGGCTTTTCGACCAGACCCGAAACCTCCAGCCGCCAGTCTGCGAAGTTGTTGGCGAGCAGGGCCTTGTAGGTATCGTCGTCGGGTGACGTCACGCCGTTGGGGCGCATCGGCTGGCGGACATCGGCTTCAGTGAACTCCGGCGCCAGCGAATCGCGGCCCGCGAGCAGACGTTGCGCGCGATGTGTGAGATCGTTGGCGTTTTCGAGGAAGCTGCGCAGGCCGTCGCCCACGCCGAGCTGGCTGTCGAAAGCATCGCAGCCGGAAAGCGTGATGCCGGAAAGGCCAAGGCTGGCCGCGGTCAGGAATTTCCTGCGGTTGATCTCGAATTTTGCCATGTCAGGCGCTCCTTTCGGAGGATTTTGCGTGATGGGCCGGCGGATCGGTCCGATACCATCCAGTGACGATCGAGCGCAGTTCGTTGATCGGGCCGGCGGCGACGATCATCAGAATATGGATGGTGAAGAAGGCGACCAGCAGCACCATGACGGTGAAATGGATGGTGCGCGCCGTCTGCCGGCCGCCGAGCAGGTCGTTGAGGAACGGCAGCACCGAATTCATGCTTGGCGACATTGCGAGCCCCGTGAGGATCATCAGCGGCAACAGCACGAACAGCACGCCGCCATAGGCCATTTTCTGCAGCGTGTTGTATTCGCGCGTGTGGTGGAATTTCAGCCTGGCGTGATTGGCGATATCTTGCGGTAGGCGCCTGAGATCGTCCAGGCGAGGGGCGAGGTCACGTCTGATGTGGCCGTTGACCAGGCTGGCGACCAGCCACACAAGCAGCGTCGTCGTCAGTACCCAGGCGAAGAAGAAATGCACGACGCGTGCCGTGCCGAGGTCGTAGTATGACGGGATCGTCGCCCAGGACGGGAAAGCGCGGGGCGTCTCTTGTCCTGCCGGCCCAGACCAGCCGAGCACGCCGGTCGTGTCGAAGCGGTGTCCGAGGATTTCGGTATAGCCGCGCGGCCCGGCATTCGTATTCTCGGCGCCGATAGCGAAGACGGTGTTGTTGTAGTCGAAGCCGGACTGCTTGCCGAGATAGAGCTGCGGGCGGGCGTTGAAGATCTGGAGGCCGGAAAGCAGCATGAAGAAGAGCGAGATGGCCCACAGCCAGTGCGTCAGCCGCGTCCAGGCCGATTGCCGGTAGATCAATGTCGTGGCCTTCGTAGCGTCACTGTCCGCGCTGGCGGCGGGTTGGTTCATGGCAACCGATTCCATCTGGTCTCGCTTCCTGGCCGTTCCATCCGGCGCGGCCGCTGTCTGCATCATTCTCCTCCTGATACGTCGCCAGCCAAGCCGATGTTTCATCGATCACGAAAATATCAGATCGAAGCTCAAGGGCCGCCCAGGCTGACGGCGAGATTGACGGCGGCGGCGACGATGACCGTGTTGAAGAAGAACGACAGGATCGAATGAACAAGCACGACGCGGCGCATATGGGTTGTCGAGATGTTGGTGTCGGCGGTCTGCGCCGTCATGCCGATGACCGTCGAGAAGTACAGAAAATCCCAGCCTTCCGGCCGTTTGTCGCCGGGGAACAGCAAGCCGCCGACCGGGATTTTCTTCTTGGTTCCGGCATCGACCAGGTCGCCGTCCATCCAGTACACATGCGCATAGTGCAATGCCGCCATGGCGTGGATGGTGAACCAGCCGAGGGGAATCGACAGCAGCGCGAAGCCGAGCTCCATCGCGTTCGAACTGCCTTTCTGGTTGATCAACTGGAACAATGCTGTGATGGCAACGCCGACGACGACCAGCGTGACGGCGAAGATGACCAGCACAGGCTGGTCGGTGTCACGCGCATTCTTGCTGAGATAGATGCCGGTGAATTTGGGCATCTGGGCGACAACCAGCGTGACATAGGCGGCAAAAAAGGCGTTGGCGCCGATCGAATAAGCGAGCGGCGCGTGAAGCAGCAACGCCAGCAGAAGCGCAAAGACGCCGACACAAGCCGACACCGCGAACAGCATGTGCCGGTGCATGGGCGTGCTGGAGGGGATTTCGGCGGCCATGATGGTTCCGAATGGCGCTGGGCTTCTACTGCGGTGTGGCGGATTTTAGAGCGCGCCGCAAGATGCGGTCGAGTTCGCCGAGAAACCGCGAGCGGTCTTGCGGTGCGAAGCTGGCATTGTAGCCCTTGCTTTCACCGGTCTCGCGCAAATGCTGCTTCAAGTCGCGCATCGCCACCGCCATGCCGATCGTTTCCGGCGTGAAGGGACGTCCGGTCGGCCCCAATACATGGGCCCCGAGCGCCACCGTGCGTGCGGCCAGTGGAATGTCTGCGGTCACCACGATGTCGTTGGGTTTTGCGTTTTCGACGATCCAGTCGTCGGCGGCGTCGGCACCCTTGGACACGACGACATTGCGGATCATGGGGTCGCGGGAGGGGCGCAGGCCGCCATTGGAAACATAGGTGACGACGACGCCGTGGCGCTCGGCAACTTTTTCGACTTCGGCTTTGACCGGGCAAGCGTCTGCGTCGACGAGGATGGCGGGTGCGGGCATTGTCTCTCCAAATGAGCATGGGGCCGGCAACCCGTCCGGCCCCATGCCTCAAATCTCATGGTCGTCAGGCCGGAAGCGCTCCCGACCTCTTGGCGGTCCAGGTGGCGATATAGTCCATCAGGCCGGGGTTGAGGCAGTCATAAGGTTCGAGGCCGATCGATTTCAGTTGGCCGCGAATGCCGTCCATGCGGCTCGGGTCGACACCGGATTCGATGATCGAGGAGACAAAGGCGGTAAAGCCCGGCGGCGACCAGCCATCCTCCTCGAAGCGCTCGGGATGGATGAAGGACAGGCCCTTGAACGGATGGTCGCGCTCGACGGGTCCATACATGTGGACGCCGCAGCCGGTGCAGGCATGGCGCTGGATCAACGCGCTCGGGTCCACCACCTTCAGCTTGTCGCCGTTCTCGGCGACGGTGACGTCGCCGGTACCGGCTACCGCCACCACCGAGAACACCGCCCCTTCGGGCTTCCAGCATTTGGTGCAGCCGCAAGCGTGGTTGTGGGCGATCTGGCCCTTGACCTTCACCTTGACCGGATTGCTGGTACAGGCGCAGACCAGCGTGCCGCCGGTAAAGCTCGCACTCTCCCTGGGCAGACCATTGTCGATTTTCGGATGCAGTTTTTCCGCCATGCTTTTCTCCTCCCATTTTTGGCCACAGAGGTCGCGGGCCCGTTGCCCGCGGCGTGTGGCCGCCCTCAATAAACCACGACACTCCTGATCGACTTGCCCTCATGCATGAGGTCGAACCCCT